>NZ_LN831025.1:0-600000 GCF_001457695.1 Campylobacter jejuni | reverse complement strand
CTTTAAACCTGTTACTCTTTGTCCTTTTGAAATATCTTGTATTGATACAAAAATGTTAGATGAAAAAGAAAAAGAATGGTTAAACAATTATCACAAAGAAGTATTTGAAAAACTTTCTCCTAAGCTAGGTGATTATCCAAAAGCTCTAGTTTGGCTTGAAAAAAGAACAAAAGCCATCTTTTAAGATACTTTTGTTAACATAGATAAATTTTCCTTGTATTAAACTTATAATTTGTTTAATACAAGATTTTTAAACCAATTGCTAAAAAAGTTTTTTTTGAAAAACTCAATTTACAACTAAAAATTATTTAAAATATCCAAGATCAATCATTTTTTGATAAATTTTAGCTACAGTTGCCCCTGAAGTAATATTTCTCCCACCATGCTCCAAAAGAACGGTAACTACATATTTTGGCTTAGAATAAGGAGCATAAGAAGTAAGCCACGCATGAGATCTAGTATAATACTCAAATTGTTTTTCATCGACTCTATTTTTATCTGTTTGTGAAAATCCCACAACCTGAGCGGTTCCTGTTTTTGCTGCAACTTTCACATCAAGATTATGCAAATAACGATAAGAGGTTCCTCCTTGCTCATTGGCAACGGCATACATTGCATCTCTTATATAAGACAATTGACTCTTTTCAAACAAAGTAAAAATTTCTTTTTTATTTTCATCCATTTGATTTTCTATGGTTGTATTATTATTTTCTATGCTTTTTAAAAAATGAGGTATAACCTCTCCACCTTTTGCGATTTGAGCTGTATATCTAGCAATTTGCATAGGTGTTGCAAGAAAATTACCTTGACCTATGGCTGTATTTAAAGTATCACCTTGAAACCAAGATTGTCTATATCTTTGCATCTTCCATTCTTTGCTTGGTAAAGTCCCTACAAATTCACTAGGTAAATCTACCCCTGTTTTCGCTCCAAAGCCAATGCGAGATAAAGTTTCACTTATTTGATCGATTCCAACTTGCAAACTGCCATTATAAAAATAAACATCACAACTATATTTTATCGCATGTTTTAAATCCACAGGTCCATGGCCTGATCGATTCCAACATCTAAAAAACCTGCCTCCAAGCTCAATGCTTCCATTGCAAACATATTGAGTCGATGGGCTAATATTTTTAGAATTTAAAAAAGAAAGCCCTACTCCCATTTTTACAACAGAACCTGGAGGATAATATCCATTTATAAGTTTATTTGTAAAAGGATGATCAAGACTATTTGAAAGCTCATCCCAATCCTTAAAAGAAATCCCTGTTACAAAAGGATTAAGATCATATTCAGGGAAACTCCCTGCAGCTAAAATAGATCCATCATTTACATTCATAATTATAGCAGCCCCAGCATTCCCTTCAAACAATGAAGTTAAATAAGACTGAAGCTCTATATCTATCGTAAGTTCTATATCATTAGACTTAGCAGGAGTGTAAGAAAGCTGTTCTACTTCTTGATTTAAGGCATTAACCTTATAAACTCTAGTTCCTTTTTCTCCTTGTAAAATATCATTATAATAGCGTTCTATACCGCTTTTTCCCGTATAGTTAGAAAGTTTTGCTATTTCATTTTCTTGAACATCTTGCAAATTTGCCTTACCTACATACCCAATAATATGCGAAGCTAATTTTCCAAAAGGATATTTTCTTTTTACAACAGGATCTATTTTTATTGTTTTATTAAGATTTAACTCTGAATAATGCGGAATAATCTCATCGTAGGGTATAAAATCTACAACTTTAATAAAATCTTGATTATAGTAAGAATCATTTCTCTTATAAATTTCTGCTAATTTACTAGCATTTA
The DNA here is from genome assembly GCF_001457695.1 of Campylobacter jejuni. Classification (NCBI taxonomy): domain Bacteria; kingdom Pseudomonadati; phylum Campylobacterota; class Epsilonproteobacteria; order Campylobacterales; family Campylobacteraceae; genus Campylobacter; species Campylobacter jejuni. The sequence continues at coordinate 598,188 of NZ_LN831025.1, read as the reverse complement.
AATCGGGAAATAAATTTGTAAGTTCAGATAATTCTTTATCCAAAATTCCTTTATTTGACTTTTTAATACTTAAATAAGGTTTAATAGAAATACTAAAACCCAAATCATTAATAGCCAATAAAGTTCCATTTCTATCTGTAATTTGACCCCTAACAGGTGCTAAAAATTCGGTTTTTATGGCATTTTGTTTGGCAAGTTCTTCATAATATACATTTGATTTTATACTCAAATAATACACACGACTTAATAAAAATATAAAAAACAATAGTATAAATCCAACAACTAAACGCATTCTCATTTAAATTTTACCTTTAAAAAACACATAAGCTAAACAACATTCTATAAAAACTGAAACAATATACGCCCATCCTAAAATTTTAATTTTTTCATCTCCAATATAAGACAATATCATATCCAAAAACAAAATAATGCCGTAAGCACAAAGCACAAAAACAACAGGGATAAATTTACCAATTTTTAAATTTGTCTTAATCCAATCTGCACAAAGATAATAAAAAATAAAAAATGCCAACCAAGATGAAAAAATAAAAAAATTATAAGTTATATCAGTAAAAAATAAAAAAAATAAAGAAAAATACCATCTAAAATCAAGCTTTGAAAAAGTTCTTTCTCTCTCTTCTAGTAAGCAAAACATATAACAGAAAAAAATCCCATAAAGTAACGGGGTATATACAAAAGTCGAACCAAGAATCTGATAAATTAGAAAAAAAAATCCTAAAAAGACATAAGCTCCATTAAATTTTGCTTTATAAGCACTTAAATTTCTTCTCATTTATCAAGACCTAAAGTTTGATTGATAATAATATCTTCTAAAGAATCAAGGCCAAATTTATTCAAATTTGAAACTAAAATAGAGTCTTTAAATTCATTTTTTAACTTAGCTTTTTCACTTTGATTTAATTTATCGCATTTGGTAAAAACTTTTAAAATTTTTTGATCAGGTCGTAAAAATCTTTTCAAATAGTCATTTAAATTTACATCGATCTCTAAATGAGTATGTCTTGAGTCGATTAAATGTATAAATAACTTTATCGAGGTTCTTAATTTTAAAAATTCATCTAAGTTTTGATTCCATATTTCTTTTAAATTTTTAGAAACCTTTGCATAACCAAACCCTGGCAAATCGATAAAATTGATATTAAATTTTTCTTCATTTCTTTTGCAAATTACTTCGAAAAAATTTATAAGCTGAGTTTTTCCAGGAGTTGCCGAACTTTTGGCTAAATTTTTTTGTTTACACAAAGAATTGATTAAAGAACTTTTTCCGACATTAGAACGCCCCAAAAATGCTACTTCACTAAAATTTGAGCTCAAATTCTCATCAAATTTCACTAAAGAAGTGATAAATTTAGCACTAATTATCATTTGTCTTTAAGGTCAAATACAAAACGAGCAGGTTTTTGATCCTTACTCTCCACTCGATAAATATTAGCTTTTCTATCGACTATTATTTTATCACCAAAAAGTTTTTGATTGCTTCCAAGCTCATTTATATAAGCATGACCATTAATCTCGTAAGTATCTTTAATAACATTATAAATAAATTTATCTCCACTACCTTTATAAGTTTTACCTTTTAAAACAATCTTAAACCTAGCATTTTGCATTGCTTCATAACGAATAGGTTTGCGATTTTTATCCGTATAAATAATCAATTTTTCAGAATTTAAAATATCATCACCTCTAATTACTTCTACATTTCCACTAAGAATACTTTCACCCTTATTTTCATCTGAGTAAAAATTTAAAGCTTTTACTTCAATTTGAGTTGCCCAAGTTACACTTACACAAGCTAACAATAAAATTATTTGTCTTGCAACCACGCATTTACTCCTTGGATATTTAAAATTTTGTTTTTTACATCATAGTTTAAAGTATTTCCGTTAATAATACTTCCATTGATCAGAGCTTTAAAATTAGTATTTGTGTGTAAAATTTTATCCTTAGGTTGGTATTCTACCTCTTGAGAAATAATTTTGACATTATTAGAACCTATATAAGTAACATTTCCTTCAAACAAAACCTTGCTCATATCTTTATTGAAAAACTCTAAACGATTCGCACTAAGATTAAAATCTAAATTTAAAGTAATAAAATCATTAAATTCATCTCTATCTGCATATCTCACCCAAGAATTTGCCTTATAATATGCCTTAATTGTACTAGCATTACTCTCATAAGCTTTCAAATTTTTAGCCTCAATATTTTTAAAATTTAAAGCATTAGTTTGCAAATTTAAAGAATACGGATCTTGCAAACTTAAAATCGTAAAAGTAATTGTAAAAAGAGCAATTAAAATTCCAAAAATTTTTATAGCCAAAGCTTATTCCATTCTTCTTCTAGATGATTTTTTTCTACTAAAATTTCTATCATCTGTGCTACAGCAGCCTTACCACCTTTTTTGCTAAGCATTATGTCTACATTTAAATCTTTATGACCATCTTTTGGCTTAAAACTAAGTCCTACACTTTCAAGCAAAGCCTTATCGTTAAAATAATCCCCAATAGCCGCACACTGAGAAAAATCTAAATTAAGTTTTTGTAAAATTTCTTTTGCGCAAGCTAACTTATCCTTAATACCTTGATATAAAATTTCTATTTTTAAATCTTTAGCTCTTTTTTCAACACAAGGACAATTTCTACCTGTAATAATAGCAATTTTTTTACCAAGCTTTAGCCAAGCCTCGATAGCCGCTCCATCTTTTACATCAAATTCTTTAATAAATTCTCCATTAGAAGTATAAATAATTTTTCCATCAGTTAAACAGCCATCTACATCCAAAAAAATCAATTCTGTCATAATTTCTACTCTCTTACAACAAATGCACCTACAAATGCACCACTTGCAGCAAAATCTCTTGCTTCATCTTCACTTCTAAAGCCTGTTAAGAAAACGCGATTTAAGCCATCTACTGAGCTTGTGCGTATAGTAGAGCTATAAGTTCTATAAGTTTTATATCTTGCTGCTATCGTTTGTGCTCCAGCTGGGTTTTTAAAGGCTCCAATTTGAACCATAAAATTTCCACCTTCATAAATTTGTCCATTATTTGCAATCTCTCCACTATTTCCATAGTTTACATTAGAATGCACAATATTATTACCCGAATTACTTGATCCAAACCCTATAACCTCAAGCCTTACTGGAGCTATTCCTGAAGCAATCATATCAATTTGACTAGCAGCTCCTTTTGATAAATCTATAATACGATTATTTACAAAAGGACCTCTATCATTCACACGAACGGTAACTTGACGATTGTTATTTAGATTGGTTACTTTTAAGATGGTATTCATAGGTAAAGTTTTATGAGCCGCGGTTAAAGCATTTTGATTATAGGTTTCGCCATTAGAGGTTTTCTTGCCGTGAAAGCCTGGCCCGTACCAACTCGCAATACCATCAGCAGTTTCGCCTACTGCTACAACAGTAGGATAATAAGTTTTACCATTGATAGTATAAGGCTTCATCGTTCCTTTAGTCCCTGAAGAACTAGGACTGCTTTTAAAATCATTTGAAGGATAATACACTTGAGCATTATCCAAGCTAGAAAAAAAACTAGTGCCTAAACAACCACTAAAAAATAAAGCCCCTAGACTAACGGCTGACAACTTTAGTGTAATTGTTTTTATTTGCATTTTTATTCTCCTTGATTGGTATAATTAATTTTTGATTAATACTAAGATGATTTTTTGCTATTTTATTGAATTCTCGAATTTCATCAACACTTATATTATAATTTTTTGCTATTTTATATAAAGAGTCACCAGACTTAACGGTATAAGTTCTTGTCATAGGTATAGTTGTATCAACCTTCGCAAGTTTTTCTGCTTTAAAATTTTTATCAAAAAATGCTACTTTATTAAGTGGTATATACATATAATACCCTTTACCAGGAGGCGTAAAATTATGTTTAAATTGTGGATTATATTTCTTAAAAGTTGCAAGATCCATATTTAAATTTTTAGCTATTTCTTTTAAAGATGCAGAAGAAGGCACATCAACTTTTGCAAATTCATTGCTTAAAGCATAATTCATTAAAGACGCATCTTTATCTAGTAAAAAATCCCTATCATTAGCTAAAAAAGCAAGCGTTAAAATCTTTCTTATAAAATTTCTAGTTTCTAAAGAAAGATATTTCTTATCAGGGTTCAATAAAACACTTAAATCATCACTTCCTGCTTGCTTGATAGCTTGTCTTAGCTTGCCATTTCCGCAATTATAAGCTAAAAGTGCCAAATACCATTTGCCAAATTCTTCTTTTAACTCTTTTAAATAATTTGTAGCGGCATAAGTTGACTTGACTGGATCACGCCTTTCATCAACATAAGCATCGATTCTTAAACCCAAATTTCTAGCTGTTGGTTGCATAAATTGCCAAACCCCTACAGCCTTGGCATTAGAAACGCTATGAGTTTTCAAGCCTGATTCAACCATAGCTAGATACAAAATCTCATCAGGAACTTCCTGCTGGGCTAAAATTTTTCTTATCATAGGAGTAACTTTTGAAAAATTTTGCATGCTATCTATTAAAGTTTGAGCATGTTTTGATTTTATATCTTGTTGAGTTTGCACAAAAATCAAATCACTGATAAAACTTGGATTAATATCTAAATTTCTTAAAACATTCATTTGTCTTTCATAAAATTCAGGAGTATTAATTTGTGCAAAAAGAAAATTAAAACATATTAAAAAACACAATAAAATTTTTTTCATTAATAACCTTTAAAAAATAATTTTTCAGAATTGTTAAAACAAATTTCTAGAAGTTCTTTTCTTGATAAATTCAATACTTCACACATTTTGTTTGCTACAAATTGAGTTAACAAAGGTTCATTTCTTTTACCGCGATAAGGCTCTGGAGTAAGATATGGAGCATCAGTTTCAAGTAGTAGTCTATCTTTTGGAATTTTAGGCAAAATCTCAACTAATTTCTTAGCATTTTTAAAAGTTAAAACTCCCCCAATACCAAAATAAAATCCATCTTCAAAAAGAGTTAGCAAATGTTCGCTTGCATTAAAGCAGTGTAAAACTCCTCCTACAAGATCCTTAGAATACCCATGTAAAATCTCATAGGTATCATGATTTGCTTCTCTTGAGTGGATGATAACAGGTTTTTTAAATTCAATAGCAAGTTCAAGCTGTGCGATAAAAATCTTTTTTTGATTTTCTTTTTCTTTTTGAATTTCTTCAGCAAGATCACTTTTAAAACGGAAATAATCAAGCCCACATTCACCTACAGCTACACATTTTTCATCGCATAAATACTGCCTTAAAATTTTCTCATCATAATTATCAATTTCATAAGGATGCACTCCTGCTGCAAAAAAAATATTTTTATATTTATGAGCAATTGTAGCTGCATAGGGCAAATCTTTTATATCAGCACCAGGTATGATGATTTTCTCTATACCATTTTTAAAAGCACGATTTAAAGTTTCATCTAAATCATCTTTAAATGCTTCACTGTCTAGATGGCAATGTGTATCAACAATCCTTAAACCATCTTGAAAATCAAGATTTAAGAACATACTTCAACTCTATCCTTGCCATTATCTTTTGCTTGAGACAATATTTTACTTGCTTTATCAACCAAAGAATCAATCTTATCTCCACTTTTTCCAAAAACCACGCCTATAGAAGCTGTAAAAAAGACTTCATCTAAATTAACTAAAACACCAGCCTTTTTTATATTTACTCGTATACGAGAAAAGATTTTAATCGCTCTTTCTTGGGATATATTTTTAAGCAAAATGCAAATTTTTTCTGCACTATATCTACCTACAAGATCTCTTCCTTTAGTTTCATTAACTATTTCATTAGCACAGATTTTAATTACTTCATCACCAACTTCACGGCCGTATTCATCGTTAATCATTTGAAGATTATCTATATCTAAAAAAGCAAAAGCAAATTCCTCGTCTTTTGTTGCTATTTCGTTAAAATAATCATCTATTCCATCGATTAAAGCATTATAATTTTTAACCCCAGATACAGGATCTAAAACATTATAAGTGCTTAAAAATTTTTTATCATCCATGTAAGATAAACAACGATCTAAGCGACAATTAAAACTTTCCTTGCTTAAAGGCTTAAACAAATACTCATTAACTCCATTTTTAAAAGAATTCGCTTCAAATGAATCATTATAATCCCCCAAAAGAATCACACCTAATTCATCATCACTAAAACGTTCTCTTACTTGAGTCAAAAGCTCAAAACCGCTAATTACTGGCATATTGACATCTGCTATAATAAGCTTAACATCATTATTATCATTTAAATAACTCATTGCTTCTTCACCATGAGCTGCAGCTAAAACATTAAATTGTCTTTGAGTAAGTATTTTTTTAATTTCATTACGTTCAGGTAGCTTGCTCATAGCTAAAATCACTTTAGTTTTTGCATATTGATTAAGTTTTACAATAGAACTAATAATCTCATCAATGCAAGTTTCACTTTCTTTAAAAATATAATCTAATATATCTTTATCCATAAATTTTTCTTTAGTAGCCTTATCGCCACTAGCTGTAAGAACAATAGCAGGAATTTTCTTTTCAATAACATAATCCACAACTTCACCATTTGGGGCATCTGGCAAACATAAATCCACAAAAGCTAAAAAATAATCATTATTCATTAATTCCTTAGCTTCGGCAAAACCAAAAGCAATATCTACCTCATAATCTAAAGTCATTTGAATTTTTTTAGCTAAAAGTTTGCCGAGCATTTTATTGTCATCAATAATTAAAATTTTCTTATTCATAGTGTGTAAAATACCTTTATATCTAAAATTTTTAATATATTTGTTTCAAAAGAAAGGAAATTTTATAGTTGTATATTTTAACATAGCAAAATAAAAAATCCGCTTAATTCTTAAACAAGGTCTTAGCAAATTCGATTGCTTCATAACTAACAAGCTCTCCACTTACCATCCTAGCAAGCTCTTTAATTCTTTCTTCTTGATCAAGCTTTTTTACCTTACTTTCTTCGCCATTTTTTTCAACTAAAAAATGATTATGCGCCTTAGAGGAAAGTTGAGGCAAATGAGAAATAGCAAAAATTTGATAAAACTTAGAAAGCTCCTCTAAAACCTTGGCTATACTCATAGCCTCTTTTCCGCTTAAATTTGCATCAATTTCATCTAAAAATAATATCCCTTTACCTGCATTTAAAATTTTACATTCTGTGGCTATAAAAGCAAGTCTTAAGCGATTTAATTCACCCGAACTTAAATTTTTTAAATGAGCTAAATTAATATCTAGTATTATCTCATCTTTACCTAAAATTGAAATTTTTTCATTTTCTTTAAGTGTCAAACTTGCGTCTTTCATATAAAGATCTTTAAGATAATTATTTAAACATTTTTCTAATTTTTTAAGGTTTTTCTTTCTTGCTTGAGTTAAAATTTGTGCTTTTTCTTCTAATTTTTGTTTTAATTCTTGAAATTTTTTTTCAAGTTCTTTTTTTTCAAAACTTAAATTTTCATAATGTTCTAGTTCATGTTTTTTTTGTTTTAAAACTTCTAAAGCATTTTCTATGCTTTCATAACGCTTGATGAGATAGGATAAATTTTCAATGCGATCTAAAAGTGTCTCCACATCAAAATCCAAATCTTCCATTTTTTGATTTTCGCAAATCACACGCAATTCATTTAAACATTCACTAAAAAAACTCGGATCAACTTCGCTTAAATTTAAAGCTTCAATAACAACTTTTTCAAGCTCAAAAATATGCTCTGTCTTACTCCAAGCTTCTTCTAATTTATCTTTTTTAGAAAGCTTTTTTTTAAGTATTAAAAGCTCTTCATACTCACCTATTTTAGGATTAATGCTTGAAATTTTTTCAATTTGTACTCTAGCTAATTCTTTTAATTCTTCTACTTTTTTTTCTTCTTCTAAAATTACATTAAACTCATTAGAAATTTGACTATAAGCATTAAAATCTTTTTTAAAATCTTCTAAAAAGGAAACAAAATTTGTATTTTCTTGCATCTCCAAGGCATCTAAGAGATTTAAAAATTTTTCATTTCCAAATTCGTTATTTTCCTTTGCACTTAAATACTTAATAAAAGTTTTACTTAAATTTTGCAAACTTTTTTTCGCTATGCTTTGATTGTTAATAAAATATTTTGTGTTTTTTTCTTTTAAAAGCTTAAAAACATTCTCCTCTTCACTTTCTATACCAAAACTTTCTAAATCCAACTTATCATCTAGTTCTATTTCGACAATTTTAGCCTCACTTTCACTCAAAGAAAATGCGGATAAAATTCCTTTAAACAAGACCGATTTTCCAGCTCCACTTAGGCCTGTAAAAACGGTAAGCCCTTTAGAAATTTCAAGCTCAGCCTTTTTAAAACCAAGATTTTCTTTCATAAAAATTCTATTTATCATCAATTTCCCCAGTGTAATTTTTCTTTTAAAATTTGAAAATAATCCCTATTTTTTGGATGAATTAAAGCCACATTTTTATCACTTAAACCCACTTTTATACTTTTAAAATCATTCATTTTATAATTTTCTTGCCCATCAATGCAAAGTATACAATCCTTTGCCATAATCTCTATTTCAAAACCTTTTGGTAAGACAATAGGGCGTTGTGTTAAAGAATGAGAACAAACAGGAGTTAAGATAAAAGCTTGAGCTAAAGTATAAACTATGGGCCCATTTGCACTTAAATTATAAGCTGTTGAACCCGCAGGAGTTGCAACAATAAGCCCATCTCCAAAATATTCATTAAATTTCTTTTCTTTTCTAAAAACTTCTATATGAGCCATAGAAGCTTGATTGTTTTTACTGATGACCACATCGTTAAAAGCTAATTTTTCTAAAATTTTTCCTTGCTTATCTTCTAAAAAAACACTTAACAAATAAGGCTTTTCTATTCTAAATTCTCCTTGAAAAAAAGCTTGAAAAAAATTTTCAGCTTCATCAACTTTAAAATCTGTTAAAAAACCTAAATGTCCAGCATGAATTCCTAAAACTGCTTTATCATATTCACAAGCTTTACGACATAAAGAAATCAAAGTTCCATCTCCACCTAAAGAAATAACAAAATCAGATATTTTAAACAAATCATCCAATCCATACTTTGGCAAATCTAAAATTTCAGAACTTTCTTTAAACAATACAAGTTCAACTTTATATATAGATAAAATCGATTGAAGTTTTAAAATTTCCTTATCTAAACTCACATTGGGTCGTGTAACAAGTCCAATTTTTTTAATATTTTTATAATCTATTTTATTTTGCATAAAAAATTATATCAAATCTTAGCAAAGCAAAAGAATAAAAATACTATAATTTTGCTCATTATCTTAAAAAATCTTTTTTCAAGGAATAAATTTGCGAAGTCATTATAATACAGACTTGGGAATTTCCCATGTTGGTCAAAGCGTTAAACTTTGCGGTTGGGTAAATAGCTACCGCGATCATGGTGGAGTTATTTTTATAGATTTAAGAGATAGAAGTGGTATTATCCAACTTGTTTGTGATCCAAATGATAGCAAAGAAGCTCATGAAATCGCTTCCAATGCAAGAAATGAATTTGTACTTATTGCAGAAGGCACTATTCGTCCGCGTGGCGAAGGACTTGTAAATCCTAAATTAAAAACAGGAGAAATCGAAGTAGTTGTTTCTAAACTTACCATAGAAAATGAAAGTGCCGTATCTCCTTTTGCTATCGCTGATGAAAGTGTAAATGAAGAATTACGCTTAAAATATCGCTTTTTAGATTTAAGAAATCCTAAACTTTATGAAAATTTTGCCTTGCGTTCTAAAGCTTGTATAGCAGCTAGAAATTCTTTGGCAAATATGGGATTTTTAGAAGTTGAAACCCCTATTCTTACCAAAGCTACTCCCGAAGGCGCAAGAGATTATCTCGTGCCTTCTCGTGTGCATCAGGGTGAATTTTATGCTCTTCCACAAAGCCCTCAGCTTTTCAAACAACTTTTAATGTGTAGCGGTTTTGATCGTTATTTTCAAATCGCAAAATGTTTTAGAGATGAAGATTTAAGAGCTGATCGCCAACCTGAATTCACACAAATTGATGTTGAAATGAGTTTTTGCGAACAAAAAGATGTAATCAATGTAGCTGAAACTTTTTTAAAAGATATTTTCAAAGCTTGCGGCAAAGAAATTCAAACCCCTTTTAGACAAATGCAATACAAAGACGCTATGGAAAATTATGGCTCTGATAAGCCGGATTTAAGATTTGATCTTAAATTTATTGATGTGATTGATATTTTCGCTAAGTCAAATAATGAAATTTTTGCAAATATTGCCAAAGATACAAAGAAAAATCGCATCAAAGCCATACGTGTTCCAAAAGGTGATACTATTTTTTCAAAAAGACAAATGCAAAGATTTGAAGAATTTGTGCGTAAATTTGGTGCTCAAGGCTTAGCTTTTATACAAGTTAAAGAAGATGGGCTTAAAGGTCCACTTTGTAAATTCTTTAGCGAAGAAGATTTAAATGAGCTAAGCAAACGCTGTGAACTTGAAGTAGGAGATGTGGTATTTTTCGGCGCAGGAGCTAAAAAAACCGTGCTTGATTATATGGGAAGATTTAGAATTTTCTTAGCCAACGAGTTAAATCTTATAGATCCAAATGCCTTAGAATTCTTATGGGTTATTGATTTTCCTATGTTTGAGCAAAATGATGATGGAAGTTATTCTGCGATGCACCATCCTTTTACCATGCCAAAAAATATCAATGAAAATGATTTAGAAGAAATTTCATCTATTGCTTATGATGTAGTGTTAAATGGTATTGAGCTAGGTGGAGGTAGTATAAGAATCCATAAAAACGATATTCAACAAAAAGTATTTAAACTTTTAAATATCGATGAAGAACAACAAAAAGAAAAATTTGGTTTCTTACTTGATGCTTTAAGTTTTGGTGCTCCACCACATGGAGGTATCGCTATAGGACTTGATAGACTCATCATGCTAGTTACAGGAGCAAACAGCATAAGAGAGGTTATAGCCTTTCCAAAAACCCAAAGAGCGCAATGCTTAATGACAGATGCGCCATCGCCTGCTAGCAATGAAGCAATGAGAGAATTAGGAATCAAATTAAGGGAGAATATAAAATGAAAGAATTGTTTTTAATCATAGGTGCACCAGGTAGTGGAAAAACTACCGATGCTAGTTTAATTGCACAAGCAGATGCGACAAATATCACACACTATTCAACAGGGGATCTTTTAAGAGCTGAAGTAGCAAGTGGGAGTGAGCTTGGAAAAACTATAGATAGTTTTATCTCCAAAGGCAATCTTGTTCCTTTAGATGTTGTTGTAAATACTATAGTTTATGCTCTAAAAGCTGCTCCAACTAAAACTATCATCATCGATGGCTATCCAAGAAGCGTAGAACAAATGATGGAATTTGACAAGGTTTTAAGCGAGCAAAATGAAATTTGTCTTAAAGGTGTCATAGAAGTAAGAGTAAGCGAAGAAGTTGCCAAAGAAAGAGTTTTAGGCAGAAATCGTGGTGCAGATGATAATGAAGAAGTGTTTTATAATAGAATGAAAGTTTATACAGAACCTTTAAATGAAATTTTAGATTTTTATCAAAAGAAAAAACTTCATTTTATTATCGACGGGGAACGCACTATCGAACCTATCGTTGCAGACATGAAAGAACTGATTAAAAAAATTCAAAGTATATAAGGAGAAAAAATGGATTTAAGCAAAATCAAAATCGGAGATATTCCAAATAAAATCAATGCCGTAATCGAAATTCCATACGGCTCAAATATCAAATACGAAATCGATAAAAATAGTGGTGCTATCATGGTAGATCGCGTTATGGCTAGTGCGATGTTTTACCCAGCAAACTATGGTTTTATTGCCAATACTTTGGCTGATGATGGTGATCCTGTGGATATTTTAGTGCTTAATGAATATCCTATCCAAGCTGGAGCCGTGATTTCTTGCCGCTTAATCGGTGTTTTAATCATGGAAGATGAAAGCGGAATGGATGAAAAACTTCTTGCGGTTCCAAATTCAAAAATAGATGCAAGATATGACAATATAAAAACTTACACAGATTTACCACAAGCAACTTTAAATAAAATCAAAAATTTCTTTGAAACTTATAAAATTTTAGAACCAAATAAATGGGTTAAAGTGCAAGATTTCAAAGATGAAAAAGCTGCAATTGAAATTTTAGAAAAAGCAATCAAAAACTACAAATAATCCTAGCCCTTCAAAGGGCTAAACTCAAGGAAAACTCGCAATGAAAAATATCGTTTTAGGTGGTGGTTGTTTTTGGTGTGTTGAAGCCGTATTTGAACGCCTAAAAGGTGTAATCGATACTGAAGTTGGATATAGCGGAGGAAATCCAAATCCTAGCTATGAAAGCGTGTGTAATGGTGATGGCAACATAGAAGTTGTCAAAATAAATTACGATGAAAAACAAATCTCTCTTCTTGAAATCTTAACACTCTTTTTTAAAATTCATGATCCAACAAGTATAGATAAACAAGGTGGAGATATTGGTATACAATATCGATCAATAATCTTTTACGAAAATGAAGAAGATAAAATTTTAGCTCAAAATTTCATCGAAGAACAGCAAAAAATATTTAGCAAAAAAATAGTTACTAAAATTTCAAGATTGCAAACTTATTACAAAGCTGAAAACTATCATCAACATTATTTTATAAATAATCCCAATCAAGGATATTGTCAAGCTGTAATAGCTCCAAAACTGCAAAAAATACAATCAGACTAATTTCATCTTTTTAAGGTTAAAAAAATTTCAACTTTATTCACAGCCTTTTCACGCTGTGATTTTCTTTTCAAAGTACTTAAAAATAGAACTTTAAGCTTTAAAATAAAGAAAAAATTATTTATTGTTTTTTAAGTTTTTTTATGAATTTGTATTTAAATGTGAATAATTTTATCAATTAACATAATTTCCTAAGCTTAGCTATAAAAAATCCATCATAGTCTAAGCTTGGTAAAATCCGTCTGCATTTTGAAATTTCAGCAAATTCTTCACTTTGCCCTGCTTTAGCCTCAACATTTTCCAAATCAATATCTAAAAGCTCTAATTTAAACTCGCTTTTTAAAGCATTCTCTATCACTTCTTCATTTTCTTCCTTGGTAAAGGTGCAAGTACTATATACAAGCTCTCCGCCTATTTTTAATGCCTTTAAAGCAGAATGTAGAAGTTTTTTTTGAGTTTTTGCAATATTTTTGATTTCTTTATAACTTTTTTCCAAATCAAAACCTATTTTAGCAAAAGTTGAACAAGGTGCATCAAGTAAGATTTTATCAAATTTTAAAGGGCATAAATTGCCTATATTTTTACCATCTTTCATAAAAACTTTAGCATTCACGCCGTAATTTTTAAGATTTTTTTGCAAAATAAAAAATCTATCCCTACTTATCTCATTACAAGCTAAATAACCTGTATTTTGCATAAAATTTGCAAGATTGATACTTTTGCCACCCGGAGCTGCACACATATCAAGAACACTTTGCCCTGCTTTGACCTCTAAATTTAAAGCACACAAATAAGAAGAATAATTTTGTATATAAAAGTGCGCCTCATTAAAAGCTTTCATAGAACTTAAGATAGCCTTATCTTTGGCATCAAACAAATAACAATAAACATTGATCTTTTTAAATTTTAAATTTTGTTTTAAAAATTCTTTTTCTAATTCTTCAATGCTAGTTTTTAAAGTATTTGCAAATACACAAACATTTTTTTCTTGAGCAAAAGAAGATAAAATATTTTGCATTTCATCTTTAGTATAAAGTTTTTCTATTCTAGAGAGCAAAATAATCCTTTATCATGATAAAAGCAGCTAAAGAATCTAATTTACCATCTTTTTTGCGCGTATCGGCTATGCCGTATTCTAAAGCTTCTTTACTTGTTCCGCTTTCATCTACAAAACAAATTTCTTTATCAAATTCAAGCAAAGAAACAAAATGCTTAATGCGTCTTGTCATTTCTTCTTCGCTTGATCCACCCTTAGGAATGCCTACAATGAGTAAAGAAATTTCATGTATTTTAAGTAAATTTTTGATTTCATTAGCGGCTTGATTGCGATTTTTTCTTAAAACTGCATCTAAAGGCAAAGCGATCTTTTTATCTATGCAAAGCGCTACACCTATGCGTTTTAAACCTACATCTAAAGCCAAAGCTCTCATACTAAAACCCTTATAAAAAGCCCTTCTATGGAAATTTTTCCCTCAAGTTCATATTCATAAACTTTTTGTCCATAAATTTTTAAAGCCTCATCAACACTCACACCTTTTTTACAAAACTCTAAAAACTCATCTTGATTCATATCTATACTTGCAAATTCACTTACAAATTCTTTAAAATCACAAATTAACTTTGCTTTATTTTCCTTTAAAAGTAAATTAGTTGCTGTGCTTTCTCCTAGTCTTTGCGGTAAAACATATAAAGGCTTATTGAGTTCTAAAGCAAGTTTTGCACTTTGCATAGAACCACTTTTTATATCTGCTTGTGCAACCACAACGGCCTTACTTAAAGCAATAACCAAACGATTTCTTAGTAAAAAGTCATAATTTTTTGGCAAATAATCATCTTCGTATTCGCTTAAAGCTAAAGCATTTTCATAAATTTGCTTAATGATTTTTTCATTAGTTCTTGGATAAATTTGATCTAAACCATTGGCAAAAATACCTATAGTATTTGGCATAGCCGCCATACTTGCGGTGATATCCACACCCAAAGCACCGCCACTTACCACACAAAGATGAGCATTTTTAAGCATACTCGCTAAAGAAAAAACACAATTTCTCGTATAAACACTCATACGCCTTGAACCTATAATAGCGATTTTATCTTGTTTTAATAAAGATAAATTTCCTTTATAGTGCAATTTTTTAGGAGGCTTTTTTAAATCTTTAAAAAGTTCTAAAAATTCATCAGGCAAAATTTCACTTGCCATAAATTTCACTCAAATACACAAGATCAACGCCTTTTAACAAATCTTTACTTTGCTCTAAGGCTTTAAAAGTATTTTTCCTAGGATGTCCTATGGCTATAACAAAACCTTTTTTTTGTGCGAGTTTTACTGCGCTTTCGAGTTGTTTTTTAACATAATTAACATCATCTTCATTATCTAAAAACACATCTCTTTGTATATAAGGGATACTAAGTTCTTTAGCGATTTTGTTTGCCTTAGAATTGCCTATAGTTTTAGAATCTACAAAAAATATATTTTGATTTTTTAAAGCCTCATAAAGCTTTCTCATAGCTTCTTCATTGCTTGTAAATAAACTTCCTGTGTGATTATTGATATATCTTAAATCCTTAAAATCTTTTTTAATTTGCTTGATTTTTTTAAAAATTCTTTCTTTGCTATCATTTGGATTTAAAGTATCAATTTCTGGTTTATTATAATTAATCGCTGCTAAAGGTAAATGCACCATATAAAAATCAAATTTTAAAGCAAGTTTTGGCGTTTCACTATGGTTTTTATCTGGCGGAAAAAAAGAAGGATTTAACTTTAAATTTAAAGCTTTTAAACCTCTAACCTGACTTGCATTTGCCATATCATCGATAATAATAGCAAGTTTTGGTTTTTTAGAAATTTTATTTAAATGAATATCTTCATCAAAAGTTAAATTTTGATCTTGGGTTAAATTTGTATCTTTTGGAATAAAATTTTGTTCTAAACTCTGATTTTGCCCTAAACTTAAATTCTGCTCTACATTGCTTAAATTTTGCTCATTTAAACTTGTGTTTAAATCATCAATTTCTTGAATTTTTTGCTCTAAAATACTTACAGATTTATTATTATCAAACTCATTCTCTTGAAAAATACCAATTTCATAATGATCTTTGTTTGATGACATTAAGTCTTCTTGTTTATCAATAAAATAATCCGACTTAACAGAAGAAACATCTTGGGAATTTTGATATTTTACTAAAATTCCCAAAGCTAAAGCTATACAAAGTAAAAAAAGTATAGCTATGATTAAATAACGCTGAATTTGAACTAATTTTTTCTTTGACAATGTTTAGTTCTTATCTTTATCTACTAATTTTTTAGCACTGATCCAAGGCATCATAGCACGCAAATTACGCCCTGTTTTTTCTATCAAAGAATCATTCATATTTTTGCGTTCTGCATGCATTCTAGCAAAACCTGCACGGCGTTCTAAGATAAAATCTTTTGCAAAAACACCATTTTGTATATCTTTTAAAACACCTTTCATCGCTTTTTTAGTCTCTTCGGTGATAATCTTTGGTCCTGTAATATAATCGCCGTATTCTGCAGTATTTGAGATAGAATAACGCATATCTGCAATACCACCTTGATAAATCAAATCCACAATAAGTTTCATTTCATGCAAACACTCAAAATAAGCCATTTCAGGTTCATAACCTGCTTCAACCAAAGTCTCAAAACCTGCTTGAATTAAAGCACTAAGTCCACCACAAAGCACGGCTTGTTCACCAAAAAGATCTGTTTCTGTTTCGGCTTTAAAGGTTGTTTCTATAATACCTGTGCGTCCGCCCCCAATCGCACTTGCATAACTTAAGGCTAAATTTTTAGCATTTTTACTTTCATCTTGATGAATAGCTATCAAGCAAGGAGTTCCACCTCCTAAAGTAAATTCATTTCTTACTGTGTGTCCTGGTGCTTTAGGTGCTATCATGATAACATCTATACCTTTTGGAGCAACAATTTGACCATAATGGATATTAAAACCGTGCGCAAAAGCTATAGCCTTGCCTTCGCTTAAATTTGGTTTTATTTCGACATTAAAAATATCTGCTTGAATTTCATCAGGAGCTAAAATCATAATCACATCTGCTGTCTTAGAAGCTTCACTTACACTCATTACTTCAAAACCAGCATTTTTTGCTTTAACAGCACTTACACTACCTTCACGAAGTCCGATAATTACATTTACGCCATTATCTCTTAAATTCATCGCATGAGCGTGCCCTTGAGAGCCAAAGCCTATAATTGCTACTTTTTTTGATTTGATTAAATTTAAATCACAATCTTTATCATAATATACTGTAATAGCCATATTCACTCCTTAAAAATTCAAAAATTAAAGGTATTATTATAGCAATTAAAGTATAAATTTCATATTTTTTTTATAAACTTTATGTAAGAATTTTACAAAAAATCATAAAGTATCAAAAGTGAAAGAATTTTTAAACAGTCTTAGTTATGGCATTAACTCTCATGAAGTAAGCAATGAATTTAAACAAATTTTAAGAGAGCTTTTAGCCAATCATATCATCAAAGAACACAAAAACAAATATTATCTTAACAATGGTTTTGCCTTTGGAGTACTTGATATTTCGAGCAAAGGCACAGGTTTTTTACAATGCTTTGATGAAAGTTTCAAAAAAGATCTTTTGATAGAAAACAAAAACCTAAAAGGTGCAAACTATAAAGATATAGTCGCAGTAAAACTTCTACCTTTAAAGAAAAAACGCCCCAGTGCAAAGGTGATTTTAGTTCTAAAAAGAGCCAATGAAACCTCTTTAGTGATTACCAAAAGGTATGGCCAAGCCGTGCTTGGAATGAATATCAAAACAGGATTAAGCACTGCCTTAAAAACTTCTCAAAAATCCTTAAAAGCACTACCTTTAGGGACAATTTTAAAAATAGAAAATGAAAATAACAATATCATAGAAGTTTTAGGACATATCGATGATGAAAGCGTAGATGAAAAAATCTCCTTAGCTCTTTTTAATAAAAATAACGAATTTAGCGACGCTTGTATCAAAGAAGCTCTAGCAAACGGTGATAGCGTTGATGCGAGTATGTATGAAAATCGCATGGATTTAAGAGCCTTGCCTTTTTGCACTATAGATCCTATACATGCAAAAGATTTTGATGATGCGATTTATTTTGACACTCAAAAACGAGAAATTTATGTAGCTATTGCTGATGTTAGCGAATATGTTTATGCTTATAGTGCTATAGATAAAGAAGCAAGAAATCGTGGATTTTCTATTTATTTTCCACATATTGCTATACCTATGTTACCTCGTCCTTTAAGTGAAAATATCTGTTCTTTAAAACCTCATTTAGATCGCTTAGCGTATTGTTTTAAAATCACACTCGATCATGAAAATAAAGTCATAAAAGAAGAACTTTTTGAAGGTATTATCAACTCAAAACGCCGTTTTAATTATGATGAAGTTGATGAAATTTTGATACAAAAACCTGATTTAAAAGAGCTTTCATGGCTTTATGAGCTTTTTGAAATCACAAAAAATTTACGCAAAATGCGTCTTAAAAATGCCTTTGAATTTCGCACCGAAGAATTAAGAATGAACTTAGATGAAAATTTAAGTCTAAAAAGCACAGTTTTTGAAAAAGACACGCCTTCGCATAATTTGATCGAAGATTGTATGCTTTTAGCCAATAAAGCCGCAGCAAAACTCATAGATATAGGTGTTTTTAGAAATCACTTAAGTGCTGATGTAAGAAAAATCGATAAGCTTTTAAATGAATTACGCGAACTAGGCATCGATGTAAATTTTAAGCCCAATCTTCCTGAGCTCATACGCGACATACAAGCTTTAGCCGATGAGTTAAATTTAAGAGCAGAAGTAGATAAACTCATCATCAAAGCACAAAAAAAAGCGGAATATTCTAGCGTCAATGCGGGACATTTTGGCTTAGGTTTTGATAAATACTCACATTTTACAAGCCCTATAAGAAGGTATTCTGATCTTATTTTGCACAGACTTTTAAAAGCCAAGCAAAAAAACGATGAAAAACTTTTTAACTATCTGCTTTTAAACATAGAAAGCACTTGTGAGAATCTTAGCACACTTGAAAGAGAGGCGGATAAGGTTGCTTTTGATTTTATGGATAGAAAATTTGCTAGATGGGCAGCTAAAAATATAGGCAAAAAATTTAAAGCTTTAGTTGTCCAAAATGATGGAGTTTGCATAGCCAAACTAGATGATGAAATCAAAGGAGCGGATATAATCCTTTATGATACGCGTGTAAATTTGCTAGAAAATGTTGAAGTACAAATCATGGAAGCGGATATAGTTATGGCAAAAATTTATGCTAAAATCACCCAAAGACTTATAAAGGAAGAAAATGTATAGAAAAGAGCTTCAAACCCTACTTTCTAAAGATTCAATACCTAATTTTTTCTTTCTTTATGGAGCAGATAATTTTCAAAGCGAACTTTATGCTGAATTTATAAAAGAAAAATATAAGCCCGATGAAACTTTAAAACTTTTTTTTGAAGAATACAACTTCACTCGTGCGAGTGATTTTTTAAGTGCAGGATCGCTTTTTAGCGAAAAAAAATTACTAGAAATCAAAACTTCTAAAAAAATTCCAACAAAAGATCTTAAAATTTTAGTCGAACTTTGTAAAAACAATACGGACAATTTCTTTCTTTTAGAGCTTTATGATGAAAGTTCTAAACAAAGCGATATAGAAAAAATTTTCTCTCCTCATTTTGTAAGATTTTTTAAAGCTAACGGAGCTAAAGAAGGCGTGGAGCTTTTAAGCATAAAAGCAAAACAACTAGGGGTTGGAATCACTCAAAATGCTTTATTTACTCTTTTTACAAGTTTTGATGAAAACTTATATCTTGCTGCGAGTGAGCTTAATAAATTTAGTGGTTTAAGAGTAGATGAAAAAACCATAGAACAATACTGCTATAGTTTGAATACAGGAAGTTTTGAAAGCTTTTTTGAGAAAATTTTAAAAAAACAAGACTTTAAAAGCGAACTTGAAAAAATTTTAGATAATTTTAATGAAATTGCTTTAATCAACTCTTTGTATAATTCTTTTTATCGTTTGTTTAAAATCGCACTTTATGCTAAAGTCAATGGTAAAATTGATTTTAAAGATCTTTTAGGCTATACTCCACCTCCTCAAGTGGGACAAAATTTAAGCTCTCAAGCCTTTAGTTTAAAAATCGAACAATATAAAGAAATTTTCACTCTTTTGCTTAAAAGCGAATACGAGCTTAAAACCAATTCTAAGCTCGTAAAAAAAGAATTTTTGATTTCAAATTTGCTTAAACTTGCAAGGATTTTGAAAAGCTAAATAGTAAAATTATAAAAATTAAAATCACTTTTTTTATTATAAAACTAAAAAATGTTGCTATAATACTTTTAATAAAAACAAAAGGAATGAAAATGGATTTTGAAAATCAATATAAATGCTATCGTTGAAACAATAGCTGAACGCAAAACACTTGTCAATACTGAAGAAGCTACAAAAATGACTTTTATAATGCCCTTTTTAAAAACATTGGGTTATGATGTTTTTAACCCTAGTATTGTTGTGCCAGAATATACAGCAGATATAGGAACTAAAAAAGGCGAAAAAGTGGATTATGCTATTTTCAAAGATTCAAAACCTTTTATTTTAATTGAAGCTAAAAATCATACTGAAAATTTAGATAATCATAACAATCAGCTTGTAAGATATTTTAACACTAATCCTAGTATTAAATTTGCCATTCTTACCAATGGTATTGAATATAGATTTTTTACAGATATTGAACAACAAAATCTTATGGATAAAATACCATTTTTAGTTGTTAATCTTGAAAAACTTAAACCTAGAGATATTAAAGATCTAAAACGTTTTATTTGCACTGACTTAAACTTAGATGAAATTCTAAGCATTGCTATGGAGAAAAAATATTACCGAAGTATACAAGAAATTTTTAAAAGTGAAATAGAAAATCCAAGCGATGAATTTACAAGTTTTTTTGCTAAACAAATGACAGAAAAAAGAATGACTAGTGCTGTTTTAGAAGAATTCAAAAATTACATTAAAAAATCTTTTAAAGAAATTATTAATGATTTAGCTTATGAAAAAATCACAAGTATTAAAAACAATCTTCAAAACATAAACGATGATGAAAATGATGAGCAAATTGATGAAAGTAAAGATATTGTCACAACAGAAGAAGAATTACAAGGTTTCTATATAGTAAAATCAATTCTTGCTAGTGTCAGCGCCAATCTTGAAGATGTAAGTTACAAAGATACTTTAAGCTATTTTAGTATTTTATATCAAGGCAAAGTTACTAAGTGGATATGTAGATTATATTTTAATACAAGCAAAAAATCTATTAGTTTTCCGGATGGAGCAAGTTATAATATAGAAAAATTAGAAGATATTTATCAATATAAAGCAGATATTATCAAAGCATTTGAAAGCAGAAAGTAAAATCATTTATTGATTTTACTTTCACTCCATCACAAGTCGCATAAGATGTAAGTCCTCACCTTGTGTGATTTTATATTCTATACTTTGACATTTAGGACACTTAAAAACATTTTCTTCTAAAATACTTGTTTGATCGCATTTTAAACATAAAATTTCAAGTGGGGCAAGTTCTATAAAAAGTTTAGCATTTTTACAAATATTTGAGTTTTCTTTAAAAGTTTCAAAACAACGCTTAAAAAGATCCACTTCTATACCGCTTAAACGCCCAATTTTTACATAAATTTCTTGTACATTGCAAGCCTTATTGTTTAAGGCATTTTCTTCACAAAGTTCGATTAAAGATTCTACTATACTTAATTCGTGCATTAGCAAATTCTTGGTAAAAGTTCGCCTTTAGGGCTTTCTAAAAAGCGTTTTGCCCCATAAGCGTTTTGTAAGATCACGCGTGCTTTTTTCTCTTCTAAAACTTCTCCTATAATACTCGCATTTACATTGTATTTTTTTAGAATTTCTAAGGCTTTTAACTCATCTTCTTTTTCCACACAAAGTATAAAAGTGCCTTCATTTGCAAGTTCATAAGCTTCATAACCAAAAAGCTCACAAAGTCCTAAAACCTCATCTTGAATGATGATTTTTTCTTCAAAGATCAAAAGATCATTTCCACTTTGCTTTGCCCACTCATTTAAAACCGCACTAAGTCCCCCACGAGTAGCATCTCTCATAGCTACAACCTTTATATCTTTTTCTAAAAGCTCTAAAACCTCTTTATCCAAAGCCTTACAATCACTTTTAATATCAGCTTCTAACTCATTTCTTTTGATTAAAACACTAGCTCCATGCCTTCCTATATCGCCTGAAAGAAGTATGCTAAGCCCTGCTTTGATATTTTTACTTTCTTTTTTAGAAATAATTTCACCTAAGGCTGTAGTGTTGATATAAATTTCATCTGCCTTACCCTTAGGAACGACTTTAGTATCGCCACAAACTAACATAACTCCGCATTTTTCACATTCTTCTTTAATGCTTTTTAAAATGCGTTCTAATTTTTCTAACTCAAAACCTTCTTCTAAGATAAGCCCTAAACTTAGATATTTTGGCTTAGCACCCACCATCAAAACATCGTTAATAGAACCACAAACACAAAGTTTGCCTATATTGACCTCTTCATCTAAAAAAATCGGACTTAAAACAAAAGAATCCGTGCTTAAAGCCAAATTTCCCAAAATCGCTGCATCATTATTTGCGTTTAAAATTTCATTATCAAAGATCTTAAAAAGCTTAGTTAAAAGCTCGTTCATCTCTTCTCCGCCACCTCCGTGGGCTAAGGAAATATTTTTCATGCATTCACCTTTGAGTATTTATAATACGCCGCACAAGCACCCTCTCCAGAAACCATACAACTTCCTATAGGACTTCTTGGCGTACAAGCCTTACCAAAAACTTTACAATCATAAGGCTTGGCCAAACCTCTTAAAATTTGCCCACAAATACAGGCTTTGCTTTCATTTTTACTTTGCACCGCACAATCAAATTTTTTACTCGCATCGTAAGCGCTAAATTCTTCTTTTAACTCCAAGCCTCCATCTTTAATAAGTCCTAAGCCACGAAATTCAAAATCACACACCCTAAAGTATTTTTTTACTAAATTTTGTGCTTTAACATTGCCTTCTTTGCTTACGGCTCTTTTGTATTGATTATACACTTTAAAAGTGCCTTCATTGCTTTGTTTTATGATATTTAACACACTTTCTAAAATATCAACTGGCTCAAAACCACTCACCGCTATAGGGGTTTTAAACTTTGCTGCTAAAGGCTCATAAATACCATAACCTGTTATCACACTCACATGAGAAGGGCCTAAAAAAGCATTGATTTTTACATTTTCATCATTCATGATCGCTTCCACAGGTGCTGGAACCGTGATATGATTGATATGAAAAAAGACATTATTTATTTTTTCTTCTATAAGCTTTTGAAGAAGTAAAGCACTCATAGGCGTAGTGGTTTCAAAACCTATAGCAAAAAAGATGATATTTTTGTTTAAATTTTGCTTAGCGATTTCCAAAACTTCAAGCGGAGAATAAAGCGCTCTAACATCAGCCCCTTTAGCTCTTAAATCCAGTAAAGAAATTTCACTTCCAGGCACCCTTAAAAGATCCCCTAAGGTACAAAAAATCGTATCTTTCATGGAGGCTAGCTTAATAGCTGTATCAATGCGAACTCTTGGCATAACACAAACAGGACATCCTGGCCCATGGATAAAGTTAATTTCCTTTGGCAAAATAGAAGGCAGGGCATATTTCATAATACTATGCGTATGCCCACCGCAAATTTCCATGATGTTGATAGGATTTTTAAGTTCTTGTTCTATGAGTTTTTTTAAAGCTAAAATGCTTTTTTTATCTCTAAATTCATCGATGAAATTCATTTAAACCTAAATCCCCCTCATCACTTTTTATCTCTCCACTATTCATTTTTTCTACTATTTCTTGATAGGTTTTAATGCTTTCTAGTGCAGCTTCTTTGTCGATTTTTTCCATGGCAACGCCTACATGGATTAAGACATAATCGCCTTGTTTTAAAGGCTCATCAATAAAATCCAAATTAACTTTTCTTTTCACGCCTAAAGTTTGCACTAAAGCATTGTTTAACTCATCGATTTCTAAAATTTCAGAAGGTATAGACAAACACATTAAAAAAGCTCCTTTTTAAGTTTAAGCACCTTATACCAAAGCTCCATATTGGTGTCATTTTTTGCATCAAGGGTGATAATATCTGCTCTAGGATTTAATTCTTTAATCAACCTAGTCGCCTCTTTAACATCAAAATCAAAATGATGAGCTAAATCTGCCTTTGTGATTAAAACTATATCAGCCTTTTTAAACATCACAGGGTATTTTTGCGGTTTATCACTTCCTTCAGTTACCGAAAGCAAAACCACATTTAAATGCTCTCCTAAATCATAACTTGCAGGACAGACTAAATTTCCAACATTTTCTATAAAAAGCAAATCCACATCATCAATGGCTAAATGATGCAAAGCCTCATGCACCATAAAAGCGTCCAAATGACAGCTTTGCCCTGTAGTGATTTGATACGCTAAAGCTCCAGCATTTTTTACTCTTATAGCGTCATTATTGGTTTCCAAATCCCCTTCAATCACAGCGATTTTAAGCTCATTTTTCAAAGCCTTGATCGTGCTTTCTAAAAGCGTAGTTTTTCCACTACCTGGAGAACTCATTAAATTGATACAAAGCGTGTTGGTTTCATTAAAATGTGCCCTATTGTGCTTAGCTTCTTCATCATTTTTGCTTAAAATTTTAGAAATCACTTCTATGGTTTTACTTTCTTTTAAGCTTGGATTTTCATGGTGGTGATCATGATGATGATCATGCGTATGGCTTGAATTTATAGAACAGCCGCAATCTTTACACATTTTCTTTCCTTTATATTTTTTGTTTCATTTTAACCTTAAAAGCATTAAAAAATTATGAGTTTTTAGAATATTTGCTTTATTTTTCTAAATTTAAAAAATGTACCATTTGTCCTAAGGCTATGGAGCTATCATTGCAAGGATATTTTAAAGGTACAAAAAAATCAAAATTTTTAGCTTTTAAAATTTCAAGCAAGGTTTTGTTTTGAAAAACTCCTCCACTTAAAAGCACTTTTAAATCATAATCTTTGCTAAAATCTATGATAAAATTTGCTAAGGCATTAAACATACCTGTAATTGCCTTAGTTTTTTCATCTTGTAAAGCCCCTAGGATTAAATTTTTAAAATTAGCCTGCCCTTTTTCTATAAAAAGCTTATAAGAAAAATCAAGATTTTTATCATAAAAAGCTTCACACATTAAGCCAACTTGGGCTTCATAAGAACTTTTTTCTAAGTTAAAAACAATACTTCCAAAAGCATCGATAATGCGTCCTAAAGAGCTTGTTTGTAAGTTAGATTGAGAATAAATTTTTTTAAGATTTTCAAGTTTGATTTTTGGAATTTTTGCTAAAAACTCCTTAGCCTTATCTTCTAAATCATAATGAAAAATAAGACTTAGAGCCAAATTTTGTATATTTTTAATATCACTATTTATAAGAGTGAAATTTTCAAAATGTGCAATTCTTTCATATTCTTTTAAATTTCCTACAAAAACTTCTCCACCCCAAATTTTGCCATCTTCGCCATAACCTGTTCCATCACAAATAAAAGCTAAAGCCTTTTCATCTTTTGCAAAATTTTCTTCGTATTCAAAATAAGCCGCACAAAAATGCGCATAATGATGAGAAATTTTAATCCTTTCTTCAAATTCTTTTGCATAGCTAAAATGCGGGTGTTTATCGCACAAAATCGCATCAAATTTCAAATCATAATTTTGTTTAAAAAATTCTAAAAGTTTAAAAAATCTCTCATGCACATCAAGACTTTTCAAATCCCCTATATAAGGAGAAATTAAAAGTTTATTTTCATAAAAAATCACAAATTCATTTTTAAGTTCCGCACCCAAAGCTAAAAAAGTGCCTTTTTTATTAAAATTTCTTTCCAAATAAAAGGGATTTAAACCCCTTGAAGTACGCAAAAACATAGTTTTGCCATTTACCACTTGAGCGATGCTATCATCACTTGCATTGATAATTTCCCTATCATAATCCAAATAAAAATCAAAAACTTTATCAAGTTTTTGACGCAAATTAAACTCATCTTTAATGATACTTTCTCCGCTTAAATTCGCACTTGTTGCTACAAGGCTTCCTTTAAAATACTCAAAAAGCAAAAGATGTAAAGGCGTATAAGCTAGCATAATGCCGATTTTATCTACATCAGGAGCGATTAAAGAAAAGGCTTTTTTTGCCTTTAAAATCACAATAGGAGCCAAAACCCCACCAAGTAAAGCTTCTTCTTTTTCATCTATAAAGGCAAGTTCTTTAGCACTTTGTAAATCTTTACACATCAAAGCAAAGGGTTTTTTGGGGCGATTTTTTCTAAGTCTTAGAGTTTTTAAAGCTTCTTCATTAAACGCATCACACATGAGATGAAAACCGCCCATGCCTTTAATGGCTAAAATTTTACCTTCCTTTAAAAACTTCGCACTTTGTATAAAAGCTTCTTGATCTTTGGCTAAAATTTCACCCTTTGGATTTTTAAGAAAAACATTGATTTTACACTTAGGACAACTGATGGGCTGGGCATGAAAACGCCTATTTTTAGGATCTTCGTATTCGCTTTTACAAAACTCACACATCAATAATTCTTGCATGGAAGTATGGGTTCTATCATAAGGAAGACTTTTTATAATACTAAAGCGTGGCCCACAATGTGTGCAAGTGATAAAGGGATACAAAAAGCGTGGATTTTTTTCATCAAAAAATTCTTTTTTACACTCCTTACAAAGTGCAAAATCACTTAACATAGGCGTGCTTTTTGCATTCTCTAAAGAAGGAGTGATGCTAAAATTTTCATAGTTTGAAATAGAAATTTGCGTGATTATAAGCTGATCTATTCTTGCTAAAGGCGGGAGATGATTTTTTAAATTTTCTATGAAATTTTGACATTCTTTTTGAGTGCAAGCAAGAATAATTTCTACCCCAAAACCATCATTTCTTACCTCTCCAAAAAGCTTTGATTTCAAAGCTAGTTCATAAACTAAGGGGCGAAAACCCACCCCTTGAACTAGACCTGAAATTTTGATCTTATATCCTAAGTGGCACATCGCTTAACTGACAATTTTTAAGATGTTTTAAAGTATTTTTAAGTAAAGATTTATGTTCAAACAAAGAGCCACTTATAAGCGCTAAGTCACTTTGCTTTTTCTCTCTTAATTCATCATAAGTATCACGCAAGAAATAAGCCAAACTCTCAACCGCTCCATAAGCGATATTAGCACTATCTACACCTGCTAACATAAAACTCATAGTAGATCTTAAAGTTCTTGTATAATCAAAACTTTTATCTTCTTTCAAACGATAATCAATCTTTACTCCACGAGGCATTTTTGACTCATCAGCGATTTTTAAAAGCTCGCTAGCACTCTCTTGTAAATTTTTACCTAAATTTAGCACTCTGCCTACTAAGCCAAGCAAGGAATAAAAATTATTTTGAAGTTCAAAACTTTCATCTAAAAGAGGAAATTCCTTGCTAAAATTTTCTAAAAGCCTTGCTCCAATTTCATCTTTTTTAATCTCTTCATAAAGTTCTTTGCTGTGTTTTGGTAAGCAAAGTTTAAGTAAATTAAGCTCTTTGTTGATAAGTAAAATATCTTCATAATCCTTGCTAAGCTCTAAAATAAAAACCTTTTCTTTATAACGGCTTATAAGATAAGAAATTCTTGCCATATTTTTATCTTCTTTAGAAAAAATAAGCTCTCTTGCCTTAGCATTGATAAATTCAAAACCCTCTAAAACCACCACTTGCTCATCTAAAGCACTGATATAAAAATCTTTTTGATATTCTTCTATCTTTTTTACACTTAAAAATTTATATTCATTTTCAAAAAGTTTCAAACCTAAAGCAAAACAAAACAAATCCCTAGCAAGTCTGATTTTAAAATCATTAAAATCAAGATTGTGATTTTTTCTAAACATAGCATTAAGCCTTAGCTTCATCAAAGGTTTTTCCAAACTTGCAAGAAGTTTTAAATTTTCATTTGAACAAACAAAAACTGAATTTATAGCCTTAATATCACAAGGAAGTAAAAAATCTCCTATAAATTCGTTCTTAAACAAAGAAAATTCATAAATGCCATTTTTATCTTTTAAATAAATCTTTTTTTCTTGACTTAACAAATCAAAGGCAAGTTTTAAAAAAGTATTGAAATTTTCTTCATTGATTTTTTCAAATTCTGATAAATTGCTTGAAAATTCACACTCACAAAACACACCCCATTCATTTTTGTTTAAAAGTTTTTTTTCTTGATAAGCATTAGAATTTAAATGCGTAATATAAGAAAATTTCGAAAATTCTTTATCTTCTGGTATACAAGGGCTAAAACCATGCCCCGCTTTTACATCAAATTTTTTCAAAAAAACGCTATGACTCATGAAATTCAAAGAATCGCAAAAAGTCTTTAAATTTTCTTCATCTGCATCGATAGAAAAATGATAAGTATTTTCTTCTTTACTAAGGATATAATTGTAATTTTTCGCATAAAAACGCAATAAATATTCAAAAATATCATTATCCGCATTATAAATAAAATCAAAATCCAAAGTCATATTATGCCTTTTTTGAAAAATAAACTATAAATATAACATTTTTAACTTAAAAATTCTTTCTCTCTTTGCCTAAAATCACTCATAAAATACTCAATAAAATCGTAAAATTCTTTGCTGTGATTGGGGAATTTTAAGTGGCATATTTCATGCAAAACCACATATTCAATAGCATTTAAACTCTTTTGAATGAGTTTTAAATTTAAATTAACATAAGCTTTATTGTGATTACATGAACCCCAACGCGTTTTCATATTTTTAATGCTTAAATGCGTGTAAAATAAACCTGTTTTTTTACTCCATTTTTTAAGATAAAAAGTAAAAATCTTTTTAGCATTTTGTCTTAAAAATAAATCTAATTTTGCTTTATTTTGACAAATTATTTTATCTTTATCAAAATAAGCTTTTTTGACATTTTCATCAAAAATAATTTTATATTTTTTAGCTAAAAAAATTAACTCATCATCCTTTAAGGCTTTTTTTTCAAATCTTTTTTTTGCCTCATTCATCCAAGAACTTGATTTATCTAAAAACTCATAAACACTTTTAAAGGTGCAAAAATAAGGAATGCTAAGAACAAATTCACCCCTTTCATTGAGCCTTAATCT
This sequence comes from Campylobacter jejuni, assembly GCF_001457695.1. NCBI lineage: Bacteria > Pseudomonadati > Campylobacterota > Epsilonproteobacteria > Campylobacterales > Campylobacteraceae > Campylobacter > Campylobacter jejuni. The sequence goes on along the minus strand of NZ_LN831025.1, from coordinate 569,185 downwards.
TAAAGTTTTTATGCGTTTTTTAGAATAAAAATAGCACTCATCTTTATAAATAAATGATTTTAAACTAGAGCTTTGCCTTGCCATTTTTTACTTTTCCATCTGTATGAATTTACCATTCCACGCAAAAATTCATCCGCACAAAATCCTATCCAAACCCCTAAAATTCCAAGATTAAAATGAAAACAAAGCACATAACCCACAGGTAAAGATACCCCCATCACAAAAACAAGTCCGCTAAAAAATGGAAACTTAGCATCGCCACTTGCGCGCAAGGAATTTACCATAACTATATTAAAAGTTCGTGAAATTTCAAGAAAGATTGAAAGAGCAAATAAAGGTATCATTAAATTTTTTAACTCTTCTTTAAGCCCTAAAATTTGCATAGTAAAATCTTGACAAAGATAGTTCAAAAGTGCCACTAAAGCACTCGCTATTACACTAAAATATAAAGCACGCCAAGCGTGTTTATAGGCTATATTTTCATATCTAGCACCGACTAATTTACCTACTATGATTTCATTAGCTATGCTCGTAGCTTGTCCTATAAGCATGATAAGCATTGAAATTTGAAAATAAATCGTTTGCACACTCAAACTCGCCTCGCCTAAACTTGCTACAAAAGCAAAAGCTATAGTGTATTGGACTATCCACAAAAGATTTTCCCCTGCTGAAAATCCACCTATATTTAAAACCTTTTTTAATACCTCTTTTTCAAGTTTTATCATTTCTTTGATTTTAAGATGAATTTTAAGTTTATAAAAAAGTATCACAAGTAAAGCCACTATAGCAACAATACGAGCAAAAATATTGCTAAGCCCTACTCCAAAAAGTTCTGATTTTGTATGATGCAAAACATAATAATTTCCACAAATCACCACTATATCCATCAAAAAGCCTATAAGCATGACCCAATAAGCCATATTATAAACCCTTACAATAGCCGCTAAAACAATACCTATGGCATCAAAAAACAAACAAATTGCAAGCATATGTAAGTAAATTTCGCTATCTTTGAGCAATTCTTGTGGGATTTTTAAAAGATAAAGCAAATACTCCCCGTGCCATAAAATAAGCACACCGCATACAAAGCCTAAAAGTGCATTTAAAAACAAACTTTGATGGATCACTTTTCTTGCTAAAACATGATCTTTTGCACCGATTGCTTGTGCGATCACCACGCTACAACCCACGCTTAAAAATGAAAAAATAGTGATAAAAAGATCTAAAATTTGATTTCCAGCTCCCATAGCACCCACAAGAAAATTAGAATAATGCGACACCATAGCAGTATTGATAATCACGGTTAAATACTTAGAAAGCAAATCCCAAAATATAGGAAAACTAAGTCTTGTTAAGGAGAGTTGTTTTTTTGCCATGATATTATCTTATCTCTTTTTTTAAATATTTCTTTTAAAAAACAATTCTACTTAAAAATTACTTTTTTAAATATAAATATTTAATATACTCAATTTGTTATATTTAAAATAATTTGATGATTTTCTTCTTTGAAAGTATACACTAGCTCATCACATTTATATGAGACTTCCTTCTTGCAAATTTTATCTTGCAAAGGTTCTTTTAATATTTGCAATAAATGTTTTTTAAAAAATAATTTTGTGCTCAATCCCATTCCATGATTTAAATTTTTAATAAACTTATTATCAACTTGTGAAATAGCAAAAAATTCTACTTTAAAATTTAATTCTTTTAAAATATGTACAAAATTTTCCTTATTTTTAAAAGGAGATCTTTCATCAAAAATACTATGATATAAAATATATTTTGGATTTGGGTATAAGCTTTGTATTATTAGATGTTCTTTGTTTAATGGTTCTCTTATGATTTTTCTAGCATTTGAAAAATAATTTTTTGAAAATTTATTATTATTCCAATAAGTTTTATCACTTAAATATAAAAATATATTTTTAAATAAAGTATCATCATATGTTCCATGATATCTAGTAAAATCGATTTCTTTTCCAAAACCTATAAGTCTAAAAATATTTCCAAACAAATTAACAAAAGAAGAATTATCTAATATAAAATCAATACTCCAAGGAGCTATTTTTGCACATAAATTTGCTAAATATCCGCCATATGAATTTCCAAACAAAATCGTTCTAATACCCCCCCCCATTAGTTTAAATGGAGAATTTTCTTTTATATAAAAAATAGCATTTAAAATATCCATAGCTTGCATTATACCAAAATTTTGATATTCATTTTTAAATGGTAAAAAACTTACATGTGTTTTTAACTTATAGTTTTGATGTAATTGTTGATTTAATTTTAATTTTTGAATTTCTTGATCTATTCTTATAAAAGCATTATTTAGATTTTCATAAGAATTTATATCATAAACATTTATACATTTTAAATTTATAGCCTTTAAACTAGTATCTAAAATGAATTTATCTATATCATCCAAATAAAAACTGGAACCCAAATGAGGTCTATTTCCTATGCAATGATAGTTAATATTAATAACAGCGACTTTATAATTTCTAGTCAAATAATCATCAATATAAATATAACTATTCATATCTTCAGCACCGCCTGGAATAATGCAGATTATAGCTTCTATTTCTTTACTATCATCATAAGTTAATCTAAATTCTAATTTACTTTCCCTTTTGATATTTAATTCTACATCATCACAAGAATCTATAGAATAAATTTGGTTTATAATCATATTAAACCTTTTTTTGGAAATTTTTAATTAATTATATCATCAAATTTCCAAAAAATAAATCTCACCCGAAAGCACCGCTTAAGTAAGCCTTGGTTTTTTCTTGTTTTGGATTTTCAAAAAATTCTTTACTTTCACCAAATTCTATAAGCTCGCCTAGATGAAAAAATGCTGTATAATCAGCTACGCGTTTGCCTTGTTGCATATTATGCGTAACCATGATCATAGAAAGATTATGGCTTAATTCTTTTAAAAGCTCTTCTATAACACCTGAGCTAATAGGATCAAGCGCGGAAGTTGGCTCATCTAAAAGCAAGAGCTTAGGTTTTATTGCTAAAGCTCTTGCGATACAAAGGCGTTGTTGTTGTCCGCCTGAAAGAGCTAGGGCATTTTGCTTTAATTTATCTTTAACCTCTTCAAAAAGCCCTACTTTTTGTAAACAATCCACCACTAAAGCTTCTTCTTCATCTTTGTTTTTAATCATACCATGAAGTTTTGGTGCATAAGAGATATTTTCATAAATGCTTTTTACGAAAACATTAGGTTGTTGAAAAACCATGCCTACATTTTTACGCAAAGCTACTACATCTTGATTTTTAACATCTTTTCCTTCAATTTCCACTAAACCATCGATTTTTGCGATTTTATCATTCATTCTGTTAAAACAACGCAAAAAAGTGGATTTACCACATCCAGAAGCACCGATGAGTGCAGTAATTTTGTTTTGTTCTATTTGCATATTGATATCAAACAAAGCTTGTTTTTTTCCATAAAATAAATTTAAATTTGTTGTTTTTGCTATCACTTTAATTTTCCTTGAAAATATTTTCTTAATAATATCGCACTAAGATTTAACACGACTAAAAGTCCTAAAAGCACAATAATACCCGCTGCGGTTCTTTCTAAAAATGCACGCTCTGGCATAGCCGACCATGAGTAAATTTGAGCAGGTAAAACGCTAGTTGGATCAAAAATCGAACTTGCTACATCAGGGATAAAGGCTATCATACCGATAATCATCAAAGGCGCAGTCTCGCCTATAGCCCCTGCTAAAGTCAAAATAGAACCTGTTAAAATCATAGGCATAGCCAAAGGTAACATAATACCTTTTACCATTTGAACCTTTGTCATACCTAAGGCATAAGCAGCATTTTTCATATTGATATCCACACTTTTTAAGGCCGCTTTGGTTGAAACAATGATAATAGGCAAACTCATGATCGCCAAAGTAAGCCCACCCACTAAAGCACTTGAACGAGGCATTCCAAAAAGATTGATAAACACTCCAAGTCCTAAAAGTCCAAACAAGATACTAGGAATACTTGCAAGGTTGTTAATACACACTTCTATAAAATGTGTAAGGATATTTTGTGGTGCAAATTCTTCTAAGTAAATTGCCGCTGCAACGCCTATAGGAACACTCACAACCATACAAACAAGCATAACAAGCAAAGTCCCTATAACTGAAGATAAAATTCCTGAATTTTCAGGAGATTTTGAGTCCCCATTTAAAAAGAAATTGCTATTAAATTTAAGCTCTATCTCGCCTTTTTGCACAAGATCATCGACTAAAGTTCTTTGTTTTTCACTAAGGCGATTATATTTTTGCTTCATATATTGATCTACTTCTGAATTTACCAAAAGCCAAGATTTTTCAGCGATTTGTCCTGTTCTTATTTTTCTTTGTTCTGCGCGAGATAAAAGATCATAAGAAGGAGAATTTCTATTAGCCTCTACAAAAATATAGGTTTGCTTAAAAGCAGGAAATCCAAGATAAGCCACACTTCCTAAAAAGATACAAAGAAAAATTAAATTAATATAAAGCCCCATTTTACAAAGTCTTTTAAAAGACTTTGAAGCTTTTTGTCTTTTTTTAAAAAGTTTTTTCATAAATTTTTCCTTTTGTGAAAGCGATTGATAAGATAAACGCTAAACATATTGATGATTAAAGTGATGACAAAAAGCACCAAACCTAAAGAAAAAGCACTTAAAGCCAAAGAACTATCAAAAGCTTGATCTCCACTTAAAGCTTCTACGATTTTTACCGTTACCGTTGTCATATCTTCTAAAAAATTTAAAGTTAAATTTGGACGCAAAGAAGCTGCCATCACCACTATCATAGTTTCGCCTAAGGCTCTTGAAAGTCCTAAAAGACAAGCTGCAACTATACCAGGAATAGCCTCAGGTAAAATCACAGCAAAAACCACTTCTTTTTTTGTCATACCTAAAGCATAAGCGCCATTAATCCTTTTCTCGCTTACTGCTTCAATGCAATCTTGAGATAAAGAAGCCACTATAGGTACTATCATGATCCCCATGATAAAACCTGCGCCTAAAGCACTTTGAAAACTTGCTTGTATGCCAAATAAAGAAAAAAACCACACTATAAAAGGCGCTACAACTATAGCCGCAAAAAATCCAAAAACAACAGTAGGAATCCCTGCAATGATTTCTAAAATAGGTTTTAAGTAATTTTTAGATTTTTTGCCAGCAAAAACACCTAAATATATAGCACACATAACCCCTAAAGGTAAAGCCGTTAGCATAGCAATCAATGAAATATAAAAAGTTCCCCAAAAAAGCGATAGTGCTCCAAAAACACCTTGTTTGCTCGCGCCATCTGCATTCATAAAAGCTGCATCAGCTGCCCACTGACTTGAGAATAAAAAGGTAACAACACTTTCTTTTTGAAAGAATTTTAAAGCTTCAATTAAAATTGTAAGCATGATAGCAAAGCTTACTATCACGCTTACAAAAGCACATAAAAAAAGTGCAAATTTGATTATTTTTTCTTTTAGCAAAGTTTTTCCTTAAAAAACTTTTCCAGCTTTTACAAGCTCATCATTTAAAATTTTTCTATCTTCTACATGTTTTTGAGAAGCTTTTAATTTATCATCACTTAAAGGAACAAGTCCTATTTTTTCAAGCTCTCCACCACTTTTTGCCAAATCATCACTCATATAAATTTTTGCAAATTCAAAGGCTTCTTTTGGATTTTTCTTAGCATTGATATAAATAAACAAACTTCTTGCAAGTTCGTATTTTTCATCTGCGATGCTTTCTTCGCTTGGCGTAACACCATCGATATTAGCAGCATTGATTTTGTCTGAATTGCTCACCAAAAAGCTATAACCAAAAATTCCAAAAGCATCTTTATCAATAGTAAGTTTTGAAACGATTAGATTGTCATTTTCGCCACTTGGGATATAAGCACCATCTTGGCGTATGGTTTTATACTCGCCTTTATACTCAGGAATTTTTTTAGACACATCACTCATTACAAGCTCTTCTATAGTATCTCTTGTTCCTGAACTTGATGGTGGACCATAAACACTAATTTTACGATTTGGTAAATTTTTATTGATTTGATTCCAGTTTGTATAAGGATTTGGTATAAGTTTTCCATTTTGTGGAATTTCTTTTGCTAATGCTAAGAAAAGTTCTTTTTTTGTGATATTTAATGGAGCATTGGTTTTATTTTGAGCTAAAACTATACCATCATAACCTATCATAATCCCTACTATATCAGTTACCCCTGCTTTTTTGCAAGTTTCAAATTCGCTTAATTTCATAGGTCTTGAAGCATTAGAAATATCAGTAGTTCCTTCACAAAATACCTTAAATCCACCCCCTGTTCCCAAGCTCTCTACTATAGGAGTTTTTGTATTTTTAATCGAAGCATATTCTTCAGCTACAAAAGAAGTAAAAGGATACACAGTCGATGAACCTGCGATTTTTAAATCTGCTGCATTTAAAGCACCACAAAGTGCAAGACTTGCCACACTTAAAGATAGAATTTTTTTCATTTTTTCTCCTTAACTTTAAAAAAGTAATGGAAGTTTAAAAAAACTTGGAAACATTTTGGAAACATTTTTTATTTTGTATTTTTCTTAAATATAATTTTTAACTATCAAAAAATTTAGCTTGTTTTTAAAAAAATAATATATCATTATAAAACATTTTAAATTTTAATAAGGAGATAAGAATGCTTTCTAAAGAAGTTGTAAAATTACTCAATGAACAAATAAACAAAGAAATGTATGCAGCAAACTTATATCTTAGTATGAGTTCTTGGTGCTATGAAAACAGTCTTGATGGAGCTGGAGCCTTCTTGTTTGCACATGCAAGCGAAGAAAGTGATCATGCTAAAAAGCTTATCACTTATCTTAATGAGACAGATTCTCATGTAGAGCTTCAAGAAGTAAAACAGCCTGAACAAAATTTCAAATCTTTACTTGATGTTTTTGAAAAAACCTATGAACATGAGCAATTTATCACAAAATCAATCAATACTTTAGTTGAACACATGCTAACACATAAAGATTATTCTACTTTTAATTTCTTACAATGGTATGTAAGCGAACAACACGAAGAAGAAGCACTTTTCCGCGGTATAGTTGACAAGATTAAGTTAATCGGAGAACACGGAAATGGACTTTATTTAGCTGATCAATACATCAAAAATATTGCATTAAGCAGAAAAAAATAATCTTTGCCCTACTATGGGCAAATCTCGCTTTGGATTGAAGGTATGACTTATTTTTCTCTAGAATTTAGTATTTTAATGATAGCTTTTTTTGCTATTTATTGGACTTTTAAAAATGATTACAAAATACAAAATATTTTAATTTTAATTTTCTCTTATATTATTTATATTTTAATCAATCCTTATTTCGCCTTGGTTTTATTTATATATACCTTTTTTATACACTATTTTGCCTTGCTAATTTTTGTGCGTCGCAAGCGTTATATTTTCGCTACTTGTATGGCTTTTATTATTTTAAATTTATGTTTTTTTAAATACTTTCCTAGCATCAAAGGAAGTGTAGATGAGATATTAAATTTTTTCGGTTTAGAATTTTTAAATATTGATTTAGTATTACCAATAGGAATTAGTTTTTATACCTTTACTTCTATTACTTATCTTGTAGAAGTTTATCAAAAACGCCGTTTAGAAAGTTTTTTAAATTTAGCAACCTTCTTATCATTTTTTCCAACACTACTTTCAGGGCCCATTATGCGAAGTTCTTTTTTCTTTAAACAAGCTTATCAAAAACGCGAATTTAAACATGCAAATTTAATCATCATCTTACTTGTTTTTGGTATAGTTAAAAAAGTTTTAATAGCCAATTACCTTGGAATTTATGCTAAAAGTATTTTAGACTTTCCACAATCTTATAATTTCATACAACTTTTAAGCGCAATTTACGCCTATGCGATTCAAATATACTGCGATTTTAGCGGATATGTTGACTTAGTTTGTGCTTTTGCTTTAATGCTAGGTTTTACCCTTCCGCCTAACTTTAACATGCCTTATCTTGCAAAAAACCTAAAAGATTTTTGGGCTAGATGGCATATCAGTCTTTCAACTTTTATAAGAGATTATATCTACATACCTTTAGGGGGCAATAGAAAAGGAATGCCACGCACTATAGTTAACATACTCATCGCTTTTATACTTTCAGGTATGTGGCATGGCAATACACTTGCTTTTATTGTTTGGGGTTTATTGCATGGCATTGGCATAGTTTTTATACATTTGCTAGCTTTAAGCAAATTTAGTTTACAAAAAATTCCAGCTTTAGGAAGATTTTTAACCTTTCAATTTGTATGTTTTACTTGGATTTTCTTTTATTATAGCAAAAATCTAGAAGATGCAATAGAATATTTTAAAGCTTGTTATTATAATTTCTTCCAAATTCCATCTTATAACGATATTTATATGTTGGTTGCTTTTGGGGTTCTTTTTATGATCTATCCTTTATTTATTAATTTTAAAGAATATTGCATTAAGATTTTAAATCTTACTCCATTTTTACTAAAACCTTTTATCATAGCTTTTATTTTACTTTTGGTTTTTGCTTTTATGCCAGATGGAATTCCTGATTTTATTTATTCGAGTTTTTAGATGAGTGTAGTTAGATTTTTCTTCATTTTGATTATAGTGCTTGGCTTGGTTGTTGTAGTTATGAATCAGAGTATTAGCTCTTATATAGAACAAAAATATCATTTTGCATTCTATCCTCATAATGATCTTTTAAAAGAAGCCAATGACTTCAAAATTAAATTAGAACAAATTCGTGCAATTTTAAGCAACGAACCCTTGCCTCAAACCAATGAAGAAACTACAAATCAAGAAAGTAAATCAACAGATGAAAACTTAAGTAAAATAGATAAAATTCTAAACACTTTAGAAAATGATGAAAACACTTCTCATAAAGAAACAAATCTAACCTTAATCCAAGATGCAAATATTAGTTTTATCGACAATACCAAATTAGAGCTACAAAATGGAGATGAGTTTTTATTTATCGGAGATTCTTTAATGCAAGGTGTTGCAATAGCCTTAAATAGAGATTTAAGAAATTTAAATCTTAAGGTAACCGATCTTAGTAAACAAAATACAGGCCTTTCTTATAAATCCTATTTTGATTGGTCAAAAGCAACCAATGAAGCTTTTGTTAAAAACTCAAATATTAAATATCTTGTTGTTCTTCTTGGTGCTAATGATCCTTGGGATATTAAAAAAGGAGGAAATTACCATCGTTTTGGCTCCCCTTCTTGGATAGATATTTACACAAGTCGTGTAGATGAAATCATTAAAATCGCTAAAAAACATAAAGCCAAAGTTTTTTGGTTTGAAATCCCTCCTGTAAAAAAAGAAGATTTGAACAAAAAAATACAAGTACTCAATAAAATTTACAGCGATGAAATTCTTAAAAATAAAGAAATTTTTATCAACACTAAGCTATTTTTTAGTGTCAATGATGAGTACTCAGCTTATATAAAAGATGAAAACAATAGAAGTATAAAAGTAAGAACAGATGATGGGGTTCATTTTACTCCAAATGGCACAAGAGAAATGTCTAAACTTTTATTAGAACACATAAAACTTAAGGAAGAAAATGCTAGTAAATAAATTTAAAATTATCTTATTGTTTTTTATTATTTTTACTAGCTCTTATGCACAAAATTTAAATACAAATGACACAATAGATTCCATACTCAATCAAAACAAAAATCACTCTGCTTTAACAAGTTATGTATCAAAAAAAGATCTTAAAAATCTAGAAAAAAAAATAGAAAAAAATCAAAACATAGGAATTAGAATTTATGGAGATTCTCATATGGCGGCTGATTTCTTTCCGCGTGTCATAAGAGGATATTTAATCCGCTCTAACTCTATAGGTTTTGCCTATCCTCTACAGCCCAAATATCAACAAAATCTTAATCTTGTTTATTCTTATAAAAACTTTGAAATTTTAAACTCAAGAAATCCTGCTAATGCTGGACATAATTTTCCACTAGGTGGGATAATAGCCAAAGCAAAAATCAAAGGTGCAAAAATCAACCTTGATACAACCTTAGATAAAAAAAATTTCAAAATAGGATTTTTATTTAAAGCCAAGCAAAATACCAATGCTTTTAGCATCAAAGATGCAAAAAACCAAAGCTACGAGTTAAGAACTACACAAATTAATAAATGGTCTTATAAAGAACTAGAACTTGATCTTCCTTTGCAAATTTCAGCCTTACAAAAAGATGCTGAGCTAGGAGGATATTTCATCGCAAATAAAGATAATAATGTTTTCTTAGATACCATTGCAATCAATGGTGCCAAAAGTGATTTATGGCTCTCTTGGAATCAAACAGTTGTAAAAAAAGAACTAGGGCTTTTACACAATGATTTAATTATTCTTGCCTATGGTTCTAATGATGCACTCTTTAAAGGGTTTGAAAAACAAAAATTCAAAAATAATTTAAAAAAATGGATTAACATTTTAAAAACTTACAATAAAAACGCTGTTATCATGCTAATCTCTCCACCAACTGTAGTTCAAAAACAAGGTAAAAACTACAAGCTTGCTCCTGATTTTTTTACCATACGCAAAGCATTATATGAAGTTGCTAAAGAAGAAAAAACTCTTATTTTTGATATGCATCAGTTTATGCAAGATAGTGGAGGAAAAAACAAATGGATAGAACAAAAGCTTTCGCTCAATGATGTACATCTTACTATAAAAGGCTATGAGCTGATAGCTAAAAAGTTACTCGGGGATTTAAAAAATATTATCGATTATTAAATTTAATACTTAGGAAATTCTAAGTTTTCATCATTAAAACTTAAAGCTGTGATTTGATAGTAAGAATTAATGGTTTTTAAAAGATTAAATCTAGCTCTTAAAAATTCTTGCTGGGTAGAATTTAAAGCATTGTTTGCATCCAAATAATCTTTTAATTCACTTTTTCCTAAAATATATTTTTCATAATACGCCTTAGTGATAAGCTCTTGTTTAATGTTAATATTTTGCAAATTTTGCAAAAGCAAGGTGTCGCTTTGATAATCTTTATAATTCAATGCAAATTCATTCATCGCACTTTGCAAGGCTTGCTCATAAGAAATTAAAAGTTGCTCATAAGTAAATTGTGAAATTTTGATATTTTGCTTTACTCTACCATAATCTAAGAAAGGTAAAGAAATCTTAACATTGCCACTTAAAATTTCAAATTTAAAACTATCATCAATTTTTTTATCACTCCCACTTAATGCTCCACCTAAAGAAATACTAGGCAAAATAGATTTTTGTATAGAAGAATAATCCTTAAAGGCTGATTTTAAGCTATTGAGTTTAGATCTCACATCTGCACGGTACGCTAAAGCTTTTAAAGGTATATTAAAATCAGGACTTAAGGTTTTAAAATCATTTAAAGATAAAGTTTTAAAATACTCTATGTAAGCAAAACCTTCTTGCCTTGCCAATAAATCTTGTAAATTTTTTATGAGTAAATTACGATTTTGATCATTGCTTAATAAATTTTGTTTAGCTCTTAATAAGCTTTGTTCTATGTTTAAAAGATCTAATTCTTCTATTTTTCCAAGCTTGTATTTATAGTTATAAAGCTCTTTCATTTGTTCTAAATTTGAAAGATAAGCTCGAAGCAATTTATCTACATCGTTAAAATAAGCCAGCTCAAAAACATCATTTAAAGCTGTATTGATCATGCTTATTTTTAAATTTTCAAGATCATAAGCACTTGCTTTTGCACTAAATTCACTCGCACTTGCACTATCTCTTAATTTTCCATAAATATCAAGCTCATAGCTTAAATTTAAAGAATTATTGAAATTTTTACTTTGTTTGCCTGAATTTAAATCTTTATCTCCACCAAAACCCAAATTTCCACTTAAAGTCGGATATAAATCATAATCAATCAAATCGGCTCTAGCCAAAGCTGAAAACAAAGTTTTTCTAGCAATATTAATATCACTATTATTCAATAAAACAAAATTTAGAAATTCATTTAATTTTGCATTATCGTAGGATTTATACCAATCATAAGTGAGATTTAAATCTTTCATTTGTTCTTGAGTTAAATCAACTTCTTTAGGCAAGCTAAGTTTTGCACCACAAGCACTCAAGAAAAATGCTAAAAAAATGCTAAATATTATTTTCATTTTATTCCTTTGATAATGCACTAATAGGATTTAAATTTGCTGCATTTCTTGCAGGGAAAAAACCAAAAACCACACCGATAAACATAGAACTTAAAAGTCCCAAAAGCACAGAATAGGCATTTAAAATCATAGGAAAATCCGAACTTAAAGTATTAAAAGCAAAAATAACAAAAATCGATAAAATCACACCTAAAATCGCCCCTATAGTACAAATCATAACCGCTTCGATTAAAAACTGCATCATAATATCTTCTCTTCTAGCCCCTATAGCCATGCGTATGCCTATTTCTCTTGTTCTTTCACTTACAGAAACAAGCATGATATTCATCACTCCTATACCCCCAACAATCAAAGCAATCACAGCCACACAAGCTGTAACTATGGTTGTAGTGCGTTTATTTGCTGTAATAGCTTGCTTAAAGGTATCAGAATTAAAAGTAAAAAAATCCTTTTGTCCGCGTTTAATTTCTAAAATTCTTATAATAGCATTTTCAGCCAAAGTTGAGCTCACATCATCTTTAACCTTAACTATAATTTCACGCAAATTTCTATCTCCTGTAAGCTTATTCATCAGTGTTGTATAGGGTATATAAAGACGCACTACATTGTCTTCTATAGGCTTGTCTGTATCTTTTTGCAAAACTCCTATGATCTTAAAAGGTTGAGAATTAAAAAGCACTACACGACCTAAAATATTTTCACTTTTTTCATCAGGAAAAAGATTTTTTTTAGCATTAAAATCCAACACAGCAACATTGGTGCTATTTTTTACATCATCATTATTTAAAATTCTTCCCGCATCTATCCTTAAACCTTCTATGGCAAAATTATTTACCCCCACTCCTTCAGCTCTTGCGCTTAAAGAAATATTGGTATAAGTTGCCACACCTGAAGTATTTGAATGAGCATCAACTGCTTCTAAATATTCTAGGGATCTTAGCGTTTCTAAATCACTAAAATTAAGCCTTGTTTTACCCGAACGCAAATCCCCAAATCCTTTTCCAGGGCGAATTTCAATAGTATTTGTCCCAAGTCTTGCAATGGACTCAAGCACCTTAGCTTGAGAGCCTAATCCTAAAGCTACAACACAAACTACAGAAGCAATACCTATGATGATTCCAAGCATAGTTAAAATAGAACGAAGTTTGTGTGCAAGTATGGAAGAATAAGCTATCTTAAAACATTCAAAGGCTTGATTTTTAAGCAAAGTAAGTGTTTTTTTCTCTTTGGGCATTGTTTTTAAAATAAGTTTTTCTTGAGCTTTTTCCTTTTTAGTATCGCTTAAAATTTCTCCATCTTTAATCTCTATAACCCTTTTAGCTTGTGCTGCAATTTTTGGATCGTGAGTTACTAAGACTATAGTATGACCTTGCGCGTTAAGTTTTTGTAAAATTTCAAGCACCATAATACCGCTTTTACTATCCAAAGCTCCCGTTGGCTCATCAGCCAAAATAAGCTCTCCGCCATTGATTAAAGCTCTTGCTATAGAAACGCGTTGTTGCTGCCCTCCGCTTAATTCATTGGGCTTAGAATCTAACTTGTGAGCTAATTCTAAATCATTTAAGAGTTTTTTAGCATTTTGACTTCTTTCTTGTAAATTTTTTCCCGCATAAACTGCAGGTAAAGAAACATTTTCTTTAGCACTAAGCAAGCTTAAAAGATTATATCTTTGAAATATAAAGCCTATTTTTTCACGCCTTAATCTTGCTTTTTCATCATTATTAAGTTTAGTGACTTCATATTCATCAAAAATATAAGTTCCACTACTTGGTGTATCTAATGTTCCTATGATATTTAAAAGTGAAGTTTTACCACTTCCACTTTGTCCTATAATGGCAACAAATTCACCTTTTTCTATACTTAAACTTACATTTTTTAAAATGGCATTTTCGCCTATATTCTTGCAAATATTTTTAAGAAAAATCATTAAAATCTCAACTTCATTTTAGGAGCTAAGCCATCAGCACTTGAGCTTACTATCAATTCTTCATTTTCATTTACACCTTCTAAAATTTGAGTATTGATAGAATCTTTAATGCCAAGTTTGACATATTTTTTAACAGCTTTTTGATTTTCTAAAATTTCAACATAATAGCCTTTTGGATCACTTTTAATTGCATAAGTTGGCACTGCTAAAACAGCCTTTGCACTTGCTACAACAATTTCATTTTGTATACTCATACCAATACGCAAAAAATCATCTTTATTGGCTACATAAAATTTTGCGTAATAATAAATAGCATTTGATGAGCTTGAGCTTGAAGAACTCGAACTTGATGAGCTTGAGCTTGTACTAGAATCACTCACTTCAGTATCAGCTGGATCTATACTTGCAATAGTAGCATGATAAGTTTTTTGAGGATCATTAAGCAAAGAAAAATCAAGCTCTGTTCCTACTTTTATCTTACTCACATCAGCCTCTGCTATTTCCATTCTTACTTCCATTTCATCTAAATTAGCTATACGGACTATAGTAGGAGTATTTTGATTAGCATTAACTGTTTGTCCTTCATCTACAGCTACATTAATCACAACACCATCCATAGGAGCAGTAATGGTTGTATAACCTAAATCTTTTTGTGCATTTTTAAGAGTGATTTCAAGCTGAACTACTTGAGCATTAAGCTCTGCAACATTGGCTTTTAAAGTATAATAATTATTTTTTTGAGTTTCTAAATTTTCAAGAGAACTTGCTTTAGCTGCATAAAGTTTTTGCTCTCTTTGATATTGCTTATTCGCAATCTCAAGGGCAACTTTTTTACTCTCTAAATTAGCCTTAGCGCTTTCAAGCTGAGCTTTTGTAATATCTAAATCGTTTTGTTGTTTATCTTTGTCAATTTGAGCGATCAAATCACCTTGCTTTACATGGGTTCCCACATCAACATAAAGTTTTATAATTTGTCCGCTAACTTGAGCACCTACATCGACTTGATCTCTGGCATATACCTTTCCTACTGCCTCTATGGTTTGAGATATATCTTTTTTTTGTATTTTTTGAGTTAAATAGCTGATTTTTTCATCATTATTAAAAAAAATAAAATAAGCCCCAACACTTCCAAGTATTGCAATTAAAATGATTAAAATAACTTTCTTTTTCATAATAACAAATCCTAAAGAAAAATCAAGATTAAATTTTACTCATTTTTTTGTGAATTTTTTGTGAATTTTTAATTCTATTTTATAAATTTAAAAATTCTAAAGCCATCATCACATCACCCTGCATTAAGACTTTTAAATTTTCATCATCCCAACAAAAAGTAGAACTATGGTGCAAAGCTGGATGATTTAAATCCTTTGAAATTCCAACAAACACATAAGCCCCCATTCTTTCTCGTGTTAAAAAAGCAAAATCTTCAGCCCCCATGTCAGGTTTAGAAGAAACAATAATATTTTCTTCTCCTAAGACCTTTGTAAAAGCTTTTCTTGCTATCAAAGCAGCTTTTTCATCATTAATCAATGGAGGAAATTCTTTAGTATATTTAAGCTTATAATCTCCACCATTAGATTTTGCTGTAGCAGCAGCCACTTCTTCTAAAGAACTTTTTAAAATATCTTGTGTTTTATCATTTAAAAAACGCACGGTTCCTTTTAAATAAGCATTTGCAGGAATAACATTATAAGTAGTTCCTGCACAAATTTGACCTACGGTAATCACCCCTGCTTCATAAGGGGCTAAACGCCTAGAAACAACACTTTGTATATTATTTACAAATTGCGTTGCCATAATTATAGGATCTATACAAGTGTGCGGATGAGCTCCATGTCCTCCTCTGCCAATAAATTCCAAATCAAAAATATCCGTTCCAGCCATCATTTCGCCACTTACAATTTGAGCAGTATTTTCAAGCAAAGACCCCCATAAATGACAACCAAAAACCGCATCAACATAAGGATTTTCCAATACACCTGATTCTATCATAGGTTTAGCTCCACCGCTTCCCTCTTCTGCGGGCTGAAACATAAATTTAATCGTGCCACAAAATTCATCTTTAAGCTCATTTAATATCAAAGCAGCTCCCAAAAGCCCTGCTGTATGTCCATCATGTCCACATGCATGCATCTTACCATCAATTTTTGAAGCATAGCTTAGATTAGTTTTTTCCTGCACAGGCAAAGCATCCATATCCGCTCTTAAAAGAACGCATTTTGGTTTTTTCTGACCCTTCTTTTTTCCTTCTATAATAGCTAAAATTCCTGTTTTTGCAATATTTTTTTGATATTTAATGCCAAACTCATCTAAAATTTTACACACTAAATGAGCTGTATTTTCTTCTTCAAATTCAAGCTCAGGATGCATATGAATTTGATGTCTTAAATCAACTACTTTATCATAGTACTTTAGTGCTAAATTTTCAACCAGCTTTTGCATTCTTTTCCTTAATCTAAATCTTTTATTTTCTCATCTGCTTTTTTACTATCAAGTTTTTCCAAATTCGCCTCCATTTTTCGTATTTCTTCTTCTCCACTACGCACTAATTTTGCATCAATTTTGGAAAAATCTCCAGTTTTTTTATTTGGATATTCTACCTTAGAAAGTATAAAACGCAATAAATTTAATCTTGCTTTTTTCTTATCATCAGAAGAAATAATAGTCCAAGGACAAGTTGGAGTATTAGATGCTAAAAGCATAGAGTATTTAGCTAAAGTATATTTATCCCATAATTCTTGCGATTTTTGATCCACAGGAGATAATTTATATTGTTTAAGCGGATCGCTTCGGCGTTTTTCAAAACGTTTTTTTTGCTCATCTTTTGATACTGAAAAATAAAATTTAAAAAAAATAATATCACTATTTGAAATCATATTTTCAAACAAAGGCACTTCTCTTAAAAAATCTTTATGTTGTTGCGGTGTACAAAAACCCATAACCGGTTCTACTCCTGCACGATTATACCAAGATCTGTCAAAAATCACAATCTCACCGGCCGAGGGCAAATGTGCTATATAACGCTGAAAATACCACTGTGTTTTTTCCACATCACTAGGTTTTTCAAGAGCCACAACGCGGCAGCCACGCGGATTTAAATGCTCAATCAAACGTTTAATCGCTCCACCTTTTCCAGCCGCATCACGCCCTTCTATAAGTATAAGAACCTTTAAACCCTTGGCTTTAACATGATTTTGAAATTTCAAAAGCTCAATTTGCAAATTCTTTAAATCTTTTTCATATTCTATTGTACTTTTCTTTCTTTTAACAGAAACATAAATTTCATTCTTTTTAACAGCCGCTTGCGTTTTTGGAGAATTATTTTCTTGCATTTTCAAACCTTTATAAAGTATTTAAAGCAAATTTACCATAATAAATTATAATTGAAGCTAAAAATAAAGGAAAAAATAAGTTTTTAGGAAATTTATGCGTATTTTTGGTATTATTTTATTAAGTTTTTGTTTATGTTTTGCTTCTATATTGTCTTTAAATGAAGCTTTTAATGTAAAATCAAACTCTTATAATAACTCTATCTCAATTGATATTGAACTTGGAAAAGATATTTATCTTTATTCTAATAAACTTAAATTATATATAAACGAAAAAGATATAAGTTCTTTGATTAATCTACCTCAAAGTTCTACAAGAGGTAATGAAAATGTTTATTATCAAAAATTAAATTTAGCTTTGCCAAATTTATTACTAGAGCGCTTTGCAAAAAATACCACAAATTTAATCAAACTCGAATTTCAAGGCTGTTCTGAACAAGGCTTGTGTTATAATCCTCAAACTTGGTACTTTGATCTCATTTCTAAAAAAGATGCTTTTGAAATTTCAAAACCTTACAAAGCTCAAAAAACAGATAAAAAAACTAAAATTGAATCTGAAGAAAGCTCTATAGCAAATTTTTTAGCAACAGATAACTTTTTTTGGATTTTGCTAAGTTTTTTTGGCTATGGACTTTTACTCTCCTTAACACCTTGTATTTTACCTATGATTCCGATTTTATCTTCTCTTATCGTAGCAAAAAGTAATGCTAAATTTTCAAAAAAATATAGTTTTTTTCTCTCTTTTATCTATGTTTTTTTCATGTCTTTAGCCTATGCTATTGCTGGAGTTATAGCAAGTTTTCTAGGAGCAAGCATTCAAGGAATTTTACAAAAACCTATTATTTTAATTCTTTTTGCTCTAATTTTCATAGCTTTTGCTTTTGCTATGTTTGGAGCTTTTCGTTTTGAATTGCCATTAAGATTTCAAACCTTTATACATAAAAAAAGCGAAAAAGGGAAAGGAGTTTTAGGCATAGCCATCATGGGATTTTTATCTGCTTTAATAGTAGGTCCTTGCGTAGCAGCTCCTTTAGCAGGTGCTTTAATTTATATAGCCAATACAGGCAATGCTTTATTAGGTGGTAGTGCACTTTTTACCATGAGTTTTGGCATGGGTATACCTTTGCTTTTCATAGGCTTAGGATTAGGTTTTATTAAACCTGGTTTTTGGATGGAAAAAGTAAAAATTTTCTTTGGTTTTGTTATGTTGGCTATGGCCATTTGGATACTTTCTAGAATTATTGAAGAAAATTACATTTTAATTGCCTATGGAATTTTAGGTGTATTTTTTAGTGTTTTTATGGGAATTTTTGAAAAAAGTTTTACAATAATTTCTAAAATTAAAAAAAGCATTTTAATTCTTATTTTAGCTTATTCTCTAAGTATTTTCCTAGGGGGACTTTTTGGGGCTAAAAATTTCTTAAATCCCTTAAATTTCAATACTATATCTGCCTCAAAACCTGCTTTAAGCTATGATTATATCAACAATTTTGAACAATTAAAGCAAGAAATACAAACAAATACAAAGCCCATAATGCTTGATTTTACTGCATCTTGGTGTGAAAATTGCAAACTTTTAGATGAATTAACCTTTAGTGATGAAAGAATCATACAAAAAATGCAAAATTACAAACTTATCAAAGTTGATGTAAGTGAAAATAATAATGAACAAATTAAAACCATGAAAGAATTTAATGTTTTTGGCCCACCTGTTTTAATTTTCTTTGAAAATGGAAAAGAAAAATTAAAAATCACAGGTTTTATCAGTGCTGATGATTTATTAAAAAAACTAGAACCATGAAAATTCAAAGTTTGCAAATAGGGAAAATTAAAAACTATAAAAATTTCCAAAGTGCATTTATTAAAGACACTTACCTAGAAGAAACACAAATTGATTTTCTAGGTATTTTAGATGATCAAATAGCTGATAAAATTCATCATGGAGGCTACCATAAGGCTATTTTTGCCAATTCTTGTCAAAACTATCCTATATGGGAAAGATTTCTTAATAAAAAGCTAAATTTTGGCTCAATGGGTGAAAATTTGAGCATCGATGGGCTTTGCGAACAAAATGTTTGCATAGGTGATATACATCAAATTTCAAATGCAATACTGCAAGTAAGCGAACCTAGAAAACCTTGTGTAAAAATTTCTAAAATTCACAATAATCCAAATTTTACACATGAAATTTTTAAAACGGGCTTGAGTGGATGGTATTATAAAGTTTTACAAGTTGGACAAATACGAAAGCATGAAAACATTAAAATTTTAGAAAAAAATTCTACTTCACTTAGTGTATTTGAACTCAATCAACTTTTTTACTCCCCGCATCAAATTCTTAAGCAAAATCCGAATTTATTAAATAAATTAGAAAAATTAAACTCTCTCATATCTCAAAATTGGCACGAAACGATACACAAACGCTTAAAAAATACTTACGATATAAGCTATATGGATAGCTTATAAGTTTTTAAAGTTATTTTTAGGTAAAATAATTCTTTTTCGAAAGGATAATCATGCAAAGACAAACATGGAGTAGCACACTAACTTATATTCTAACAGTTGCTGGAGCAACCATAGGATTTGGAGCAACTTGGCGTTTTCCCTATCTTGTAGGAGAAAATGGTGGCGGTGCTTATGTATTAGTTTTTTGTATAGCTATGATCATCATAGGCATTCCTGTTATTTTAGTTGAAAATATCATAGGCAGAAAAGCGATGACAAATAGCGTAGATGCTTTCAAACAAAAATGGCAAAGTATTGGATATATGGGACTTTTAGGAAGCTTTGGCATAATGGCTTACTACATGGTACTTGGAGGATGGGTTTTAGTTTATATTTGGGAATTAACCCTAGGGAATTTTAGTCTTGCCAATGTAGTAAGCAAAGAATTTACTCATCAGTTTTTTAACGACAAAATAGCCTTCAATCCTTTAGGAGTTGGTATTTTTACCACTGTTTTTGTAATTATTAATTATATTATTTTAAAAAGAGGCATTATAGATGGTATAGAAAAATCCGTAAAATTTTTAATGCCTTTATTATTTATCTGTCTTATTATTGTTGTAGGACGCAATTTAACCCTTGATGGAGCTATGGCTGGAGTTAAATTTTATCTTGAACCTGATTTTAGTAAAATTTTATCACCAAAACTTTTAATCGATGTTTTAGGACAAGTCTTTTTTGCTTTATCCCTAGGTTTTGGGGTAATGATAACACTTTCATCTCATCTTCATAAAAATGAAAATATGGCAAAAACCGCTATTTATACAGGGGTTTTAAATACTATCATAGCTGTTTTGGCTGGTTTTATGATTTTTCCAGCACTTTTCTCAGCGGGACTTGCTCCAGATAGCGGGCCTTCTTTGGTTTTTGAAACTTTACCTATAGCATTTTCTCATATCCATTTTGGCACCATTGTGTGTATTTTATTTTTTATCTTACTCTTGATTGCAGCTTTAACCACAAGCTTGCCAATTTATCAAGTTATTATTAGCGTATTAGAAGAAAAATTTAAATATTCTAAAAATCTTTCTATTAACCTAACTCTAGGGTTTATCTTCATACTTGGCAATCTTCCCTGTATTCTAACTTATGGGCCTTGGCGTGATATTGTTATCATCAAAGGAAAAAACATTTTTGATAGTTTTGATTTCATTAGTGGAAATATTTTGTTTGTTTTAACTGCATTTTTTTGCTGCATTTATGTAGGTTGGATTTTAGGTAAACAAGAAAGTCTAAAAGAACTTAGCAATAACAATACACTTAAAAGTTCATGGTTTGGAATTTGGTTTTATTATGTAAAATATATAGTGCCTTTGATTATTTTAATCATTTTTATCTATGGAATTTTAAACTAGTTTTTTAAATTTATATCTCTCTAGCATAGTGGAATTTCCTAAAATTCCACCTTGATGTATATAAAGCAATGGTTTTTTCCACTCTTGTTTTAATGCTATACTTAATCCTAAAATATCATACAACAAGTCAAATTCTATATTGCACTTTAACTTTAAATTCATATAAAGCTCATAAAATTCTTTATACGGTCTAGCAAAGTGATATTTTTTATCACTTGTTAAAAATTCTAAATTTGAAAAATCATAGCTTGGATCTAATGTTAAAATTTGTTTTTTAAGATATTTAATATCACCTACACAAGCGCAAGTAAATACTTTAAATTTAGAATACTTTGCCAAAAAAGCTGCCGAAGTGCCTGTGCCCGAAGGTAAAAAAATATCAAAATCAAGCTTTAAACTTTGACTTTGCATTTGAATTTCTTGAGCAAGTTCCATATAGCCATATTGAGCTTCTAAATTAGCTATGCCTTGTTCTATAAAAATATCATCTTTTTTACACAAAGACAAAGCAAATTGCTTTAAAGATAAAGAATGGATATTTTCTACAAAATCAACACCATTTTCTAAAGCTAAAGCATAGTTTCCACAAGGATTATTCTTAAGAAAAGTAGAAATTTTTTCACAAGCAAAAACAAGCTTATATGATCTTTGTTTAGCAAAAATACTTAATGCCGCCAAAGCATTACTTTGGCTTCCTCCATAACTTACAAAAGATTGATTTTTAGGATATCTTTGATGGATATAAAAAGCAAGTTTCCTAGCTTTATTTCCATTAATTTCTCCTAATAAATCATCTCTTTTAATATAAAATTCAAATCCGTTAAAATTGATTTTTTGTATAGGACTAATTGTTTTAATGAAATTCAAAGAATTTTTCTACATCTTTTAAAGCATTATCATTTTTAATGCTAAATTTTATTTCTATGCGACGACTCTTATCCTTATCTTCAACTCCGTTGACAAACACAGGATCTGAAAAAGAACGTCCACTTGCCATTAAAAGCTTTTGAAGCTTATCACTCTTATAAAAAGTATAGATAAAATTCATCACCTCATAAGCTCTTTTTTGCGACAAATCTAAATTATAAATATAAGATCCATCACTATCAGTATGTCCTTCAATAATGATATTTTCAATGTTAGAAAAAATTTTTGGATCTTCAAGAATAGCATCAAAATATTCGCTTAAGATTTTTCTCAAACTTGCCTTTGCCTCATTTTTTAACACATAAGAATCTTTATCAAAAAGTACTTCAGCAGGCAAAGAAATAGATCCTGTCTTTTCATCTATAGTGATATTATTATCAAGCTTACTTTGTAATTCCTTGCTTAAATTTTCACGAATCAAACCAAGATTTCGCACCTTTTCTTTAGCTTTTTGAAAATCTTCTTGTAAATTTTTAAGCTCTTCATCTTTTTTCTCTAGTTGACCTAGTAAAATCAAAATTTGCTTATCTTTATTATCTAAAGTTGAGTTTAAATCTTTGCTTAACTGCTTGTAATTTGTAATATTAGCCTCTAATTCTGCTTTTTGAGAATTAGCAAGATTTAAAGCACTAGAAGCATTGTTTAAATCAGAACTTAGTTTAAACACTATGGCTTCTTTATTTCTAAGCTCTTCTTTGCTCTCCTCTAAGCGTGCCTCTTGTTTATTGAGATTGTCTTTGATTTCTTTTAAATCACTTTGAGTTAAAACATATTTTACAACAATAGCACCTATTAGCAAAATAAAAACAAACAGCAATCCTGCCATTAAATCAGCATAAGCTATCCAAAAATTGCTATCTTCTTTTGACTCATTTTTCATTTATTTTCTTTATCTTCATTTTTTAACTCATCATTGCTTTCTTGCTTAGATATTTCTGCTTGAATTTCATCTTGATTTTCTTCAGTCTTAGACTCTGAAAAATCTTCTATTTGTTTGGTTTCATTTTCTTTATTCTGATTTTCATCCCCAGAAAGCTTGCTCATCATTTGACTTGTTTCTTCATCAAGTGCTTTCATTTCTTTTTTAAGCTCATCCATCATTTTGATTTTAGCATCGATACTTTTTTCTTCTTCGTATACTTCTTTAAATTTATGCATACCTTCAAACAAGCTTGCTTTAAATCCCTCAAAAACCTTTTCTTGACTTTCCAACATTGCTTTTTCATAAAGTTCAAAATTTTTACCAAAACGCTCTACTTTTTCATCGAATGCACTTAGCGTCTTATCAAGATGATGAATTTTATCACTACTGATATCGAGCAAGCGATTATATTGTTCTGACATTCTTGTATTGATTTCTTTTAAATTTTGATTGAGCAAACCTATACCATTTAACATTTCGCTATAAAGCTTTCCGAGATCGCGTTGATCTCTTTGTGCTTTACTAAGCTCACCCATGGTTTGTTTGATGTGTTCACTACTTAATCTAATAGCCTTTTCTTCTACATTTAGCATATCTTGGAAAATACCAAATTTTCTATCAATAGCATGATCAAGCTCTGCAAAAAAATCATCATTACTAACTTGTTTAAAAATTGCGCCAATTTTTTCAAAATGTTGCAAACTCTCAGTTAAATATCTTTGATCAAGCTCTTCTTTTGTCCAAAAAAATCCACTTGTAGCATTTTTTTGACGATTTAGCAAACGATCTATTTTGCTTTTACCATATTTTTCAAAAAACATCCACCATAATGCAAGAAAAATTCCATAAATTGAAACATAAAAAGCAGTTCCTACTCCACTTAACAAATCTGCAATTTCTTGTTCTAAAGCGGCTGTATCACTAGAGCTAAAATTTGGCATTGAAAAAGCTATGCTGATAAAAGTTCCTAAAATTCCCATCATTGGAAAAATTGCCGAACCTATACTAGCAAAATTCTCATTTCTTGCACCTTTAATATATGCATAAGCAAAGTCATCAAAATTGGCATTTGATTTCGTGTCTTTCCCTATGGCAAGAAAATGCCTCATAATATATCTTTTTAAAGCCTGTTTAAATTCATCTTTTTGTTGTTCAAAAATACTATACGCATACTCAGCACTATGTCTAGCAAAAATCAATGCTGTAAAAAAAATCACACCTGTCATAATAACCGTATGCAATTCAACCTTAAAGTCAATTACATTAAAATAACCCAATAAAATCAAAATATAAAGAAAAGCTGGAATAAAAATAATTTTAAAATAAACCAAAGAACCTCTTGCATCTTTGCCTTCAGGCAAAACAAGTTCTGAAATTTCATCTGATTTAATATCCATGAAACCAATACCTCATTAAAAATTTTATTTTAAAGATTGCTACTTAATTTGATAAAAATTTTTAAAACAAAATAAAACTAAGCCTTTAAAATGCTTAGTTTTTATTAATACAATTTAAATCTTCAAAAGCGATTTCAAGACGTTTTATCATACTCTCTTCGCCACTTCTTAACCAAACACGCGGATCATAGTATTTTTTATTTGGTTTGTCATCACCTTCTGGATTTCCAATTTGTCCTTGCAAATAAGCCCTATTTTTAAGTTCATATTCACGCACCCCATCCCAAAAAGCCCACTGGGTATCTGTGTCAATATTCATCTTAATTACGCCATAGCTTACTGCATTTTTAATATCTTTTAGCTCGCTACCGCTACCGCCGTGAAATACAAAATTTATAGGTTTATCATTTTTTAAAGCAAATTTATCTTTGACAAATTTTTGAGAATTTTTTAAAATTTCAGGTTGTAAGCTAACATTTCCTGGCTTGTAAACTCCATGTACATTTCCAAAACTTGCTGCGATCGAAAATTTATCACTAATCTTTCCAAGTCTTTCATATGCAAGTGCTACATCTTCTGGTTGGGTATAAAGCTTGGAATTATCAATACCTGTATTATCCACTCCATCTTCTTCGCCACCTGTACAACCTAGTTCTATTTCAAGCGCGACACCTAAAGTATCAAGTTTTTGAAGATAAACTTCACAAGTGCTAAGATTTTCTTCTAAACTTTCTTCGCTAAGATCAAGCATATGAGAACTAAATAAAGCTTGTCCATGGGTTTTTTTATATTGTGCATTTGCCTCAATAAGCCCATCAATCCAAGGCAAAAGTTTTCTTGCAGCATGATCAGTGTGTAAAATCACAGGTACACCATAAGCTTTAGCAAGTAAATGCACATGTTTAGCTCCACTAATTGCACCTAAAACTTCTCCATTAGGACAATTTTTTCCTGCATAAAATTTTGCCCCACCATTTGAAAACTGGATAATAACTGGAGAGTTAACTTTTTTTGCAGCTTCTAAAACTGCATTAATAGAATCAGTTCCTACAACATTAACAGCAGGGATAGCAAAACCCTCTGCTTTAGCATAGTCATAAACTTTATTAAGCTCATCTCCGCTAATCACCCCTGCTTTTACAATGTCTAAAACACCCATTATTTATATTCCACTTTAGCACTATTTAAAAGATCTTGGCCTTTTTGATTGATAACTTTTTTAAATTCTTCAAATTTAAGTCCGTTTTCAATACCTTGTTTTACTTCATCAAATTTGATTTGACCTTTAGCCTGCGAATTTTCTTTTAAGATTACATGATAGCCAAAATTCGTTTTTACTGGAGTTGTAGTAATAGTGCCATTTTTAAGTGCAAAAGCAGCATCTGTAAAAGGCTTTACCATAGTCGATTGATCAAACCAACCAAGCTCACCACCTTGGTTTTTTGAACCTGGATCAATTGATTTCTCTTTAGCAAGCTCACTAAATTTAGCATCTAGTTCTTTACCTTTTAAACCTTTAAGTTCGTTAATAATATCCTTAGCTTCTTTTTCTGTCGCTACTAAGATATGTTTTGCTTGCACTCTCGCAGGTTTTACATATTTGTCTTTATTTTGATCATAAAAAGCTTTAACTTTAGCCGCATCAATTTTAATAGTATTTAAAATTTTCTCTTGATAAACATTAACAAGTATTGCATCTTTTGCACGATCAAGTTCTTTTGTGTATAAAGGATCTTTTTCTAAATTTTGTTTTTTAGCATCTTGCAAAATTAAATCTTGCATAATATATTGCTGAATAAGAGCTTTTTTTTGATTATCCGGCAAAGTTTTAAAATCCTGTCCTCTAAGCATAGGGGCAAAAAATTCACTTACTTCTGTATCACTAATACTCTTGCCATTAACAGTGGCTACTGTAGCTGCATTTACATTTAAAGCTACACCTACAATCAAAGCTGCTGCGACTAAAGAAAATTTTCTCATTAGGTTTCCTTTTTAATAAAATGTATATAAAATCAATTATATCTAAACTTGGTTTAAAGCTAATTAACTAAAATTAAAAAATGAAAAGAAATTTAGAAATCAAAGAACTTTTTTTAAAACATTTTGACAAGCCTGTAACAGAGCTTAAATTTTCAAATTTATATGAGCTTTTAGTCTGCGTAATGCTTTCAGCCCAATGCACTGATAAAAGAGTTAATCTCATCACTCCTGATCTTTTTAAAGCTTATCCTGATATCAAATCCCTTGCAAATGCAAATTTATCAAGTCTTAAAACCTATATACAAACTTGTTCATTTTTTAATAATAAAGCACAAAATCTTATAAAAATGGCAAAAGCAGTTTGTGAAAATTTTGACGGAGAAATTCCCCTTGATGAACAAAATTTAAAATCCTTAGCAGGCGTAGGACAAAAAACCGCTCATGTAGTTTTAATAGAATGGTGCGGAGCAAATTTCATGGCTGTAGATACTCATGTTTTTAGAGTTTCTCACCGCTTAGGACTTAGCAAGGCAAAAACTCCAGAAGCTACAGAAGAAGATTTAACAGGCATATTTAAAGACAATCTTAACTATCTTCATCAAGCCATGGTTCTTTTTGGACGCTACACCTGTAAAGCTAAAAAACCTTTATGTAAAGAATGTTTTTTAAATCATCTTTGCAAAAGTAAAGATAAGGAACTTAAATGAAAATTTTCATCTTTTTGCTCGCTATATCTCTTAATATTTTTGCCTTAGAACCTTACAAACCTAGTGCTGATTTTTCTTCTTATTTTAACAATATAAATTGCTCGCAAATCTTAGATAAGTTTTTTTATCTAAATTGCTATGATTATAAACTCAAAGGCACAAAAGCCGTTGCTTATAAAGTAGAAGCTTCAAATTTAAAAGATAAACAAATCAAAAAACGCCCTCGCTTTGAAGATGATACAAATATACCTAAAAAATACCGCACTACTTGGAGTGATTATAAAAACAGTGGTTACACACGAGGACACACTGCACCTAATGCTTCTTTTAGCTTTAGTAAAGCTGCTCAAAATTCAGTATTTTTAATGAGTAATATTACTCCGCAAAATGCACAAATAAATAATAAAATTTGGAATGAAATCGAGCAAAGAGAAAGAAATTTGGCTTTCAAATTCCAAAGTATCGAAGTTTTAAATTTAGTACTTTACAATAAAGAACCACAATACATTAAAAACCGTATTGCTATACCAAGTTTTTATGTGAAAATTATTAAAACTCCGAAATTTAAAGAATGCTATCAAGTACCAAACCATGAAGTAAATGATGAAAATATTAAACAGTATCAAATAAATTGTGATAAATTTTAAGGTATAAATTATGGAGATAAATGCTCTTACGATAACCACTCTTTACATTATAGGTATTTCCGCAGAAGGAATGACAGGGGCTTTAGCTGCAGGACGCCATAGAATGGATCTTTTTGGAGTTATTTTTATTGCTCTCGTAACAGCAATTGGAGGTGGAAGCATACGAGATGTGCTTTTAGGACATTATCCTTTAACTTGGGTTAAACATCCTGAATATATTATTTTAATCTGTTTTTGTGCCCTTGTAGCCACAAAAATTCCGCGCGTAGTAACCAAACTTGAAACTTTATTTCTAACTCTTGATGCTATAGGACTTGTTGTTTTTAGCATACTTGGAGCTCAAATAGCCATAGATCAAAACCATGGCTTTATCATAGCCGTTGCTGCTGCTGTAATTACCGGTGTTTTTGGTGGAATTTTAAGAGATATTTTATGTATGAGAATCCCCTTGGTGTTTCAAAAAGAAATTTATGCAGGAATTGCCATAATTGCAGGAGCAATCTATTATTCTCTAATAATTTGGCTTGAGCTTAATGCCCTAGTTTGCACACTTTTAACTCTTTTTATAGGAGTTTTTGCAAGGCTTTTAGCTATCAAATATCAATGGTCTTTACCTATTTTTTCTTACAATGAAGAAAAATAATTTATCGTTGCTTTATACAAGTTTGCTAAGATATTAAAAAATTTTAGGAGATTGATAAATGCGAAGACTAAGTATTTTACTTGCAATTTTAATAGTTATTAATATAACAGCTTGCAATAGCAAAACAGAAAATTACTACAAAAATCATCCTAGTGAAGCAAAAGAAAAAGCGAAAGAATGCAAAGAAAGCGGAACTCTTAGCGAAGATTGTATTAATGCATTAAAAGTTGGTGTTAAGCCAACAAATGAAGAGAGTAAATACAGTCCAAACACACCAAAAAAATCTGATAATCAGATATTAGAAGCTTTAAAACAAAATGATTTAAAAAAAGAAAAAACCACAAAAGATATTAACCAAAGTTCAGAAAATAATGAAAGTATTATAATACCACCTATAACAAAAACACCTTCTGAAATTTATCCTTCCAAAACAACAGAAAACAATCAAAGTTTTATCTTTAGCGATGATGTTAATATAACACAGGAAAAATTACCATGAAAATAACTCTTTTTTTAGGCCTTATTGGTATATTTTTTACAGCATGCGAACAAACCAAAAGTGTAGAATATTATCAAAATCACCCTGAAGAAGCGAAAAAAAGAAGTTTAGAATGCAGACACAAAGCTATCATCAGTCAAGATTGTGTTAATGCGTATAAGGTAGGTTTTCCAAAAGATGAATGAGAAGAAGAAAATATTTCTAATCCTTAAAAGCTATGAAAGTTTCAAAATTAGCCCATTTAAAAATACTTTCTGTTTTCTTAAAACCTGCCTTTTCTAGCATATTTAAATTTTCTTTTTGACTATAAGGAATTAAAACATTTTCTAAAGCCTCTCTTTTAGCTGCAATTTCAAATTTAGAATAACCTTGTTTTTCTTTATAATCTGCATAAAGTTCTATGATATTTTTAGACAAAAAAGCATCTTCATAAAGGATTTTTTCACTCATAATCAAAATGCCTTTAGAATTTAAATTTTTATAAATTTTATCAAGCAATTCTTGTCTTTTAGGAGGGCGAATAAACTGCATGGTATAATTTGCCACAAAAACATCACAAACAAAAAAATCAAATTCGCATAAATTAGCTTCAAAAAAACTTATATCAAGCCCATAAGCTTTAGCTTTTGACTTTGCAACTTCAAGCATAGAAGCAGAATTATCCACGCCAAAAAGTTTAAAATCCTTTCTTAAATTTGCCAAAAAAATCAAAAAATTAGCACTTGAGCAGCCCAAATCACAAACACTTGCATTTGTAGGTAAAATTTTAGCCAATAAATTGCCACAAAGTTCTAAATTTTCTCCATAAAATGGCACAGAACGATTGATCATATCGTCAAAAACACTAGCCACGCTTTTATCAAATTCAAATTGTTTTTTAGGGTTTTGTTTAAAAAGTTCATCTTTCATCATTTTTCCTTAATAATTCTCTAGCTTGCTCTATGTCTTTAGCAATTTGATTTTTAAGTTTTTTTAGATCTTGAAATTTTTGATTCTCTCTTAGAAAAGATATAAACTCGAGTTCGAAAAACTCCCCTTGTGTGAAATTTTCACCTAATTCTTCTAAAATATGACTTTCTATAGCAAAATTTTCATCGCTTGATCTTACACCTAAAAAACTCACACTTTTATAAGTTTTTTTTTGACTTTTTAACAAAGTAGCATAAACACCATTTTGAGGTAAAAAATAACCTTCACAATCTAAATTTATAGTCGCAAAAAGTTCTTTAGAGCCCAAACCTTGTCCTTTAATCATCTTCCCTTTGATACTATAATCTCTTCCTAAAAATTCTTTTGCTTTTTGCAAATTTGCTTTTGATAAAAAATCCTTAACTAAACTTGCATGAACACCTATTCCGTCTATGCTAAATTCATCAACTATTATAGTTTTTATCCCACTTAAAGACTCAATATCTTTAGCATTATAAGCTCTATTTTTCCCAAAAGAAAAATCATATCCCACCACTATAAATTTTAAATTGACAAATTCTTTTTTCAAAAAGCTTAAAAAATCTCTACCATCTAAAGATTTTATACTTTCAAAATCCACTTCTATAACTTTTTTTCCTGAAATTTCTTCTTTTTGACGATTTGAACAAAGAAATTGACCCTTAAATTTATTAATAACTAATAAAGCCCCATTCTCATCTAAACATTTTACAAGTTTTAGATGTCCTAAATGCATACCATCAAAACAACCTATGGCTAAAGAGGTAATATTAATTTTTGATATAGTAGTAAAAATATTCAACATTACCTTCCTTTCCTTTAATGCTTGATTTTTGCGTATTTTTTAAAAGCCAACCCAATTTAGCACATGCTTTTTCAAAATCCATTCTTGCCTTTAAGATTGCCTTATCATCTTTTAAAACACCTTTTTTATCTCTTTTGATATTTTTTCCCACTTCAAACTGAGGTTTAAAAAGTAAAATAATTTCCTTTAAAGCTAAATTATCAATATAATAAAGTAAATTAATAAGAGAAATAAAACTCACATCACAAGTAACAAGTTCAAATTTTTCTTCACTTTTAAAGGTTCTAAGATCTGTATTTTCATGCAAGATAATTTTTTCATTTACTCTTAAACTTGAATGGAGTTGATTACTACCCACATCAAGAGCAGTGATTTTTAAAGCCTGATTTTCAAGTAAAATTTGCACAAAACCACCCGTGCTAGATCCTATATCAAGACAATTTTTATGTTTTATTTCAATATCATTTTCTTCTAAAAAATTTTTTAATTTCAAAGCTGCTCTTGAAACATAAATTTCACTTAAAAGATCCAATTTTAACTCATTGGCTAAAAGTATATCTTCAAGATTTAAATCTTGCGTTTTTTTTAAATTTTCTAAAAAATTTTTCACATCAAAAGAAGCTTTAAAACTTTTACCATTAAGTAAAATCTCTTCATTTTCTATAAGCTCTAAAGCTTTATTTCTACTGATATTTAAACGCTTTGAAACAAAAAAATCAAATCTCATTTTAAACTCTCATTTATTCTTTTTTCCAAGTCTTCTTTTTCTTTAGAAAACCACCAAATGCCTATTTCAAAAGCATTTTTTTTAAAAATTTCTCTAAGATCTTTAAGATCTTTTTCAAAAAGATCTTTTTCTTTTTGAATTAAACTTAAGTTATTATCTTTTAAAAAATCAAAATTATTCATCCATAAAAGTATTTGTTCTTGTTCGGATTTTAAGGTATTATTTCTTTGCTCTTTTAAAAAATAACTTCCTAAAACCATGATAAAACACAAAAATAAAACAATTATTTTTATCTTTATTTTCAAAACAAAATTAAAAACAAAAGCCAAAAGAGAACAAAACATAAAAAAATTAAAAAAATCAAAAATAAAATTTAAAGCCCTAAATCCCAAATATCCAAAATAAGAAAAAATAAAAAATTTTAAATTTGAAACAAAATGCAAAAATTCAGATAAAAAATCAAAATAAACAAAAGAAGCACTCTTATAGGCAATGATTTTCCTAGAAAAAAGTTCTAAATTTAAAAGTTCATTGTAAGTAAAAAAAAGCCCATAAAATGCATAAAATAAAGCAGTAAAAAAACTAGCGATAACAACTATTCTAAAGTCATTATAAGCATTATCTACAAATTGCAAATGTAATTCTTTTTTTAAAAATATCATCAATAAAGGCAAAATTATAAATATAAAAACAAAATCAATTTTTTCAAGATTTAAAAAATTTAAAAATAAAGAAATAAGTCCAAAAATCGCCAAGAAAAAACTAAAAATATAAAGATAAAAATCCCCCATACTAATACGATAAAACAAACTTCCCTTAATCAAAGTAGCTTCTTTTATAATATTTTTTCTAAGCTTTAAAAATAAAAAGAATTCCCAAAAAAGTGTTAAAAAAATAGGAATTAAAAAAAATAAAGAAAAAGCATTCCTTTGCCAAGTTAGCAAAAAGCCAAAAAGGCTTAAAAGCGTTAAAATATAAGAACTATTCTTTAACAAGCTCATTAAAAGCACTTTCATCTATACATTTTACTTCAAGCTCTTTAGCCTTACTAAGCTTAGAACCTGCCTCTTCTCCAAAAAGCACATAATCAGTCTTTTTAGAAACCGAGCCGCTTACCTTACCCCCAAGCTTTTCTATCAAAGCCTTAAACTCATCTCTTGGGCGTGAAAGAGCACCTGTAATTACAAAAGTTTTACCAAAAATTACACCATCGCTTTTGATTTCAAGTTTTTCTATTTTCAAATTTAAAAGCTTGTAAAACTCATCAATTCTTGTATGATTAACACGCGTAAATTCGCAAAGACTTAAAGCCATTTGCTCTCCAAAACCTTCTAAATTAGCATAAGCTTCAAAGCTTTGCTTGTGCCACTCTTTACCAAAACTTAAGCTTAATTTTTTAGCCGCAACCTCGCCAATATGCTCTATCCCTAAAGCTGTGATAAAACGAAAAAGCTCACATTCTCTGGCTTGCTCTATGGCATTTAAAAGATTGTTAATTTTCTTTTCCTTAAAGCCTTCCAAACCTTCAAAATCACTAAATTTTAAATGAAAAATACTCTCAAGTGTAGTGATTTTTTTGTACTTGTATAAAAGCTCTACTATATTTTCTCCAAGCCCGTCGATATTAAGACATTTTTTAGAAACAAAATGAATGATAGAATTGACAAGTCTATCTTCACAGTCTATATTTTGACATTTTATTAAAGTTCCTTCATCCAAAAGCTCACTTTGGCAAGTAGGACAAAGCTTAGGGCGTGAAATTTCCATCTCTAAACCTTCTCTACGCTCTTTAAAAACCTTAGTAATTTTAGGGATAACATCGCCACTTCTTATCACGCTTACAAAATCATTGATTTTAACATCAAGTCTTGCAATCTCATCAAAATTATGAAGTGTGGCTGATTTTACTACAACCCCATCTAAATTTACAGGTTCTAAAACCGCCACAGGGGTGATTACCCCACTTCTTCCCACTTGTAAATTTACCCCTATTAAACGCGTGGTTTTTTCAAGTGCAGGAAATTTAAAAGCTGCCATAAATTTTGGAAATTTTACCGTATAGCCTAATTCTTCACAAAGTGCAAGATCATCAACTCTTACCACCATTCCATCCATCATCATAGGCTTTTTCTCTCTTAAAGCTAAAAGCTCATCATAAGCTTTTAAAACCTCATCTAAATTAGCGCAAAGTCTTACAAAATCATCTTTTAAAAAACCAAGCTCTCTGATAAATTGCATCACCTCGCTGTGTTTGGTGAAATTTAAGGTATTTTCCCCTACTCCCCAAGGATAAAATTTCAAATTTCTTTCTTTAGTGATGCTTGTATCAAGCTGCCTTAAACTCCCGCTTGCAGCATTGCGTGGATTGGCAAATAAACTTTGATTTAAAAGGGCTCTTTTTTCGTTGATTTTCTCAAAATCATCTTTTAAAATCACCACTTCTCCACGAATTTCTATCCTTTCTTTATAGGCTATATTTTTAGGTATATTTTCTATCTCAAAAACATTAAGCGTTATATCCTCACCCACTTCGCCATCGCCCCTAGTGGCACCGCTTACTAATTTACCATTTTCATAAAGCAAATTTAAACTCGCTCCATCAAATTTAGGCTCTATAAAAAAGTTTTTTTCACATTTTGCGCGTTTTGCCCAAGCCCTAAGCTCACTCTCATCAAATACATCTTCCATCGACCACATACGCTTTAAATGAGCTATTTTTTTAAACTCGCTTTGTATGGTAGGAGCTATTTTTTGTGTTGGAGAGTCTTTTGAAATTTCATCTTTGTTTTGTTCTTCAAAAACTCTTAATTCTCTAATTAAAGCATCGTATTCTTCATCGCTAGCCAAGGGTTCATCTTTTTCATAATATGCCCTCATCCACAAATTTGCTAAAGCAACTTTTTCTAAATACTCTTCTTTTTTCATCTAAACTCCTATATTATCCATTGCCTGCGCTAAAGCAAAAAGTTGTTTGTGTTCATATAAATCATGCACTCTTATAATACTGGCACCATTTTCAAAAGCCTTTAAATGCAAATACAAAGTTCCTGCTAAACGATCTTTAATCTCGCTTTGAAAATACGCATTAATCACACTTTTGCGACTCGCACCTATAAGCAAAGGCTTATTAAATTGCAAAAAATGCTCTAAGTGTTTGATTAAAATCATATTATGCCCCGCACTCTTTCCAAAACCAATACCTACATCTAAAATACTTTCTTTTACTCCAAAACTTTCTAAAAGTTCAAGTTTTTCTTTAAAAAACAAAGTCATCTCATCAAGCAAATCTTCATAAGAAGGATTATCTTGCATGTTATTTGGATTGTTTTGCATGTGCATTAAGCAATATTTTGCCTCATATTTACTTGCAAGTTTAGCTAGATTAAGATTTCTTAAACTTGTAATATCATTAATGAGTTTAAAACCCTTATTTAAAGCATATTCTAGACAATATTCATCAAAACTATCTAAACTAAAAATTGCTTGTTCGTAATAATTTTTCTCATAAATTAAGTCAAGTACTTTTTTCAGTCTTTTAAATTCCTCTTCCTTGCCACAATACTCACTCCCAGGTCTTGAACTAACCGCACCTATATCGATATACGCAGGCTTTAAAGCAAGAAAGTCATTAAGCCTTTTTTCAAAGTCTTCTTCACTCACACGACTTTTTGCATTAAAACTGTCTTCATTGACATTAATCACTGCCATAAGCTCAGCTTTTTTTGGTTTTAAAAAATCTTTTTGTAAAAAAAGAGCCAAATTTTTAAGTCCAAAATCTTGAAGTTTTTCTTTAGCAATAAGCTTTTGAATTTGCTCTTTACTTGCCATTAAAAGTGCATTTGAATGAGTGATTTTTGCAGTAATTACTTCTTTATGAGTAATAAGTTCAGCTCCTATTCTTAAAGCATCTTGTTTTAAAATATTTGCTGCAGGAGTGGAAATATCTTTGATAAAAATAAAATGAATTTTTGTTTTTTCACTCATAATCTTTTGTCCCATTTTATGGGGATTTATGAAAGAACAAAGCAAATTAAAATCGGTATTTGGATTGATTTTAAAAAATTTCATTTTATTTCTTTGTATAGTAATTTAACAAAAGAGTAGCCAAAAGTACCCCACTTTTAGAATTTAATTTTGCAAGCTCATAGCCTTCATAAAAAAACTCTAATTCTTCAGCATTAAAATCTTTATATTTCACACATTCTTTAGCAAGTAATGCGATTTGATCCATAAGTTCATTTTTATCCAAATTTTCATTTTTTTGCAAAAAATCAAAAAGCATTCTTAAATCCATTCTTTTAAGATCTAAATCAAGTTTTTTAACTTCCTTTTCAACTTTTCTTTTTTCGCAAATAAGACGCGATTTTATGGTAGGTAAAAGTAAATTTTTAGAAGGTACCACAATAAGAAATTTAATATTTTTTGGAGGTTCTTCAAGAAGTTTAAGTAAAAAATTTTGTGCTTCTATCCTATAAGAATCCGCCATTAAAACAATAATTTTTTCTTCAGTTTCTGCAATATAGCTTTCTTTTTCAACCGCTCTTGCATCATCAAGTAAAAATTCATTTTGTGGCATAAAAAATCTTAATTTTTTAATACCAAAATTATTAATCATTTCTTCTTTAATACCTAAAAAATCTTCGCTGATAATAATCTTACTAATAAACAAAATATTTATCCTAATTGCACCTTGGAAAATAATATTGCATCCAAACTTACATCAAAAAGTTGATATAAACTAATAAGCTTGATATCCAAGTCTTTATCTTTAGAATTTAAATAAAAACTATCTTGTAACTGCTCATCAAAAAGCCACAATAAACTATCATCTCTTGATTTAGCGATTAAAGATTTATTATCAGAAGCACTTCCTATATAAAAATACACATAACCATTAGGAAAAGAAATGTCAAGCAAGTCATTAAGTAAAGCTATATCTTCTGAACTTTGTACTTTCTTCTTGCATAAAGAATTTAACGACACAAAAGGAAGCATAGGACGAGCGGCTTTTGAATTTATATTTTTTAAAAAATACTCTTCATACCAAGATCTTTGTTCATCGCACATTAAGACAAAAGTGCGTCCCTCTAAAAGATATTTAAGTCTTGCAGCCATCAAAGGAGCCCATTCTAAACGACGCGACTCCAACCATGCCATAAAAGCTCCGCCATTGCGAATATTTTCAAGAGTAAAACTTAAAAAATCACTCATTTATTTATCAAGTCCGTAGCACTCATGTAGTGCTCTAACTGCAAGTTCTCCGTATTTTTCATGAACTATCATTGAAATTTTAATTTCACTAGTAGAAATCATACCGATATTAATCCCCTCATCAGCTAAAGCTTTAAAAGCTTTACTTGCCACTCCTGAATGTGATTTCATGCCTACGCCGACTATAGAAACTTTTACTACAGCACTATCACTTTCTATAGTTGTTTTTGAGCTTAAAATTTTTTGCATAGCATTTTTGGCTAATTCAAGTTCATTTTGAGGAACTGTAAAACCCAAATTTGTAGTGCCATCAACTCCAACATTTTGTATAATCATATCTACATTAATATTTTCATTTGCCAAAACAGAAAAAATTTCAGCTGCGATTCCAGGCTTATCTTCTACATTTCTTAAAGTCACTCTTGCTTGATTTTTATCCAAAGCAATACCACTTACTAAAGCTTGTTCCATTCCATCTTCCTTTGTTATCATTGTTCCTTCGTTATTGTTAAAACTACTTCTAGTTACTAAGTTAACATTTAATTTTTTTGCAAGCTCTACAGAGCGATTTTGCAAAACTTTTGCACCCAAACTTGCAAGTTCAAGCATTTCTTCATAAGAAATTTTATCCAATTTCTTTGCCTTTGGTTCAATTCTTGGATCTGTTGTATAAACCCCATTAACATCGGTATAAATTTCACACAAATCCGCATTTAAGGCACCTGCTACCGCCACAGCACTTAAGTCGCTTCCACCACGCCCTAAGGTAGTTACATTACCTTCCTCATCTACACCTTGAAAACCTGCTATAACGACTATTTTACCATTTTGAAGTTCTGATTTTATCGCTTTTGTATCAATATGATGAATTCTTGCCTTTGTAAAAACACTATCTGTAATAATTCCCGCTTTTCTCCCAGAAAATGATATAGCAGGATAACCCTTTTCATTTAAAGCAATAGAAAGTAAAGCACAGCTTACACGCTCTCCACTGCTTAAAAGCATATCCATATCTTTACCATTAGGAGTTTTACTAAAATATTCAGCTTGCTCGATAAGAGTATTTGTCACCCCACTCATTGCAGATACTACAACAACAAGTTGATCACCCTGTTGCACACTTTGGATAACCCTATTGGCTACTGCTTCGATACGCTCAAGTGTTCCAACGCTTGTTCCACCATATTTTTGAACTATAAGCATTTTAGATATAACCTTTCTCTTCAAAATATTTGATCACTTTAACATAAATATTTTTTTTGAAATGATTAATCATTTCAAAAATTTGTTTAACACTCACAAATTGATAATCATCAAATTCAGGATGCTTGGTATTGATATTGATTGTAGCACCGTGCTTTAAACGCACTAAAAAATATTTTTGAATCTGCCCATCATAAGGATACATTTTTTTAACAATTTTACTCGGAAAATCATAACTCAACCATTCTGGATACTCAGCAATGATTTCAACCTCATCAGTGCCTATTTCTTCTTTTAATTCTCTAAATAAAGCGTTTTTGACACTTTCGCCTTTATCAATGCCTCCTTGTGGAAATTGCCAAATATTATCCATATCACTTCTTTTAGCTATAAAAATCTTACACTCGAAAGGATAAGAACTTGATAAAACAATAGCTGCAACATTTGGTCTATAATTTTTCTCGTTTTCCACAATATTTTTCCTTAAATCTCAAGGATATAATTTTAACCTAAATCAAATCAAATTTTTATTAAAATACATTAAAAAATTAATAAAATATTTTAGGGTTTTTATGCATTTTTATATCCATATTCCATTTTGTGAAAGCAAATGTAATTATTGCGCTTTTACAAGTTTGAAAAAAAATGATTATGAAAAAGCCTATTTTCAGGCTTTAAAAGAAGATATTGTTTTTCAATTAAAACAATTTAACATTCAATCAAATCAAATTAAAACCTTATTCATAGGCGGAGGAACACCAAGTTGTGTCGATGCGTATAATTATGAAGATATTTTTAAAATTTTATATCCCTTACTAGATAAAAATGTAGAAATTTCATGCGAAGCTAATCCCAACTCAGCAACATTAAATTGGCTTAAAAATATGAAAAATCTAGGAGTTAATCGCATTTCTTTTGGAGCTCAAAGTTTTCATCCTAAAAAACTTCACTTTCTTGGAAGAATTCACAATCAAGAAATGATTATCAAAGCATTAGAAAATGCAAATAAAGTAGGTTTTAAAAATATCAATTTAGATCTTATTTATGATACAAAATTAGACAATAAAAAAATGCTTGAATTTGAACTCTTACACTTAAAACAAATCAAGGCTTTAATCACACACCTTAGTGCTTATAATTTAACCATAGAATCAAACACAGCCTTTGCCAAAAAAGAACATTTCAAAAAAAATGCTCCTAATTTAATGAAATTTTTTATCAAACAACTTCTAGAGCTTGACTTTTTTCAATATGAAATCAGCAATTTTTCAAAAACCAAAGCCCAAATTTGCAAACATAATCTTGCTTATTGGCAAGGAAAAAACTACCTAGCTTGTGGATTAAGTGCGGTAGGATTTTATGAAAATAAGCGTTTTTATACAGCAAAAAATTTAAAAAATTACATAGAAAATCCCACTTTTAGATCTATAGAGCAACTAAGCTCTAAAGACTTGAATTTAGAACACCTATTTTTAGGACTTAGAAGTATAGTAGGGATTGATGAAACAAAACTCAATCAATGGCAAAAAGACAAAATAAATATATTATTAAAAGAAAAAAAACTCTTTTACAAAAATAAAAGATATTTTAATCCTAATTTTCTCATTAGCGACGAACTTGCTTTATATCTCTCATCTTAAATTTAAGTTTTTTAAGTAAAATATTTATTTAAAATATCAAATCAAAGAGTAACGATTAATGAGTTTTGGTGAAATTATAGTTATTTTAGTTGTAGCGATTTTAGTCTTAGGGCCTGATAAACTTCCAGAAGCTATAGTACAAATAGCAAAAATTCTAAAGGCTGTAAAACGCAACATAGATGATGCAAAATCAAGCATAGAAAAAGAAATACGCATCAATGACTTAAAAGAAGAAGCTAAGAAATACAAAGATGAATTTTCAAGCACTAATGAAAATATACGCAAAAAACTCAGTTTTGAAGAATTTGATGACCTTAAAAGAGATATTTTAGATAAAACAAAGGTAGATTTAACCTTTGATAGCAGAGATGATAAAGTAAAAAATAACCTTAGCGGACAAAATTTAAATACAGAGGAAAAACCAAATCTTAGCAAATTAGAAACACAAGATAAAACGGAAAAATAAATGTTTGAAGAATTAAGACCTCATTTAATAGAACTTAGAAAACGCCTTTTTATAAGCGTTGCTTGCATTGTAGTTATGTTTATTGTATGTTTTGCTCTACGAAGCTATATCTTAGATATTTTAAAAGCTCCACTTATAGCTGTTTTACCCGAAGTAGCCAAACATGTGAATGTAATTGAAGTACAAGAAGCCTTATTTACCGCAATGAAGGTTAGTTTTTTTGCAGCCTTTATCTTTTCTCTACCTGTAATTTTTTGGCAATTTTGGAAATTTGTAGCTCCAGGACTTTATGATAATGAAAAACGCCTTGTGGTGCCTTTTGTTAGCTTTGCAAGCATTATGTTTGCCTTGGGGGCTTGTTTTTGCTATTTTGTTGTAGTGCCTTTGGCTTTTAAATTTTTAATTAATTTTGGTTTAAATGAAGATTTTAATCCTGTGATTACCATAGGAACTTATGTAGATTTTTTTACGAAAGTTGTTGTGGCTTTTGGCTTAGCTTTTGAAATGCCTGTAATTGCCTTTTTCTTTGCTAAAATCGGACTTATAGATGATAGTTTTTTAAAACGCCATTTTCGCATAGCTGTTTTAGTTATTTTTGTTTTTTCAGCCTTTATGACTCCACCTGATGTTTTATCTCAATTTTTAATGGCAGGACCACTTTGCGGACTTTATGGACTTTCTATTTTAATTGTTCAAAAGGTAAATCCTGCTCCAAAAGATAAAGAAAGTGATGAATAAAGACTTACTTCTTTCAAGCTATGATTACACTCTAGCTAATGAACTCATAGCCAACTATCCTACAAATCCAAAAGAAGATGCTAGGCTTTTGGTTTTTGATCACAAAAACAAAGAAATTTTTCATACTACTTTTAAAAATTTACAAGACTTTTTACCCAACTGCGCGATTTTTTTCAATGATACCAAAGTTATTAAAGCAAGAATTTATGGCAATAAAGCAAGCGGAGGAAAAATAGAGCTTTTCTTGCATCAACCTTTTTTAAATTCTCACAATCCGCTTTTTCTAGCTCAAATTAAAGGGCGTGTTAAAAAAGATGAAATCTTATATTTTAAAGATGATTTAAAAGTACGCGTTGTAGAACTTTTAAATGATGGTCTTCGAAAAGTTCAATTTTTTCAAAATGATAAAACCTTAGACACCTCAAATCTTTACAACCTGCTTGACAAGATAGGACATATACCCTTGCCTCCTTATATTAAAAGGGAGGATGAAAAAAGTGATTTGAAAGATTATCAAAGTATCTTTGCAAAAAATTTAGGCGCAGTGGCTGCTCCGACTGCAAGTTTACATTTTAGTGAGACTATGCTTGAAAATTTAAGAAAAAAACACGAAATTTATCATTTAACCTTACATGTAGGAGCTGGAACCTTTAAAAGCGTGGAATGCGAAAATATACAAGAGCATAAAATGCATAGCGAATTTTTTAATATTCCGCAGCAAGCATGTGAAATTATAGATTCTAAACAAGCTATTTTAGGCGTAGGAACAACGGTAACAAGAACCATAGAATATTATGCAAGAACTAAAACAAAAAATGGTTTTTGTGATCTTTTTTTACACCCGCAAAATCCACCTATAAGACAAAATCATCTTTTAACCAATTTTCATTTACCAAAATCTACTCTTATCATGCTAGTTTCAGCTTTTATCGGTAGAGAACAGTGTTTAAAACTTTATGAACTCGCCATAAAAGAAAAATATCGCTTTTACTCTTATGGCGATGCGATGTTAATCTTGTGATTTTTCTTTAAAATTTATTGCTATTTTAGCTTGAAGTTTTAGCCAATCTTTTTGAAGCATGATAGGAAAACCTCCATAAACACGCCCGCCTTCTAAATTTTTACTCACACCGCCTCTTGC
Source organism: Campylobacter jejuni (assembly GCF_001457695.1). Lineage (NCBI taxonomy): Bacteria > Pseudomonadati > Campylobacterota > Epsilonproteobacteria > Campylobacterales > Campylobacteraceae > Campylobacter > Campylobacter jejuni. Next base: position 527,322 of record NZ_LN831025.1, on the reverse strand, counting down.
AGCTATAGTACTAAAATCGCCTATTTTTAAATGTCCACTCGTTGCACTTTGACCACCCATAATAACATTGCGTCCTAACTCACTTGAACCTGAAATTCCAGTTTGTGCCACAATGATACAATTTTGACCTATATTGCAATTATGTCCGATTTGAACTAGATTGTCTACCTTAGTACCTGCTTTGATAATAGTACTATCAAAAACTGCTCTATCTATAGTTGTACAAGCCCCCACTTCTACAAAATCTTCTAAAACCACATTGCCATTATGATAAATTTTATAATGTTCGCCGTTTTTATTGTGCGCATAACCAAAGCCATCGCTTCCTATTACACAATTGGCAAGCAAATGACATTTTTTACCGATTTTAGTATCATTATAAATCACTACATTAGGATGGATAATACTCTCATCACCAATGCTGACATTATCGCCTATATAAGCTCCCGCCATAATGATTACATTTTCACCGATATTTACATTATCACCTATATAAACATTAGGCATGATTCTTGCACTTTTTGCGATATTTTGTACTTTTTCTTTAGCTGTGCTTATCAAAGGTTTAGCAAAAAGCTTGCTTAAAAAAGCAAAACTCAAATGTGGACTTTGAGTAATCAAAGCTTTAGTATCTTTAGGTACTAAATTTTCATATTCTTTAGATACTAAAATAGCAGCAGCTCCTGTGTGAGGTATATCTTTGGTATTTTTCTCACCATCACAATAAGTAAGCTCTGTAAAATTTGCTTTCAATAAAGAATTTAAAGCACTGATTTCTATATCCTCGCCTTTATATTCCAAGCTTAAAAATTCTGCTATTTCACTTAATTTCATTTAATCTCCATCAAAACAGATCCACTGCGAACTATATCACTAGGATTGTATTTTTTAATTGTTTTTAAAAAATTATCAATGCGATTTGCATCATCAGCAACCATTAAAAACAAAAAATTCTCATTGCTATTTGCAATAGTACCATTATAAGCTTTCAAAACGGCATCAAGTCCACCTAAATTTTCATTTAAAGGAATTTTCACTAAAGCCATTTCTTTGTCAATAAATTCTTCACTTTCTATCACTTTATAAGTAGGAATGAGCTTATGAAGTTGTTTGACTATCTGCTCAAAAGTTCTTTCATTTCCTGAGGTGACTATATTAATACGAGAAAATTCTTTATTTTCCAAAGGTGCTACTGTAAGCGAGTCAATATTATAACCTCTTCCTGAAAAAAGTCCTACTATACGAGATAAAACCCCATGCTCATTTAAAACAATTACCGATAAAACCCTTCTCATTGTCTATCCTTTGCCTTTGGTAAAATCATATTATAAATCGCACCTCCTGCAGGCACCATAGGTAAAACATCTTCAAAGCGATCAATTTTTACATTTAAAAGAGAGGTTTTATCACTTTTTAAAGCTTGGCTAAAAGCTTGAATGAATTCTTCTTTATTTGAAATTTCATAACCTTCACAACCAAAACCTTGAGCTATTTTGATAAAATCAGGCTGAGTGCTTAAATCAGTTTGTGAAAAATGCTCTTTATAAAACATACTTTGCCATTGTCTTACCATACCTAAAAAGGCATTATTTAAAATAATATTTATAGTTTTTATACCATACTCATAAGCAGTCATAAGCTCTTGGATATTCATTAAAACCGATCCATCGCCTACGAAATTAATCACCACTTCTTCACCCACAGCAAGTTTTGCACCCAAAGCAGCAGGTAAAGAATATCCCATAGTTCCTTGCCCTCCGCTTGTTGCAAGTTGTCTTGGATAATTAAAAGGATAAAACTGCGCTACCCACATTTGATGCTGACCCACATCAGTAATAATCCTTGCATCTGGAGCCATTTTCGCACATTCTTCAATCACCCATTGCGGTTTTAAAATCTCATTGCTATCTTCATAAGAAAGCGGATAAAGTTCATTATAACGCTTTAAAGTTTCGTGCCATTCTTTAAAAGTTGTGTTGAAATTTTCCTTTTTAAGCTCTTCTAAAAGCTCTTTAAGAACTTCTTTAATATCTCCTACTATAGGATAATGCACATTGATAATCTTTGAAATAGAACTAGGATCAATATCAACATGAACTATAGTCGCATGTTTAGCAAATTCACTTGTTTTTCCTGTAATCCTATCATCAAATCTCGCTCCTACACTCACAAGCAAATCACACTCACTTAAAGCCATATTAGCAGCATAGCTTCCATGCATGCCTGCCATTTTAAGATTAAAAATATCATCACTTCTTAAAGTTCCAAGCGCCATCAAGGTTTCAACTGCTGGAATTTTTGTAAATTTTACAAGCTCTCTGATTTGCTCACTTGCATTAGAACTGATACAACCTCCACCCAAGTAAAATAAAGGTCTTTTTGCTTCTTTTAAAAGCTCTGCAAATTTTTTAATTTGCTTTGAGTTACCCTTATAAACGGGCTTATAAGTTTTCATAGAAATTTCTTTAGGATATTCCCAAAGTCCCAAAGTTGCACTTACATCTTTTGGTACATCTATATGCACAGGCCCAGGTCTACCACTTCTTGCTATATAAAAAGCCTCTTTTAAAATGCGTGGAAACTCTTCTATGCAAGTAACTAAATAATTATGCTTCACGCAAGGTCTTGAAATGCCTACTGCATCAATTTCTTGAAAAGCATCTGTACCAATAAGAGAATTTGCCACCTGTCCTGAAATCAACACCAAAGGGATAGAATCACTATAAGCCGTAGCTAAGCCTGTAATAGTATTTGTAAAACCTGGTCCACTTGTAACTATGGCTACACCCACTTCTCCACTCATTCTTGCGTAAGCATCAGCAGCATGCAAAGCCGCTTGTTCATGACGCACTAAAATATGTTTAAAATACTTTTGATTGTAAATTTCATCATAAATATTAAGCGCAGCGCCTCCAGGATAACCAAAAACAATTTTAACATTTTCTTCTTTTAAAGCCTCGCAAATCATTGCTGAACCGCTTAACTCTTTCATAATAACACTCCAAAAAATTATTGCAAAAGCTCTTTAAGTGCTAAATTAAGTCTTTTACCATCAACACTCGCACCTAATTTTATTTTAGCTTCTTTCATTACCAAACCTTGTTCTTTTAGTGAACTTACACCCAATTCTTCTATAAGTTGTTTTAAGGCTAAAGTTAACTCCTCATCACTTAGTTGTTTAGGCAGATAAATTTCAAAAAGACTTATTTCATTTTGTTCTTTTTGTGCTAAATCTTCACGATTTGCCTTAAGATAAAGTTCGATTGCGTCTTTGCGTTTTTTGATTTCACTTGCAATGATTTTATAAATTCTTTCATTATCTAATTCTATTCTTTCATCCACTTCTATTTGCTTAAAAGCTGCATTTAGAGTTCTTAAACTATCTCTTTTAAAATCATCTTTTTGTTTCATTGCCTCTTTGATATCGTTTAAAATTTGTTCTTTTAAAGTCATTTTTTTCCTTTTTAGTTAAAATTACAAGCTTTAAGGTTTAAACCAAAACCTTCTAAGCCTATATAGTCTTTATCACAACTTTGAGATAAAAGTTTAATTTCTTCTATACCAAAATATCTTAAAATCTGTGCTCCTATGCCATAGTTTTTGTATTGAGTAGTACTGGATTTTTCTCCTTGCATGAAAACTATAACGCCACCATTTTCACTAAGAAATTTGATTTGCTCTAAAAGTTTTGAAAATTTATCTGAAGTTAAAAGCTCAAAATCACTACCACTGATATGAAATTTAACATTTTCACATTTTTTGATATCTTTAAAGCAAAAAGCTATGTGTTGGGTTTGATTATGATCACTAAAGATAAATTTTTCTGCTTTAAAGCCTGCTAAAACACTTTGACTTTTTTCTTCAAGCTTAATAAGGCTTTCATGTTTTAGGCGATATTCTATAAGATCGCTTACGGCTATCATGTTTAAATCATGTTTTTGGCAAAAAATTTCTAGATCTTCTCTTCTTGCCATATCTCCATTATCTTTTACAATTTCACAAATCACACAAGCACCTTTTAATCCTGCTAATTTACAAAGATCAACCGTGCCTTCTGTATGACCTGTGCGTTCTAAAACCCCACCTTTTTTTGCGATTAAAGGATTGATATGCCCTGGTCTTACAAAATCACTCGCTTTAGCATTATCATCGGCAAAAATTTGTATAGTCATATTTCTTTCATAGGCGCTAACTCCCGTTGTAGCATCTTTTGCATCTACGGTTATAGTAAAAGCAGTTTCGTGATTTGAAGTATTTTTAGGCACCATTAAAGGAAGTTCAAATTTTTTTGCCAAAGTTTCATCTAAGGCTACACAAACCACACCACGAGCTTCTTTTATCATGAAATTTACTTTTTCTTGAGTGCTAAATTGCGCAGGAAAGATTAAATCGCCTTCATTTTCTCTATCTTCTGCATCTACCATAACAAGCATTTTTCCTGCTTGTAAATCCTTAATCGCTTGTTCTACGCTAACAAATTTCATTTTTATTTCCTTAAAATTTTTAAAATTATAACTTAAATTGCTTGACAAATAAATTAAAATTCATTATAATCACACTTTTAAAAAATATTTATTGGGGTATCGCCAAGCGGTAAGGCAACAGGTTTTGGTCCTGTCATTCAGGGGTTCGAATCCCTTTACCCCATCCACTTCTTATTTTATATTTCAAAGATCTTATATGCCGCGAAGTAGAGCAGTGGTTAGCTCGTCGGGCTCATAACCCGAAGGTCGGGAGTTCAAATCTCCCCTTCGCAACCAGTTATGGATTTAAAATAAATTTTATTTAGATAGATTGTTTAAATAACTTTTTAAAATATTCTCCAGCCGTGTTTTCAGTTCTATAGGAGCTAGAATTTTTATATAGGGGATCCACTGTTTAACCAAATGTAAAATTTCATCTTCATAGGAAACTTGAGTGCTTAAAGTATAGCTTGTTTCATCTTCATCAATGATTTGATAATTACTTAGTATTTCTTTTCTAAAAAAATATTCCTTAGCATTTTTATCAAGCTTTAAAATCACTTCTTTGCTTTCTCCAAGCCAGATATTAGGATCATTTTGGATTTGTTCTTGAAGTTTTTCATTGGGAATAAAATTTTCATTTTTAGTGCGAAGTTTTGAAATTTTATCTAAATTAAAATGTTTTAATTTATCGTTTTCATCTCCTAAAAGATACCAAATTCCTTTGTAATTTACGAGTTTGTAAGGTTTGATTTGGCGTTCTTTTTCCTTGTAGAAAAAATTCAATACATTGTGTTTGAGTATAGCTACACTAAGATCTTTAAAAAGCTCATAATCCACCTTTTGAAAACCTTCGTTTTTTACCATCAAAACTTTATTTACCCTATGGCTTAAAAGATCGACTATAAAGCCTTGATCGAGTTTTGGATAAAGCTCAGCAATGCCGCTTAAGGTGGCGAAATTCTGTATGTCTTTAAAGCTTAATTTTCCCAAAGCAAAGCTTTCTAAAACATATCTTCCATTTTCTTTTTTAATAGGCATAAAAGTAAGTCTTTCGTTAAGATCTCTTTGTATGGTTCTTGTATCGACATTAAACTCTTGTGCAAGCTCTTGGGCACTTAGACTTTCTCCATTGTTAAATTTTGATAAAATCTGCACCAAGCGTATGCTTAATTTGTCGTATTCTTTCATGAAATTTCCTTGTGAGTTAAAATGCTTTTTAACAAACTTACGCCTTCTATGCCTAAAATTTCATTTCTAAGTTTTTTGACTTCATTTAAACTTGGGGCTTTTGCATGAACGGCTTCATTACGGATTTCTTGAATGATAGTAAGACTTTTTGAAAAAAGATAATTGATAAATTGAGTTAAACTTTTTCCTAAATGATATTGGATATTTTCATGTCTGAGTAGAAATTTAATACTTCCAAGATTGGGTTTTTGGGTAAAAAAATCTTTAAGTATAAAAGATTTGCCTTGGACATTATAAGTTAAATCATAAAGGCTAGGATCTTTCATGCAAGCTTTTAAAAGAACTTTTTTGGCAAAAGCGTAAATTTCATATTCTAAGGTTTTGGAGTATTTGACTACAATGCTTGTAAAATCATTTAAAAGATCGTTTTCGCTTTGTAAAAGCTCTAATTCTGCATGAATGATATTGCTTATGCTATCAGGGTGCAAGAGATAAAAAATCCTTTTGCCAAAAACAAAGCGTATGAAATTTTCTTGCATGGCTAGGTATTCTTTGCTTTTATACACGCTTAGATAATGCTTTTCATCTCCTAAAAAATAAGAACACTCTTCTTTTAATCTCACAGGCAAAGGATAGGTGTAATTATTGCCATAAATGGCATAGGTGTGATCGTTTGGGGTGATGAAATTGGCTAAAAATTTATCTCTTAAAAGACTAAAATCTTCCCTGACCAATTCTCTTAAATCACTGATGATAAAAAAGTTTTCCACTTCTAAATTTTTTTCTTTATAATAACTAGGAATCAAACTTTCATCGACATTTTTAGAAATTTTTACCACCTTAGCGACAAATAAATTAGCATAATCGCTTAAAAAAAGTTGCAAGAAATTTTCTTCATTTGTACTTTGGTAAATTTCTTCTAAGAAATTTTGCTTTTCTTGATCGTTGAGTTTTGATTTGATTTTGCCAAAGGCAACTTGGGATTTTTCTTGTAAAATACTTAAATGTTGCTTGATGACATCTTCTTGATAGTAGGGGTTATAAAGGATTAAAAGGTGGTTCATGCTTTGCCTTATTTTAGGATTTCTTTGAGATTTTGCTTGATTTCATTAGGATTTTGCTCGTATTCTTGTATGAGATCTTTTAAAATTTCAAACAACTCGTTAAAATCCTGCGGGTGTTCTTTTTTAAAATTTACTATCAAATCCAAAGTTTTGCAAATACTACTTGCTTGATCTTTGCTGTCATTAAAAGCATTTTTTATATCCAAAACCATACTGATAATACGAGCACTTTGCATAGGGCTTGAAATGCGTTTAAATAAAAAGCCTTTAAACGCATTTGCAAGACTAAGAGATGAGAAAATCTTAGAAAACATTTCTTTTCCTTGATTAGTGTTTTGGTTTAAAAATTTCAAACAAAGAACTTAAAAATCCACTTTTTTCGCCTTTGCAATCACTACATATAAAATCTAAAGTATTTAAAGCATCGCTTTTAGGTTTAGCTAAAAAACTTTTGCCACATTTTATACATTTTTGAAATTTTGGAATAGGCTTAATCATGATTTATTGCTTATTTTTCTATTGATAAATTTTTAAATTCAAAATCAAGTTTTTTTCCATTTTGTATATCTTCAAAATGTTCATCTAAATAATCTATATAAAATTCTCCGATTTTTTTAGTGGCGTTGTAGGCTACTGTTGCGTTAATAGCTCCACCTATAAAATTGACACCAGGAATAAATTTCATAAGACCTGTAGCAAGCGTTTTGACTGCAAATCCTGTAACACCTGTAGCAAGTAAAGCTGTTAAAATTTTTAAAGCATCATCTTTACTGCTTAAATTAAGCTCGTAAATCATACTAATATGATAAATCATAGCACATTGATTGGTTGCAATAAGAGGAAAGTCAGAAAAAGGTATAGGAGATAATGCTACAGTTGAAGATAATCCTGCATAATATTTAATCTTATCTTGAGCCTTTTCTTTGCAAGCTTCTCTTTTTAAATCTTTATCATATTGTTGTTTTCTTGCAAAAGCATTTTTTTGTCCTTCATTTAAAAAACAATAAGTTTTATTGACTAACTCTTTAATACCTAAAAGTTTTTTAACATTTCCTTCATCATCTTCAATTGCTATAGCTCTTACTCTTTCTATTTTTTCATCATCTAATTCAAGCTCTTTTTTAACAATATCCTTAAAACTACAACCATTTTCATCTTTATCTTGTTGAGCTTTAGTGATAACCAATATTGTACAAAATTTTTCAGATTTTAAAAATTTTATTAATTCTTTTTCTTGTGGTTCTATTCTTCGATTTGCTTCACAAATACAAAACCATACCAAATGAATTTGATCTGAAGGTTCTTTTGCTTTTTGATCTTCGATAAATTGTTTTAAGTTATCAATACCTTTGTCATCTTTTATTTCAAGACCTTTACTATCATATATACAAAGTCCATCTTTTTCATATTTGTTTAAATTAGCAGTGATTGGAGAGCCGCTACCTGTTTTGGCTACTTTTTCACCAAATACGGTATTAATTAAAGTACTTTTTCCTGCACCTGTTTTTCCAAGTATTAAAACATTTAACTTATTATTTTCTTGTTCTTCTTTTTTGATTTTTTCAAACTTTGTCATTATCTCGTTAAAAAAAGATCCATTGTTGAAATTAAACTCATTATTTGCCATATTTTCTCCTTGTTTTTAAAATTTTTAACTTTGTATTTTATCAAATCCCCCCCCCCAGTCAAGGGGGAAGTGAAATTTTTAAGTTTTACGGCATAGCACTAGTGCTAAAATTGTGATTAAATATATAGCACAAAATATTATATTATAAGGATAAGGTTGCATAGAAAGAAAAATAAGTATCGCTATGCCAACAAAAACCATAAACGCTATAAAATACAAACCACACATCAACACTATAGCAACAAAGCCAGCTATAAGGCTTAAAATTCCAAGTATTATTCCCATTGTTTATCCCACATAGGAGAACTCCACACAGAAGGAAAAATATACTGAGGAAAAGTTTGAAATTTTGTTTGCAGATAAAATCTCTGTGTTTTTCTCTCCATACTTTCACTTATCATTTTTACAACCGCTAAGTCATTTTTTTCGCTTTGTGTTTCCAAAAAAGCACTCAAGCATTTAAATTTTTTAGCATAGTCGATCACTTTTATCATTTGATCTTTATAAGACGACAAAAGAAATTCTGTTTTGTGATTATTTTTAGAGGTAAAATTTTGCTCAAATTCTAAAAATTCCTTAGAATTAAAATATTTTGAAAAGCCGCTATAACACTCCATACATTCGCAAAGAAATTCTTGAATTTGATTTTTCTTTTGTTCGATTTCAAGCTTTCTTTTGAGTTTGTATTCTTCGGTATTGATTACATCCTTACAGCTTGGAACAATAGCATGTGTATCAAATTTTCTTTCTGGCTTGGATAATTTTTCGTATAATTTTTTTATGCCATATCCTGTAGCTGTAAGAGCTATACTACCAAATGCGATTTGTTTTAACATTTTCTCTCCTTGTTTTAAAATAACAAAGAAAGTATAAAACACCCTTGCGACAGGTTGTGTCGTAAAAAATAACTTTAAAATATTAAAAACTTATTTTATTAAAGCTAGCCTGTAAATTCAGTAGTTTCATAGCCTATAGGTTTATCTACAAAACAAGATTTTTCTTTTAAAAATACAACTTCTATAGTTCCAACAGGCCCATTTCTATTTTTTCCAACAATAATTTCAGCATTTTCTTGCATAGGATTTGGTATAAAAAGCCTTTGATAAGCTTTACCTTCAGCTTTAGCTTTATTCTCTCTTTCTTTTTCTTCTTGTTCTCTATAAACCTCATCGCGATATACAAACAAAATAGCATCCGCATCTTGCTCTATAGCTCCACTTTCTCGCAAATCACTCATCAAAGGACGCTTATTTGCCCTTTGCTCTAAGCCACGATTAAGTTGTGAAAGTGCGATAATAGGCATATCAAGCTCCCTAGCCAAAAGCTTAAGTCCTCTTGAAATTTCACTAACTTGCAAATGTCTATCATTAAAATTTGAATTACTCATCATAAGCCCTATATAGTCAATCACACAAAGTCCTATACTTTCATCTTGAGATTTTAAACGCCTTAAAATAGCCCTTACATCAGCAATAGTTGCATAACCACTATCGTAAATATATAATTTCTTTTGACTATAATCATTGCAAGCATCTCCTAAACGCTCCCATTCATCATCGTTTAAATCTGCAGTTAAAATTTTTTGCAAAGGAATAGAAGTTTTAGAAGATAGCATTCTTTGCATGATTTGAGTTGCAGGCATTTCAAGAGAAAATAAAGCCACGCCTTTTTTTTGTCTTAAAACCTTATCAATGAAATTTAAACAAAGAGTTGTCTTTCCCATACCTGGACGCGCGGCGATTATTATAAGTTCACCCCCTTTAAAGCCTTTTGTCATTTTATTTAGACCTTCAAAACCTGTATCAAGCCCTATAATACCTTTATTTTCTAAAGTTTTTTGCTTTTTAAATTCTTCAAAAAGTTCTGATATTACCATATCAACATCTTTAATATCTCTAGAATTCACACGATTTGTAATGCTAAAAATTTCTTTACCAATTTCATCTGCGATTTCACTTACAGCACGATCTTCATTGATACGAGTTGGTAAAAGATGTGCAAAACTCAAGAGTTGTCTTTTTACGGACTTTTCGCGAAGTTCATTTACATAAGCAGGCAAATCTATCATAGAAGGAGTGGCAAGAATTTCTGCTAAAATTTGCTCATCTATTTTTTTATGTTTTCTTAAAAAACTTACAGAAATGGGCTCTTTGTTATTACTACAAGCTATAACCGCTTTAAAAATATCTTGGTGAGCTTTAAGACTAAAATCTTTTGGGCTAATATCGCCTGCTATATTAGCATAAGCTTCTTCACTCATAATACAACTACTTAAAATAGCTCGTTCTAAATCCAAGTCATAATACTCTTGCTGCACTAAATTTCCTTATAAATATAAATTAATTCTAAAAATTCTATCTAAAAAAACTTAAATTATAAAACTTAATTTTTTTATAAATATTTAAAATAATATTAGTTACAATTATAAATGTAATTTAATTACAAACAACAAACATTTCAAGGAGAACATTTGAAAAAATATTTATTTTCCTGTGTTTTAGCCTCCATTTTATTAACCCAATCAGCTACGGCTGTAGAATTTCAAGAAGGTTTTAGTGGAAATTTAAGCATAGGTGTAGGTGCAAGGGATATTAAAAGTAATATTTCAACCTTGGCAAACAGTGATTATCTAAGCAGTCACAATGCTGATAATTCAGACTCCTCTTTCATTCCTTTTATCGGTGTAGAACTTTACTATGGCAACCTTATAAATAATGATAGAATTTTTATTAAAAACTACAATGGAAGAGATATCAGCGGTATAGCTTTAGGCTACGAAAGAGCTTATTTAGAGCGTTTTAGCACTTCTTTTTCTGTGATTTCCTCTTTAAGAGAAAAAGCTTATGCAAATCCTTATGCAATAGGAAATAGAGAAGAAACTGATGTTAATAGATATGGTTTTAAAATCTCTCAACTTTATGAAAGTGATTTTGGGAAATTTACCACTTCATATTTATTTAGAAAAAACAAATATGATAAAGACACTATCGCACAAAGCTCTTTAAAAAGGGAGGGGTATTATCACGAATTTGAATTAAACTATAGTTATAGCTTATTAAACCTAGGGTTAAATTATGATTACAATGATGCAGACGGAAAAGCTCAAAGCTATTCAAGATATGGTTTTAGTATAGGAACAAATTTGGCTTTTGCTAATGATTATATCTTCACTCCAAATTTAAATCTTAGCAAATATGAAGCAGTAGGAACTGATCCTATCTTCCACAAAAAACAAGATGGTAATATAGTTAAGCTTAATCTAAAAGTTGTTAAAAATCAATTTTTGGGTTATAACGGACTTTATGGTTTTGCAAATTATGGCATAGAAAAAAGAAATAGTGATATAGGATTTTATGATGAAACCTATCAAATTGTCCTAACTGGTATAGGATATAAATTCTAAAAATTATAAAAAAGCTCCTTTGATAAAATTTAAAAAAGATCTATCTCCTATAAAGATAGATCTTTAAAAATTCTTTTAAGAAAAATCCAAGCTAAAATCAAAACACAAAATTCAGCAAAAAATGGACTTAGCCATACTCCATTTAAACCTATAAAATAAGATAAAAGCAAAAGAAAAAACAAAGGTATAAATAAATTTTGTGCCAAACTTAAAACCAAAGAAAAGCTTGCCTTATTAAAAGCTGTCAAAAAAGAACCACTTAGAACATTAAACCATGCAAAAAAATAATTAAAAGCAAAAAGCGTCAAAGCTGTATAAGCAAAAGTTTTAAATTCTTGATTGTTTTCTTTTGTAAAAAGCGTGATTAAATTTTCTCCAAATATCAATATAAGCACTATAGAGAATAAAGATAAAAATCCCCCTGCAAAAAATGCCACTTTTACAATAGCTTTAATTCTTGAAAAATCTTTTTTAGCATAGTTGTAACTAAGTGCAGGCTGCATTGCATCACCCATAGCAATAATAAGCATTATAATAAAACTATCAATATATAAAACTATAGAAAAAGCTGCCACGGCTTGAGTATCAGAAATTTTTAATAAAACAAAATTTGCAAAAATACTATATAAAGATCCTGAAATATTGCCAAAAAACTCACTGCTTCCGTTATAAAGAATATTTTTAAAAATTTTTAAATTCATATATAGGCTTGAAATTTTAAGCTCTAAATTTTGAAACAAGAAAGGAAAAATTCCAAAAATACCACCTAAAACAAGTCCCAAACAAGTTGCAAGAGCAGCTGAAAATAAACCCAAACCCAACTCAACTATAAAAATATAATCAAGCACTATATTGCTTAATGCTATAATCACATTCATTACCATACTATAAGCAGTTTTTCCGCAAATTCTTAAATAATTATCCAAAGCAAAAGAAAGCATAGTAAAAGGTGCAAACAAAGCAAAAACAAACATACATTCTTTAGCCATCGTTTTAATCTCATCGCTAACATTTAAAAAATCAATCAAAACAGGTCCTAAAAAATACTCCAAAATTCCAATAAAACAAGAGATTATAAAAATAATCAACATACTTGAGCTAAATATCTTTCTAGCTAAATTCTTCTTGCCTAAACCTAAATGCATAGAAATTTGCACTGCTGATCCTATGGCTATCATATCAGCCAAAGCAAAAGACATCATGATAAAGGGAATAATCAAGGCTAGTGCCGCTAAAGCATCACTTCCTAGATATTTTCCAACAAAAATTCCATCAACTATATAATAAAAAGAAATAAAAGCCATGCTTATAACATTTGGCACGGCACATTTTACAAAAAGCCTAAAAGGGCTTAAGGTGCTAAAAATACTTGACATAATAATCCTTAAAATATTTAAAATTAAAAATATTTTAAACCGCTAATAAAATGCCAAAAGTCCTAATATGTAAGAATTTAAATAAAGTAATTTCGCAATAAGTTTATTAATATTTATTTTATTTTGCATATGAATTTTCTAGATTAAACTAAAATAAAAATTTAGCCCAAAGGCTAAATTTTAAAGTACAGAAAGAATTTTCACAGCGTCATTTAACCCTGTAACTATACTTGCTCCATTTTTAGTAGTAATATCTCCTGCTACAAAGATGCCTTTAACATTGCTTTGTTTATTTTCATCCATTAAAGGCACACCTTTATCGTCAACATTAATCCCACATTTTTGTAAAAAATCAAGTGGAGTAGAACCACCAATAGCATAAATGATTCTATCATAAATATCGCTTGTACTATCGGTAAAATTTACCTTAGCCTTGCCATTATCATCTTCTACTTCATTAATGTCAATTCCTAGTTTTAACTCTACCTTACCCGAATTTCCAGCTTCGTGAATATCTTTAAGATTTATATCATTTAATCTTGTGAATTCTTTTTTACGATAACAAAGGCTAACTTGATTTGAATTAGCCAAATCCACAGCGTATTCTGCTGCTGAATTTCCACCACCTACAACAAGAATTTTTTCATTTGCTAAAACTGAATTGGCATTAAAATTAATGATTTTTGTTAAAGTTATAGGAAGTTTGTAATCAGGTTTATTAGGCTTACCCATTCTACCTATAGCAACAATAATGTTTTTACACTCATAAACACCTTTAGCTGTGCTTACTAAAAAAACTCCATTTTCATTTTTAACGCTCTCAACTTCAGAACCAAATTCAACTTCTATATTGTGCTCTTTTAAAGCGTTTTGAAAAGTTTCTATAGTGCTTTCTTTGGTGCCATCTTCAAAAGGAACATGTCCGTGATTAGTTCCTTCGCATCCCTTATAAGCTTTATCTACTCTTTTGCCATCCTTATAAAATTGCATTAAAGTTTGACAAATGTTATTTGATTTTTCTAGTATCAAAACTTCTTTGTTTTTAAGCTTGGCTTCAACTGCACAGCCTATCCCTGTTGGACCTGCACCTACTACAATTAAATCTATTTTTTTCATTTATATTTACCTTTCAATTCTAAATTTTTTTGTATAATTTATCAAGTTTTTTGTAAATAAAGGATTAAAAATGCGAAATTTACTTGAAAATATTAAGAAAAATTCTCAAAAACTACTTAACTTAACACCCAAAGATAAAGAAAAAATTATTCTAAAATTAGCTCAAATTTTAAGAGAAAATTTCAAAATTATCCTAGAAGCAAATAAAAAAGATATGGCAAATTTCACAAAAAGCGGAGCAATGAAAGATAGGCTTTTGTTAGATGAAAAACGCATTTTAGCTCTTTGTGAAGGCCTAGAAAAAATCGCTTACATCGAAGATCCTATAGGCAAAATTTCTAAAGGCTGGAAAAATTATGCGGGTTTGAGCATACAAAAGATGAGCATTCCTTTAGGACTTATTTGTGTTATTTACGAAGCAAGGCCTAGTCTTAGCACTGAAATCGCAGCTTTAATGATAAAAAGTTCCAATGCTTGTGTATTTAAAGGTGGAAGTGAAGCAAAATTTACAAATGAGGCTATATTTACTCTTGTTAATAAAGTCCTTAAGGAATTTGATTTGCAAGATTGTTTTGCTATGTTTACCCAAAGAGATGAGATCTTGCAAATTCTAGCTTTTGATGATTTAATCGATGTGATCATACCTCGCGGAAGTTCAAATATGATACAAGAAATTGCAAACAATACCAAAATTCCTCTCATTAAGCAAAATAAAGGCTTGTGTCATGCTTTTGTAGATCAAAGTGCTAACTTAGATATGGCTTTAAAAATAATCCTTAATGCAAAGTGTCAAAGAGTAAGTGTTTGTAACGCTTTAGAAACGCTTTTAATCCATGAAAAAATTGCTAAAAATTTTATAAGTCTTTTAATCCCTGAATTTGAAAAATTTAAGGTAAAAATTCACGCCCATGAAAATGCTTTGGCTTATTTTAACAACTCAAATTTAGAAGTTTTTAAAGCAAATAAAAATACCTTTGATACAGAATGGCTTGATTTTGCTTTAAGTGTAAAATTAGTAAAAGATTGCGATGAAGCTATAGAACATATCAATAAACACAGCTCCTTGCATTCTGAAACCATTATCTCAAATGATGCTTCAAATATCGCTAAATTTCAACGCCTTATAAACTCATCTTGTATTTATGTTAATGCTTCAACGCGTTTTAGCGATGGAGGAGAATTTGGCTTTGGTGGAGAAGTTGGAATTTCAACCAGCAAATTGCATGCAAGAGGTCCTATGGGAGTTGAAGATATTTGCACTTATAAATATATAATCAGTGGGGAAGGACAAATTCGAGAGTGAATAAAATAGAAATGCTAAAGCAACACTTTAAAGAAATTGCTAAATTAAATTCAAGCGAACAAGTTTGGCAAATGCCTTTTTTTGCGGCTTTAGGCGTGGGTATAGTTTTAGGGCTTAGTGTATTTTTTGGAAAATTAAACTATGGACTCATTTCCATGATAGGAGCTTTATCTTTTTTATATGTTCCAAACACTCCTTTATATCACAGAATGGCTGTTGTGATGTGCTGTTCTTTTGGCATAGTTTCTAGTTTTTTCTTAGGAATTTTAACCCATTTTTTGCCCTCAGTTTTTGCCTTCATCCCTATAGGGCTTGTGGCCATGGGAAGTTCTGTTTTAATTAGATATTATAATATTGGTGCACCTGGATATTTTTTCTTTGTATTTTCTTGTGTTTTAGGCGCTTATTCTCCTTTTGAAGCCAAAGATTTTATCTTTTTAGTGGGTCTTGTTTTTCTTGGAGCAATGGTAGCTAATTTAATGGCTTTTTTATATTCTATCGTTGTGATTTATGGATTTAAAAATGCTTTACCTAGCGAAATTCCACCTAGAGAATACATAGGTTTTGATGCAATTTTTGTGGATTCTTTAATCATGGGTTCTTTTGTGGCTTTTTCTATATTTTTAGGAACTTTTTTAGAACTTGAAAGAAGTTATTGGATAGCCATTTCTTGCACAGCTATTATGCAAGGGGTAACTTTAAATTCTATATGGATTAAACAAATTCAACGCATCATAGGAACAGCCTTAGGGGTATGTTTTGCATGGTGGCTTTTATCTAAACAATTTCACGATATAGAGCTTGTTTTACTTATTATGTCTTTGTTTTTTATAGGACAATTTTTAGTCAATCGAAACTATGCTTTAGCTATGATTTTCTTTACTCCTTATGCTACTTATCTTTCAGAAGCGGCTAATTTTATGAGTGAAAATGCAGATACATTGATACTCACTCGTTTAATTGATGTGGTAATGGGAAGTATTTTAGGACTTTTAGGTGGTTTTGTGATTTATAAACCTTATCTAAGAGTGTATTTTGAACGCATTGCAAAATACATCTTTAGGATAAAACAAAAAGCTTAAAAGCCAAATAAAGCACAAGCATTATTTTCTAAAATTTGCTCTTGTTCTTTTTTAGATACGACAATTTCATTAAAAGCTGTTAGAACCGATGAAAAATTAACATTTGCTTCAAAATTTGTATGTGGCCAATCGCTTCCAAAAACAAAATGGCTAAGTGGAAAATGTTCTTTTAAAATTTCATATATTTCCTTTAAAATATTATAGGGCTTATAATATCAAAAAATATATTTTTCAAAGCATAAAAACAAAATCTAAATTTAAAAAATATCTATTTAGTAACAAATTTACTCATCTTATGAAATTTTTATAAAATATCCACATCCATAGCAAGCAAAGCAAAGCTTCCTAGCCAATGCGACCCAAGATAATCATCTTCTATATGAGCTATGGCTTTATCAAAATGCTCTGTAGCATTATTTCTTAAAAGAATTTTTAAATTTTCATCGCAAAAATTTGAAAGTATTTTAAAACACCAAGCACGACTTAAATTTAGCCCATCTAAATGCGCTATTTTACCATCGCTCCTATCACTCACACTCACAGGGGTAAATAAAGTTGCAGGCTTTTTTGCTTCTAAATTTGGCAAATATGCTTTAAAAAATTTTACAAAATCATTTTTAGGTAAAACAGCACTTAAAAGCACCGCTTCCATCAAAACAGGAGATAAAAACTCATCTCCACAAGGCTCTAAAGCTTGCATATTTTTATCATTTAAAAACCACTTTTTAGCACTTTGGATGATGCAATACTCCAATTCTTGATCTTTTTTAAATCTTGCATATTCTAAAGCAAAATACAAAGCAAAAGAGCTATTAAAATGAGTTCCAACTCGTATAGGATAATCCATCTTAGGCAAAAACTCCTTAAATTCTTTAACAAAAAAATCAGCTATGCCTTCTAAATTTTTAGCCCAAATTTCAGCTTTGTCATTTTCCTTAGCAAGTAAATTTATCTCCAAAGCCAGTTTTAACAACAATCCCCATCCATAAGGCCTTTCAAAACCTTTGTGCGTAGGGTTTTGAAGATACTTAAGCTCTCCTTCTGCTTTTTCTCTGCTAAATTGAGAATCTAAAGCTTTGATGATTTCATCCTTTGGAGCAAAATGAGAAAAATCTTTTAAAATTTTTACCAAAAGCCAGTGAGAATGCACGCTAGAATGCCAATCATAAGAACCGTAAAATATAGGATACATAAGTTTTGGCGGTTTAATATCATTGATATCATTAAAAGAATGTGTAATTTTATTTGGTAATTCTCTAAAAATATTTTCTAATGCAATAAAGCTAAATTGTTTTATAAATTTTTCCATTTTTTCTCCTTAAAATCTAAAAGCTAGAAAATACATTAAAAAGATATTAGCTACAAGCAAAACAAGTCCTGACATAAACTGGGCTTTAATTACGCCATTTTTATCATCTAAATTCAAAAGCGCTGCAGGAACTATATTAAAATTTGCAGCCATAGGAGTCATTAAAGTTCCGCAAAATCCACTAAGCATTCCAATCGCACCTATAATAGCAGGATTTGCATGCATTTGTATGATTAAAATCGGCAAAGCAATAGCTGCAGTAATCACAGGAAAAGCTGCAAAAGCATTACCCATTACTATAGTAAAAAAAGTGTCATAGCGATACAATACACAGCGACCGCAATAAAAGCATTATCTAAACTAATATAACTAGATAAAAGTTTAGATACTTGATCACCCATTCCTGTAGAAACAAAAACTACTCCAAGTGTAGCCAAAATTTGTGGTAAAAGTGCCGCCCAACTAATGTGATCCATAGTATGCGCTGCATCTTTAACGGCTCTTTTAGGAGAAGCCTTGAACATAAAACAAGCAAGCACTGAAGAAATAATTATACCTATAATCAAAGCCATCAATGTAGCATTTTTATTTTCAAAAAAACTCAAATGGGGAAATAAAAAAAGTCCCAATAAGTGTAATCAAAGGAACCATTAAAGCAGGAATAAAAAGTTTATTTTTATAAATATTTGCATGTTTTATCTCGTATTCTTTTTCTTCTTTGCTAACTTCAATCTTTGCTGGTTTTAATAAATTAAACCCTGCTATAAGTGCTAGTAAAATCACTATACAACCCATCACAAAATGAGGCAAAACTCCTGCTAGTAAAAAAGTAAAACTATAACTTATCCAGAATACCCCGCCGCTTATTCTTGATTTTATATCTTTAGCTTGATTAGAAAAACTTAAAATTCCAAAAACTAAAAATAAAATTCCTACAATATAATAAAGCAAATCAAGACTTATCATCACTCAACCCTTTATAAGTTTTTTCTAATCTTTTATCAAATAAATAAAGTCTAGAACAATGGATAATTAAAGCCAAAATTCCAGTTGGTATAGCCCAAACTGATAAATGCAATGGCTCAACAATAATACCATTGCTCTCATAAAAAGCTTTAATAAATAAAATAGAATGCACGGCTATAAAAATATCCTCTCCAAAAAATACAGCAACATTATCCGTTCCCGCAGAAAAAGCTTTGATTTTTTGACTATCTTTATGTGTTAAGTTTTTAAATTTAAGCTTAGCTGCAGCTTCTGCCATAGGGCGGGGGGCTATTAAAGGTCTTATCATCTGTGCATGTCCGCCTAAAGATAAAAGCCCTAAAGCTGCAGTAACTTGTCTAAAAACAAAATAATACATTAAAATTCGTCCTGTACTGGCAACTTTTATTTTAGATATTAAATTTTTAGCCTGCTCTCTTAAGCCTTTGTGTTCTAAAACAGCAAGCAAAGGCAAAATAAGCCAAATTATAGCAACATAGCGATTATCTACAAAAGATTTTCCTATATCACTAACAACCTTAACAAAATCAAAACCTGAAACAAGTCCAGCATAAATTCCAACTGAAGTTACCACTAAAAAAGGGTTAATCTTTAAAGCAAAACCTAAAACAATCAAAGGTATAGAAGCAAGAAGTAACCATTCCATAAACCATCTCCTCAATATAAATTATAAATATAATAGAAATTTTAAATTGAAGAAAAGTTTAAAAAAATATTTTTAAGAATGGAATGAGAAATTAAGTAACAAAATAAATTTTATATAAATTTAAAAAAGCCTTGGAATAGTCCAAAAGCTTTTTTTATATTATTTGTTCGCTCTTTCTATATACTCACCACGCACAGTATCAACGCGTATAACTTCACCTTCTAACACATGAAAAGGAATTTGCACTACTGCACCTGTTTCTAATGTAGCCGGTTTTTTATTTGATCCTTGAGTATCACCTTTGAAATTTGGAGCTGTTTCAATGATTTTAAGTTCAACAACTTGTGGAACTTCTACGCCGATAGCTTTACCATTATGGAAAAGCACATCTACCATCATACCATCAAGCATCCATTTTTTTGCCTCACCTACATCATCATCACTGATAGCTACTTGTTCATATGTTTGTGTATCCATAAATTGGCAATTTTCACCATCATCATAAAGATACTGCATAGTTTTATCTTCTAAATTTGGAGCTTCACATTTATCACCTGCATGGAAAGTTTTTTCAAGTACTTTACCATCAATAAAAGATTTGATTTTAATACGCACAAAAGCAGGACCTTTGCCTGGTTTTACATGCTGATACTCAACTATTTTAAAAGGAATTCCATCGATTTCTATTTTAAGTCCCTTTTTTAAATCACCCATTGAATAAGATGCCATAAATTTCCTTTGTTAAAAAATAAAAAATAATTTTATCAAATTTTGATTGATATCACAATAAAATTATTTTATTTGATGAAAAAATAAGTAAAATTACGTTAAAATCTAAATTTAAAGCATAGTAAATGCTCGCTTCTTTTTAGGAGAGGAAAGTCCGAGCTGCTAAAGACAAACATTCCATCTAACAGATGGCTAGGGTAACCTAAGGGATAGTGCAACAGAAAGAAAACTACCACGCAAGTGGAAAAGGTGAAACGGCGGGGTAAAAGCCCACCAGCGATTTTGGTAACAATTTCGGCTATGTAAACCCAATGTGCAGCAAGAAGGGATGGTTAGCGTCTTTGTTTTAACCCTTCGCTTGATTTTGTTTGCAAAAACAAAACTAGATAAATGAGCATTCAAGACAGAACTCGGCTTATCGCTATGCTTTTTAAGATTTAAAATATATCAACGCTTTTTGAAATTTTTGAATTTCAACAGCTTTTGTTTTTTTCTTTTGTTCAATCAGTATAACAGCTTCTTGCAAAAGAGCTTGAACTTGATGAAATACATCATTTGCATTTTCTTTTAAAAAATCTTCTGAAGGCGATTCTTTGGCTAAATTTTTAATAAAAGCTTTCATATCAAGTTCATCAAGTAAATTTTCAAGTTTATTGACATCTTCTTGGATTAATGCAAGTTTAAAATCACTGAGCCACTGTTTCATTGTTATGCACTTCTCTCCAAGCTTCTAGTAAACCTTTGGTTACATTTATAACTTCATTGATTCTATCTTCGTTATTTTCTAAATTTGCCAAAGATAAAAGTTGAATTTCTCTTGTATAAAGCCCGCTTAAATAATGTGCCACTTCTCCGCCTTTTTCATAGTTTAAAGTATTAATAAGCTCTATAAAAATAGCCGTGGTTCTTTTTACAAAATACACTCTTTGTTCTATATCTTCATTTCTTATGGCTACTTTAGCTCTTGCACAAAAACGCAAAATTCCCTCATAAAGCATTTCAATAAGTTTTTGCGGAGACTCTATCCCCACTTGATTTTGAGAATAAGCATTATAGGCTAAATTATTTTGCATCTTTTTTATCCTTAATTATTAGAATTGTTTGCCGCATTAATCATATTAGTTACAGTATTTAGCTGTTGATTGAGTTTATTTAAAATACTCTCATATTGCAACCATTGATTCGCCATTGTATCATATCTTGTATCAATCATAACCTGAGTTGAGTCTTTAGAGGTATTTAATGATTTAATATCATTTGTCAAACTCTCATCATATTTTGTAATTGAACCATCTTTTCCAGTCATCTCTTGCAACGTGGCTTTTAATTTTGAAAAAATACCTTTACCTTCTATAGGCTTAGAGCTTATATTTACATCAGACAAACCTAATTCCTTGAGAATGTTAGCATCTCCTTTGATTGAAAAATCTGAGCTACCATCTCCGCTAAAATTCAACTTAAACCCTTTAACATTGTTTTGATCATAAGATTCAACCTTAACTTTTAAACCTTCAATACCTTTGCTGTTTATATGATTAGCTAAATTTTGAAGCAATTCTTCCTCTGTTTTTCCTGTTAATTTAAAATTAGTACCATCAGAATTTTTAGATAAATCATATGTTTGATTATTAAAAACTATGGTAAAATCTCCTGGTTTAAAATCTAAACCATTAGCACTACCTCCATTGGAATTAAGATATTTACTTAAACTTCCTGTCTTAATTACCTCTCCTGTGTGATTAATGTCTTCGTATTTAGTAATATTTGAAAAAAAACTTTCAGCAGAGTCTGGATCTTCTTTAACTTTTTTTTCAAATTTAGAAGAATCAAAACTCAAAGTGCCTGCATCATTTAAACTTAAGCCAAAATCCTGCATAGAAAGCATAACCTTAGTGTTTACTTTATTACCATTTGCATCTTCAGTAGTTCCATCAACAACTTGAGAATCAAACAAATCAGCAAGAATGCTTGAGCGTATTGAATTTACTTCACTGATGCCTTGTAAAGTTCCTTTTGTTCCAGTTTCACTATTATAGTCAGTTGCAGCATTAAGATTGGTTACTAAATCATTATAAGCATCCACCAAATCTTGCATGGCTTTTGTCACACCTTCAAAATCTTGCTGTACATCAAAATTAATTTCACCTGTTTTATTTAAAGTTAAAGTCATTCCTACACCAAGATCGGTAACAGTATTACTTGATCTAAACATCTTAATACCATCAAGTGTGAATTCTGCATTTTGCGCAG
The DNA here is from genome assembly GCF_001457695.1 of Campylobacter jejuni. Taxonomy (NCBI): domain Bacteria; kingdom Pseudomonadati; phylum Campylobacterota; class Epsilonproteobacteria; order Campylobacterales; family Campylobacteraceae; genus Campylobacter; species Campylobacter jejuni. The sequence continues at coordinate 504,758 of NZ_LN831025.1, read as the reverse complement.
TTTGGATATGCAAAGAAGCATCCTTAATACCATAACCTTTTTTATCCTTAGCTGGATCAATAGAACTCGTTGTATCTAATTCCCATCCAAGACTTTTGAATATTTTTTCTGCCTCTAAATCACTTTTATACTGACCCTGCGCATCTTTTTTTCCTGCATAGAAACTTATCGCACTGTCTTCGCCTGTTTCTTTACTGGTTAAAGTTAAGCGGTAAGGAGTGCCTTTCTCTCCTGTGTTTACAATCTTAGCGACAATCTCTCCTCCACTAGCTTCATTAATTTTATCAGCTAAATCTCTATAGGTTGTGTTTTTATCTACCGTAACAGTATATTCTTTGCCATTTGAAAAAAAAGTAAGATCGGCAGTTCCATTTAATTGTGCATTAACAAAACCACCGTCATTTGCCAATCCTTGACTTTGATACACATCTTTTTGTGCAAGTTGAGTAACATTGATATTCATGCTTTGTAAAGCAACACCCGAATTAACCGTAAGACTTGCTGGAGGATTATCGCTAATACTTCCTACAACTTTTCTTTTCGCAAAAACCGTAGCATCAGCTAATGATGAAACAGCCGTCTGAAAACTTAGTAATTTAGTTTTGATTTCTGTTAAATCTTTTTGTTTGGTTGTATTTTCTTCAATTTTTTTAGTATAAGGATCAATACGAGCTTTTTGCTCTGCTTCTTTTAATTTATCTATAGTATCTTGAGTTAAAACCCCAGAACCAAATCCTAAACTAGATAGACTACCAAATGCCATTTTTAACTCTCCTTATCAAATATCATTCCTATCACATCCCTAAAATACTCAGCTAATCTCATAGCTTCTTCGCTAGGAATTTGACGGATTTCCCTTCCAGTACTTTTTTCAGTCACGCTAATATACATAGAACCGATTTTATCACTATAACCAAAACGAACATTGGTATCTAGAGAATCCATTTGCTCATTTAACTTTTTTGCAATATCAGCTAACTTTTCACTCACACCTCGTTGCTGTCCATCATCGCCTCCTTGGCTTTGACTTCTATCGGTTTGAATGTTTAAACTAGCCTGTGTCTCACTTGTTCTTTGGCTAATGTTTGCCAAAGCTGTATCCATTTGCCCATTTGCCTTCGATATTTCCATTTTAAAATCCTTTTTAAAATTTCCTATTGCTAGTTAAAAGCTTATATCGACAAATTTATAAATTTATGAACACCTATAAAGAAAATTTTATTTTTCAATAATAAAAAATAATAAGCAAAAACTGTGCCAAAATTTTAAAATAAATCTCAATTATCTTAAAAAATTTCAAATTTATTAAAAAGATCTGGATTATTTTCTAAAATATTACGCAAGATCAAATCTTCTATCACGCTTTTAGTGCAATCTGTTTGCTTAGGCCAAGCTCTTAAATAACCCTCAGCTTCACCTTTAGCACTTGCATCTACTCCAAGTCTTTCTTCTTTGATAAAAATATCTCTTTTAGCATCTATATTATTTACCACACGCCAAACAAGCATATAAGAATTTTCAAGCTTATTTTCAGCATCTAAAAATACTAAAATCCTAAAATGTTTTTTAAATTCTAAAAGTTTGTCAAAACTTTGTTCGATTTTTTCTTTTTTATCAAGCAAAATACAAACTATAGGACTTTTACTTTCTTTATAAAATTGCTTTAAATTTAAAAGTTCTACCTTAGTTTTAAAAAGTTCTAGTAATTTTTCATCTTCTAAAATTTCAAGCTCTTCAACTTGTATTTCTTCACAAGCATCAAGTCCTGCTTTACCCCCAAAACAAGAATTAGGCGAAGCATGATCTAATTGATCACAAATTCCTTCTGAAATTAAAATTTTTTCCGCATCAAAACGATTTAAAATATAAGGAATTAAAGCATCATAATCTTTCAAAGAAGGTGCATTTTTATCTACAAAAATTGCATGTTTAACAAAACTCATTTGCCCTACTCCCCAAAATGCATGCATAATTTGTTGTGCATGAGCAGGATATTTTACATCGATTTTTGCTAAGATAAGATTATGAAAGACTCCATTTTCAGGCATATTATAATCAAGTAAATCAGGCACCGAAGTTTGAAGCAAGGGTAAAAAAATTCTTTCAGTACCAAGCCCCATGATCTTATCTTCTAAAGGAGGTTTCCCTACAACCGTTGCTTGATAGATCGCATCTTTTTTAGCATAAATTTTTTCTACTTTCATCACAGGAAAAAGTTCAGCAGGAGTATAAAAACCCGTATGATCTCCAAAAGGACCTTCGATTTTAAACTCTTCTAAATCCACATAACCTTCAATAACTACATCACTATCATAAGGCACAAAAATACCATTTTCACAAGGAGTAAGTTTTACAGGAGTTTTTTTAATAAAACCATAAAGCAAAAGTTCAAAAATTCCCTTAGGTAAAGGTGCTTGAGAACACCAAATATAAAGCGGATCTCCACCTATGGCTATACTTACAGGCATTTTTTTAAAACCAGCATTTTTGTATTCGTGATAAAAATTTGCTCCATCTTTATGAATTTGCCAATGCATTAAAAGTTCATTTTTATCACTCATTTGCAAACGATACATTCCAAGATTATTTTGAGTTTTATCTAAATTTTGTGTATAAACTTGCCCCATGGTAATAAATTTACCCGCATCATCTTCCCAAGTTTTTAGCATGGGAAGTTCTTCAAGGGAGTTTAAAATTTCATAATCATACAAGGCTTTATTTTTTTTCAGTCTTTTAGGAGGAACATTTTTAAAACTTAACAAATTCATAAAAAAATCCATTTTTGCTTTAAAACTCGTAGGAATATGAAGCTTGGTGAGTTTTGAAATTTCTTCAGCCACCTCTTCATAATCACGCCCAAAAGCTAAATTTAAAGCCTTTTCATTGCAAAAAGTATTCATCAAAACAGGAAATTTATATTGTTTATTTAATTTTTTATCTATAGGATTTTTAAATAATAAAGCCTTACCTTTTTCTCCTTTTTTAGCTTCTATATAAGCTAAATGAGCGATTTCAAGATCTACATCTACAGGCTCTTCAATTACCCTTAAAAGATCATTTTCTTTTAAAATTTGAATAAATTCTTTCATATCATACTCTCAGCTTTTTTTAAAAGTTCTTTAGCACCTTTAGCAATAAACTCCTTAGCCAAACTCTCCCCAAAACCTTTAAAATCATTCTTTTTAATCATTCTTTTATCTTTTAAAATTTCACTTCCATCGGGTAGTCCAAGTACCGCACGCACACAAATTTCATCTCCTAAAAGCTCTGCGTTAATACCTATAGGAACTTGACAACCCCCTTCTAAAGTAGCAATAAATTCTCTTTCAATGCTTGTTTCAATCAAAGCATTTTCATCATTTAAACATTTTAAAAGTTTTAAAATTTTTTCATCATTTATACTTTCTATACCTAAAGCTCCTTGAGAAGCTGCAGGAATAAGCTCATCTTTACTAAATTCATAAACAAAATTCACTTGCTTATCTAAGTTTAAGCGTTTAATTCCCGCCATAGCTAAAATAATCGCATCAAATTTATTATTTTTTAATTTCTCTATACGAGAATTAACATTACCACGCAAAGAAACAATTTCTAAATCAGGTCTTAACAATAAAAGCTGCATCTTGCGTCTAAGACTAGTAGTGCCTATTTTTGCACCTTTTGGCAAAGAAAGAAAATCTTTATAATTTTGACTTAGCATAGCATCATTGCTTTGCTCTCTTTTACTTACCGCCGCCAAAACTAAACCTTGAGGAAAAAAACTAGGCACATCTTTTAAACTATGCACCGCTAAGTGTGCTTCTTTTCTTAACATACTTTCTTCAAGTTCTTTTGTAAAAAGTCCTTTACCACCAATTTTTGCCAAAGGAGAATCCAGCAAAACATCGCCTTTTGTTTTAAAACCTTCTAAAAGCACTTCAATTTGATGTGTATTTTTTAAAATTTGGGCTACATGCTCACTTTGCCAAAGAGCTAATTGACTTTTTCTTGTTGCGATAATAAGCTTCATTTTCTATCCTCTATAATTTCAACATCAATAATTTCTTCATTAGAATTTTGATACTCTTGCTTGGTGTATTGATATTTTGATTTAGTTATTAATTTCAAAGCAATACCAAAGAAAAATACAAAAATTCCAAAAACACTTGTAATAATCCCTGGAAAAATAAGTAAAAACCCTGCAATAACAAAAGAAAATTGTGTTAACATATCCTTTAAGCCGCCCATTTGAAATTCAAGCATATTTTTCCAAAAAATTCCCAATAAAACCGCACCAAAAATCATACTCAAAAGTATGAAAAATAAAAAATTACCAAAACCAAAAAACACTATAAAAAGTATACTTGCAATAATTTCAAGTACAAATAAAGGGCTTAAACTTAATTTATAATTCATAACACTTTCTTTTTAAGAATTTCCATAAGTTCATCAGTTTTTATAAGTTCTTTTATCAAACCTTCTCTTTGGATAAACTCTATTTCATTATTTTCTAATCCTTTACCAATAACTAATGCATAAGGAAAACCCATAAGTTCAAAATCATTCATTTTAACCCCAAAACGCTCATTTCTATCATCAAGCAATACTTCTAATCCAAGATTAGTTAAATCCTCATAAAGCTTATTAGCAAATTCTAAAGCCTTTTCATCTTTGAGATTTGAAATAATAATTTCAAGCACAAAAGGAGCTAAAGTTTTATTCCAAATACATCCTTTTTCATCATGATTTGCTTCAATAGCTACAGCCAATAAGCGTGAAACACCTATACCGTAACATCCCATGTAAAAAGGCTGGCTTTTGCCATTTTCATCTAAAAAATTTGCATTCATCGCTTTAGAATATTTTTGTCCGAGTTTAAAAATATGCCCTACTTCTATACCTTTGCTTTGTTTTAATTTTGCTCCACATTTAGCACAGCAATCCCCTTCCTTAACTTCAATCAAATCTTTAAAACGATCTTTGTTTAAATTTACAACATCAATGCCGATTAAATGATAATCTTTTTCATTCGCACCCATAATCATCTGCTTTTCGTTTTCAAGCTCAAAATCTATATAAAAATCTACATCTTTTAATCCCACAAAACCTATAAAACCAGCTACCAAACCAGCTTTTTCTAATTCTTCTTCGCTCGCATCGACTAGTTCAAGGGCACTACAAGCATTTTGAGCCTTGATTTCTTGTAAATCATCACTTCCTCTTATAAAAAACACAACTAATTTGCTTTCATTTTCGTAAATAGCTTTTTTTACCACTGCTTTAATCGTATAAAAAGCATTGATTTTAAAAAATTGTGCTAAAGAATCTATAGTTTTAATATTTGGAGTGTGAAATTTACTCGCATAATTTGCTTCAGGACGCTCATCTTGACAAGTTTTTTTAGCTCTTTTTGCAGCTTCAACATTAGCCGCATAATCACAATTTTCACAAATTAAAATATCATCTTCTCCATTTTTTGCTAAAACCATAAATTCCTTAGAACCACTTCCACCAATAGCCCCACTATCAGCTTCAACTGCTCTAAAATCAAGCCCCATTCTTTGTAAAATTTGAGAATAAGTTTTATACATAAGCTCAAACTCACGCCCTAAATCTTCTTCATTAGCATGAAAACTGTATCCATCTTTCATTAGAAATTCACGACATCTTAAAAGCCCAAATCTAGGCCTTGCTTCATCACGAAATTTAAGTCCAATTTGATATAAATGCAAAGGAAGTTGTTTATAGCTTGTGATTTTGTTTTTTACCAAAGAAAGCATAGCTTCTTCATGTGTTGGACCTAAAACAAATTCATTTTCTTTTCTGTCTTTAAAACGCAAAAGTTCTTTTCCAAAAACATTATAACGCCCACTTTCTTGCCACAAACTTGCAGGAGTGATAAAACTAAGATTTACTTCTTGTGCTCCAGCCTTATCCATTTCTTCTTTAACTATATTTTTAATCTTATCTAAAACTCTTTTTCCCAAAGGCAAGAAATTATAAAGTCCACTGCCAATTTGTTCTACAAAACCCGCACGCGTTAAAAAAATATGACTAGGCAAACTCGCATCTTTTGGTGCTTCTTTTAAACTTGGTGCATAAAATTTAGTAAATCTCATCATTATTCTCCATATCAAATTCACATTTATATTGATTTAAACCTTCAAGATTATTTTGTAAATCAAAAACATAACGCATAGCATTAATCACTGTATCGCTTTGCATTTTACCTTGTAAATGTTTCAAATTCACAGTAGGTGTGTGTAAAAAAGCCTTAAAAACTTGATGAATCAACTTTCTAGCCTCTTCTTTATCAGATTTTTTCAAATATCCTTTTTTTAACGCAATTTCAAGTTGTTTATCTGCATATTCTTTAGCTTGCAAGCGTATGGCTTTGATAATAGGCATCAAAGCCAAATCGTTTAAATACCTAAAAAATTCACTTGTTTCACGACCTATTATCCCATAAGCCATACGAGCTTCTTGTTCTCTTAGTGCTAAATTTTTTTGAACCACAATCTCAAGATCATCTACGGCAAAAACAGATATATTTTCATTTTCATTGATATCAATATCCCTTGGAACTGCAATATCAAAAAAATACCTTTTATAAGGAAGTTCTTCTATTAGAGAATTTGTAATAATAGCATTTGGTGCATTAGTAGCTGAGAAAAAAAACTCGTATTGATTTAAATATTTTTTTAAATTTTCTAAACTATCATATTCGCTTAAAACACCAAGTCTCTCACACAAATCTTTAGCTTTTTGTAAATCACGATTTAAAATAATCACTTTAGCACCCGCAGCAATTAAATGTTTTGCCGCAAGTTCTCCCATCTCTCCAGCTCCAATAACAACAGCTTTTTTTTGCGTTAAATCTGCAAGTTCTTTTGCTTTTGCCACGGCAACACTAGCTACAGAGATAGGATTTTTAGAAATTTGAGTTTCATTGCGTACCTTAGCAGCACATTTAAAAGCACTATGTACTGCTCTTGAAAGATGTACTCCGCAAAAATTATTTTTTACTGCAAAAGCAAAGGCATCTTTTAATTGCCCTGCTATCTGAGTTTCTCCAACCACCAAACTATCCAAAGAACTTGCTACGGAAAAAAGATGATGGATTGCTCCACTATCTTCAAAAATATCAGCTTTTTCAAGTAAAATATCTTTATCCACATCACAAAGCAAAGCCAAAGATTTAACAATAAACTCCGCACAAGCCATTTTTACAAAAGCAACAATTTCAACACGATTGCAAGTACTTATAACCAAACATTCTTCAATATTTTCATGAGTGCTAATGATTTTTAAAAACTCACTTTTTTTAGCTTCATTGAAAAAGCTTAACTTTTCCCTTAAGGCAATATCTGTATTTTTATGAGTAAAAGATATACAATAATACATTAAAATTCCCTATCTATCATAGCTTTAATAATATCATTAAGCTTGTTATTATCATATTTTTCAATCGCTTTACTAGCCTTTTTTGCATAAGTTTTAGCTTCTAAAATAGCTTTTTCTAAAGCTTTTTGTTCTTCAAATTTAGTTTTTAGCCACTCTTTTTCATTTTCATTTAAATCTTTTTTAAATAAAGTCTGCAAATATATCCTATCTTGTTCTTGCAAATTTTCATAAAGATAAATATAAGGTAAGGTAGTCTTACCCTCTTTAAAATCATTCATAGCAGGTTTTCCAAGAATTTTTTCATCACTCTTAATATCTAAAATATCATCAATCATCTGAAAAGCAAGTCCTAAATTTTTACCATATTCTGCAAAATCTTTTTCATATAATCCAGCCAAAATAGCTCCGCATCTCGCACTTGCTTCAATCAAAACAGCTGTTTTATTATAGATCATTTTCAAATAAGCTTCTTTATTGATATTAAATTTCTCTCCCAAATCAACATCCATAAGTTCGCCTATAGCAAGCTTTACAACAGCATCTGAAATAATACTTGCAAATCTAGCATCCATTTTGCTTAATTCATAAAAGGCTTTTGAATACAAAATATCGCCCAACATAAGAGCATTTTTTGTACCAAATTCAGCATTAACAGATCTTGCTCCACGCCTTAATTCACTCTCATCGATAATATCATCATGTAACAAACTAGCAAGATGTATCAATTCTATAGCCGCACAAATTTTAAAAGCAATCTCACTCTCATCTGCGATAGCTAATAATAATTTAGAGCGTAATTTCTTTCCTGATTTTACATTTGAAAGCATATTTAAAATAGGTTCATAGCCAAGCTCTTGTAAAAACTGTTTTATTAATTCATCTATTTTTTGCACTATCTTTTCCTTGTTAATTGCTATTATTATTTTCTTTGCTTGTTAATGGTTTTACCTGAGGTTCGTTAAAATTAATCATAGGAACAACCTGATTATTTTGCGGTGGATTTTGTAAAGCTTTTTTTCTCGGATCTAAAAATTCTACCATTAAGCGAGATTCCTTATCTTCTATATAAACCGTAAAAGTTGCCAAACCTTTATTATAACCACTAAATTCTAAAATAAGTCTTGCTCTATCAATATGTGGATTAGTATAATCAGGTATTAAAGTTTGAGTTACCCAATCTAAATTTCTTCTTAAACTCATCACAAATTGACGCGGATATTTGCGAAATTTCGAATGTACGATGATATTAGTATTATCAAACAAAGTCCAATAAAAATCAAAATTTTGTACCTTATCTTCATAGCCTATTTCTTTAATCTGCACACTAGCTCTCTCATCTTTTTTAAGTATAAATTTATAAGTATAATCAAAAGTTGGTTCAGATGCTAAAACATTACTAAAAATAAAAAAAATATAAATTAAACAAGGGCTTATTTTAAACAATTTTAGCCTTCGTGTCCTAAAATTTTTGTGCCCAATTCTATATAAATATCATTTTGCCTTTCTTCTATAAAATCACCATTTTCTAATATGAAATTTTTTACATCCATTTCTGTTAGACCTTGTTTTTCCAAAAGTTCCACCATAGCAATATGATCAGCAAAAAATTCCTCAAAAACTTTTTCTAAGGCTCCTAAATTTCCATTTTGTATAATTTCTATAAATTTTTCTTTTGGAGTTTTATTAAACATTTCATCAAAAAAATCCATTAATTTTCCTTGAAAATATAAGTTTTTGATTATAAAATTTTAATCGTTAAAAGTAGCTAAATTAAAATAATTAAAATTTAAATTTTATTTGCAATGTGTAAAATTTTAGAAGTTAAATTCCGCATGATGCGGAATTTATTATGAATGTGGTTTTGCTTGAGTGGCGTATTTTACACCCAGATCAAAAGCTTTAGCATTTGCATCACGAGTTTTTGCAGGAACCATATGAAGCATAGTTTCTTTTAAAACATCTAAATCTATACATTTACTCATATAAGCAGCAATTGCAAGTGCAACAACTGATTGAGTAGCCACATTTCCTACCTCATCTTTAGCTATGGTAATAATAGGGATTTCAAAAATTTGCCATTTTTTATAATCTTCACTTTCAGGATGTACTAAATTTGGCTCTACAACTATAATACCTCCTTCTTTTACACCCCCACGAAAACCTTTATAACCCTTATCTGCAGTCGAAAGCATAAAATCTACTTCCCCTTCTACAGCATAAGGAAATAAAATTTCTTTATCATCAATGATAATATCCACCTTAGTAGGGCCACCACGCACTTGTGAAGTGTAAGTAGAAGCCTTAAAAGCTTGACGACCTTCTTTAATGGCTGCTTCTGCTAAAATTTCTCCTGCGGTGATAACACCTTGTCCGCCTTCACCGCCAAATCTTAATTGATATTTCATTTTAAAGCTCCTAAATCCACCATTCTTTTTTCTTTAGCCGCACGACGCACTTCTTCATAAGCATGACAATATTCTGGCTGAGAATTATCTTCATGTAAAATTCCTGTTGGAAACTTATCTTTTCTTTCTTCAAAATCCATGCTTTCAAATTTAGCTTTATCCACAACACGATTTTTAATCCAATCAAGCATAGCCACAGCTTCACCCATTTTGTTTTTTCTACCTAGATTAATATGACAATTTGAAAAAACATCTACAAAACTATAGCCCTTGTGTGCTAAAGCTTTGTAAATTAAATTTTCAAGCTTATTAGCTTCTATCACATTGCCCCTTGCCACAAAAGAAGCTCCTGCGGCTTTAGTTAATTCACACGCATCAAAATTAGGGTCAATATTTCCAAATTGAGCTGTTACTGTATAAAAACCTTTTGGGGTGGTTGGGCTTGTTTGGGAATTCGTAAGTCCATAGATAAAATTATTGATCACAATGTGGGTTAAATCAATATTTCTGCGACAACCATGTATAGTATGATTTCCACCAATTGCTAAAGTATCCCCATCTCCACTTACCACAATAACATGTTTACTAGGATTGGCTAATTTAATACCCGTTGCATAAGCTATGGCTCTACCATGAGTTGTATGAACTGTATTGCAATTTACATAAGAACTCATTCTACCACTACAACCTATACCTGAAACAAGACAAACATCATCCATATTCCAACCAAGTTTTTCTATCGCACGGATAATACATTTTAAAACAACGCCATCACCACATCCCCAGCACCACTGAGTAGGCATTTTATCTACTCTTAGATATTCATCATAATTAAAAGCCATTTATATATTCTCCTTTACCTTAGCAATAATTTCACTTGGAGTGATAGGACGACCATTTGCACGGTGCAAGCTAATAAAATCGCGACGCGAAGTTACTCTTTCAATCTCTTCAAGATATTGTCCCATATTAAGCTCGCTTACCATTACTTTTTTAAATTTGCTTACAACTTCAGCGATTTTTTTCTCAGCCACTGGATAAAGAGTAATCGGACGGAAAAGCCCCACTTTAATCCCTTGCTCTCTTAATCTTTGTATAGCTTCTTTTGCTGAACGACTCACGCTTCCATAAGCAATGATTAAAAATTCAGCATCATCAAGCATATACTCTTCATAAGTACAAATATCTTCTTGATTGTTTTTTATTTTACCTATGAGTCTTTCCATATTTTTTTTCACTATAACTCCATCTTCAGTTGGAAAACCTATATCTCCATGATGAAGTCCTGTAACATGATAACGATAACCTGTAAAGAAAGGATTTAAAGTTGCAGGCTCATTTTCTCCTGCTGCATAAGGTTTATAATCCTTTTTATCGCCTTCAAATTTTTTACGGTTATATACTTTAATATCTTTTAAATCAGGTAAAACCGCTTTACCATTCATGTGCCCTACAGTTTCATCCATAAGTAAAAATACTGGAGTCATATATTTTTCAGCTAAATTAAACGCTCTAATGGTTTCTGTATAAGCTTCTTCAAGACTTGCAGGAGCAATAGCAATACTTGCAAAATCCCCATGAGTTGGTGCTTTAGCTTGAAACAAATCTCCTTGTGCTACACGAGTTGGAAGACCTGTTGAAGGACCACCTCTCATAACATTTACAATCACAAGTGGAATTTCAGCAATAAATGCAAGTCCTATTTGCTCTGCTTTTAAAGAAATTCCAGGACCGCTACTTGCAGTCATGGATTTTACTCCACTCATTGCCGCACCAATAGCCACGCTAATACCTGAAATTTCATCTTCCATTTGTATAAAAGTTCCATCATTTGCAGGAAGCATATGGCTTAATTCATGAGCTATCTCACTACTAGGAGTAATAGGATAACCTCCAAAAAATTTACATCCACAATCAATCGCAGCTTTGGCGATTAAAACATTACCTGTTGCTATAACTTCTCTCATTATTTTTCCTATGCTAATTTTTTGTATTTGTTATTTTTTACGGCTACAGCTCTATCTTTAGCCTCAGCAGTAAGTTTGGCAAATTTAAATTCATCTCTTTTTGCCACCATAATAGCAAAATCAGGGCAATGTGTCTCACACTCGGTACAGCCTATACAGGATTCAGGGTGTACCACCTCTATCATTTGTCCTAAAACCGCATGCACATCATCGCGCATAGCTAAAACCCCAGCGGGGCAATAGCTAACACAAATATTACACGCTTTACATCTATGCTCATCTACCCAAACAGGGGTATCTTTTGGAGCTGTCATACTCATGTTTTTTTCCTTTATTAACCTAATATTTTTTGAATTTCTTCACCAATTAAAGCCGGAGAATCCACCACATGAATTCCATAGCTTTTTAAAGCTTCTTTTTTAGCTGCAGCACTTTCATCAGCACTTCCTACTATGGCACCTGCATGCCCCATTCTTTTGCCTTTAGGAGCAGTTGCACCTGCAATGAATGCTACCACAGGTTTGCTAATATTTTCTTTAATAAATTTAGCCGCTTCCACTTCCAAACTACCACCAATTTCACCTATCATTACAATAGCTTTAGTTTCATCATCTTTTTGGAATTCACTTAAAAGTTCTTTATAAGCAAGACCTATGATAGGATCACCACCAATTCCTACTGCAGTAGAAATTCCATAACCACCTTGAACTACCTGATTAGCAGCTTCATAAGTTAAAGTTCCACTTTTTGAAATAAGCCCCACGCAACCTTTTTTAAAAATAAAACCTGGCATAATACCTAACTTACATTCTTCAGAAGTGATAATACCTGGACAATTTGGTCCAATGATTTTCATACCCTTTTTATTAGCATATTGCTTAGCAAACATCATATCCTTTACAGGCGTATGCTCGGTGATTACAACTGCAAGCTTAATACCCGCATCAGCTGCTTCAATCACGCTATCACCCACAGCAAAAGCAGGGACAAAGATCAAGCTCACATCAGCCTTTGTTGCTTTAACCGCATCTGCAACGGTATCAAAAACTGGTTTACCTAAATGAGTTTGTCCGCCTTTATGAGGGGTGACACCTCCAACTATATTTGTACCATAAGCCATGCATTGCTCAGCGTGAAAAGTTGCTTCTTTACCTGTAAAACCTTGAACTATTACTTTTGTATTTTTATTAACCAATATACTCATTTTCCATCCTTATCCTACTAAACTTTTTACAAGCTCTGCACCGTTTTTAAGATTGGTTGCTGCTTTGATATTTTTAAGATTTGAATTATCTAAAATTGTCTTTGCTTCTGCTGCGTTAGTGCCATCAAGACGCACTACAATTGGAATATTTACCTCAACATTCTTAGTAGCTTCTAAAATTCCATTTGCTATCCTATCACAACGAACAATACCACCAAAGATATTGATAAATATAACTTTTACATTTTTATCTCTTAAAATAATTTCAAAAGCCTTTGCAACAGTTTCTGGAGAAGCTCCCCCACCTACATCTAAGAAATTTGCAGGTTTTGCACCACTATAATTAATAATATCCATAGTTGCCATTGCTAGACCCGCACCATTTACCATACAAGCTACATCTCCATCTAATTTCACATAGCTTAAGCCAAATTCAGCCGCTTCTCTTTCAGCAGGATTTTCTTCAGTAATATCTCTAAGTTCAGCAATTTCAGGATGACGATAAAGTGCACTATCATCAAAACTGCATTTTGCATCAAGGGCATAAAAATCCCCTTCTGCAGTTTTAATTAAAGGATTGATTTCAAGCATATTCATATCTTTATCCATGTAAAGCTTATAAAGTTTAGCTATCATAGAAATGAGTTTTTTGCCTTCATCTTTATCAAGTCCCAAAACTCTCGCTACTTCAAGTCCATGAAACATTTTAAATCCAATTTGTGGATCAATACCTACTTTTGCAATTTTTTCAGGACTTTCTTTGGCTACTTTTTCTATATCCATCCCTCCTTCACTTGAAGCGATAATGGTAATTTGCTCTGCCATTCTATTAAACAAAATAGCCAAATAATACTCTTTTACTATATTAGCACCACTTTCTATATAAAGTTTTTGCACAAGTTTGCCTTCAGGTCCTGTTTGATGAGTTACTAAATTCATTCCTAAAATTTTACTTGCATAATCTTTTACCTCATCTAAATTCTTAGCGATTTTAACACCACCACCAAGACCACGGCCTCCTGCATGAATTTGAGCTTTAACTGCCCAAACACTACCGCCTAATTCTTTAGCATTAGCCACAGCTTCATCTACGCTAAATGCAACTTTTCCCTTTAAGGTAGGGATGCCATTGTCTACAAAAATTGCTTTTGCTTGATACTCATGTATGTTCATTTATTCTCCTTTATATTGATATTTGATTAAAGATTTTTCTAATTTGTCTTTTTCTTGCAAACTAAGATCCATTTTCATGATTTCAATCACACCTTCAAGTCCTAATCTTGCCATAACTCCCAAGGCTTTATTTTGCACTCCAAATTCTCCATGTAAAATCACACTCATAGGTAAAAACTCGCCACTTCTTATAGACTCAAGCATTCTTATACAAGCACTAGCAGGGGCTAAATAAGCTGAAGTTTTAAGATGTTTGATTACTTTAGCTCCACCTGTTTTAACTTCATTTTCCAAATCCTCAAATTCTTCTTCATTTAAAAATTCGCTTATATTTTTATTTTTAACACTTGCGTAAGATTTTACCAAAACCATATCATCATTATGAAAACCAATAAGTCTTGTATCCACGCTTGACATTTTGACATTAAGTTTTTTGGCAAGCTCGTATTTAAATCTTGCATTATCTAAAACTCCTGCCATGGCTATAATTTTCTTTGATGAAAAAATCCCGCTTTCATAAAGAGTATTAAGTAGAAAATCCACAGGATTAGTTAAAATAATAAAAAGCGGATCTTCTGTAAAATCTTTGATTTTCTTAGCACAATCAAGCATAATGCTTGTATTTAACTGAAGCAATTCTTCTCTACTTTGCCCATCTTTTCTAGCAAAACCTGCACTAAAAAGCACTATATCTGAATTTTTAGTATGAGTATAATCTTTAGTGCAAAGTAAATTTATATTTAAATTTAAAGCAGCTATGCTTTGAGTAAGCTCTAGTTCTTTTGCATAAAGCAAATTCTCATTGATATCTACTAAAACAATTTCATTTGCTATCTCTCTTAAAATCAAAGCATAAGCTACGCTTGAGCCTACATTACCAGCCCCTATAACAGTGATTTTCATTTTTGTCCTATTTTTTCTAAAATAGCATTAAAAGTTACACTTGGACGCATGATTTGATTTGCTTTTTCATCATCAAATTTATAATACCCACCCAAATCCACTTTCACACCTTGTGCATCGTTAAATTCGGCTCTGATTTTTTCTTCATTAGAAGAAAGCTCTAGGGCAATATCTTTAAAAAAGCTTTGAAGCTCCATATCACTTGCCTGTCTTGCTAAATGATTTGCAAAATACATTGCTAAATAAAAATGACTTGTTCTATTGTCATCTTCTTTAACTTTTCTTGATGGAGCTTTATTATTTTCAAGCCATTCGCCTATAGCCTCATCAAGACATTCTGCTAAAACCTTAGCTTTATGATTGCTACACTTATTTGCATAAAATTCCAAACTTGCTTGCAAAGCCAAAAATTCACCCAAACTATCCCAACGCAGATGATTTTCTTCGACTAATTGTTCTACTTGTTTAGGTGCTGAACCCCCTGCTCCTGTTTCAAACATAGCTCCACCCTTTAACATAGGCACAACAGAAAGCATTTTTGCACTTGTTCCAAGCTCTAAAATAGGAAAAAGATCGGTTAAATAATCCCTTAAAACATTACCCGTGATAGAAATAACATCTTTACCTTCTCGGATTAACTCTAAACTTCTTAAACAAGCTTCTTTTGGAGTTAAAATGGCTATATTTTTACCCTTTTCTTTTAAACGATTTTGCACCAAAGTTATCATGATTTTATTACTAGCTCTTTTGCTATCTAACCAAAAAATAGCTTCGGCTCCACTAAGTTCTGATCTTTCTATACCTAAATCAATCCAATTTAACACTGCATCAAATTTAGCCTGATTAGCTCTATAAATATCGCCTTTTCTAACCTTATGTTCTAATAAAACTTTACCGTTAGAAACTATTTTAAAAGTTCCTTCTTCTTTAGCCACAAAGGTTTTATCGTGCGATCCATATTCTTGAGCCTTTTTAGCCATTAAACCTACATTAGATACACTGCCAAGCTTTGAAGGATTTAAAGTGCCATTTTTATGTAAATCTTCAATAACCGCCTCATAAATAGTCGCGTAAGTTTGATCAGGAATTACGGCATTTGTATCTTTTTCCCTGCCTTCCTTATCCCACAATCTTGCGCCATTTTTAAGCATTGCAGGCATAGAAGCATCCACAATAACATCGCTTGGAACATGAAGATTTGTAATGCCTTTATCGGAATTTACCATAGAAATATCAGCAGATTTAGCTAAAATTTCATTGTATTTTTTTAGAATTTCATCTTTTTTGCTTGAATTTTCGATCTTACTTAAAAGCTCACTTAAACCATTATTTGGATTAATGCCTAATTTTTCAAATTCATCTTGAAACTCGATAAATAATTCTTTAAAAAATACTTTTACCGCATAACCAAAAAGTATAGGATCACTTACTTTCATCATTGTAGCTTTTAAATGCAAAGAAAAAAGCACATCATCATCTTTGCTTGCTTTAATTTCTTTTGCATAAAATTCCTGAAGTTTTTGCACATCCATAAAAGTAGCGTCTAAAATTTCATTTTTTTCAAGTTTTAAGCCCTCTTTTAAAATTTCATTTTTACCATCAACGCTTGTAAATTCTATATTAGCCACACAATCTTGATCGATTAAAACCGCTTTTTCATTAGAGAAAAAATCCCCTTCTTTCATGTAAGAAACACGAGTTTTTGAGTTTGGATTAAACTCAACCACACGATAAGGATTGTTTTTTGCATAGTCTTTTACCGCTTTTGTTGAACGACGATCTGAATTTCCTTGTCTTAATACAGGATTAACCGCTGAACCTAAAACTTTTTGATATTTTGTTTTAATTTGCAATTCTTCATCATTTTTTGGCTCATCTGGGTAATTTGGTAACATATAACCCTTATCTTGCAATTCTTTAATCGCCGCCTTAAGCTGAGGAATAGAAGCTGAAATATTTGGGGTTTTAATAAGATTTGCATCCGATCTTTTGACAAGCTCGCCTAAAAGCTCTAAAGCATCTTCACATCTTTGCTCCTCTTTTAAATACTCACTAAAAGTAGCTAAAATCCTTCCAGATAAAGAAATATCCGAGGTTTTTACTCCTATATGTGCCCTACTTAAAAAAGCTTTCACTATAGGCAAAAACGAATAAGTCGCAAGAGCTGGGGACTCATCTGTTAAGGTATAAGTAATTTGCATTTTTAGTCCTTTAAAATACTTATTTTTATTTTCATTTTTAAGTATATTACAAATAAAAAAAAATGCAAGAGTAAGTTTAAAGTTTGTTTTAGTTTTCAAACAAACTTTAAATATTTTTAATTAAGTAAATTAGCAGGAAGTTGTATGATATTTTTAATAAGATTAAAAGGGGCTTTTAGAGTATCTGTTAAAATTTCGGTATGAAATTTAGGATCATCTATACTTCCATCTATTTTTAAGTTTGTGCTAATTTCTTGATTTTTACCTAAAATTACATAATTTAAAATTGGAACCTTGGATATAGCTTCTGAAGCTGATTTTAAAGTTTTAAGCTCTAAACTAAAATCCACTGTATTTAATCTTAAATTTGCTGATCCTAAACCATATATATCTACACTATCGCCATTTAAATTAATAGCTGAAACACTTAAAAGATCTTTTTTTCTATTAAAAATAATCTTTCCATCATGTAGGCTTAAACCTTTTTGATTAAAAGTTGGAGATTTAAACATCAATAAACTTGGTACAGTATCGATAAAGGAAATAAGCTGATTTATACCTCTTAAATCCTTCACATAAGTATTTTTAAAATCGATCTGTCCATCAAAATACTCCAATCCACTTCCTTTTATACTTAAGTTAAACACTCCATCTTGAACAGCTTGTTTTTGTAAAAACTCATTTAAATAATTATCATCAATATTGCTAACGTTTAAATTTAAATCATTAGAAGAATAATAAAGATCAAATTTTGCATTTCCTCTAAAACCTTTAAAATCCAAAGCATTGCCTTTTAAATCAGCCTCTACCCTATCAAAAGCCAAAGTTTTATTAGAATCTGGCAAAATTAAAGCTACATTTGCTCCACCAAAACTAATATTTTGGGTATTAGTAGAAATATCAAATGTTGAATTTGAAGAGTTGGAATCTTTTCTATAAATATAACTTAAATTTTTCAAATGAATTTCTTTATTATCAGAACTTATTTTAGCACTTGCTGTATTGCTTTGAGTATGAATTTCCATAACGCCTTTATTTTTTACAATATCAAAGCTATCATTTTCATAAGGAGTTTGACCGTTGATAAGTAAATTATTTTTAAAATAAGCATCATTAACGCTTGCATTAAAATCTTCAAAATTTAAAGTTTTATAATAAACATTTTTAGCATCGATAAACCCAAACTTTTTAAGTAATGGAGAAAATGAAAATAAAATCTTAGGATTATTAAGATTAGCCTCAAGTCCATCTTTAAAATTTAAAATCAAATTCCACTGAGGAATGCTAATGTTAATATTTTGCGAATAATCTAATTTTACTTCTACATTTTGATTTTTTAAATCTAAAAGCTCCCCGTTGTCAAAATAAAGCCTTGAAATCTGAGTATTGAAATTTCCTTGCTGTTTTTGTAAGTCAAATTTAGCATTAAAATCAGCCTCTAAAAAGCCATTTTTAACACTAGCATTTTCTATATTTAAATCATTTTGATTTAATTTTACAAATGCTTTTGTAATATTAAAATCAGCTAAAGAAATACTAGCATTCTCTAAAGCTAAAATACCACTATAAGAAATTTCACCCTTATCATGAAAATCAATTTTAAACTCTAAATCACTTTTAATTTTTCCGCTTTTTTGATAAAAAGGTAATGAAAAATGATAATCCTCTAAAGCTTTAGCAAGTTTTTCGTCAAATTTTAGATTATCAGACTTAATGCGCAAATAAATCCCAGCTTTTTTTTCATCAAACAAATCATATAGATAAACCTTACTAGAACTTAAATCAGCACCATTATAGAAAGCTTTATTAAAGACAAAATCAAGCTTTTGTTTGTTTAAATTTAAATCGAGTTTTGGAATTTCAATAGCATTCATTTTATCATCCAAACGAACTTTAACATTATTAACATAACCTGATGCGCTAATATTGTCTAAATAATAATTATCTTTAGCAAAATCTATAAAGCCCTGCAAATAATCTAAATGATAAAATTCTCCCTTAGCCCTATATGCTACCCAAAGATTTAAACTCTGCGGAAGTTCTATTCTTTTATTAACTCTTTTAAAAATTTCCGTAATATTTCTAATGTTTAAATCTTCTATTTTATAAGCTAAATTTTTATCTTTGTAAGAGATACTTGCGTTAAAGTCAAGCAATTCTCCACTTGCTCTACCTTGAAAATAATAAAACTCGCTCTTAGTATTGATACTTAAATTTCCATCAATATTTAAATCATAATCT
Source organism: Campylobacter jejuni (assembly GCF_001457695.1). Classification (NCBI taxonomy): domain Bacteria; kingdom Pseudomonadati; phylum Campylobacterota; class Epsilonproteobacteria; order Campylobacterales; family Campylobacteraceae; genus Campylobacter; species Campylobacter jejuni. The sequence goes on along the minus strand of NZ_LN831025.1, from coordinate 485,281 downwards.
TTTAATAAAAGTTTTTTAATATCAGCTATAAGTTCTTTATTTTGACGCTGTAATGTTAATTTTAAAAATAATAAATCATTATCTATAAAAAATTCATTGTCTTTAAATAAAATACGCACATGATTATCTTTTATATTTAAATTTTGTATATCAATCTCTTCAACAAAAGTATATAGATATTTTAAATTTTTTGTTATTTTTAAAATCTCTGTTGAAGCATTATCAGAAGAGTGAGTTTGTGATGAAATTTCGGAATTTTGAGTCTCATTTATAGTGATATTTTTTGCTCGTACAATTAATTTTTTATCTAATTTAATATATAATTGTTCCAATTTTAAAAAATCAAATTGGATACTAGAGATGACAATCCCATTTTTAAGCACTATAAACAAAGCTAATATAAGCACAACAAAAAATATAACAATATATAAAATTTTCTTTTTCATACGCAACTTCTTTTTGATATTTATTTTGGGGATTTTTTATTATCTAACTCAGCCTTTAAAAAGCAATTCTGTGGTATTTATTCCCCAAGGTTCAATTTCTCAAATTATAACATATTTAAAGCAAAATAAATATCAGATGAGTAGTATTGATAAATATATTTTATTTTTTTTAGGACATCCTCAATCAGGCTGGATCAACATAGGTACAAAAGATTTAAATAGGGCTGAATTTCTACATAAACTCACTATTGCTAAAGCAGCACTTCAAACCATTACTCTTATCCCAGGAGAAACAAGCGTAATCTTTTTAGAACAAGCAGCCAAACAACTTGAACTTGATAAAAATATGCTTTTAAAAGAATTTCAAGCTCAAGCTCCTTATGATGAAGGAGTTTTTTTACCAGAAACTTATAAAATCCCAAAAGGCATTACAGAAAATCTACTCATTCAAATGCTTTTAAACCATGCTGAAATTTCCAATAAAAAAACTTCTGAGAAAATTTTTGGTGATTATAATCCAAAAAAATGGCACCAATATATCATCATCGCTTCTGTAATACAAAAAGAAGCTGCTAATGACAATGAAATGCCTATAGTTGCAAGCGTAATTTACAATCGACTTAAAAAAGGTATGAAGCTTCAAATGGATGGAACTTTAAATTATGGAATTTACTCCCATGTAAAAGTTACCCCACAAAAAATAAGACAAGATAATAGCTCTTATAATACCTATAAATTTACAGGATTGCCTAAAGAAGCGGTTTGCAATGTTTCTTTAGCCGCTATTCGTGCAGCTATCTTTCCTTTAAAGACAGATTATTTATATTTTGTGCGTGATAAAAATACTGGAGTTCATATTTTTAGCACAAATATAGATGATCACAATAAAGCCATAAATTTACAAAAAGGAAAATAATTTTGATATTTTTATACAAAATAGTTAAATTGGAACAGTATTTGCTTGTTAATATTAAAAATTATAAAAAGGATAAAAAATGATTAACCCATTTAAATCAAAAGAACTAGTCACTGGTGCTTTAGCGGGTAGAAATCTAAGAAATCAACTCATCAATGCCAATCTTGCAAATGTTGATACTCCTTTTTATAAAGCAAGAGATATTGAATTTGAAACAGCTTTGGTAAATCGTGCAAATGAAATTTTTAAAAAAAATGATAATAAAGAATTGCAATTAGCCATAACCGAAGAAGGACATCAAAAACCTTGGAAATTTCCAGATCCTAGTAAATCTACTATTTACTTAAGAGACGGACATTTAGCAAGAAATGATGCAAATACTGTTGATCTAGATGTAGAAACCACAGAAATGAGTAAAAATACAGTTATGATAACAGCTCTTGATGGAGTTTTAAGAAGACAAAGCAATATCTTTAGTTCTATACTTGATGCAAGCTCTAAATTAAGTTAAAGGTAAATTATGGCATACTTAAGTAATTTTGATATTAGTGGTTATGGTTTAAGTGCTCAACGTTTTAGAATGAATGTTATTAGCTCTAATATAGCTAATGCAAATACTACAAGAACAGCTGAAGGTGGGCCTTATAGAAGACGCGAAGTGATCTTTAAAGCAACAGATTTTGATAAGCTTTTAAATGAGCAAATTAACAAAGATAATAATTTTTTAAAATATGAAAATCCTTTAAATGATCCAAGTTCGCCAGAAGAAGCTAAACCTGCTATTCAAAGTGTTGTAGTGGATAAAGTGGTCAGAGATGACAAAGACTTTCGTATGAAGTATGATCCAAGCCATCCTGATGCAAATACTGAAGGTTATGTAGCGTATCCAAATGTAAACCCTGTCATTGAAATGGCAGATTTGATTGAAGCTACAAGAGCTTATCAAGCCAATGTAAGTGCTTTTACAAGTGCAAAAACTATAGCTCAAAGTGCGATTGATTTATTAAGAGGATAATAAAAAATGAACAATATTAATGATTTAAGATTAAATAATAATATTTCAAATACCAACAAAAGTCAAAATTCCACAGGAATTGGTGATGAATTTGCCAAGATGCTTAAAAATGAAATCAATGATTTAAACAAAGCACAAGAAAGTGGAGAAGCTGCAATGACAGACATTGCCACAGGACAAGTAAAAGATTTACATCAAGCAGCTATAGCTATCACTAAAGCTGAAAGCAGCATGAAATTTATGCTAGAAGTAAGAAATAAAGCGATCAGTGCTTATAAAGAAATCACAAGAACTCAAATTTAAACCCTAATGCAAGAATATAAAAAAAATAGGGTTTCAAAAGTTGCCTTTGCCTACTGCATGGCACTTTTGTTTATGATTATTTTTATCAGCTCTACTTTTTTTCTTACATCAAAACGTCATATACCTAACACTGAAAAAGATCAATACGCTCTTGCTCTAAGAGGATCGATTATAACCAAAGATAATTTTACTATCACAAGTTCTAAACAAATTTATCGCGCTGAAATTGATCTTAGAAGCATTAACAAAGATAAATTTGATCTATTTTTAAAGCTTTTTCAAATTTATAGTGGGATAAGTAACGATCAAGTAGCAGATATTAAAAAAAGAATGCAAAATCAAAAAAAACGCTCTTATAATTTTGTTCTTTTACAAAACTTAGACTCCAAGCAAGCAAGCTACCTTAAAGATCTTGCTAAAAAACTTTATATACAAGGTTTTTTCAAAGCTTTTACAAATAACTCTGGAAGAGTTGAAACAAGAGGATTAAATATCATCGAACATGAAGAAGATAGAATTTACATGTCAAAAGATTCTTTTACTCCTATTATCGGTTATACCAAAATGATATTAGATCCAGAAAGTGGAATTTTAAAAAATATAGGAGTTAAAGGTTTAGAAAAATACTACGATGAATGTCTAAACCCTGTTCAAAATGAAAAAATTCAAGGACTTAAAGATATAGGTGGAAATATTATTTTAAATCTAAATTCACTACAGCAAAAAAAGATTAATGGTTGTGATTTATATTTAAATCTTTCTTTAAAACTGCAAAAAAGTATAGAGAAAGCTATAGATCAAAGAAATGAGGATTTAAAAGCCAATGAAATCATCGTTGGGGTAATGGAAAGCAAAACAGGAAGAATTTTAGCTTTAGCAAGCTCAAGGCGCTATAACCCACAAAATCGTGGAAAAGATCTATCGGTTCTTAATGCAAGCGCTATAGAATACGGCTATGAAGCAGGTTCTGTTATCAAACCTTTTATCTTTACAACAGCCTTAAGACTTGGTAAAATAAAAATGGATGAAGTGATTAATACTTATGGCGGTTCTTACAAGCTAGGACGTTTCACCATCAAAGACGATCACAAAATGGACAAAATGACTATGGAGGAAGTTATAAGATATTCTTCAAATATAGGCATGATACAAATTGCTAAAAGGCTTAACAATATAGAAATCGTATCAGGACTTAAAATATTTAAATTTGGCGAAAAAAGTGGTATTGATCTACCCTATGAACAAAAAGGAGAAATTCCAAATCCTAAGCGCTTAAGAGATATAGAAAAATCTGTTTTAAGTTATGGTTATGGACTTAAAACAACCTTTATACAACTCCTTGCAGCTTATAATGTTTTCAACAATGATGGGTTTTATATCACACCACGTTTAGCTGAAAAATTCTATCAAAATGGACGCTTTACAAATCTTGATGATGATGTAAAAAAAGAAAAAATTCTTTCTAGCGAAGCCGCTAAAACGATGCAAAATGTTCTTATAAATGTTATAGAAAAAGGAACAGGAAAAAAGGCAATTACACAAGGTATTATTGCAGGAGGTAAAACAGGAACAGCAAGAATAGCCGAAAGACAAGGTTATACCTCAAATCGCTACAATGCTTCCTTTTTTGGCTTTGCAAATGATTTAAATCACGCCTATACCATAGGAGTTCTCGTAAGACATCCTACTAAACCTTATAGTTATTATGCTGCACAAAGTGCTTTGCCTATGTTTAAAGATGTTGTTGATATTTTAATCAATGAAGAATTTCTAACGCCTATACAAGACAATAACCAAACTAGCACAAACAACTAGTTTGATATATCTTTAGAAAATATCACCTCAACAGCACCTATAAGTTCTTCAGCAATCTTAGCAGCAAAAGTTGTATCATTAAGTATTGAAATTCCTTCAGCTGTTGTGATTTTTCTTACTGAAATAAGATGTTCAACATTGCTCAAGGTTAAAGTATCAATTTCTTTTAAAATTTCTTTTCCTTTTTGAAGATTTTTAATAATCAAATAAAGCTTTTCACGATCTTCAACCACTCTAAGCTCTTCGATACTTCTTAAAAGCTCTCCTAAATTCGATCTAATTTTATTGTACTCTAAAGCCAAAAATTCATTAGAAGAACTAGAATATTTCTTAATATTTGCTTGGATAATTTTTAAATTTTTAGTTGTTTCGGCTAAATTTTTAGCTGCCATCTTAAAGGTAAAAATTTTATGATTCTTTGTTTCATCGTTAATATAAACTTGTGCTTTAGTTGAAAAATCTATAATAGCTTCAAAAAGAACCTTTATCCTAGTTTGATACAAATAATCCAAATCCACATTTTTACTAAACCACTTTTTATTTTCTAAAATTTCTTTAAAACTTTTATCACTTTGTATATCTTTACGACTAAAACCTATTGCATGAGCAACAATTGCATAGGTATTGTTATAAAGATGCTCGCTTTCTTTCCTTAAAGCTTCGATGGCTGTGTCACTAAACTTAACCAAACTACTATCAAGATATAAAGGCTTGTCTTTATTCTTATCTTTAGGAGCTTTTACTATCTTATTTAAAAAAAGAACAATTTGAGGAGTAAAGAATGTAAAAAGCACAACGCCAATTAAATTAAACAAAGTGTGAAATAATGCTACTTTCAAAGCTATATCTTCTATGTTTAATACAATGGATAAAAAATTAAGAAAATGTATAAAATAAGGAAAAATAAGCACTATTAAAAAAGCTATACCAAAATTAAAAATACAATTTGCAAACGCTAATTTCTTTCCTTCAATATTGGTACTTAAAGAAGCTAAAACAGCCGTTACAACTCCTCCAACACTAGTACCTAAAGTTGCTGCTAAAGAATTTTCCAAACTGATTTGTCCAGCAAGTAAAGCAGCAACAATAATAGCCATTGTAGCTGTGCTTGATTGTATAACTCCTGTAAGCAAAGCACCTAATCCTAAAAAAACAAAAACTCCTTTAAAACCAGCAAAATCAAAACGAGAAAGATCAATTATATGTTTAAAATTTTCAAAACCACTTTTAATATAATCCACACCCAAAAAGAAAAATCCTATACCAATAAAAATATTACCCAAACCTTTTAAAACACTATCTTTTTGAAAGAAAAATAATACTCCAATAATCAAAAGTGGGATAGCCAACATTGAAATTTTAATATTTGTCAAACCAACAATCAGCCAAGAACTTGCCGTATTTCCTAAATTTGCTCCAAAAATAATCCCTATGCCCGCACCCAAAGAAATAAGCCCTGCACTCAAAAAAGAAATCGTAATAATAGAAACTAAAGTTGAAGATTGCATAATTAAAGTACTTAAAGTACCAAAAAGTATACTTTTTATCTTTGTATCAGTTGACTTCGCTAAAATTTTTTCAAGCAAACCACCGCTAAAAGCTTTAAAACCTATACCTAAATTAGTCATTCCAATAAGAAGTATTGCCACTCCTGCTAAAAGATTGGCAAGCTCGTCATAACGAATTAAAATAAAAATCAGAACTAAAGTAAAAATACTCCATGAAATAAATTTAAAATATTTTAAAGAATTTCTTTCCTCTTGCAATGCCTAACCTTTTAGTTTTTCAAATTCATTCATCAGAAATTCTCTTAAATTTTCAGCTTCTTCTTCGCCTTTTTCTAGATACTCAAGCAATAAATTTTCTAATTCCTTTAAAAAAGAAAAAAGTTCATTTTGCCAGATACTATCGTTTTTATTGCTTAAATTCATGGTTTGTATGAAAGTCAACTCTCTGCTTAAATCCCCAAGTTTTTCTAAAAATTCATCTTTTTGATCAGAATTTTTTAATGCTAAATTAGCATTTTGGACATTTTCTTTAAATTCTCTGATTTTTTCATCGATTAAATCGCAAAATTTCGGATAAATATCCATTTTAATAGGCTCTAAAAGGGTTTGCTCGTCTATATTTAAAGTAAGCTTTTTAACAGCAAAATAAAGAGCTAAAAAAGACAAAGCTGCTATGAGTAAATAAATTCCTAGCATTAATAACCCTTAAGGGCTAGCATTCCGCCATCTAAATTGATGCTTTCAAGTCCCAATTTTTCAGCTATAAATTCAGCTGCAACCATGCTTCTATGACCACTACGACAAATAAAAGCAAGTTTTTTATTTTCATCTCTTTTACTTTGAAATTCATCTAAAAATTTAGCATTTAAAAGCCCTTGATTATCATATAAAGCCACACATTGTGCATTAGGTAAAATACCTTCTTCCCATTCCAAAGGAGTACGCACATCAAAAATTTGATATGCGTTTAAATCTTGCTTTGTCCAAAGACTTGCAGGGATATTTTCTATCATGAAAAAGCCTTGTTGATGATTTTTGTAAGGCTTGCATTAAATTCAGCAGGATTATCCACTCCCATACCTTCGCTTAGTTTTGCCATATTTAAAACTAGTGTTGCTATATCTGCACTAAAACTTTCGTTGTTTTTAAGACCTGTAAAAATAGCATGTTTTGGATTGATTTCTAAAATAGGTTTGAAATTTTGCTCTTGACCCATTTGTTTTAAGAGTTGTTGCATAGCAAAATCAGGTTTATTTTTATCATAAACTATACAACTTGGACTATCTTTTAAACGACTGGTTAGTCTTACATCTTCAACTTGATCTTTTAAAAGTTCTTTAAATTTAGCTACAAGTGGAGCAAAAGTATTTTTTTCTTCATCACTTAGTTCATTTTTATCTTCTACTTGATTGATGGCTACAAATTTTAAACCTTCAAATTCTAGCATAGGAGTTACCAAAGAATCAATCTCATCATCCATGAGTAAAACTTCTATATTTTTTTGTTTATACTCTTCAAGTAAAGGAGAGGTTCTTAATAAACTTTCATTATTTCCTGCTATATAAAAAATTTCCTTTTGCTCGCCTTGAAGGTCATTTTTATACTCTTCTAAAGAGCGTAAATTTTCACCTTTGGTGCTTTTATAAAGCATGAGTTTTAAAAGACTGTCTTTTTCTCCGCCAAAACCATAAAGTCCTTCTTTTAATACCTTACCAAAGGTTTTAAAGAAAGATAAGTATTTTTCTTTATCATTGTTTTTAAGTTTTTCAAGTTCACCTAAAATCTTTTTAACACTAGCTTCTTTGACACCTTTTAAAATTTGATTTTCTTGTAAAATTTCACGGCTTACATTAAGTGGTAAATCTTCTACATCGATAATCCCACGCACAAAACGCAAATAAGTTGGTAAAAGTTCTTTATCGTCATCGCTGATAAATACGCGTTTTACATAAAGTTTTAAGCCACTTTGATAATCCACACGGAATAAATCAAAAGGTGCATTTTGTGGTATGAAAAATAAAGAATTGTATTCTAATTTTCCTTCACTTTTAGTGTGAAGATAAAGTAAAGGTTTGTTTGAATCATGAAAATTTTGCTCATAAAATCTTTCATAATCTTCTGCTTTAAGGCTTGATTTTTGCATTCTCCATAAAGCATTGGCTTTATTGATTTGAGAAATTTTAAGTTCAGTTTTTCCTTCTTCTTCGCCTTCTTTAGCAGGAGTAAATTCTTCTTTTTCCATGAAAATTGGAAATTGAATGTGATTAGAATATTTTTCTATAATGCTTTCAATTTTATAAGTATTAGCAAACTCATCATCTTTTAAGTATAAAGTAATGCTTGTGCCTTGTTCTTCTTTGTTTGCGTCATCAATCTCATAACCATTTGCATCGGAACTCCAAAGATAAGCTTTATCATCTAAAGCTTTTTTACTTAAAACTTCGATTTTACTAGCCACCATAAAAGCAGAATAAAAACCTACTCCAAATTGTCCTATGAGTTGAGAATCTTTTTTAGCATCACCGCTTAAATTTTCTAAAAAACTTTTAGTGCCGCTTTTTGCTATGGTTCCAAGGTTATTGATAAGATCATCTTTATCCATACCTATGCCATTATCACTAATGCTTAAAGTTTTTTTATCTTTGTCAATTTTGATTTCAATTTTAGGTTCGAATTTTAAGCTTTTATATTTATCATCACTTACGCTTAAAAAATTAAGCTTATCTAAAGCGTCGCTTGCGTTTGAAATAAGTTCTCTTAAAAAAATTTCTTTATTAGAGTATAAAGAGTGTATCATAAGCTGTAAAAGCTGATTTACTTCGGTTTGAAATTGCATTTTAATCTCCTTTGTAATTTTTTAAAGTGGTATTTTAGCAAAAAATACAAATTCTAAAGTAAATTTAAAGATTTATTTGAAAATTATAAAACCAAGCCATGTAGCAAATAAGCAAAGAAAGACATTTAAGATAATATTTAACGCAAAATGAAGATAATTTCCACTTTGCAAAAGAAGTAAATTTTGATAAGAAAAAGTAGAAAAAGTTGTAAAAGCTCCTAAAAAACCTGTACTTATAAAGCTTTTAAGCAAAGGAGATAAACCTTTATTTTGGGCATAAGAAAACAAAAGTCCTATGATAAAAGAACCCAAAACATTAACAAAAAGAGTTCCAAGGCTGATAGAATAAGGAAAAAATTTATTCACTAAATTAATAGAAAGCATTCTTAAGATTGCTCCTATAAATCCCCCAAAACCAACAACTAAAAGGGTATTTAGCAAAGCTTAGCTCTTTCTTGATCGAGTAATTCTTGCATTTTTTTTCTAGTGTTTTCAAGCCATTTGTCATCATTTGTATCGACTAAATCCATACAAATGATTTTAAGCACTCCGCTGCTTGCACTAAAACTTTTTGTGTCTAAAATTTTTGCAGAATCCACAATTAAAATGGGTTGAACTTTAAGATTTAATTTTTCACTTAAAATTTTTGCTCCACTTTGAAATTTAAGCATTTTTTCATTTTTAGATCTAGTTCCTTCTGGAAAAATAGCCAAAACCCTATCTTCACTAATTCTTTCTTTTGCTTCTTTTAAAACTCGTACCAAATCACGCGGATTTTTTCTATCTATACAAAGAAGTTTTGGTTTTTTCATAGCAACTTTGAAAATAGGAATTTCTCCTAATTCTTTTTTGGCAATCCAGCATAAATTTTTAGGATATAATTCTTCTAAAGCGATGATATCTAAAGCACTTTGATGATTCATTAAAATCATCTGAGCTTGCGGATTAAAAGTGCCAATGATTTCTTGTTTATAAGAGATAGTATATCTTTGAAATTTAGCCCAAATTTTGCGGATTTTCCAAAGTGTGTTTTGAGATTTTGTAAAGCAAAAACAAAAAACCACCAAAGCAACGCTTAAAACAAAAAAAATCCAAAAATAAAGAGCTTTAATTTTTTTGTAAATCATCTTTATTAACCCAACCTATTTTTCCATCAGAAAACAGTACTTTAATATAATTTTGTCTTTTGCCTAAAACTTCTACTTTTTCATCTGCATTTGCCGTATAAAAATAAGTTGAAGGCTCTGTAGGTAAAATTTTAGCCCTAGAACCAGCCTTGATAATTGCATTTTGAGTATTGGTATCTACAAGAAAACTAAGTGCAAAACAAACAACTGCCAAAGCCAGAATAATGTAATTTTTTCTCCATACAAATAAAGCTCCAAATAAAACCGCTAAAAACCATAAGGTATATTGTTTATAAATATTTAAGTCTTTATTTACAGGATTTAAATCACTCTGAGTGCTGATCTCATCGTCACTAATTTTTAGTTTTAAATTTATATTTTCAAGCTTTTTACTGTCCTTATTGAAATACGAAAATTCAAAATTTGTTTTACTTAATGGCAAAATAGCATAATAAAAAGCACTAGAAGCATTAAAATCCCCTTTTAAATTTTCAATACCTTGCTTTTGAATTCCTTCTATAAAAAAGCTTTTAAGATTTGTATTGGTTGCGTTTAGTTCTACCATCATAATGATATTAGCATCATCAAAATAACTCGCTTTAATTTTTTTAATTTCCAAAGAACTTGCCACAAGGTGTGAAAAATCTTTATTGGATAAAGTATTTTCAAATTTGATAGGATTAAGATTGATATCAGCCTCTTGAAAAGCTTCATTATTTCTAAGAAGTTTGATAGAAATTTTACTCAAACTAGCATTTGAATTTTTGGCTTCAAACCATAAAGTTGTTTTATATTCGTTATTGATAAATTCCCATTTTGCATCTGGATTTAAAAAAGATAAGTTAGTTTTTTCTATGCTTATGTTAAAATCAAATTTTGTATTTTCCGTAGTGCGAGCATAGATCGTAATAGGAAAAACTTCTCCAACATATACCCTACTTGGATATTCATCATTTGTAAGAACCAAACTCCCTTTAGCTACAAAAGGATCATCTACATTGCTTTCAAAGTCATTGTTTTCATCACTTGGCGGAATATTTTGATAAATTTTTTGTTCTTCTTGGGGTAATTTTTGTAATTCTTTTTGCATATTTTCATCTTGGCCGCTAAATACAGAAATTTCACCCCTACCAAACAATACAACAACACTAAAAATTAAAGTTAATAAAATTTTCAAAATAAAAAGCCTTTAAGCATTTTCAAACCTGCATCATTGCCTAGAATTTTTTCACAAGCACGCTCAGGATGTGGCATGAGTCCAAAGATTTTTTTGTTTTCATCGCAAATTCCTGCTATATCAAATACAGAACCATTTGGATTTGGCTCGTATTTTAAAGTAATAAGATCTTTATCTTGCAATTCTTTTAAAGTAGCCTCATCAGCGTAATAATTTCCCTCTCCATGGGCAATTGGTAAATTAATAATTTCATCTTTTTTGAAATTTTTCAAAAAGGCATTATCATTAGAAACTACTCTTAAATTTTGGTTTTTTGAGATAAAACTAAGATTGTTGTTATGCTTCATTGCACCTTTTAAAAGACCGCTTTCAAGTAAAATTTGAAAACCATTACAAATACCTAAGATATATCCTCCCTTTTTTGCATGATTAAAAACACCTTGCATAGCAGGAGCAAGTTTTGCAATAGCTGCACATCTTAGATAATCTCCATAAGAAAATCCGCCTGGCAAAACAACTAAATCTGCATCAAATTCTTTTTCTTCATGCCAAACAATCTGCGTTTTTACTCCAAGTTTCTCAAAGGCATAAGCTGTATCAAATTCACAATTTGTCCCTAGAAATCTAATAATAGCAACTTTCATTTTACTCTTTCTCAATTATAAGCTCATAATCTTCAATGACGCCATTTACCAACAACTCTTCACACATTTTTTTTACTTGCTCTTTGGCTAATTTTTCATCTTTTTCATCAAGAGAAATTTTGATTTGTTTTGCTATTTTTACTTCTTTAACACTATTAAAATTTAAAGAATGCAAAGCTTTTTCCACCGCTTTGCCTTGTGGATCTAAAACTCCATTTTTTAAAGAAATATTTACAATAACTTCCATATTTTTCCTTAATTTAATATTCTTTTTAAAACTTCTTCATAAGCCATTTTTACATTACCTAGATCTTGACGAAATCTATCTTTGTCTAATTTTTCATTACTAAATTTATCCCAAAATCTACAACTATCAGGGCTTATTTCATCGGCTAAAACAAGTTCATTATCTTTAGTTAAACCCAGTTCGATTTTAAAGTCAATCAGCCTTAAATTTTTATTGTCAAAAAATGGAGTTAAAATAGAGTTAATCTTTCTAGCCATATTTTTAATTTCACTAATTTGAGCTTCATTTTGCACTAAATTTAAAATCAAACAATGCTCATCATTGATAAAAGGATCGCCTAAGGCATCATCTTTAAGACAAAATTCTACCAAAGCAAAAGGTAGCACAGTGCCATCTTTAATGCCCAGTCTTTTTGTAAGAGAACCTGTTGCAACATTGCGTACTATAACTTCAATAGGAACAATTTTACATTTTTTAACCACTTGTTCTGTATCACTTATAGTTTCTACCAAATGGGTTTTAATCCCATTTTTTTCGAGCAAATGAAAAATTTCAGTACTGATTCTACAGTTTAATGCACCTTTTCCACTTTCATTGCCTCTTTTTTCTGCATTAAAAGCGGTTAAATCATCTTTAAACTCACTAATTAGTAAATTTTCATCATCAGTTTTGAAAAGTTTTTTACCTTTTCCTTCGTAGAGCATTTCTTTTTTTGTCATTTTATCGTCCTTGTTTGATATTTAAAATTTTAATAGTATCAATAGCTGAATTTAACTGTGCATCATCATTGATTTGTTTTTGACTGATTAGATTTTTATTGTCTTTATTTTCTTGCTTATCTTCTTTTTTATTTTTATCTATTTTTTCAAGCTCACTTTCTAAATGTTGTTTTAAGTCGCTTTCTTTTATAGAAAAACCATCTTCTTGAGTATTTACTTTACCTGGAAAAACTTCAATATCAGGTTTTACACCCACTGCTTGAATAGTACGCCCGCTTGGAAGATAATATCTTGCAATAGTAAGCCTTAAAGCTTCAGTTTTATTAATAGGTATGATTTGCTGAACACTACCTTTTCCAAAAGTATTTTCACCCACAATAACACCGCGTTTAAGATCTTGTAAAGCTCCACTTACAATTTCACTTGCACTAGCACTTCCACCATTTACAAGCACAACCAAAGAAGCATTAGAAATTTTGTTTTTAGGATCGGCTTTATATTCTTGATTTTCACTTGCGATGCGTCCTTTTTGAGAAACAATAACACCTTTATCTACAAATAAATTTACAAGTCCTATGGCTTGATTTAAAAGTCCACCAGGATTATTTCTAAGATCTAAAATAACTCCTTTAACATTAGGATATTTTTTAAGTTCTTTACTTGCCACATCTACAACATTTTTATCAAAATTTGTAACCCTAAGATAAAGAATGTTTTCATTTTCTATCATTTTTGCATAAACACTTTCTATCTTAATAATTTCTCTTGTAAGTGTAACATCAAAAGGTTTTGTTGCACCTTTTCTAAAAATGGTTAAAGTGATTTGAGTTTTTGGCTTACCACGCATTTTATCTACAGCATCATTGAGATTAATTCCCAAAGTGGCCTCATCATTAATTTTTAAAATAATATCTCCTGATTTTATCCCTGCTTTATCTGCTGGTGTTCCTTCTATAGGAGAAACAACTGTTAAAGCGCCATCTTTCATACCTACGGTTATACCAAGGCCACCAAATTCGCCATTGGTTTGAATTTTCATATCATTAAAATCTTTTTCATTTAAAAAAGAAGAATGCGCATCAAGATTGCTTAAAAGTCCTGATAAAGATTTATCCACCAAATCGCTGATATTTTGATCATCCACATAGTATTGCTCTACTATAGCAAGAGTTTTTGTAAGCTTATCTAAAGCTTCTAGGCGTTTTTGAACCTGCTCTTCTTTTTGATCAACTTTAGCTTGTAAATGACTTGTTAAAAATAGACATAAAATAAAAGTAGTGGCAAAGCCTGCAAGACCCGCAAAAAATCGTTTTGTTTTCAAAATAAGCTCCATCATTGAGTTTTAGTTTAAAGAGTAAATTTTAATAAAAATTACTTAAAACTTCGTAAATAAATTTAAATTCTTAAAAATATGTTAAAATAGACTAAAAATTCCAAAAAGAAAGTTAATACAATGTGCCAAGAAAAACATACTTATACACATTCTCAAAAACATCTTAAAGCAGTTTGCAATCGTCTAAGTAGAACCATAGGGCATTTAAGCGCTATTAAAAGAATGGTTGAAAATGACAAAGACTGTAGTGAAATTTTAATCCAGCTTGCTGCTGTAAAAGCCGAAGTTAACAATACTGCAAAAGTAGTTTTAAAAGAACATTTAGCTCATTGTATGGTACATGCTGTAGAAGAAAATGATATTCAAAGCATAGAAGAGTTAAACAAGGCTATAGATATGTTTATGAAATAATCTAAAATTAGTCATTTGTCCTATTATTTAAAAAATTTTACTCAATTAACTTGACATTATATGACTAAAGTTATATAATAGCAAGTATATAAACCAAATAAAGGATAAAACATGGCAAATATACAAGATTTTTTAACTGATAATATGCTTTCAAACCTTGAAAGTGCAGCATCTTTAGCTATACATTCTAAAAATAATGAAGTTGTACCTTTACATCTTTTATGGGCTTTAAGCGTAGATAATGCAAGTATTTTAAATCAAATTTTAAATAAATTAAATATTTCTAAAGAAGCCTTAGAACTTGAAATTAAAAGCAGAATTTCAAAACTTGCAACGAGTTCAAATGCAAACCGTGAAAATATACGCTTTTCCAATGAACTTATAAATTCATTAGAAAATGCTAAAGGATTGATGAGTGCTAATGGAGATAGTTATTTAAGTGTGGATACTTGGCTTATAAGTGAAAGTCAAAAAAGTCCTATTAAAGAAATTTTAGCGCAATTTTTAGATTTAAGAGAATTTCAAAAAGAGCTTGAAAGTCTAAGAGCGGGACGCAAAATCGATAGCAAAACAAGCGATGAAACCTTAGACAGCTTAAATAAATTTGGTATAGATTTAACCTTAAAAGCAAGCGAGGGTAAACTTGATCCTGTTATAGGCAGAGAAGAAGAAATCGAACGTTTGATGCAAATTTTAATACGCAAAACCAAAAATAACCCTATACTTTTAGGTGAACCAGGCGTAGGAAAAACAGCTATAGTAGAAGCTTTAGCACAAAGAATTATCAAAAAAGATGTTCCAAAATCTTTGCAAAATAAAAAAGTTATCGCTCTTGATATGAGTGCTTTAATTGCAGGTGCAAAATACAGAGGAGAATTCGAAGATAGATTAAAAGCTGTGGTTAATGAAGTGATAAAAAGTGAAAACATCATTCTTTTTATCGATGAAATTCACACTATAGTAGGAGCTGGAGCTAGTGAAGGCAGTATGGATGCGGCAAATATTTTAAAACCCGCTCTTGCAAGAGGAGAACTGCATACCATAGGAGCAACTACTTTAAAAGAATATCGTAAATATTTTGAAAAAGATGCAGCCTTGCAACGCCGTTTTCAACCTGTAAATGTAGGTGAGCCAAGTGTTAATGAGGCTTTGGCTATGTTAAGGGGTATAAAAGAAAAGCTTGAAATTCATCATAATGTAACCATAAATGATAGTGCTTTAGTAGCTGCAGCTAAACTTTCAAAGCGTTATATAGCGGATCGTTTTTTACCTGATAAGGCTATTGATTTAATCGATGAAGCTGCAGCTGAACTAAAAATGCAAATTGAAAGCGAACCAAGTTCTTTAAGAAAAGTACGTAAAGATATAGAAACTTTAGAAGTTGAAAATGAAGCTTTAAAAATGGAAAATGATGAGAAAAATCAAAAAAGACTTGATGAAATCGCAAAAGAACTAGCCAATTTAAAAGAAAAACAAAATGCCCTAAATTCACAGTTTGAAAATGAAAAAAGTGTTTTTGATGGTATAAGCACTAAGAAAAAAGAAATTGATCTACTTAAAAATGAAGCTTCTTTAGCTAAAGCTAGAGGTGAATTTCAAAAAGCAGCCGAGCTAGAGTATGGAAAAATTCCAAGTCTTGAAAAAGAAGTAGAAATTTTAGAAGATAAATGGAAAAAAATGAGTGAAAATGGAGTTTTGCTTAAAAATCAAGTAGATGAGGATTTGGTTGCTGGAATTTTAAGCAAATGGACGGGTATTAGCGTGCAAAAAATGCTAACTTCCGAAAAACAAAAATTCTTAGAAGTGGAAAAACATTTAAAAGAAAGTGTCATAGGGCAAGATAAGGCCTTAAGTGCTTTAGCTAGAGCCATTAAACGCAACAAAGCAGGGCTTAATGCGGACAATAAACCTATAGGAAGCTTTTTATTTTTAGGGCCAACAGGGGTAGGAAAAACACAATCAGCTAAAGCTTTGGCGAAATTTTTATTTGACGATGAAAAAGCAATGATTCGCTTTGATATGAGTGAATTTATGGAAAAACATAGTGTTTCAAGACTCTTAGGTGCACCTCCAGGATACATAGGACATGAAGAAGGTGGAGAGCTTACTGAAGCTGTGCGAAGAAAACCTTATAGCGTGCTTTTGTTTGATGAAGTTGAAAAAGCACATAAAGATGTATTTAATGTGCTTTTAGGGATTTTAGATGATGGTAGAGCAACCGATAGCAAAGGTGTAACAGTGGATTTTAAAAATACCATTATCATTTTAACTTCTAATATCGCCTCAAGTGCTATTATGAATTTAAGCGGAAAAGAACAAGAAGATGCGGTAAAAAATGAGTTAAAAAATTTCTTTAAACCTGAGTTTTTAAACCGTTTAGATGATATTATCACCTTTAATCCACTTGGAAAAGATGAAGCTTATGAAATAGTCAAGCTTTTATTTAAAGATTTACAAATGAGCTTAGAAAACAAGGGAATAAAAGCAAGTTTAAGCGAAAATGCAGCCCTTTTAATCGCTAAAGATGGTTTTGACCCTGATTTTGGTGCTAGACCTTTAAGAAGAGCTATTTATGATCTTATAGAAGATAAATTAAGCGATATGATACTTGCTGATGAACTTCATGAAAATGATAGCATTATCATTGATACAAAAGATGATGAAATAATCATCAAAAAAGCTTAATCATTTTGAAAGTAGATCTTTCTACTTTCAAAATATAATCTCGCTTTCATTAAATTTCATATTTGCTTTTGGTAATGGTGATTTGGTGGTATAATAAGCACTTTCTCCTTTATAATTTCCGCGATAAACTCCATTAGGAATGCTAAATTTTCTAGTTGTATCAGGGAATTTTTCTATATATTGAGTTAAAAATTCTCTAAACACAGGAGCAGCCGTTCTAGCTCCACCTTCTGTATAACGCATAGGCTTGTTGTTATCATTTCCATACCAAATGATTGCTTCTATTTCAGGCGTAAATCCACAAAACCAAGCATCAACACTTTTATTCGTTGTTCCTGTTTTTCCTGCTATTTCTATATCTTTTACTCTTGCATTACGCCCTGTGCCTTTTTCAACAACATTTCTCATCATATCTAAAACCAGAAAACTTTGCGCTTCATCGCTGACTTTACGCTCATTTGAGTTAAATTCCATGATGGTTTTACCGGTTTTATCCTGAACTTGTCTGATACTTTGAGGATCTTTAATCATACCATAGTTCCCAAACATGGTATAAAATTTCGAATACTCCAAAGGAGAAATACCAAAACTTCCCAATACGATTGATAAATTAGGCGGTATATCTTTAAATCCAAATTCCATTAGTTTAGAGTAAAGAACATCAAGCCCCATATCAAGTGCGAGATTAATGGTAGCTAAATTTCTTGATCTTGTTAAAGCTTCTTTTAAGGTAATTAAACCTAAAAATTTACCCCCTTCATTTTTAGGTTTCCAATCCTCATTATTACCCGCTCCACCTTCAAAAATTCTAGAAATATCAGCAATTTCACTCATAGGCGAATATCCTAAATTAATCGCCACTTGATACACAAAAGGTTTAAAAGAGCTTCCAGGTTGACGCATACTTTGAGTAGCACGGTTATAATTACTTTTTTCATAATCAACCCCACCTACCAAAGCTAAAACATCACCACTTTGATGATTTACCACGACCATAGCTCCGTTTAAAGTGCTTAAATTTGCATCTTTATCGCGTTTTACTATCTCATCATAACCAAATTTCAAAGCATTCTGTGCCATATTTTGAACATCTAAGTCTATATTTAAAATGATTTTATATCCACCTGTTTTTAAGTCTTTAATATTAGGGCTTAATTGTTTAATCACTTCATCTACGACATAAGGAGCAGCATTTTGAGTAAGCGTATCATCATAAACTTGCGGAATTTCTTTGATGGCTGTATCATAATCTGCTTTTGAAATCCAACCTAGATTATACATTCTTGAAATAACATTATTTGCTCTTGAGATGGAAAGATCTAAATGCTTTGTAGGATCATAACTGCTAGGTGCTTTTGGCATACCTACTAGCATAGCAATCTCTTTAAGGCTTAGTTCATTTAAATTTTTATGAAAATACCCCAAAGCTGCGGTTTTTACTCCATAATACCCATGTCCAAAAAAGATAAAATTTAAATACCTTTCTAAAATTTGCTCTTTAGTTAAAATGGTTTCCATTTTATAAGCAAGCAAAGCTTCGCGAATTTTACGCATAATAGTTCTTTCTGGGGTTAATTCCGTGTTTTTAATAAATTGCTGGGTAAGAGTGGAAGCTCCTTCCATGGTTTTTCCACCGCTTTTTATGATTTTTACAGCAGCTCTAAAAATGGCATCGATATTAACTCCATTATGTTCAAAAAAGCTTGTATCTTCTATAGCAACCAAAGCCTCTATAAGGCGTGGAGGAAGCTCTTCATAAGGAGCATAAAAACGATGCTGTTCAAAAATATTAGCCACAAGCTTGCCATTTCTATCGTAAATTTGTGTTGTAAGAGGAGGTTTGTATTCTTTGAAAGTATAACCCTCAGTATCAGCACTTGTGAAAAGATAAGCCACATAAATAAATCCAGCTATAAACAAAAGAGTAAAAAATGAAAAAATATATTTTAATATTTTCATAAATAAGCCTTTAAAGTTTGGATATCAAGCCCTAAAGCAGTGCTTAGATTTCCTACTTGTTGGGTGATGAAATTTTGATGAAAACCCTCACACATAATACAACCCGCCTTGCCTTTATAAAGATCATTTTCTACATAATCTCTTAAAGCATTTTCATCAAAATTTTTAAAATAAAGCGTAGTTTTTGAAAGAGAAAAAACTCTTTTTTCAGGTTTTACAAGCAAAAAAGCCGATAAAATACTTGCATACTTTCCATTTTGTAAGGCAAGCATTTCATAAGCTTCTTTTTTATCCTTTGCTTTGGTAAGAATTTTTTCATCTATACAAACTATACTATCTGCAAAAAGCAAATTTTGGTTTTGAAAATCTTTGCCTAAAGTACTTAAAAATTGTCTTTCTTTTTCAAGAACTATTTTTTGAACATATAAAAAAGGTGAAATATTTTTATTTAAATTTTCATCATAATCAAAACTAACTTGCTTAAAATCAATCTTTGCGGTTTTAAGCAAGTTAGCTCTTGAAATGGAACTTGAAGCAAGAATTAACATTAAAGTGCTTTTTCTATCGTTTCTAAGCTTTGTTTTAAAGCTTCATTGATTTTGCTTAAATCTTTTCCACCTGCAGTAGCAAAATCATCTCTTCCGCCACCATTTCCACCTAAAATTTGCGCCGCTTCTTTAACTAAAGCTCCTGCTTTTAAAGGCACATCTTTAACGCCAGCTGCTAAAGTGATTTTTTCATCTTTTACTTGGATAAGTAAAATCACCGCTTTAGCAAATTTGTTTTTAAAATCATCAATCATAGCTTTAATATCGCCATTATCTACACGCTTTACGCAAATTTCAACACCTTGGATATTTTTAGAATCAAGCTCGGTTTTACTTGAATTTTTAAGCTCATTTTTTAAACTTAAAATTTCATTTTTAAGCTTTTTAACCCCGTTTAAAATATCATTATTTTTAAGCTCATCTTTTGCTTTAGAAAGTTCTTCAAGTTGATTTTTTACAAATTCTAAAGCCGCTTTAGAAACCACAGCTTCAATGCGTCTAACTCCAGCACTCACACCGCTTTCTTTAACTATGTAAAAACTTCCTATTTGAGCAGTATTTTTAACATGAGTTCCCCCGCAAAGTTCCTTGCTTTCACCTAGAGTTAAAACACGCACATTGCCTTGGTATTTTTCATTAAACAATGCTATAGCACCGCTTTTTTTAGCTTCTTCTAAAGGCATATTTTCTAAGATAGCTTCGCTTGAGTTTATAATCATTTCATTGACTCTTTTTTCAATGCTTTCTAGCTCTTCTTTGCTTAAAGCTTTATGATGAGTAAAATCAAATCTTAGTTTATTGCTTTCAACCAAAGATCCTGCTTGACTTACATGAGAACCTAAAATTTCTCTTAAAGCATGGTGTAAAAGATGAGTGGCTGAGTGGTGGCGTGCGATTTGCTCTCTTTTTTCTATATCGATTCTTGCATGAACTATATCGCCAACTTTTAGTTCTTCGCCTGCTTTTACAAAGCTAAGATTGAGATTAAAAAACTTTTGCGTATCTAAAACTTCACGCTTGGCTATAAATCCACTATCAGCACTTTGCCCCCCACTTGTTGCATAAAAAGGTGTGTTTTCAAGCATCACCCAACCCGCATCTTTAAGGGTGGAAACTTCTTTAAAATCTTCATCTAAAAGGGCTAAAATTTTACTTTCGCATTCTGCTTTTTCATAACCTACGAAATGATTTTCTCCAAATTTTTCAAGCAAGTTTTTAAAATCTCCGCTTGCAGTTTTATCTCCACTTCCTTTCCAAGAAGCTTTAGCGCGTGCTTTTTGCTCATTCATTAAAAGTTCAAATTTTTCTTCATCAACTTTAAGATTTTTTTCTCTTAGCATATCAGCCGTTAAATCAAGCGGAAAACCATAAGTATCATAAAGCTTAAAGGCTACTTCTCCGCTAAAAATTTCTTTAGTGTTTTTAAGCTCTTCATTAAAAATTTCAATCCCATTTTCTATAGTGCTTAAAAATCTTTCTTCTTCAAGGCGAATTTGTTCTTTTATAAAGTCTTTTTTCTCATTAAGATAGGTATAATGTCCACCCATTAAATCGCATACAATATCAACTAGTTTATACATAAAAGCTTGTTTAAAACCTAGCAAATATCCATGTCTTAAAGCACGACGCAAAATACGACGCAAAACATAACCTCTACCTTCTTTATCAAAACTTACCCCTTGTGCAAGCAAAAATACACTTGATCTTATATGATCAGCTATGACTCTAAAACTTGCTCCGCTTTCATAAATATAAGTTTTATTACAAAGTTTTGAAATTTCATTGATGATTGGCATAAAAAGCGAGCTATCAAAATTGCTGAATTTACCTTCTTTAATCGCTGTTACCCTTTCAAGTCCCATTCCCGTATCAATGCTTGGCTTTGGTAGTGGGCTAAGCACTCCATCAGCACTTCTTTCGTATTGCATAAAAACAAGATTCCAGATTTCTAAAAATCTATCTCCATCTCCACCCATATAATCTTCGCTTGAGTTAAAATGCTCTTCTCCTTGGTCATAAAAAATCTCACTACAAGGACCACAAGGACCAGTATCGCCCATTTGCCAGAAATTATCTTTATCGCCAAATTTGTAAATTCTTTCTTTTTGAATGTGTTTTTGCCATAGATTAAAAGCTTCATCATCGTTTTCATGCACGGTTACATAAAGTCTGTCTTTAGGTAGTTTTAAAACTTCAGTTACAAATTCCCAAGCATAAGTTATGGCTTGTTCTTTAAAATAATCTCCAAAACTAAAATTCCCAAGCATTTCAAAAAAAGTATGATGGCGTGCGGTATATCCTACATTATCTAAGTCATTGTGCTTTCCACCCGCTCTTATGCAGGTTTGACAGCTTGTTTTGCGTGGAGGGTTTGGGCGTGGAATTTCTCCTGTAAATATACTTTTAAAAGGCACCATACCCGCGTTAGTAAAAAGTAAAGTTGCATCATCAGGAACTAAAGGGCTTGATGGGGTGATCTCATGTCTTTTTGATGCAAAAAAATCCAAATAAGCTTTTCTAATATCCATGAATTTTCCTAAGAAATTTTTATAAAAGCATATCATACCAAAATTACTTTAAATTAAGTAAAACTAAAATACAATAAAATTTTAATTTTATATCATTAATTTCAAGGTGTTTTATGAATTTTATTAATCTTCAAGCTCAATATCTCGCATACAAAGATGAAATCAATGCTGAAATTGAAAGCGTTTTATCAAGCTCTTCTTTTATAGGCGGTGCAAAGCTTAATGAATTTGGGCAAAATTTAGCTCATTTTGTAAATATTAAACATGCTATAGGTTGTTCAAGTGGAACTAGTGCTTTATATCTTGCCTTAAGAGCCTTAGATATTGGCAAAGATGATGAAGTTATAGTGCCTAGTTTTACTTTCATAGCAACAGCTGAAGTTGTGGCTTTAGTAGGTGCAAAACCTGTTTTTGTAGATATAAATTTATCAAATTACAATCTTGATTTTGAAGCAGTACAAAAAGCAATAACCCCAAAAACTAAAGCTGTTATAGCAGTAAGTATGTTTGGACAAATGAGTGATTTAAGAACTTTAGAAGAAATTTTAAAAAATAAAGATATCACTTTGATTGAAGATGGTGCACAAAGTTTTGGCGCAAGTTTCAAAGGAGAAAAATCCTGCTCTATAGCTAAAATTTCATGCACGAGCTTTTTTCCTTCGAAACCTTTGGGAGCTTACGGCGATGGCGGGGCTATTTTTTGCCATGATGATGAAATTGCTAAAAAAATAAGAATTTTACTCAATCACGGACAAACTCAGCGTTATAAACATGAATTTATAGGTATAAATGGACGCCTTGATACTTTACAAGCGGCGATTTTAAATGTTAAGTTAAAATACCTAGAAAAAGAATTAGACAAAAGACAAAAATTAGCACAAACTTATAATGCAAATTTAAAAAACTGTCAAATTCCGCAAATTGATCCAAATGCTTTTAGCGCTTATGCGCAATACAGCGTTTTGGTTGAAGATAGAGCTAGTGTATTGCAAAAATTTGAAAAAGCTAATATACCTTATGCTATACATTATCCAACCCCTTTGCATAAACAACCTTGCTTTAGTGAGTTTTCAAATTTAGAACTTAAAAATTCAGAATATGCAAGCGAACACATCTTATCTTTGCCTTTTTCACCTTTTTTAAGTGAAGAAGAGCAAGAGCAAGTTATTTGTATTTTTAAAGATTAATTCCATGAAAATAGGTATTATAGGCCTTGGAAAAATGGGGCAAAACCACTTAAATGAACTTAGTAAAAATTCTCATTTTAAGCTTAATACACTTTTTGATCTTTGTAAAAATCCAAATCTAAATATTTTTGATGATATTTTTCATGATGATTTGGATAAATTTTTAAATCAAAATAATGATATTATCATCATAGCAACACCTACAAATTCACATTTAGCAATAGCAAAAAAAGTTTTTAAACAATGCAAATGCGTTTTAATCGAAAAGCCTTTAGCTCTAAATTTAAAAGAAATAGACGAAATTTCAAATTTAGCTAAAGAATACAGCGTAAAAGTAGGCGTAGGTTTTTGCGAAAGATTTAATCCTGCGGTTTTAGCCCTAAAAAAAGAGCTCGAAAATGAAGAAATTATCAGCATTAACATACAAAGATTTTCACCCTACCCACAAAGAATCAGCGATGTAGGGATTTTGCAAGATTTGGCTGTACATGATCTTGATTTGCTTTGTTTTTTAAGCAAACAAGAAATAACAAAAACCAATTTGCTCAAAAAATACACCCAAGATCAAACAAGAGAAAGTGAAAGCATTATTCTATGTGGGCTTGAAAAATGTATTGCTAGCATACATCAAAGTTGGAATAGTACACAAAAACTAAGAAAAATTCATCTTATTACTAAAAATCATTTTTATGAAGCCAATTTAAATGATTTTTCTTTATTAAAAGATGGAAATTTTATAGAACTTACTCAACAAAGTCCACTTTTTTCAGAACACGAAGCTTTGTTAAAACTTATCGATAATCAACCCAATCATCTAGCCAGTACGAGCGATGCTTACAAAGTTCAAGAAATTTTAGAAAGGTTTGCGTGAAATTAGTTTTATTTTTAAATATGGGCGGAGCTACGAATTTACAAGATTGTGAAGTTTTTTTAAAAAATATGTTTAATGATCCTTATATTTTAGGAATCAAAAATCGATTTTTAAGAAAATTTGTAGCATGGATCATAACAAAGGCTCGCGTTAAAGCCATGCAAGAAAACTATAGAAAAATGGGTGGAAAATCCCCTTTAAATGAACTTACTCAAAGCCTGTGTAACAAACTTAATTTAAAACAAGATGAATTTAAATTTGATTTTGTAAATCTTTATGTGCCTCCTTTTGCCACAGAAATTTTGCAAAAATACACTTTAAATGAAAGTGATGAAATCATTCTTTTTCCACTTTATCCGCACCATTCTTACACCACAGTAACTTCATCTTTAGAAGTTCTGCAAAATGAAATTTCAAAGCAAAAAATTCAAGCAAAAGTAAAAACTATAGATATTTTTTACAAAAATGAGCTTTATAATGAGATGATAGTTTCGCACATTTTGGATAAAAAAAGTAAATTTGATGCCAAAATTTTGATTTTTTCAGCGCATTCTTTACCACAAAGCATTATTGACAAAGGTGATTTATATGAAAAGCATGTAAATGATCATGTAGAAATTTTAAAAGAAAGGCTAAAAGATCATTTTGATGAATTTATTTTAGCTTATCAATCTAAACTAGGCCCTGTAAAATGGCTTGAACCAAATACAAGCGATGTTTTGGCAAATTTAAACGATAAAGCTTTGATTTATCCTATTTCTTTTTGTATAGATTGTTCTGAAACGATTTTTGAACTAGGTATGGAGTATAAACATTTAGCAAAATGTGATTATGATTTGATAAGTTGCCCTAATGATAGTGATGAATTTATGGAATTTATTTTAAAGTATTTATCTGATCTTAACTAAGAATGAATTTGAGACCCTTGTCTATCATTTTTTTAAAGATTAACAAGGACTTTTTGGTAAAAATTTAGCTGACTAAACCAAAATATAAGCTTTTTCTCCGTGCAAACTCACATCTAAGCCTTTTTGTTCTACTTCTTCTTTCACTCTTAAGTCTGTAAAACAAGAAATGATCTTAAAAATAATAAAGCTTATGAGAGCTGAAAAAATCATACAAATCATAATAGCAAGAATTTGCTCTTTTAAAAGCTCTAAACTTCCACTGATAAAAAATCCCTCGCCAAGTGCATTTTGGGCAATCACATTAGGATTTACTTTAGCACTTGCAAAAAGCCCTGTAGCGATTCCTCCCCAAACACCTCCGATTCCGTGCAAAGAAAAAGCATCTAAAGAATCATCCCATTTGAGTTTGTATTTAATAAAACTCAAACCAAAATAACAAAATACAGAAGACAAAGCCCCTATAACAAGAGAAGCATAAATATCTACATAACCGCAAGCTGGAGTAATCCCTACAAGCCCTGCTACAAGCCCACTAAGCCCACCTAAAATAGTCGGTTTTTTATGGATGAGCCACTCAAGCACTACCCAGGATAAAAAGCCACAAGCTGCTGATATAATACTTACTATAAAAGCATTGATAGCAATATCATTCATTTCGCCAGCACTTCCAGCATTAAAACCCAACCATCCTATAAAAAGCAAAATCGCACCTAAGAAAGCATAAGGAATAGAATGCGCGTTTTTATCCTCATCATCACTTTTTCTAGCACCCACTATCAAAGCTCCTACAAGTCCAGCAACCCCAGAGCTAATATGCACAACACCACCCCCAGCAAAATCAAGGCTTCCTCTTTTAAGCAAAAACCCCTCGCTACTCCAAATCATATGTGCTAACACATCATAAACTAAAGTACTCCAAAAAAGTAAAAATATCACCAAAACACCCAGTTTAATTCTTCCAACCAAAGAGCCTGTTATGATGGCAGATGCAATAAGTGCAAACATCATTTGAAAAATTACAAAAAGAATATTTGGAACACCTGAAGCATTATATCCGCTAATACCCTCTAAGAGAAAATTCTCGAAATTTCCTACAAGCCCAAGTCCTTCATCTTTACCAAAAGAAAAGCTAAATCCAAGCACTACCCATTGTAAAGTAATGACGCCAAAAACAATAAAGCAATTCATTATGGTATTGAGAGTATTTTTACTTCTTACCATACCCGAATAAAACATTGCTAAAGCTGGAGTCATAAGCAAAACTAGCAAAGTACACAACACAATAAAACTTGAATTTATCGCATTCATTTATTTACCCTTTCTTACAAAATATAATTGCGAGATAATTATATTTAAAATGATTTAAAAAAATATAAATTTAAGAAATATTTTATATATTTTTTTATCAAAGTTTATTTTTTATCTTAAGTTACTATAAATAGGGATTTTAAAAAAATATTTTACTTCTCTATAATTCAAATTTACCAGCATTAAAATAAAAATTTGAGCCAAGCTAAAAAACAACAAAGATAAAAAAGGATTATTATAAGATGATGAAGAAAAAATTTGATTATTTAATAAAATTATCTAATATTAAAAAAAAGTAATTGCACTTTAAAATGATCTAAAAGCTCTTCTTTAGCTTTTAAAATATCATCAGTATTTAACTCAAGATCAATCTTATCTGGTTTTTTATAAGTTTTATCATAATACTCCAAAAGCATAACAATAAGCTTTTGCCATTCTTTTCTCTCATAACCTTGAAGCAAATCTTGGCGTAAATTTAAGCTGATATAAGGGCTGATTTTTTGCACACATTGTTGAAATTTTAAAGGAGTCATTTTTTCTTGATAAATTTTTTGTATTCTTTTAACGCGATTTTCCAAAGAACAAAAACAATAAATTTTAAAAGCCTTTTGCATTTTTTCATAAAATTTCAAAGGTAAGATGATATCCCCTATTTTGCGACTTTCGCTTTCTATGAAAGCAAAATTTTCTAAATTTTGCATATTGTGAAAAAGTTCTGCTTCAAAAGCTTTTTGCGTAGGTTGTTTTCCTAAAATATCACCAAAAGACGAGCCTAAATGATTTGCTATTTTTTCCAAATTTATAGCTTGTGGGAGTTGTTCTAAAAGCTCTGTTTTTCCACAGCCTGTATTGCCGCAAAGAGTAAAAAAATCAAAATTTATTTCATTTTCAAAATAATGCGTTACAAAAGTTCTATAAGCTTTAAAGCCACCTTTTAAACGCACCACTCTAAAGCCAAGCTCACTTAAAATCACTGCGATAGATTTTGAACGCAAACCCCCACGAGAACAATAAATCCCCACCTTTTCTCCTATGCGAAAATTTTGGGTGATTTCTAATATATGCTTAGCGGTATTTTGACAAATATAACTCGCACCCCTAGCCTTGGCTAAAGCTTGATTTTTCTTATAAATCATTCCTATTTCTTGATATTCTTCATCATTGAGTGCATAAAAATTTAAAGCTCCTATCAAATGAGAATGCAAAAATTCTCTAGGGCTTCTTACATCGATTAAAAGAGAGAAATTTTCTTTTTGAAATTCTGTAAATTCAACTTCACTGAGCATTTTTAAAAGCCAAAACAAGTTTTTGATAAACTTGCTCGATATTAGTGCCACAAACCCTAGTTTCTCCTATGGTTGTGATAAAATTTGTATCTCCTGCCCAGCGTGGCACTAGATGATAATGACAATGAAAAGCTATGCCAGCTCCCGCATCTTTGCTTAAATTCATACCGATATTCACCCCATTTGCATGGATTTGCTCTTTTAAAATTTTTACCCCCAAACGCACAAAATGGCTTATTTCTTGCCAAATTTCATCGCTTAAATTTTCTATATGCTCTTCATGTACATAAGGAATCACCATAAAATGCCCAGCAGAATAAGGATAGCGGTTCATCACTCCAAAACAATGCTTTGCTCTAAAAATCACGCCTAATTCTTCATCGCTTTTGATCTTATTAGCACAATCACAAAATGGACAGACGCTTTTTTCTTTTTCAAAATACTCACTCCGCCATGGTGCATACAAATACTGCATATTCCCTCCTTAAAGCAAAGCTTTTAAAGCCTTTCCTTCATCTTCCTCACGCATAAAATATTCGCCGATTAAAAAAGCATCAACGCCTAAATTTTGCAAATACCCTAAAAATTCTTTATTTTCTAAACCACTTTCTGCGATGATGATTTTTGAATTTGGGATTTTTGGGATAAGTTTTTCGCACAAACTCATATCCATAGTAAAATCCTCTAAATTACGATGATTGATACCAATGATATCCGCTCCTGCAAAAATAGCCTTGCTCAAATCCTCCGTATCATGAATTTCAACCAAAGCCTCAAGACCTAAATGTCTTGCAAACTCAAGCAGTTTTTTAAGCTCTTTCATGCTTAGCATTTTAGCGATCAGCAATACAAAATCCGCCCCATAAACCAAAGCTTCTAAAATTTGATACTCATCAAAGATAAAATCTTTTCTAAGCAAAGGAATTTGTGTATAACGGCGTATAAGACTTAAGTATTCTAAAGAACCTTTAAAAAAATGTGGCTCAGTCAAAACAGAAATCGCCGCAGCTTTGTTCTTCTCATAATTTAAAGCGATACTCAAAGGATCAAAGTCTTCTCTAATAACCCCTTTGCTAGGACTTGCTTTTTTTACTTCTGCTATGATTTTAACTTCTTTTTCTACTCTTTTTAAAGCCTTAATCACATCTTTTGGAAAGAAAGGATTTGAAGCTAAAGAACGCCCTAGCATATCATAAGGAAGTTTTAGTTTGCGTTCTTTTAAATCTTCTTTTGTTTTTTCAAAAATTTTATCCAATATCATGGTTTTATACACGCCTTTATCGCTTTTATATGAGCTTTGCTCTCATCAGAATTTGCAAATTCTTTATCATCTAATGTTTGTTTTAAAATTTCCCATGCTTGCTTACAATCGTCTAGTTTATAATACCCCCAAGCTAAAGAATCTAAATAATACAAATTCTGCGGATCTTTTTCTAAGGCAAGTTTCACAAGCTCTATGCCTTTTTTAACATCTAAATCATAATCTATAAGCAAATATCCATAGTAGTTTAAATACAAAGCATTGCTATCTTTATCGATAGCTTGTTCGAATTTTTCTTTTACAGAATCAATTGCTTTTGGAGTGATTTTTTTAGCTTCATTTGCAGCTTCAAATTCAAAAACTGCCGCTCGTAGAAGATATTCTTTATTTTTTGTTTTATGATAAAGAGCTAAACTCATTTTTTTAGCATCATCAAAGCGTTTTAAATTCTGATACAAAGCGAGTTTAATATCATCATCTAAATCATACTGCAAAGAAATTTTTAAAGCTTCTTCTGTTTTGCCTTGAGAATTTAAAAGCTCAACCAAAGCCAATGCAAAACTTTTATTTTTGGTAAGTTGATAAAGCTCTTTATATATACTTTTTAAAGCTTCGATATTTGTTTCATCAAAATAAATTTTAGCAAGCAAGACGCAAGTTTTGAGAGTGCAACCATTGGTTTTTCTTGAAAATTCTAAAACATTTTTAATATTTAAAGTATCATTTAAAATCGCATAAATTCCTATGAGTTTAAATAAAATTTCTTCATTTTGAACTTGATTATAAGCAGATCTATAATATTTTATAGCATTTTTTAAATCATTTTTTTTAACCAAAATATCCCCGTAAAGCTCTAAATTTCTAGGATCACTATCCTTTTTTGTTAAAAGCTCTTTCATAAGTTTTTGAGCATTATTGATATCATTTGAATTTAAAGCATAAAGAGCACTAAGTCGCTTAAGATTGTCATTTTGATTTAAATAAGGCTTTGCTAGATTATTTAACTCTGCTTGCTTGTCAAGATTGTTTGCTAAAGTAAGTAAAAATGCATTTTCTAAAAAATTAGTATTATTATAATCTTGATAAAGACTTAAAAATTCATCTCTGGCTTCTTTGTATTGTTTATAATACTCATAATTATAAGCCTTCATAACCCTTAAATCAAAATCATTGCTTTTATATTTTGTATAATCAGGATAAACAACATTGATTTTTAAACTTCCACAAGCTGCCAAAAAAAAGGCTGCTAAGACAAATAGCAAATACCTATACATTCTTTTTCTAATTCCTTTTGATGTGTTTTAAAATATTCCCAAAATGGAAAAGTTCTGCATTGTTTTGGACGAAAATCGTAGATACTGCAATTTCTTTTTTGAGTATCAAAAAAGATGCAAGCAAAGCCATCTTCAAATTCGACTTCCTTAAAACTCATTTTAAAGCCCACTTTTCTCAAGTATTTTTCAGCAAATTCTTTGCTTTCTAATTTTAAATGCTTTCTTAATGCTTCTAATTCTTCCTTGCTCGCAAAAATATTGCCACTTTCTCCAGTGCAACACTTTCCACCGCATTTCTCACAAGCATTTTCATCAAAAGCATAAGAAAAATTTTTATCAAATATCATAACTTTTTAACCTAAATCTTAAGTGAATTTCTTGCATTTGTTTGCTTAAAATTTCATTTTCATATACAAAAAAAGGAGGTAAAATCTCACAAGGCGATTTTGAACCTTTTTTTACCTGTATCAAAACAAGTCTTGCTTTTTTGTTTTGATGTGTATGTATAAAGCAAAGCTTTGTTATTTTTATTTTCATATCTTTTAAAATAAAACAAATTTCATCCAAAGCTAAAGCTTCATAGCAAAAATACAAAGTACCATTTGGCTTAAGCATAGAATTTGCTTTAGTTAAAAAGCTATGCAAGGGTAAAAATTCCTGAAATTTACTTATAGCTTTATGCTGATCTTCACTCTTGTAAGCTCCTTGTCTATAAAATGGAGGATTGCAAACTATGAAGTCAAATTTTTTTATGCTTTGAAATTGATTGAAATCATCATAAAAAATATCACCTTGTATTTGGTTGGATTTTAAATTTTTTTCAATCAATTCTATATTTTCTTTTTGAATATCAATCAAAGATAAACTTAAATTTGCAATATTTTTTTTAAGTAAAATACCTATGATACCACAGCCCGCACCTACATCAAAAACAGCGCCTTTAATTCCTTGTTTTAAAATAAAATTAGCTAAAATTAAAGAATCACTATTGTAACGATACCCTTGTGATAATTGTGCTAGCGTAATCAAATCTGACATATATTTTAATGCGTTGGAATTTTAATGCGTTTTGGAGGTTGTTCTTTAAATATATTTTGTTCTTTTGTTATATTATTATCTTCTTTAAAATTTACTGGGCTTTGTGCTGTCAAAAAAGAAATTACAAAAGTTATAAAAAAAGCAATTTTTATCATAATAACACCTCATAAAATGGTGTCCACGGCGAGATTCGAACTCACGGCCTCAAAATTAGGAATTTTGCGCTCTATCCTGCTGAGCTACGAGGACAGAAAGCGGGAAAAATCCCGCTAAAAATTTAACCGTTTCTTTTTTTGATGATTTCATCCGCAACATTTTTAGGAACTTCATCATAGTGATCAAATTCCATAGAATAAGTCGCACGACCTTGAGTTTGACTTCTAAGATCAGTAGAATAACCAAACATTTCAGCCAAAGGACAAAATGCTGTGATGATTTTATTTCCACCACGCTCATCCATGCTATTTACTTGACCACGGCGTTTGTTAAGATCTCCAATAACATCACCCATATAATCTTCAGGAGTTTCTACTTCAACTTTCATCATAGGCTCTAAGATCACAGCGCCTGCTTTTCTAGCACCTTCTTTAAAGCCCATAGAAGCAGCAAGTTTAAACGCCATCTCAGATGAATCCACCTCGTGATAACTTCCATCATAAACAGTTACTTTAACATCTTCCACAGGATAACCTGCTAAAACACCATTTTGTAATGCTTCTTGAACACCTTTATCAACTGCAGGAATGTATTCTTTTGGAATTACCCCACCTTTGATATCATTAACAAATTCATATCCACTACCTGGCTCAAGTGGTTCAAGGCGTAAGAATACATGTCCATACTGACCACGACCACCTGATTGTTTAGCGTATTTGTATTCTTGTTCAACAGTTTTTCTAATAGTTTCGCGATAAGCAACTTGTGGTTGACCTACTTCAGCTTCAACTTTAAATTCACGAAGCATTCTATCAACGATAATTTCAAGGTGTAACTCACCCATACCTGAAATGATAGTTTGACCACTTTCTTCATCTGTAGAAACTCTAAAACTTGGATCTTCTTGTGCTAATTTATTTAAAGCAATAGACATTTTTTCTTGATCAGCTTTAGTTTTTGGCTCAACTGCAACAGAAATAACTGGATCTGGAAAATCCATTCTTTCAAGGATTACCTTATCTTTTTCACTTGCAAGAGTATCCCCTGTTAAAGTATCTTTAAGTCCTACAACAGCACCAATTTCGCCTGCGTAAAGCACTTTAATCTCTTCTCTTTTGTTAGAGTGCATTTTTAACAAACGACCAATTCTTTCTTTTTTATCTTTAGTTGAGTTATACGCATAAGAACCGCTTTCTAAACAACCGCGATAAACACGCACGAAAGTAAGTTGTCCTACAAATGGATCTGTCATGATTTTAAATGCAAGTCCTGCAAACTCGCCATCATCAGTTGATTTTACAGAAACTTCTGTGCCATCTTCATATTCACCCTTGATATTTGCCACTTCATCAGGAGCTGGTAAATAAGCCACAACAGCATCAAGCAAAGGTTGAACCCCTTTATTTTTAAACGCTGTACCGCAAAGCATAGGAACGATAGAAAGACTTAAACATCCTGCTTTAATCCCTGTTTTAATCTCTTCAAGGCTTAATTCTTCTCCGCCTAAATATTTTTCCATCAACTCATCTGAAGTTTCAGAAACTGCTTCTATCATTTTTGTGCGATATTCTTCTGCCTTTTCTTTAAGTTCAGCTGGAATTTCTTTTTCTACATAATCCGTTGGCTTAGTATCATCTTCCCAAACTAAAGCTTTCATAGTTACAAGATCGATTACGCCTTTAAAATTATCCTCAGCACCAATTGGAATTTGAAGTGGAACTGGATTAGCTTTTAAACGGTTGCGAATTTGATCTTCTACATTGTAGAAATTTGCACCGATTCTATCCATTTTATTTACAAATACTATTCTTGGAACACCATATTTATTTGCTTGTCTCCAAACTGTTTCACTTTGAGGCTGCACCCCACCCACTGAACAAAATACCGCAACAGCACCATCAAGAACACGCATAGATCTTTCAACTTCAATTGTAAAATCCACGTGGCCTGGAGTGTCAATAAGATTGATTTGATGATCTTTCCAAAAACAAGTTGTAGCCGCAGAAGTGATAGTAATCCCACGCTCTTTCTCTTGTTCCATCCAGTCCATAGTTGCAGCACCATCATGAACTTCACCGATTTTATGACTCATACCAGTAAAGAAAAGAATTCTTTCAGATGTAGTCGTTTTACCCGCATCGATGTGAGCAGCAATACCGATATTTCTAACTTTTTTTAAAGGAGTACTTCTTGACATACACACTCCTTCTTACCAACGATAGTGAGCAAATGCTTTATTTGCTTCAGCCATTTTATAAGTATCTTCTTTCTTCTTAAATGAAGCACCTTTGCTATTTGCTGCATCTAAAAGCTCAGCTGCAAGTTTGTCTATCATAGTTCTTTCACTTCTTTTTCTTGCAAAAGAAATAATCCAACGAATCGCCAAAGCTTGTTGTCTAGCAGGACGAACTTCAACTGGAACTTGATAGGTTGCACCACCTACACGACGAGATTTCACTTCTAATAAAGGCTTAATATTTTCAATCGCATCATTAAAAATATCAATACCTTTTTTCTCACCACCTTTTTTATCAATAGCTTCCAAAGCACCATACATAATTGTTGTAGCTGTGCTTTTTTTACCATCATACATTAAAGAATTAATAAATTTTGTGATTACTTTATTACCATAAATCGGATCAGGCAAGACTTCTCTTACCGGAGCTTTTCTTCTTCTCATTATTTTTCCTTCAAATTTTAAATTTTACTCAAACAAAATCAAATCTAACGGATTTGTCTGTATGAATGATTATTTTGCAGCGCCTGCTTTAGGGCGTTTAGCACCATATTTAGAACGAGAAACTGTTCTTTTTGCAACACCTGCTGTATCAAGAGCACCACGAACGATGTGATATTTAACCCCTGGTAAGTCTTTTACCCTACCACCACGCACTAAAACAATGCTGTGTTCTTGTAAGTTATGACCTTCACCGCCGATATAGCTGATCACTTCAAAGCCACTAGTAAGTCTTACTTTGGCAACTTTTCTTAACGCTGAGTTTGGTTTTTTAGGTGTTGTAGTATAAACCCTAGTGCAAACTCCCCTTCTTTGTGGACAATTTTTAAGCGCTGGAGATTTAGATTTTTCTAAAACTTTTTTGCGCTCTTTTCTAACCAATTGATTTATGGTAGGCACAATAATTCCTTTCTTTAAAAATGTAATAAACTTTGGATGATATCTAAATTTTGCTTATATTTTAGTTAAAAAGATTGAAAATGAAGAAATATAGCCCCGAAGGGCTATAAAATAGAGTTTTATTCTTGTTCTTTAAGTTTTAAATTTTGTTCGCCATAAAGCCCTGTTCCAACAGGAATCATTCTACCTAAAATAACATTTTCTTTTAAATCTTCTAAGTAGTCAAATTTACCCGCTATGCTTGCTTCGGTTAAAACTTTGGTAGTTTCTTGGAATGAAGCCGCAGAAATCACACTATCACTTCCAATCGCTGCTCTTGTTACACCTAAAAGCACAGGCTCAGCAATAGCAGGTTCTCCACCCATTCTAATGATTCTTTCGTTTTCTTCACGGAATTTACGTCTTGAAACCAAATCACCCTCGATAAATTTCGTATGTCCACTATCTACAACTTTTACTTGTCTTAGCATTTGAGAAACGATAACTTCTATATGTTTATCAGAAATCACAACACCTTGTCCGCGATAAACTTGTTGAATTTCAGAAATCAAATAATAATGCAAGGCTTTTTCACCCAAAATTTTAAGCACATCATGACTTGAAACAACTCCATCTGTAAGTTTTTCACCTGCATGGATAAACTCGCCATCTCTTACTTGAATATGTTTTGATTTATCGATTAAATACTCAGCACTTGTACCATCTTCTGCTTGAATAATGATTCTTTCTTTAGAACGCAAAGGTTTATCAAAATGAACAACACCATCAATTTCTGCAATCACAGCCGCATTTTTTGGTTTTCTTGCTTCAAAAAGTTCAGAAACTCTTGGAAGACCTCCTGTAATATCTTTTGATTTAGCTGCAGCTTTTGGAGTTTTTGCTAAAATATCTGCTTGAGCGATTTTATCACCATCATGAACAAAAATAACGGTTTTTGGTTCAAGCTGATAACGCACAGCCTTATCACCTTTTCCTGCAATTACCAAAGTCGGTCTAACTCCGCTTGGCAAATACTCATTAATCACTAAAGAACGCTTACCTGTAGCTTCATCAATTTGCTCATCAGCACTATAACCTGCTTCAATATCCTCAAAGCTTATAACACCATCAATTTCTGCAATGATAGTATTATTATAAGCATCCCATTCTGCAATCACTTTTCTTTCTTTTTTAGGAGCACTTGCGATGATAGTATTTGCATCATCAATTTTTTCACTATCGTTAAATTCTATCTTAGATTCTCTTGGGATATAGTGTCTTTTTGCTTCTCTATCATTTTCATCAGCAATCACTACAAAGAATCCTTTTTCTTTAACAATATCGCCTTTTTTAACATTTTTTACTCTATCTAAACCATCGCCTTTAAGGATATAAAATTTAAGCGTTCCTTTTTCGCCTGCTTTGATATTTTGCACTACAGGCTCACCATCTTCTACTAAAATTTCACTCGCAAAAGGAATACGATTTGGCACATTCCAACCCTCTTTAATCACTTCTACGATACTTTCACTTTCTTCTACTTGCATACCGCTTTGATATGGCAAATAAAGTTTTCCATCTATACTGCCACTTACACCTGCTAATTCATTTGGTTTAGCAAGATCGTATTTTCTTAGTATGTATTTTACTTCTTGTTTTTTATCTTTAATAGAAACAATCACATCTTCATGAATATTTTCTATATTAATCACACCTTTAAATGGAGTTTTGATTTTTGGCTCCACAAGTAAAATCGCCGCATTTCTACGATTTGCTACGATATTTTTACCTTCTTTGTTTTTATAAGTTTTAAGATTATAAAATCTTATAAAACCTTCTTTTTGTGCGCTTACTTGTCTATCTTGTAAATCTGTACTTGCAGTTCCCCCGCTGTGGAAAGTTCTTAGAGTTAACTGCGTTCCTGGTTCGCCGATAGATTGAGCGGAAATAATTCCTACTGCTTCGCCTGGTTTTACTAATTTACCTTCACCAAGATTGATACCATAACATTTTGCACAAATTCCTTTTTTAGCTTTGCAGGTAATAGGAGTGCGGATATTGACACTTTTTATACCGCTTTCTCCAAGAATTTTTGCTTTTTCCTCATCCATTAAAGTTCCTTCTGCAAAAAGCACAGAATTTGTAATAGGATCGATCACATCTTCAGCTAAAACCCTGCCTAAAATTCTTTCTTCTAAAGTTTCTATAATAGAGCTATCTGCGGTAATTTCATTGATTTCAACACCCTCATGTGTTCCACAATCTTCAATGGTAATTTTTACATTTTGCGCAACATCGATAAGTTTTCTTGTCAAATAACCCGCATTTGCTGTTTTAAGAGCGGTATCTGCAAGACCTTTTCTAGCACCGTGAGTTGAAATAAAGTATTCAAGAACATTTAGCCCTTCACGGAAATTCGAAATAATAGGAGTTTCGATAATAGAACCATCAGGTTTAGTCATAAGTCCTCTCATCGCAGCAAGCTGAGAAATTTGAGCCGCACTACCCCTAGCACCAGAATCTGCCATCATATAAATAGAGTTAAAACCTTCTTTATCTTTTTCTACAAGCTTCATCATCTCTTTTGAAAGGACATTGTTTGTACTTTTCCAAATATCAATGATTTTATTGTATCTTTCCCCTGAAGTAATCAAACCAAGATTATAAGAATTTTGAATTTCTCTTACTTGTTTTTTTGCTTCATCAATAGCTTTTTGCTTGTCATTAGGAACAATAATATCTGCAATCGAAATTGAAATACCTGCTTTAGTTGCATACTCAAAACCTAAATTTTTAAGTCTATCCAAGAAACTTGCTGTAATCTCTAAACCACCTTGTTTATAAACATAATCCACAAGCACAGCAATGTCTTTTTTCTTCAAGACTTTATTCCAGCTATTTTCAGGCACAAAATCAGGTAAAATGGATTTAATAATCAATCTTCCTGCTGTAGTGGTAATCTTTCTACCATCTACCATAGTTTGTATACTCGCATGAATATCCAAACACTTGCTTTCAAGTGCCATCATCACTTCATCAATGCCTGTACAAATTTTATGCGAACCTTTAGCACCGGCTTTTTCCAATGAAAGATAATAAATTCCTAAAACCATATCTTGCGATGGAACGGTTACAGACTTACCGCTTGCTGGCAAAAGAATATTCATTGATGAAAGCATAAGTACCTTACATTCCGCAATGGCCTCTTGAGAAAGTGGCACATGCACCGCCATTTGATCCCCATCAAAGTCTGCGTTAAATGCTGCGCAAACTAAAGGATGAAGTTGTATAGCCTTACCTTCCACTAAAACAGGATGAAAAGCTTGAATAGAAAGTTTATGTAAAGTAGGCGCACGGTTTAGCATAACAGGATGCCCTTTTACTACCTCTTCTAAACATTCCCAAACTTCATTAGTTTTATTTTCTATCATTTTTTTAGCTTGTTTTACTGTGGTTGCATAACCTTTTTCTTCAAGCTTAGCTAAAAGATGTGGCTTAAAGAGCTCTAAAGCCATTTTTTTAGGTAAACCACATTGATCCATTCTAAGTTTTGGACCCACAACAATAACGCTACGACCTGAAAAATCAACCCTTTTACCAAGTAAGTTTTGTCTGAAACGTCCCTGTTTACCTTTAATAATTTCACTTAAAGATTTTAATGGGCGTTTATTTGCTCCTTTTACAGCATTAGCACGACGACCGTTGTCAAAAAGTGCATCAACAGCCTCTTGAAGCATTCTTTTTTCATTTCTGATAATGATTTCAGGTGCATCAAGTTCCATAAGTTTTTTAAGACGTGTATTTCTATTGATAACACGACGATATAAGTCATTCACATCAGAAACTGCAAATTTTCCACCATCTAAAGCCACTAAAGGACGCAAATCTGGCGGTAAAACTGGAAGATTTGTAATCATCATCCATTCAGGACGATTTGGTACGGCTTCATCACTATCGGTATTGGCGTTTAAATTTGAATTTAAGAAATTTTCTACTACTTTTAAGCGTTTAATGATGGTTTTTTTCTTAGCCTCTGAATTTGTAGCCGCCATTTCTTCTTTAAGCTGATTTAAAAGTGCCACAAGATCTAAATTTGCAAGTAAATCACGAACAACTTCTCCACCCATTCTTGCTTTAAAGCCACTATTTTCATAGCGTTGCATTAAATTTTGATATTGCTCTTCATTTAAAACATCACAATATTCTACTTTTTTGGCGCTTTCATTATCATAGAAAGCATCGCCTGGATTTTCAACGATATAAGCTTCATAATAAAGCACACGCTCAAGATCTTTCATCTTAACACCCAAAAGCGTTCCTATACGACTCGGAAGAGAATTAACATACCAAATATGGGCCACAGGAGTTACAAGCTCGATATGTCCCATTCTAGAACGACGCACTTTTGAATTTGCTACTTCAACACCACATTTTTCACATTTAACGCCTTTAAAACGCATTTTTTTATACTTGCCACAAAGACATTCATAATCTCTTATAGGTCCAAAAATCTTTGCACAAAAAAGCCCATCTCTTTCAGGCTTTAAGGTTCTATAATTGATAGTTTCTGGTTTTTTTACTTCTCCATAAGACCATGATTTGATTTTTTCAGGACTTGCAAGTCTTAGTTGAAACGCTTCAAAATCCCTAGGTCTTGCATCTTCTTTGATTTCTATTACTTTAAATTTACTCATTATCTTCATCCTTATCAAAAATCTCAACATCTAAAGCAAGAGATTTAAGCTCATTGGTTAATACAAAAAATGTTTCAGGAATTCCCGTTGCTGGAACATTTTCACCTTTTGTCAATGCTTTATAAGCACTAAATCTACCTTCCACATCATCTGATTTGATAGTTAACATTTCTCTTAAAGTATGAGCCGCTCCATAAGCTTCAAGTGCCCAAACTTCCATCTCCCCAAATCTTTGTCCCCCAAAGAGTGCTTTACCACCCACAGGCTGCTGGGTAACTAGACTATAAGGTCCTGTACTTCTTGCGTGAACTTTCTCATCAACCAAGTGGTGGAGTTTTAGCATATACATACATCCTACATGAACACGCTCTGCGATTTTCTCACCCGTGCGTCCATCATAAAGTTCTGTTTTGCCGTCCATATCTATCTTGGCCATTTCAAAAAGCTTGCTAAATTCTTCTATATTTACACCTTCAAAAACAGGAGTAGCAAATTTAACTCCTTTACTCCAGTCTCTAGCATAGTTTAAAAGCTCTTCATCACTTAAGCTTTTAATAAATTCTTTTTCGCTTGCAAGTCTTGGAATAGAACAAATTTCAAGCATTTTTGCTCTTAATTCTTTAAGAAAATCTTTTTGCTTTCTGTCAAAAATTTCTTGAATCTGATCTCCGAGTCTAAGTCCAATTAAACCCAAATGGCTTTCTAAAATTTGACCTATATTCATACGACTTGGAACGCCAAGTGGATTAAGTGCAATATCCACACTTTTACCATTTGGTAAATAAGGCATATCCACTTCAGGAACTATAGTTGAAACTATACCTTTATTTCCGTGACGTCCTGCCATTTTATCA
Source organism: Campylobacter jejuni (assembly GCF_001457695.1). Classification (NCBI taxonomy): domain Bacteria; kingdom Pseudomonadati; phylum Campylobacterota; class Epsilonproteobacteria; order Campylobacterales; family Campylobacteraceae; genus Campylobacter; species Campylobacter jejuni. Next base: position 445,112 of record NZ_LN831025.1, on the reverse strand, counting down.
CCGACTTTAAGCTTTCTCTTTGTAGCAATATAAACTTTAACAAGCTTAATTACCCCACTTGGTAAAATATCATCTTTTTCTAAAATTTCAAGCTTTTCATCGTGTTCTGCTTTTAATTTTTTCTTCTCATTTTGGAAATGATTTTTTAAATCATCGTATTCTTTTTGAATCTCTTTAGAATAAGCTTTAATCAAAGTTGTTAAAGTAAAACGATTGATTTTTTCAAGTTCGCTAATATCTGCGGTTTGTCCTTTTTTATAATTTTTATCTCCAATTTTTTGATCACTATTTAAAGGGGCTTTGGAAAGAAGAGCACAAACACGAAGCATTTCTTCTCTATCCATCATCAAAAGTCTATCATGATGTTCTTTTTCTAAAGCCATTTTTTCTTTATCATAAGATTTTATTGCACGATCATCTTTTTCATAGCCTTTTTTAGTGAAAATTTTAACATCCACAACAACACCCTCTAAAGAAGCGGTTGCATAAAGTGATTTATTCACAACATGTCCTGCTTTTTCTCCAAAAATAGCTCTTAAAAGTCTTTCTTCAGGAGTTGGTTTAACCTCACCTTTTGGAGAAACCTTACCCACCAAAATCATACCTGGTTTGATATGGGTACCAATTTTTGCAATACCGCTCTCATCAAGATGTGCAACATCTTCTTCTTTTACATTTGGGATATCTTTGGTAATTTCTTCTATACCGTCTTTTAGTTCTCTTGCTTCAATTTCTTTTTCATAAATGTGCACACTTGTAAAGGTATCTTCACGAATAATTCTCTCACTTACAACTATAGCATCCTCATAGTTATAACCATTCCAAGGCATAAAAGCGATTAAAGCATTTTTACCTATAGCAAGTTCGCCTTGATCCATAGAAGGACCATCTGCGATAATTTGTCCTGCTTTTACTATATCACCTTTTTTAACAATAGGATGTTGAATATAATTTGTATTTTGATTGGTTCTTAAATTTTTCTCCATAGTGTAATGGTCAATAAATGGACCTTTATCATCTTCACCTAAAATGAAAATGCTTTTATTATCCACTTTCTCAACCACACCGCCACGCTTTGCTTTAACAGCCTCCCAAGCATCACGCGCAATAATTTGTTCCATACCTGTTCCTACTATCGGAGCTGAAGCAGTAAGAAGTGGCACAGCTTGACGTTGCATGTTTGAACCCATTAGCGCTCTATTTGCATCATCGTGCTCTAAAAACGGAATCAAAGAAGCTGCAACCCCAACAACCATACCTGAACAAAGGTCAATTAGTTGCACTTCTTCGCGTCTTGCAAGTATAGTTTCACCATCTTGTCTAGCCTCAACAAATTCTTCTACTATATTGCCTTTAGCATCAACCTTAGTTGAAGCTGGTGCGATAAACAAGCCTTCTTCTTGTGTCGCTGTAAGATAAACGACTTCATTAGTCACTTTACCATTTACAACTTTTCTGTATGGTGCTTCAACAAAACCAAGTTCATTTACTTTTGCATAGGTAGAAAGAGTATTAATCAAACCAATATTTTGACCTTCAGGTGTTTCAACTGGACAAATTCTACCATAATGCGTCGCGTGAACATCACGCACTTCAAAACCTGCTCTTTCTTTTACAAGCCCACCTTCACCAAGCGCTGACAAACGACGCTTATGAGTAACCTCACTTAAAGGGTTAGTTTGATCCATAAATTGCGAAAGCTGACCTCCTGTAAAAAATTCAATGATAGTTGTAGTAATCATTTTAGGATTGATTAAATCATAAGGCATTACTTTATCAAGATCCGCATTTAAAGAAGTAAATTTATCTCTGATCGCCTTTTGCATTTTTGCAAGACCTAAATGAAGTTCATTGGCTAAAAGTTCACCTATAGAACGGATACGACGATTTCCTAAATGATCTCTATCATCAATATGTCCTTTACCATTTTTTACTTTAATTAAATATTTTGCAGTTTTAATAATATCTTCATTAGTCAAAACAGTAACATACTCAGGCACTTCAAGACCTAACTTATGGTTCATTTTCATACGACCTACCTTAGTAAGATCGTATCTTTCAGGATTGAAGAATAAATCATTTACAAAAGCCTTCGCTGCATCTTTTACCACAGGTTCACCTGGGCGCATAACTTTGTAAATTCTAATCGCAGCTAAATCATTTTCATCATCGATATTTTCACTTTGTTTAAGAAGTTTTAGAGTTTCTCCATCTTGAGCAAAGGAGTTAATAATCGCTGTATCAACGCCATTAGCCAAATCATTTGCTATATCAAAACTTTTTTGCTCTTTAATCTTAGCAAGCTTACTCTCATCTAACAAAGTTAAAGAATCAAATAAAACCTCTCCACTTTCTTTATCACTAATAGGATTTGCTAAATAACGATTAAGTAAAATTTCTACAGGATATTCTATCCATTTTAAACCGTCTTTAATAAGCTGTTCTGCTTTTTTCTTTGTAAGTCTTTTTCCAGCTTGATGAACGATTTTTCCTTTTTCATCTTTAATATCATATTCTATTCTATCCATAAAATCATTTGGATTAAATTCTGTTAAAAATTTATCTTTTTTCACATGTATAGTCTGAATAGGATAAAACAACTTAATAATATCTTGTTTTTTATACCCTAAAGCTCTAAAAAGCATAGTTACAGGAACTTTTCTACGCTTGTTGATTCTTACATACAAAACATCTTTGGCATCGTATTCAAAATAAAGCCACGAACCACGATCAGGAATAATTTGTGCTGTATAAACAAGCTTATTTGCAACCGTTGAGCTTTCTTCTTCTTTAAAAATAACACCAGGGCTTCTATGTAATTGATTTACAACCACCCTCTCAACCCCATTAATGATAAAAGATACACGATCTGTCATTAAAGGAATTTCGCGGATATAAATTTCTTGTTCTTTAATATCTCTTACGCCAACTTTTTCCCCTGTTTTTTCATCTTTTTCATGCAGAGTAAGACGGATTTTCATTTTTAAATTTACAGAATAAGTCAAACCTCTTTCCATGCATTCGCGAATGGTATATTTTGGCTTGCCTATTTCACTACTAACATATTCAAGACTCAATCTATTTTGCGGATCATGAATAGGAAAAATTGATTTAAAAACTTTTTCTATACCACTTTCACCATTATCAAGATTTAAAAAATAATCAAAACTCTTTTTTTGTAATTGTAGAAGATTTGGGATTTCTATTTGTTTTGAAATGTTTGAGAAGTCTACTCTTAAACGATTTCCTAATTTATTATCTAACATATCGCACATACCTCATGGTAAATTTTGTAAATTTAAAAAAGAAGACCTAAAAATTAGGTAAAAATAAAAAAAAGAAGACTTGCCTTGGCAAATCTTCTTCTAACTTTAAAGCTTAAAATTACTTAAGTTCTACTTTAGCACCAGCTTCTTCAAGTTGTTTTTTAGCTTCCTCAGCTTCAGCTTTAGCCACACCCTCTTTTAGAGTTGAAGGAGTTTGCTCAACTGCATCTTTTGCTTCTTTAAGACCAAGGCCTGTAAGAGCACGAACGATTTTAATAACTTCAATCTTTTTAGCACCGCCATCAGTTAAAACGATATCAAATTCAGTTTTTTCTTCAGCAGCAGCTGCAGCACCACCAGCTGCAGCACCACCAGCTACCATTACAGGAGCAGCAGACACACCAAATTTTTCTTCAAATTCTTTTACAAGTTCTGATAACTCAAGAACACTTAAATTTGAAATATATTCTAATACATCTTCTTTAGAAATTGCCATTTTTTATCCTTTTATTTAATTTATTCAGATTCTTTTTTATTTTTAAGCGCATTTAAACCTATTGTGAAATTGGTAATTGGCGCATTCCAAACTTGCAAAAGCATAGCAAGCAACTCATTGCGTGAAGGCATTTTAGCAAGAGCTTTAACCTTAGCAACATCTGCAACTTCGCCTTCAATATGAGCTGTTTTGATTTCAAATTTATCGTTATTTTCTTCAAATTTAGCAGCTACTTTTGAAACACTTAGCTGATCTTCGCCCCAAAGATAAATATTTGTATCTTTAAGAACTAGACCTGTTTTACCGGAATTGTTAAGAGCAATGTTAGCCAAAGTATTTTTAACAATTTGAACTTTTACATTGTTTTCTCTTGCATTATTTCTAAGCTCTTCTAGTTTTTTTGTGCTAAGACCTCTGTAATTACAAACTACAATAGCTTCACTAGCTTTAAAACCTTCTTCAAGTTTAGCAATAATCTCAACTTTTTCGCTTCTAGTCACATTTTCTCCTTTCCGATTGAGATTTCAAGTAGAGTGGAAATCCAATTAAGCTTACGCCTCGACTATCTTCAATCTAAAATAAACATCTCAAAAAATCAAAAATTTTTTCAAATGTTTATTTTAGAACAAAAGAGTTGCAAAAAAGCAACTCTTATTTCATATCAAGCAATTCTTGTGTTTCAAGCTTTACAGAAGGGCTCATTGTCAAAGATAAAGCCGCATTTTTAATATATCTACCTTTAGCTGCGGCAGGTTTGTGTTTGTTAATTGCCTTTATAAAAGTGCTAACATTATCCCATAATTGTTCTTTGGAAAAACTTACTTTACCAAGACCTGCATGGATATTTCCTTGCTTATCAACACGGAAATTTACCTGACCACTTTTTGCATTATTAACTGCTTGAGCAACATCCATAGTCACTGTTCCGGTTTTAGGATTTGGCATTAAACCTTTTGGCCCTAAAATCCTACCAACTTTACCAACAAGTCCCATTAAATTTGGAGTAGCAATCAAAACATCAAAATTCATATTACCTTTTTGAATTTCTTCTACTAAATCATCGCTACCCACAATATCTGCACCAGCATTTTTCGCTTCATCAGCTTTTGCGTCTTTTGCAATTACAGCAACACGAACTTTTTTACCCGTTCCAGCAGGTAAAACAACAGATCCTCTTACCATTTGATCTGCATGTCTTGGATCAACATTAAGTTTTAAAGCAATTTCTACAGTCTCATCAAATTTAGCAGACTTTAAAGTCTTTATTGTATCAATTGCATCGCTTAAAGCATACTCTTTATTTGAATCAATTTTTTGTGATAATTCTTTTAATCTTTTTGCTATCTTAGCCATTTATTTTCTCCGCATTTTAAAGTGCTACCGCCTTTTACCTTGGCGGTGAAAGGATTAATCTACGATTTCAACACCCATAGAACGAGCTGAACCTGCAATAATTTTAGCAGCTTGATCTCTATCTTTAGTATTTAAATCTGCAATTTTCTTATCTACTATTTCTAAAACTTGAGCACGAGTTAACTTGCCTACTTTATTTTTAAGTGGATTATCCGTACCTTTAGAAATTCCAGCTGCTTTTTTGATCAAATCCGTAGCTGGTGGTTGTTTTGTAATAAAAGTAAAACTTTTATCTGCATAAACAGTGATAACAACAGGGATATTAAAACCTGCCATATCTTTTGTTCTTTCATTAAAAGCCTTACAAAACTCCATAATATTAACACCTTGCTGACCCAAAGCAGGACCAACAGGTGGTGATGGGTTTGCTTTTGTGGCAGCAATTTGCAATTTAATTTCGCCTACGACTTTTTTAGCCATAACAAATCTCCTTACTTGATATAAATTAAATTATTTTCTCAACTTGAGAATATAAGATCTCCACTGGAGTTGAGCGTCCAAAAATAGAAACATTTAATTTTAATAAACCACGAACCATATCATATTCTTCTACAATTGCAGTAAAGTTTGCAAATGGCCCTTCTGTGATTCTCACATTTTCCCCTTCTTCAAAAGAAATCTTTGGTTTAGGCGCTGCACGATTGTGAACTTTTTCCAAAATCAAATTAATATCTTTTTCTGTTAAAGGGGTTGGCTTTTTGGATTCTCCAATAAAACGACCAACCTTTGGAAGAGATTGAATGCGATGCCAAAGCTCTGTATTTAAATCAAGAAGTGCAAAAACATATCCTGAATACAAACTTCTTTCGCTAATCTTCTCCTTTCCATTCTTAAATTCAATAACATCTTCAGTTGGAACAACAATTTCTTTAAGTTGTTCTTCAATTCCGTTATCTTTTACTAAATTTTCAATGGCTCTTTTAACTGCCATTTCACTGCCAGCATAAGTTTGAATTGCATACCATTTATGAGTACTCATTTACTCTCCTTACACGATTGCAGAAACAATAGAGGACATAAACCAATCCACTAACGCCAAAAACAAAGAAATCACCGCAACAACAACAAAAACTGTAATATAGGCATTTCTTACCTGTTCTTTTAAAGGAAAAATTACTTTCCTTAATTCGGCTTTTGATAATTTAAAATAAGTTATTAATTTTTCCATTTATTTAAACCTTAATTATGGCAGGGCAAGAGGGATTCGAACCCCCAACCATCGGATTTGGAATCCGGTGCTCTACCGTTGGAGCTATTGCCCTAAGGGCGCAAGCTTAACTTTTTAACTTAACTTCTTTGTGAAGTGTATGTTTTTTTAATCTTGGGCAATATTTTTTTAATTCTAATTTTTCAGTAGTATTTTTACTATTTTTATAGGTGCTATAATTAATATCACCACATTCTTCACACTTTAAACCAACTTTAATTCTCATTTCAATTTTCCTTAAAAAATTAAAGCCAAGCTTTTAACTTGGCTTTATTAAATTATTTAATAATTTTAGAAACAACACCTGAACCAACAGTTTTACCACCTTCACGAATAGCAAAACGAGTTCCTTCTTCAAGTGCTACTGGAGCGATCAAGCTTACAGTAATTCTCACATTTTCACCTGGCATAACCATTTCAACACCATCAGCTAATTTAATCGAACCTGTAACATCAGTTGTTCTTACATAAAACTGTGGTCTATAGTTGTTAAAGAATGGAGTATGTCTACCACCTTCATCTTTATTTAAGATATAAACTTCAGCTTCGAAGTCAGTGTGTGGAGTAATTGATTTTGGTTTAGCAAGAACCATACCACGGATAACTTCTTCTTTTTTAGTACCACGAAGAAGAACACCTACGTTATCTCCTGCTTCGCCTTGATCCATTTCTTTTCTGAACATTTCAACACCTGTTACAGTTGTTGTTTGAGTATCTTTAATACCAACGATTTCGATAGTATCACCCACTTTTACAACACCTTTTTCAATTCTACCTGTAACAACAGTACCACGACCTGAAATTGAGAAAACGTCTTCAATTGGCATCAAGAAGTCTTTTTCAGTATCACGAGTTGGAGTTGGAATATAGCTATCAACTGCAGCCATAAGATCCATAATTTTTGCCGACCATTCACCATCTTGTCCAGCTTTGGCTTCTTCAAGAGCTTTTAAAGCAGAACCAGAAATAATAGGTGTATCATCGCCTGGGAAATCATAAGAGCTTAATAATTCTCTAATTTCCATTTCAACTAACTCTAAAAGTTCAGCATCATCAACCATATCTGCTTTATTCATAAAAACAACAATATATGGAACGCCTACTTGACGAGAAAGAAGAATATGCTCTCTAGTTTGTGGCATAGGGCCATCTGCAGCAGAAACAACCAAGATCGCTCCATCCATTTGTGCAGCACCTGTAATCATGTTTTTAACATAATCTGCGTGACCTGGGCAGTCAACATGTGCATAGTGACGATTGTCTGTTTCATATTCAATATGAGAAGTAGCAATAGTAATACCACGCTCTTTTTCTTCTGGAGCATTATCGATATTATCATAATCTTTAAGCTCTGCTAAACCTCTTCTAGAAAGAACAGCAGAAATAGCAGCTGTTAAAGTAGTTTTACCATGGTCAACGTGACCAATAGTACCAATATTTACGTGTGGCTTATTACGTGAAAATTTTTCTTTAGCCATTTTTTTCCTCCGTATAAAAAATAAATTGAGCAAAGCAAGTCTTATATCTATATAATTTTTTCAATTCATGGAGCTCATAGCGGGAATTGAACCCGCGACCTCTCCCTTACCAAGGGAGTGCTCTACCTCTGAGCCATACGAGCGCTCAGAAAAATTATACATAATAATAGACAACAAAAACTCTTAAATGGGATATATACTGTAAGTTAAAGGTTTTAAAATACAGCTCCCAGTTCTTTTAAATTATTGGAGCGGGAAACGGGACTCGAACCCGCGACCCTCAGCTTGGAAGGCTGATGCTCTAGCCAACTGAGCTACTCCCGCAAAGCATGGTGGTGAGTCGTGGATTCGAACCACGGAAGGCGAAAGCCAGCAGATTTACAGTCTGCCCTCGTTGGCCACTTGAGTAACTCACCATAAAAATATTGCTTTTTCAATATTCTGGTCAAACACTGCTAAAATAAATGGAGCTGGTTAAGGGACTTGAACCCCCGACCTGCTGCTTACAAGGCAGCTGCTCTACCAACTGAGCTAAACCAGCAAAAATAAAAGTGAGATTATAACTCAAAAAAAAATTTTTGTCAAGACTTTTTTTAGTTTTTCTATAAAATTTTAGTCTTGCAAAGTTTATTATCATAAACCAATATTATTTTTATCTATTTATGATAATCAAACAAATTTAAAAATTTCTTTGCTCTTTCGCTTTTTGGATTTTCAAAAAAACTTTTAGGATCATTTTCTTCGATGATTTTTCCTTCATCCATAAAAATAATTTTATCTGCTACAGCTTTAGCAAAACCCATTTCATGAGTAACAATAAGCATAGTCATACCCTCTTTTGCAAGATTTAACATCACTTCTAAAACTTCTCTAACAATCTCAGGATCCAGTGCTGCTGTAACCTCATCAAAAAGCATTAACTCAGGATTCATGCATAAACTTCTTACTATAGCAATTCTTTGTTTTTGTCCTCCGCTAAGCTCTCTTGGATAAGCATGAATTTTATGTAAAAGTCCCACCTTTTCAAGCCAAATTTTAGCCTCTTTTAAAACCTCATCTTTCTTTCTTTTTTGCACTTTCATAGGTCCTAAAAGTATATTTTCTTCAACACTTAAATGCTCAAAAAGCTCATAAGATTGAAAAACCATACCAACTTTTTGACGCATTCTTGGCCATTCTTTAAAATCTTTATCTATTTTCTCATTATCAATATAAATATTACCACTTGCAATCTCTTCAAGCCCATTAATACAACGCAAAAGCGTAGATTTTCCACATCCGCTAGGACCTAAAATCACCACAACTTCTTTAGCCTTAACTTCTAAATTAATATCTTTTAAGGCGTAATGCGAACCATAATACTTTTGTAAATTTTCTATTTTTAGTATGCTCATTTTAGCTCCATTTTTTCTCTAATTTTCTTGAATATAAAGTGATAGGATAACAAAGTATAAAAAAGATAAAAAAAATCAAACCATAAATAATAAAAGGTGCAAAATCATTTCTATTATGAAATTCTATAATTTGTTGCCCTATCTTGACAAGCTCTACCGCGCCGATTAAATAAGCAAAGGTTGTGCTTTTAATCATGCGAGTAAGTAAATTCATACTCATAGGAGTTAAACGACGCATAGCTTGTGGAATAATAATATAAACAAAACTTTGCACCGTATTTAAACCTAAAGATGATGCACTTTCATACTGATGTTTTGGAATACTCTGCAAGGAAACACGCACCAAATCCATCATCTCAAAACAACCCCAAATGCTAAAAACAATAATAGCTGCACTTACAGAACTCAAATCCCACCCAAACCATCTAGGAAAACCAAAATACACCACAAAAAGCCATACTAAAAGTGGCATAACACGTACAAATTCTAAACCTAAACGACAAAAAGCATAGATATAGGTATTTTTAAAACTCATTAAAATTCCCAAAAACAACCCACCTATCGAAGTAATAATAATGCTGATAAATGAAATTTCAAGAGTGACAAAAAGCCCTTGCCAGAGTCTTAAAAGCGTATCGGTATTTAAAAGTTCAAGCATGAAGCAACCTTTTTTCAAACTTTAGCAAAATAAAAGACAAAGGCAAAATAATGCACAAATATCCCATAAACAACAAAAACAATAGCTCATCTGTCTTATAGGTTAAGGAATTTAAACTCTTCATTAAATTCACCAAATCTGGCAAGGCAATAATACTAACCACTGAAGTTTCTTTGATTAAAAATATAATATTAGCACTAATACTTGGCATAGAAATAGCCAAAGCTTGCGGCAAAATCACATAACGCAAATTTCCAAATTTTGAAAAACCCAAAGAAAGTCCCGCTTCAAACTGCTGTTTTCTTATGGCTTCAAATCCCGCTCTTAAACTTTCAGCCATATAAGAACCCCCTAAAAAACTAAGTCCTACTATAGTACAAGCAAAAGAAGGTCTTAAAGTTTCTTCTACACTTAAACAAATTAAATTGAGCGGTGGAATTTGCTCTAAATGTATATTAAATTTAGGTAAAGCATAATATAAGAAAAAAAGTTGAATTAATAAAGGCGTATTTCTTGAAAACTCTATATAAAGCTTGCAAATATTTTCTAAAATTTTTATTTTAAAATAACTCATTAAAATGCAAAACAAGCCTATTATCAAAGAAAAAATAATTCCAAAAAAGCTTAGTTTTATCGTAAGCCAAGCAGCCGTTAAAAAAGCAGGAGCTTGAACTAATATAAAATCAAAATCCATTCTCTACCTTAAATTTTTACCAAAGTTCTTTCATGATCATATCTTTATTTAAAATTTCAATTCTACCTTTTTTTGTATCAATAAGTTCTGAAATTTTAAGTTCTTTTAACACTCGAGATAAAGATTGTGCTCTAACATTTAAATCAATTGCAATTTGTTTTTGTGAAATTGTATCTAAATTTTTTTCATTTTCCAAAAGATACTTTAATAATCTCGTCCTTAAATCTAATGCATTTTGAGATAATTTCTTTTCTAAAATTTTAATTTTATCAAAAAGTGAACTGATAAGTAAAAAATTGAATTCTTTATTTTCACTGCATAAATTTTGAAAATTAATAAAATCAATTTCCAAAATTTCTCCATCTTCCTCAAATATAGCATTAGCAGGATAATTTAATTTTTTAAAAGCAGGCATTTCTGCTATAAAATTTGGAGGATTAAAATAATGCAAAGTAATTTCTTTATCACTTGCTGTACTTTTATAAATGCGTATTTTTCCCTTGAGTAAAATAAAAAATTTTTTAGCCTCTTCGCCCTCATAAAATAAAATACTATTTTTTTGAAATTTTTTTAATTTTCCTACACTAGATAAAAGTTCTAAATAATCTTTCATTATATACATTTTCCATTCTTAACTTATGTTAAATTTAATTTATCTTATTTTTGCTATATTAACGCCATAAAATTAACATTTAAGAAAGGCTTATATGAAATTTGAAACAATTAATCAAGAAAGCATAGCAAAACTCATGGAAATATTTTATGAAAAAATTAGAAAAGATAAAGATTTAGGTTCTATTTTTAACAATGCTATCGGAACAAGTGATGAAGAATGGAAAGATCATAAAGCAAAAATAGGAAATTTTTGGGCAGGCATGCTTTTAGGCGAAGGTGATTATAATGGGCAACCCTTAAAAAAGCATCTAGATCTACCTCCTTTTCCTCAAGAATTTTTTGAAGTTTGGCTAAAACTTTTTGAAGAAAGTTTAAATATAGTTTATAATGAGGAAATGAAAACAGTTATTTTACAGCGTGCACAAATGATAGCTTCACATTTTCAAAATATGCTTTATAAGTACGGTGGACATTAATTTGGCAATTTTTTTGCCAAATCTTTTTTTACCTTTTGTAAAATCTCCTCATCCTTGGAAAAATCAAAAAATTTAAACTCATTTCCATGTTGCATAAAACCATCAAGCAAATCTCCACTCAAACGATTTTTAAGATCAAGTTCTGCTATTTTAAACCCATCTAAAGTGCTAGCAAATTCTTTTAAACGACTTGGAATTTCTTTAAGCTTAGTATAAAGATAGCAAGTACTTTTAAGCCCTACACGACCTACACGGCCACGAAGTTGATGCAAGGTAGCAAGTCCTAAACGTTCCGCCCCCACAATCACTATCATGCTCAATCTTGGTAAAGAAATGCCCACTTCCACCACTGTAGTGCTTAGTAAAATATTTCCCTCATCTCTAAAACGCTCTAAAATTTCATCTTTTTGTTTATCTTTTCCATGAGTTACAAAAACTTTTTTATAGTGATTCTGCCAATATTCTTTGGCCTGCTCTAAAGAAAGATAAGGAATATTATCACTAGCACTCACTAAAGGATAAATAATGACAATTTGATGATTTTTAGAAATTTCTTCCTTGATCTTCTCGCTAAGCTTAGAAAAGCCTTCATTTTGTATACAATAAGTTGTAATATCTTTTTTAAAAGGCATCTGCTTAATAAAACTAAAATTTAAAAGTTCAGATTGTATCATGCTTAAAGTTCTTGGAATAGGCGTAGCCGAAAACTGTATAAAATGAGGAATAAATTCTTGTTTATTTAAAGAATGAATTTTTTCACGCTGAGCTGATCCAAAACGATGTTGTTCATCTATCATTACAAGCACGGCATTATGACTTTCTAAATGAATTAAAGCATGAGTGCCTATAACAAGATTTGCTTTTTGGATATTTTGTTCTAAATCTTTTTCTTTTTTGCCCCCTTTAATAAACAAAATATTCATAAAATCAGGTAAAAATTTCTTAGCCTCTTCATAAAGCTGATACGCTAAAATACTAGTAGGTGCCATTAAAATAGCCTGTTTAGGATAAACCATCAAAGCCGCACCAAGCAAAACCAAGGTTTTGCCACACCCCACATCACCCATAATCACACGCCTTTTAGCTTCTTTTGAATGCAAATCTTTTTCTATATCTTTTAAAGCGTTAAGCTGATCTTTAGTAAGAGAAAAAGGCAAATCTTTAAGCCAATTGGCTATATTAAAAACATTGATTTGATGAGCTTTAAAATGCGTTTTTTTAGCTTTTAAACGCTTTAAAAAATTATATATTTCTATATATTTTAAATCTTTGCTAAAATTTTGCAAATTTTCAAACATAAAAAAACTTTTTTCATCATAAGCATGCAAATTTAAAAGAAAATGTATATATTTATCCTCTATGCCACTTTCTTTTAAATTTTCATAGTTAAGATATTTATGTATAAAAGCAGCAATTTTTGTATCTTTTAAGCCTAAAATTTGATACTTTGGACTAAAACCCTCAAAAGAAGTTAAAATTTTAGGATTGTTAAATTGCCAAGTGTGATTAAAACGCGAGAGTTTAGCATTAAAAATAAGCTCTTTTCCTACCTTACAAATCCCAAAATGCCAAGCTCTAGGATGAAAAAATACAAAAGAAATATTTTCTTGCCATTCTTCACAAAAACCTAAACCAAAAAGTTGATTTTTTCTTGAACTAACGCTTTTTATAGTGATTTTTTGGGTGCAAATTTCATTTTCTTTGGGATTTTTACTTGGATTTAAATTTTCAATTTTTTTAGGTAAAAGAAGCGCTAAATCAATAGCACTTCTAATTTTTAATTTTTTAAAAAATTCATAATCACTTTCTTTAATTTTCATTTTGTATGCTTGCAAAACTTATATTTAAAAGCTCTTGATGTTTTTTAATATAAGCATTTATGGTTTCAAGTTTAACCTTTTCCATAAGTTTTAACTCTTCTTTATAATATCCTAATTTTAAACCTTGATAAAATTCGTTAAAAGACATAGATAAACGCTTGCTTAAGCTTTCATAACGCAAAGGAGTTGATCCTATGAGAAAATTTTTAGCTTGATCAAGTTCATTTTGAGTCATGCCATTTTTTATAAAATCTTCAAAAAGCTCTTTTACGATTTTTTTAGCTTCTTTAGTGCTTTCATTTTTAGTTTGTAAATATCCAAAAACTCTAGAAAAAGACATATTCATATCAAGCATAGCATAAGCTGAGTATGCAAGACCTCTTTTAACACGAATTTCTTCCATAATCCTTGAACCAAATCCTCCTTGCCCTAGAACAAATAATGCAATTTTTGCAAGATATAAATCCTTATCTTTAAAATCAGCAAAAAAAGGTGTAGCAAAATAAATATAAGCTTGTTCACTTTCTGGGCGTAGCAAAATTTCATCTTTGATGTTTTTGCTTAACTCATATTTTTTTGGAGTATTTTTCTTACCTATTTGAAGTTTTGATAAGAGTTTTAAAAGATCTGCCTTGGCTTGTTTTTCTTCTAAATCTCCTCCTAAAATCACAACCAAATCACTAAGATGGATAAAATTTTTATAAAAATTTTGCAAATCTTTTAAAGACAAAGTTTCTATACTTTTTTCATCTCCATCATTTGGACTTTGAAATTCTTTACATTTAAAAATTTGAGCATTGAGTAAATTTTTTGCTAAATAATCAAAATCACTATTTTTACTCGCGAGCTCACCTAAGGCATTGATTTTTAATTTTTGCAAAGTTTTTTCTTCTATTCTTGGTTTTAAAAGCAATTTTTCTAAACTCTTTAAAGCAAAATCAAAATTTTCTTTCAAGCAAGAAAGGTTGATTTCCAAGCTTTCAAAACCACTACTTGCCTCTAAATTTATTGCTCTAAATTCTAAATCCTTAAAAAATTTATCATCCACGCCTTCATTTAAAATACGTGAAAACATCTTAGCTAAGCCTGCTATTTCATCATAACTTCTAGCGCAATTTCTAAAAACAAGCTTTAAAACAACAATGGGAAAATCAGAATTTTTTTCAAAAATAAAAGGGATTTTAACACCCCTACTCTCTAAATACTGCATTAAAACCTTTCTAAAATTTCATAAGCGGTATTGCGTTTAGCTGGATTTTCGCCTAAACTTCTAATCAGCCTTATCATCTCATCTTGATTTATTCTATAACTTGCTCCTGCAGCACTTACTACATTTTCTTCCATCATAGTTGAGCCTAAATCATTGGCCCCAAATTTTAAAGCAAGCTGGCCTATAAGTGAGCCTTGAGTTACCCAAGAACTTTGTAAATTTTTAAAATTATCTAAATAAAGTCTTGCTAAAGCTAAAAGTCTTAAATACTTGTTAGAACTTTGTTTCATAATCTCTGGATGTTTTTGGATTAAAGCAGTATTATCACTTTGAAAGCTCCATAAAATAAAAGCTCTAAAACCACCTGTTTCATCTTGCAATTTTCTCAAATGCTCAAAATGATCGATGATTTCTTCATCATTTTCAACCGTTCCAAACATCATGGTAGCTGTACTTTTCATACCGATTTTATGAGCTTGGCAATGTACTTCTAACCAAGTAGCTGTATCGCATTTATTGGGTGCAATGATATCACGCACCCTATCACTTAGTACCTCAGCTCCCGCTCCTGGTATAGAAAATAAACCCTTAGCTTGTAATCTTTTTAACACTTCAGTGATTGAAATTTTAGATGCTTTTGCAATATAAGCGATTTCAACTGCCGAAAAACCATGCACAGTGATATTTGGATAATGTTCTTTTATCCAAGAAACTAATTCTTCATACCATTCTATTTTTAATTTTGGGTGCACCCCGCCTTGAAAAAGAATTTGTGTTCCCCCGATAGCTTCAAGCTCTTCTATCTTTTTGCCTATCTCTTCAAAGCTTAAAATATAAGCATCATCTTCTTTATGATGGCGATAAAAAGCACAAAAAGAACAATCAATACAACAAACATTGGTATAATTAATATTTCTATCTACAACAAAAGTGGTGATTTTTTCAGGATGAAGTTCTAATTTTCTTTTATAAGCCATTTCTCCAAGTTCTGTTAAACTTGCATGGTGTAATAAATCTAAAGCTTCTTTTTTATCCAGTCTTTTCAAAATTTTTCCTTGTTTTTTACATAAATTAAAATAATTATAGCATTTAAAATATAAATTATGGTATAGTTTCGCTTATGAATTACATTGAACTATTAAAAAATAATAAAAATATCAGAATATTAGCTTCGGTTCAGTTTATAGTATATTTTGGAGCATGGTTTTCTCAAACAGGAGTTTTTACCCTTTTGGTTGAGCTTAATGCTCCTACTTGGGCAACAGCTACAAGTGCTATGCTTGCTTTTTTACCTGGAGTTTTACTTGCTCCTATTAATGGCGTCATAGTAGAGAAAAATAAACCTAAAAAACTTTTACTCAGCATGATTAGCATGGAATTAATTTCTATTTTTTGTCTTATTTTTGTCACAAGTCTTAGTATGCTTTGGCTTTTATTTATTTTAATTTTCATAAGACTTTGTGTTGCTTCGATTTATTTTCAAGCTGAAATGAGTTTATTGGCCAAAATTTTAACCCCTCAAGAACTTAAACTCGCTAATGAAATGCACAGTGTCATTTGGGCGATTTCTTATACAGCAGGTATGGCAAGTGCGGGAATTTTTATTTATTTTCTAGGAGTTAAAACCGCTTTTTTATTTGACTGTGTACTTATACTCATAGGCATTTCTTTTTTAGCAAGATTAAGCATTCCTGATTTTCATCAAAAAACACAAAGTCGCTTTTTTACCATGATAAAAGAAGGATTTTTCTATGTTTTAAACAATAAGATAATTTTTCATCTTATCTTGCTTCACGCTTTTATAGGTTTAACTGCTTATGAAACCTTGGTTACGCTTTTAGCGCAACATCAATATAAAGAAGTTTTATCTGCTGCTTTAGTAATAGGGTTTTTAAATGCGGTACGTGCTTGTTCTTTAGCTATAGGACCTATGGTTTTAAGTAAATTTATTAATAATAAAAATTTATTTTACATGTATCTTGGCCAAGGTTTTGGTATTATACTTTGGGCTTTAACTCAATTTAATTTTTATATTTCTTTTTTAGGTTTAATCGGTGCAGGTTTTTTTACCTCAGCACTTTGGGCTTACACCTACACTATGATACAAAAAAATGCTGACAAAGCATATCATGGTAGAGTGATCGCTTATACAGATATGATTTATCTTAGTTTTAGCGCTATTATTTCAATGCTTATGGGCTTTTTATTTGAATTAGGCTTGAGTTTAGAACTAATTACAGGCTTATTGGGTATGATTTTTATCTTTGCGGCATTTTATTGGAAGTGGTTTTATAAAAAATATTTGTGAAAATTCACAAATATTTTAAATTTTAAACAAATCTTGAAGATTTTTCATTGCTTCTTCATTGCTGATGGCATTATTTAGCTGCGATGAGCTTAATTCATTGAGCTCTATTTCATAACCACTTAACATAGAAGCAAGGCGAATATTAATACCATTTTTTCCTATAGCTTTACTTTTTTGTTCGCTATTTAAACTTACAATAGCTTTTTTATCTTCAATTTTCACAGAATTTACAATAGCAGGAGCCAAGGCACGAGAAATTAAAATTTCACTCTCATTTGTAAATTCTATACAATCAATATTTTCATTATGAAGCTCTTTGCTTACTGCATTAATTCTTACACCTTTAACACCTACTGTAGCACCTACAGGATCGATATTTGCTCCATTGGCCTGAAGAATGATTTTTGCTCTTTCACCTGGAATTCTAGCACATCCTATAATATTGACATAACCATCTTTGATTTCTGGAACCTCAGCTTCAAGTAAACATTCTAAAAATTTAGGACTTGTACGACTAAGCTCGATTTTAATACCCTTATCTGTATAAACACGGCGTATCACAGCTTTTACCACATCACCTATTTTAAATTTTTCCCCTTTAATGCGATTTTTTCTCGGTAAAAAAGCTCTTAATTCATCTATTTCAATAAAAGTATTTTCTTCATTATCCACTCTAACAACTGTACCAAAAACCATTTGCCCTACTTTGTTTTTATACTTTTCAAAAATAGTTTGTTCTAATAATTTTTGTATATGATATTCAAGTTCTTTATGCAAGGTATTTACCGCAGTTCTTCCTAAATTTTCCAAAGAACATTCATAGGTTAATTCATCTCCTATTTCAACATCTGGAGCTTCTGATTTTGCCTTACTTAACGCGATAAAACTCTCACTTTTATTTTGCAATCTCTCGTCATTATCTGCTACTATGGTAATTTTTTGATAAAGATTTAAATTTTTAGGATCCACAAAAAACTCATATTCTTGTCCATAAATTCTTTTTGCAGTATTGATTAAAGCGGTAGCTACCTTTTCTCTTACATTCTCTAAGTTTAAATTTTTTTCATTAGCAATAGATTCGATAATATCTGCTATCTTTTCCATATTTTATAAAACCTTTTTTTGTGGGAAATTTAAAAATGTAGATAAAAATTATATCCTTAATAAGTTTAATTAAAAGTAAAATTTGCTAAAATTATAGATTAAAATGAAAATTCTTAAGGATTTAGCTATGGAATTAAAATTGGCAAGAACTTTGATTAATGAAAAACCTAAAAATATTAGCCTAGAAAAAATCGAAGAGGCTATAGAAAAAGAAGGACAAAAGTTTTTTTATTTTGATAAAGATAATACACACAAACAACTCATTGCCCTTGTAAATCATTTTGAAAAAAAAGGAGTAAGCATTTATCATAGAACCGTAAAATACGGACTTGATGATAATGATTTTATGTATGAGGTACATATTCTTTGAGTGCTAAAAAACTTTTTATTCAAACTTTAGGTTGTGCGATGAATGTCAGAGATTCTGAGCATATGATCGCAGAATTAACACAAAAAGAAAACTACGCACTAACAGAAGACATCAAAGAAGCAGATCTTATTCTTATTAATACCTGTTCAGTGCGTGAAAAACCTGTGCATAAACTTTTCTCAGAAGTGGGTGGCTTTGAAAAAGTTAAAAAAGAAGGTGCTAAAATAGGAGTTTGTGGATGTACTGCATCGCATTTGGGAAATGAAATTTTCAAACGTGCTCCTTATGTGGATTTTGTTCTAGGAGCAAGAAATATTTCCAAAATCACTCAAGCTATAAAAACTCCAAAATTTATGGGCGTGGATATAGACTATGATGAAAGTGAATTTGCTTTTGCAGATTTTAGAAATAGTATTTATAAATCCTATATTAATATCTCCATAGGTTGTGACAAACACTGCACTTAT
Source organism: Campylobacter jejuni (assembly GCF_001457695.1). Lineage (NCBI taxonomy): Bacteria > Pseudomonadati > Campylobacterota > Epsilonproteobacteria > Campylobacterales > Campylobacteraceae > Campylobacter > Campylobacter jejuni. The sequence continues at coordinate 426,136 of NZ_LN831025.1, read as the reverse complement.
TGTATAGTGCCACATACTAGAGGAGATGAAATTTCCATACCTTTTAACATCATCTACAAAGAAGCTCAAAAAGCCGTTGAAAAAGGTGCTAAAGAGATTTTCTTGCTAGGACAAAATGTCAATAACTACGGCAAAAGATTTAGAAACGAACATAAAAAAATGGACTTTTCAGATCTTTTAGAAGAACTTAGCACTATAGAAGGTTTGGAACGCATTCGCTTTACAAGTCCACATCCTTTGCACATGGATGATAAATTTTTAAAAGTTTTTGCCAATAATCCAAAAGTTTGCAAATCCATGCATATGCCTTTACAAAGCGGCTCAAGTGAAATTTTAAAAGCTATGAAGCGTGGCTATACTAAAGAATGGTATTTAAATAGAGCTTTAAAACTTAGAGAACTTTGTCCAAATGTTAGCATTTCTACAGACATTATTGTAGCTTTTCCAGGGGAAAGTGAAAAAGATTTTGAAGAGACTGTGGATGTTTTGGAAAAAGTGCGTTTTGAACAAATTTTTTCTTTTAAATACTCCAAACGCCCTTTAACAAAAGCCGCAACCATGCCTAATCAAATCGATGAAGAAATAGCTTCAAGAAGACTTAGCACCTTACAAAATCGTCATAGTGAAATTTTAGATAAAATTGTAAAAAAACAAGAAAATAAAACTTTTAAAGTTTTATTTGAAGAATTAAGAGCAGGCAATAGCATTGCTGGAAGAACAGATAATAACTTTTTAGTTCAAGTTGAAGGTAGCGAAGAACTTTTAGGGCAATTTAAAGAAGTAAAAATAACTAATGCAAAGCGTATGGTTTTATATGGGGAAATCGTTTAAAATCCATTGCTTAACATATATAATTTTCATCTTGCAATGGCTTATTTTTTTAAGCTGTAAAAAGCACTATAAAGGTGAAAAAGTTGACCGTAAAGCTGGTGTGATACTTTTTTGGCATGGAAAATTAGCACTTATGCCTTTTGCGTTTAGACATTATAGGCAAAAAAATAAAAAAGCCTATGTCATGATCTCTCACCATAAAGATGGAGAGCAAATTGCAAAAATCATCAAGCTTTTCGGTCTTGATACTGTAAGAGGAAGCACTTCAAGGGGTGCTAGCAGTGCACTTAGAGCTGCATTTAAAGTTTTAGAACAAAATGACGATATAGTTATCACGCCCGATGGTCCACGAGGGCCTTATCATAGTATTTCAGATGGTTCTATCATTTTGGCTCAAAAAAAAGAACTAAAGATAAGAATTTTAAACTATGAAGCAAATCGTTTTTGGGAATTTAAAAGTTGGGATAAGATGATCATGCCAAAACCTTTTAGTAGGATTACTTATAGTCTAAGTGAACCTTTGGATATTTTATCTTTAGATAAAGAAAAAGCTAAAGAATTTCTAATGGAACAATTTGATAAAATTAGCTTAGCTGATCAATTTAAGGAATGAAATGTTATTTTTACTTAAAAAAATATTTCCACAACTTTTTATTAGTATTATTTTAGAAGATAAAAAAAATATTGTAAAAGCTTCTATTTACAGACGAAATAAACTAATCAGTAGCAATGAAAAAACTTTTGATAAAAGTGAAAATTTATTAGAGTACATAAAAAATTTAAGCAAGCATTTCTTATTTTACCACACTGCTTTATTTTTAGACGCCAAAGAACAAGGATTAATACCTAGTACAAATATTCAAGATTGTGAGCACTTTAATATAGGAAAAATCAGCTTACAGCATATTTTGCTTAATAATGCCCTTGTTTATACGGCTACCGAACATGTAGAATATTATAGTGAGCTTTTTGAAGAATATAGAGGTTTAGATTTTTTATATTCCCCTTTTGCTCTTCTTTACTACAATATGCAAAAAGAAAAACAGCCTGATGATCAAATTTTACTTTATGGATTTAAGCAAGGACATCTTTTGGCAATTATTGTTGCTAAAGGCAATACTATCTTATACGGTGATTTTAAAATATTTGAGCAAGAATTAGGTTTAGAGCTTGAACTTCCATCAGAAGATAATCAAGAAATTGAAAACAACAACGATGATACTGAAGTTACCTTAGATAACTTCAATGAAGCCTTAAATAATAAATTTGATCTACTTGATCAAGAAAATAATCTTGAAACTTTGGATAATAATGATAATTTTAATCTTGATGAATTAAATCAATTTAGCAATGATATGGAACTTTGCCGTTATATTATTACGAGCATTGAAAAATTTTATAATGATGATAAATATGCTGGGGTATTTATCAATGGTATTTTATTATATAGCGAATCAGATATTAACATAAGTGCTATTGATTTTTTAGAAAGTGAAACTTTTTTAGAGATAAAAACGAAACAAATCAACACCTTAGATCTTATGATAGAATTGATGCGAAAGGAGGTTAAATGACTTATAGCTTTATACAGCCAAGAAAAAAACCTATTTTCACACTCTTTGATAAAATTTGGCTAGGACTTTTTGGTTTTAGTATATTATTTATCTTACTAGTATATTTTACATATACAATAAAAATTGCATTAATCAATAGCTCTATCGATGATGAAAAACAACAAGTTATAGTGCTTCAAAATCAAACTAAGCAAAATGAAATGCTTTATGAAATTTTATTTGATCAAAGCCAAATAGCGAAAAATTTTAACACTCAAAATCAAATTGTTAAAGAAAGCTTAAGAAATCTATTTGATATTATTGTAAAAACTGATAACATTACTCTTGAAAGTGTTGAACAAGACGAATATTCCTTAAAACTTATCGGAGTCACTCCTACAAGAGAAATGTTTACTCTACTTTTAGAAACCCCTTTAAAAAGCATCTTTGATCAAAGCTACACAACCTATTATCGCTTAGATAATGGGTGGTATCGTTTTGTTAGTATTAGCAAACAAATTCCAGGAGTTGCAGATGAAAGATAAAAGTCTAGAAGAAATTGATTTATTAAAGCTTATCATTTGCGCGTTAAGTTTTATAAGCGTTTGCACAGCTTTGATCTTATTTTTACTTTTACCGACATTAAAAAATTACAAACAAGCAAATCTTAGAGAAAACTCACAACTTGCTATCTTAAAAGCCGCTAAATCAAAATTTGACTTTAGTGAAGATAAAATATCAACTCTAAGAAGCGAAAACAACAAAAGCTTAGAGCAATTTGAGCAAAATTTTAATATAGGAAATTTTGATATTTTTTTACAAAAATATTTTCAAAATGTAAAAATTCAAGAAACTAAGCCCGAAAAACAAGAAAAATATCTAAAAAACCGCTTAGCCATTAAAGCGACAATGAACAATCCTAGAAGGCTTTATGATTTTATTGATGCTCTAAAAAACTATAATAACTTAATCAAGCTTGATTATCCACTTAATCTTAAAGCAGGAGAGCAAGGTATCTCTATAGATCTTACTCTCAAAGTTTATTCAAGCTAAACTCACATCTTCGCCTTTTAAAATTTGATTCATAGTATTCATTGCACACATTTTTCCACACATGGAACATGAGTTTAAATCATCAGGGCGACGCTCATTAAACATTTTTTTAGCCTTTTCTCCATCAATAGCAAGTTTAAACATTTTCTCCCAATCTATCTCTTGTCTAGCCTTACTCATCTCATCATCTCTTGATCTTTCTTTTGGAAGTTTAGCTATATCTCCTGCATGAGCTGCAATTTTAGTCGCAACTATACCCTCTCTAACATCTTCTAAATTTGGAAGTCTTAAGTGTTCAGCAGGTGTTACATAGCACAGCATATCAGCACCGCTAGCTGCAGCCACAGCTCCTCCAATAGCACCACTAATATGATCATACCCTGCGCCAATATCTGTTACCAAAGGTCCTAAGACATAAAAAGGCGCTCCTTTGCATAAACGCTTTTCTAATTGCATATTTGCCTCTATTTCATTAATAGCCATATGCCCTGGACCTTCTATCATTACTTGAATCCCAACATCCCAAGCCCTTTGAGTAAGGAGTGATAATTCTATAAGTTCTGAAATTTGTGCCCCATCACTTGCATCGTGAGTAGAGCCAGGACGCAAAGCATCGCCCAAAGATAAAGTTACATCGTATTTTAAACAAATGTCAAGCAAATCATCATAATACTCAAAAAAAGGATTTTCAGCATCTTTCATCATCATCCAAGCATAAAGTACAGAGCCTCCTCTTGAAACTATATTTGTAAGTCTTTTACTTTGTTTAAAAATATGCGCTGCGCGAGAATTAATACCTGCATGAATTGTCATAAAATCAACCCCACTTTTAGCATGATGATATACAACATCTAAAAAGTCTTTAGCACCAATTTGTTTTAAATCTTTTTCTAAAAATCCTACTGCATCATATACAGGAACTGTTCCTATCATAGCTTTTGAAACATTAACAAGCTCGTCTCTAAAACGACTTGTTTTGCCATAATTGCTTAAGTCCATAATCGCTTCTATGCCAAATTTATGAGCAAGCTCTACTTTTTTCATTTCCTCGCTATAATCAACGCAATCATTTGAAACTCCTAAATTTACATTAACCTTAGTACGCAGTCCAAAACCTATACCATTTGGATCAAGACTTTTATGATTAATATTTGCAGGGATAATAATTTTACCGCAAGCAATATTTTCAAGCAAAAAATCTTTACTTAAATTTTCTTTTTGCGCAACAATCTGCATTTCTTTAGTAAAAATACCTTCTTTGGCATAATTCATTTGAGTTTTCATAAATTTATCCTTTAAAAAATTTGGATAAATGAAGGGTGAGTATAAATTTTTAAAGTATTGAAATTTATAAATCTTCCCGACGCTGGCATTATCCAGATCCGGTTCGGTCTAAGCTTTTAGCTTACTCTCAGCCTGTTACACAAGCTCCCGTCATTTATGTCTTAATTATACTCTTTAAATATTTATTTTTGCTTTATGCGTGCAGTTTTTGTAAAATTTATAAGTTCTTCTGTAGTTTTTATATGATAGGGAAGTTTTCCAAGGCAATATTTAAAAATTTCAGCAGCTGCCAAAGCATCATCTAAAGCCCTATGATGCGTATTTTCCACGCCCAGAAATTCTTTCAAAACCTCTAGTTTATATTTTGGACTTTCTATACAACATTGTGCAAATTCTATAGTACAAATACGACGATTAAGTAAAATGCCAAAACCACACTCATTTAAAGCCTTAGAAATAAAACTATAATCAAAACGCACATTATGTGCTACAAAAATACTGTCTTTTAAAAAAAGCCTAAAATCACTTAAAACCTTTGTTAAACTTGGAGCATTTTCCACCATCTCATAAGTAATACCCGTAAGTTCGGTTATATTTTCTGGAATTTCTTTTACTTTAACAAAACTTTGAAAGCGTCCAATTTCTTTAGAATTTTGAATTTTTACTGCTCCAATTTCTAAAATTTCCCCCTTACTTACACTGCCAGTACTTTCTATATCTACTATACAAAAAATTTCATCTTTAATTTTTGTTGTGCGTGTTTTAAGGATAAAAATATTATCTTTATTTAAAGTTAAACCCAAACCCAAAAGCTCAAAAGTTTCTAAATCTAACTCAAAATTTTTTAACTCTTCAACTTTAGCAAACTCTTGCATCACCCAATCATAAGGCTTGCTTTGCTTGTTTAATATAGAAATAATCTGATCAATTTGCTGTAAACTCAAAATTCAAGCTTTAAAGATGAAATTGCAGTTTTATAATCATTGGAAGAAAAAATATAACTTCCAGCCACCAAAATATCAGCTCCGGATTCTTCTAAATCGCTAGCATTTAAACCATTAACACCACCATCAACCTCTATAAAAACTTTAGCATTTTTTTTATCAATCATTTGGCGCAATTCTTTGATTTTTTCATGTACCAAAGGTAAAAATTTTTGTCCACCAAATCCAGGATTAACACTCATTAAAAGTACCATATCTACAAATTCTAGCATGTGTTTAATAGAATCAATAGAAGTGTGTGGATTTAAAACAATAGCAGGATGGATTCCTTGACTTCTTATATATTCACAAAGTCTTATAGGATGAACTTCGCTTTCTATATGAAAAGAAATAAATTTTGGTTTCAAAGGGATAAAAAGATCTATAAATTTACTTACATCTTTAACCATCAAATGCACATCTAATGGCAACTTACTAATAGTTGAAATTTTTTCGATCACGCAAGGTCCAAAAGTCAAATTTGGAACAAAGTGTCCATCCATTACATCAATATGTAAAAGATCCGCACCTGCAACTTCAATAGCTTTAACTTCTTCTTCTAATTTCAAAAAATTTGCAGACAATAAACTTGGAGCTACATACATGATCAAAACCTTAAACTATATATAAATGTGATAAATAATATTTTATCGACTTATATATTAAAAAAACTATAAATTATGGAATATTTTAAGCTTAATTTTGATAAAATCTCCATTTAAAAATTTTCATAAGGACAAGAAAATGGCAAGAGTATGTCAAATCACAGGCAAGGGTCCAATGGTGGGTAATAATGTCAGCCATGCTAACAATAAAACAAAAAGACGCTTTTTACCTAATCTCAGAACAGTTCGTGTAACTTTAGAAGATGGCACCACGAGAAAAATGAGAATTGCAGCTTCTACTCTAAGAACCCTAAAAAAACAAAATTCTAAATAATTTTGAGGATTTATTCCTCAATTTTAAAATTTCCAATTTAAAAATAAACTTTAACAAATCACTTATATAACACACATTTAAAAATTATTATTAATTTTATTATTTTTTAAGCCAAAAATATCTTTTAATAGTGTAAAATACCTTGTTAAATGAATTTTAAATTTCACTAATACAAGGAGAGTTTATGCTACATGAATATAGAGAATTAATGTCAGAGCTAAAAGGTAAAGATGCTCATTTTGATAAACTATTTGATCGTCATAATGAACTTGATGACATGATTAAAGATGCAGAAGAAGGTAGAACTTCTCTTAGCAGCATGGAAATTTCAACTTTAAAAAAAGAAAAGCTTCATGTAAAAGATGAACTTAGCCAATATCTAGCAAATTATAAAAAATAAGGCAAAACAATGTTTGGAAGTAAAATAAACCATTCTGATCTTCAAAAACTTGAAGAAGAAAATAAAAATCTTACACATAAAATTGAAAAATTTCAATCGGAAAATTTAGAATTAAAAAATAAAATTACATCATTAGAACAAGCGGCTTTAGAGTCTAAACTTAAAACAGATCTTTTAAATGTTTTATTAACTGGTGTTTTAAAAAATATTACTATTGTTCAAGGCGATATGTTAGAAAATGTAAATAAGGCAGAAGTTATCTCTAGCTATTCTAAAACTTCTCTTGCTGAAATGGATGAACTTAACCATATTGCTAATTCTATCAATGCTTCCTTAGGGGATATTACAGAATCAGCCAATAAAACAAGAGATGTTGCAGGAACATTGCATAGAAGTGTAGATGAAATTACTAATGTAATTAATCTAATTAAAGATGTTTCCGATCAAACCAATCTTTTAGCTCTTAACGCTGCCATAGAAGCTGCACGTGCAGGTGAACATGGGCGTGGTTTTGCTGTTGTTGCCGATGAAGTAAGAAAACTAGCTGAAAAAACACAAAAAGCAACCACAGAAGTTGAAATGAATATCAACCTTCTAAAGCAAAATGCAAATGAAATGTATACTCAAAGTGAGCAAGTTGAAAAAATTTCTATAGATTCTAATGCTCATATTATGAGTTTTTCCGAAAAATTTACTCACTTAGTAAATGAAGCGCATTCTACTAATTCAAATGCAGTTGGTATCGCTTCAGAAGCTTTCGTATCTTTAGCAAAACTAGATCATATAGCTTTTAAATTAAATGGTTATAAAGAAATTTTTTCCAAATCAGGAAAGCAATTAGCCGATCATACATCTTGTCGCTTAGGAAAATGGCTTGCTAGCACAGGAAAAGAAAGATTTGGGCAAAATAAAAGCTTCTTAAAAATTAACGAGCCACATGAAAAAGTTCATGAAAATATGAATAATGCTATAACAATAGCAAATACAGAAGATATTAGCAAAGATATTACTCAACACAGCATAATTAATAAATGCGAAGTTGCTGAAAATGCATCGCTTGATCTTTTCAATGTATTTAAAGAAATGCTTGATGAGTCAGATCATTAAAATCCTAGGTTGAACCTTTTTAAGGTTTAACCTAAATAATCTTTAATTTTCCCCACTTCTCCTTTAAAAACCACATATAAGCAAAATCAAGCAAAGGCGTTCTTATCATATTTTTACATTTTTTTTCAAAATCCTGCACCTTAACATAAACAGCTTCAATCTCCTCATCATCAACTCCACCTCCAGAAGAAATTTTATCTTTTTCATCAACTTCTGCGAAATAAAAGCTTTGCTTGCTTACACCTGAACCAAACCCTGTATAAAAATCTCCTATTTTTTCTAAATTTTTAGGAGCATATCCTAGTTCTTCTATGCATTCTTCTTTTGCTATTTCCTCTAAAGATAATTTTTTATCCACAAGCCCAGAACAAAGCTCTATAGTATAGCCCATATTATCATCTTTTACATAATCTTTATCATGCATTTGATGATACCAAAGTGGTATACGAAATTGGCGTACAAAAATAAAACTTTCTAATTCTTTATGATACAAAAGCACTGAAACACTATCTTTAGATTCTATAAAATCCCAAGTGCAAAGCCTACCATTACTTTCATAAGCAAATCTCTTAGGCTTAATATAATTTGATTTTTCAAAAGAAAGTTCTTTTAAATTTTTAAACGCCATAATAAAACCTTTTATTTATTTTTCACATTGTACTTTATTTTTGCTTTTTTGAAAATATAAAGGTGATTAAAGCCTTAAAAAATTAAAAATCATATTTATAACTTAACCAAAAACTTCTTCCTTCTGTATAATCTTGATAGCGATTTGCATATCCAGCAGGATTAGCCCCATCCCATCTTGTAACTTGCGGATCAAAGAAATTTTTATCAAAAAGATTTTGTACTGCAAAACTTAAACTAGATTGCTTATTGATTTTATAATTTATCCCTAAATCTACTATATAAAAAGGCTTATATTTTTGCCATGGCAGACTACGATTACCGCCACCTTTTGCTTTAGCTATAGTATCAAGTCTTGCTCGTGTTTTTATATAAGAACTAAATTTACCTCGCTCATAGTTTAATTTTAACATTGCTATATGTCTTGGTAAATTTTCTATTCTATCACCACCAAACCAATTTTTTTGACCATCTTTGTAGCGATTATCCATAAAAGTATAACTTGAATTTAGGCTAAAGCCATTGTAAGTTTTGGTATTAAATGCAAATTCTATACCTTTAGTCTGTGTTTTTCCAAGATTAATAGGACGCTTACAAACAATGCCATTGCTACAATTAATATCATTTTGCATACCTGTTAAATCTTCACTACTGATTTGATTTGTAAAATCAGTAATAAATCCTGTGATAGAATAATGCGCAAAATCAAATACCCTAAAATCAACACCCAATTCATAATTTATACTTTCTTCTGGTTTTAAGTCAGGGTTTCCAAAATAAGCATTACCATTGGCATAATTATAATATCCATTTGTCAACTGCTTGGCAGCAGCAGTTTTATAGCCTTTTGAAACACCTCCTTTAAAGGCTATATTATCATTTAAGTGATAAACCAAATAAACCCTAGGCATAAATTCAGAATCAAACAAATCGCTATAAATATAACGCAAACCTGTAGTAAAAATCAAATCATCGGTTATAAAATACTCATTTTCCCCATAAAGTGCAACCGTGGTTTGATCAAGATTTTTACCTCTTATTTGACTACCTGCGCTTGCTTGATCATTTTTTAACATCTCATAATCAATCCTTGCACCAAAGGTATTTACTAAATTACCGTATTGACCTAAATTCCAAGGTAAAACAACCTTACCTTCTCCTACCCAAATTTGACTATGTAACTCCTTATCCTTAGTACTACCATATTGTAAATATGAGTTAGTTGAGCCAAAATCATAGTTACCATCATGATTTAAAACAATATTATCCTTAAAAAGTTGTCTTTCACTTTTAATAGCCCTACTACTTGTAGAATTCACTGAAATTTCATTAATATATCGTTCTATATCAAAATATATATTATTTTTATCATCTACTGTCCAATTAAGCCTAGAACCAAAACCCAAGCTAGTAAAAGCACCTGGGCTATGACTGGCAATTTGATAATTATCAGGTCTTTGTTGACTACTATTCCAAACCGGTGTAGGCCATTTTAAATCAGAAGCTGCCTTATCATAATACTTCAACCTTGCAGAAATTGATAATGTATCTTCAATCAAAGGGGTTGCTACATAAGCATTAAAACCGCCCGCATTGCCATAGTGATTAGAGTGCTGTTGCAAAAGAGTGTTAAATTCTATATTTGCCTCAGTCTTATCAGGATTTTTCTTAGTGATAATATTTATCACACCGCCTACAGCATCACTGCCATAAAGTGTAGAAGCTGGACCACGTATAACCTCGATACGTTCTATCATGTTTAAAGGTGGTAGATATCCTGACTCACTGCCACTAAAACCATTATCATAAAACCCATTTGCAACACTTTGACGTTTTCCATCAATTAAAACTAGAGTATAAGAACTACCAAAACCTCGTATGCTAAAATCATAAGTGCCTGTTTTATTCATAGTCACATCTACACCTGGAATATCTCCTATAGCCTCCCCTATATCCTTAATTGGCTTTTTTTCAAGCTCTTCTTTTGTAATGATAGAAATACTAGCAGGCGCATCAACCAAATCTTGTTCAAAACCACTAGCACTAACCACAACATCATTAAGTTGATATTTTTCTTCTGCTTTTAACAAAGCTCCAGATAAAATTAAAAAACACAGTAAACTTTTTTTAAATTTCATATTTTTAATTTGAGTCAAATTAATTCCTTTAAAAATAATTATTTTGATATTTAAAATCATTTTTGAAGTATAAAAAAAGAATACTTTTAATTAACTTAATTTTGATAACAATTATAAATAATAAAATTATTTAAAAAAGCGAAGTAAAAGCCTAAGCCTCTTGATAGGCTCCAAGCTTTAAAATTTTCTGCATACGATTTGCAGAAAGTTCTCGTACGTCAATATTTTCAAGTTCATTTAGAGATTTTTTTACATAATCAGCAATAGCTACTGCTGCAGCTTCTTTATTACGATGTGCACCATTTGTAGGCTCATCTATAACATCATCAATTAAACCTTGAGATTTTAAATCATCAGCCGTTACCTTCATAGCCTTGGTTGCAGCTTCACTTTTTGCAGGATCATTCCAAAGTATTGCAGCACAACCTTCAGGAGAAATTACTGAAAAAACAGAATTTTTCATCATTGCAAGTCTATCTGCAACCCCTATAGCTAACGCCCCGCCACTACCGCCTTCTCCGATAACTATAGCAATGGTCGGTATTTTCAAATCACTTAATTCATATAAATTTCTAGCGATAGCTTCACTTTGCCCTCTTTCTTCAGCACCTATTCCAGGATAAGCACCTGGAGTATCTATCAAAAATAAAATAGGAATTTGAAATTTCTCTGCAAGTCTTGCTACTCTTAAGGCTTTACGATATCCTTCAGGATGTGGCATCCCAAAATTTCTAGCGATTTTATCTTTTGTTCCACGTCCTTTTTGCTCACCAATTACAATTATTTTTTTCTCTCCTAAATAACCCATAAAACAAACAATAGCAGGATCATCTCTAAAGGCACGATCACCATGTATTTCGTGAGCGTCATTTAAAATAAGTTCAATATAGTCAAGAGCATAAGGGCGATCTGGATGGCGTGCTAATTGCAAACGTTGAAAATCGCTTAAATTCTTATAAGTTTTAGAAATTTCTTTTTCAAGATTTTTCTTTAAAATCGATACAGCTTCAGTATCTCCTTTAATCTGAGCATTGATAATGTCCTCATCAATTTGCTGAATATTTTTTTCAAAATCTAAATAAGAAGCCATATTAATCTACTTTTTTAAATACAACACAGCCATTTGTGCCACCAAAACCAAAAGAATTACTCATCACCACTTTTAAATCTACTTTTCTTGATATATTTGGAACATAATCAAGATCACATTCATCATCTTTTACAAGCTGATTGATTGTAGGTGGAACTACCCCATCTCTTAAAGCCATAACACTAACAACTGCTTCAATTGCACCTGCAGCACCCAAGCAATGACCTGTTTGTCCTTTGGTGGAACTTATAAGCGGGATATTATTGCCAAAAAGCTCTTTAATTGCTGCTGTTTCATTTTTGTCATTTACAGGGGTTGAAGTTCCATGTGCATTGATATAATCTACCTTTGGATTCCCTGCCATATTTAAAGCTTTTTTCATAGCTCTCAAAGGCCCATCTAAAGTTGGTGAAGTAATATGATGCGCATCTGCACTTTCTCCAAATCCAATTAATTCAGCATAAATTGTAGCACCGCGTTTTTTAGCCTCTTCATATTCCTCAAAAACTAAAGCTCCAGCACCTTCTCCCATGACAAAACCATCTCTTTCTTTGTCAAATGGTCTTGAAGCATGCTGTGGATCTTCATTTCTAGTTGATAAAGCTTTCATTGAAGCAAAACCACCTATACCCACAGGACAAATCGCAGCTTCTGCACCTATGACTAACATCTTTTTAGCATTTCCCAAAGCTATACTTTTATAAGCTTCTCCTATAGCATGAGTTCCTGCTGCACAAGCTGTAACACAAGAAATATTTGGCCCTTTAAGTCCATGCTCTATAGAAATCAAACCTCCTAACATATTTACAAGTGCTGAAGGTATGAAAAAAGGGGAAATTTTACGCGGACCTCGCTCGGAACAAATAATGGAATTTTTTTCTATGTTAGGCAAACCTCCGATACCAGCAGCCGAAACAATGCCAAATTCTTCTTTGTCTAATTCTTCACTAAATCCAGCATCCTGCATTGCTTCTCTTGCTGCTTTAATTCCAAGTTGTATGAAACGGTCAATTTTTTTTACTTCTTTGCCATCAACAACCTCTAATGGATCAAAATTTTTAACTTCAGCTGCAATTTGAACAGGAAAGTCTGTGGCATCAAAAAGAGTAATTTTATTTACTCCGCTTTCTCCATTGCAAATTGCTTTAAATGAACTTTCTTTATCTAAACCAAGGGCATTGATCATACCAATACCTGTAACTACAACTCTTTTCAAGAATAAGCTCCTTGCAAGAAAAAAATTATTTTTTTAGATTGTCAATATAATTTACAACATCTTCAATTTTAATTAATTTTTCAGCATCACTATCTGGAATTTCTACTTCAAATTTTTCTTCTAAAGCCATAATAAGCTCTACAACATCTAAAGAATCAGCACCTAAATCTTCAATAATTTTTGATTCCATTTTAACTGCATCTGCATCAATACTTAATTGCTCTACTACTACTGCTTTTACATCATCAAATGTTGCCATTTGTTCTCCTTCAAAAAATTAAAATAAGGCGTATTTTACTATAAAAAGCTTAAAATATTTATAGTTTTTCATTATACTTGAAAATAAAATATTAAAACATAAAGGAAAAATGATGCTTTTCTCTAATTTAATCAAAGAAAATCAAAAAATTTGGAATGCTTATCTACATCATGATTTTGTTAAAAAATTGGAAGATAAAAGCCTAAAGCAAGAAAATTTTCTTTTTTATCTCAAGCAAGATTATATTTATTTGCTTAATTACGCAAAATGTTATGCAAGATTAGCACTTAACTCAAATACCGCAAAAGAACTTCGTTTTGCTATGAAATTTCAAAATTATATAGTTGAAGGAGAAATGGAGCTTCATCGTGCAATTTTATCTCTTGGCATTAATGCAGATGAACTCGATGCAAAAGATGAAAGTTTAGTCAATATAGCCTATTCGCGTTATATGTTAAGCGTAGGTGAAAATGGAGATTTTTTAGATATGTTAGTTGCTCTTAGTGCTTGCGCTATAGGCTATGCAAAAATAGGTGCTGAAATTATAAATCGTTTAAAAAATGAAAATTTAAAAGATCATCCTTACAAGGAATGGATTTTGACCTATGGAAGTGAAAATTTTCAAAATGAAGCTAAAGAATTTGAAGATTTTGTTAATTCTTATACTTCAAGTGTTGGTGCACAAAAATTCCAAAAACTCAGCGAAATTTTTCATACTGTAACACGCTTAGAAGTGGCTTTTTGGGAGCATTCTTTAAGAATGGAATTAAATCTTTAAACATGGGCTTTTTGCCCATGTTTTTATGCAATTTTACTTGCATCAATAATATTATAATCTAAACCAACCGTTTCTTTAGAAAGTCCTAATGCAAGTCCTACTAATTGTGATAAATGAATAATAGGCAATCTTGCTTTAGAATTAGTATAATCTTGAAATCTTTCTTGATAGATATCAAGCTGCATTTGACAAAGTGGACAAGGTGTTACAACACAATCAGCTTGATTTTCACTTGCATTATTGACAATTTGACTAGACATTTTTTTCACAGATTTTTCTGCAGGATAAGAAGCATGAAAACCACAACAATCAAGGCGTTTTTCAAAAGGAACTATTTTAGCCCCTAAAACTTCTACTACACTTTCAAAACTTTTTGGATTGGTTGAACTTTCTTTTTTACCGAAAGCATCTTCAGGTCTTAAACTATGGCAACCATAAAATAAAGCTACTTTTAAATTTGAAAGCGGCTTTTTCACCTTACTTTTTAAATTATCCAAATCCTCATAAAGCTCCCACAAAAGACTTGTAATAGGCGTTGAACCTTGATATTTCATTCCACCTTGTGCTAAAAAAGTATTGATGCGTTCTTTTGCACCCTTATCAAGAGTATTTTTTGCTTTAGTTAAAGTTAGCATACAAGTACTACAAGTTGTAAGTATTGGCATTTTCATCTCTTCCGCTAAAGCAATATTTCTTGCATTAGCTACCAAAGTCGCAATAGGATCAACACACTGCGCTTGAGAAGCCCCACAACAACTCCATCCCTTAATTTCATTCAACTTCCAACCCAAAATAGGTGCAATAGCTTCAAGTGAAATTTTAGATTCTTTTGCAGCTTGAGATAAAACACAACCTGGAAAAAAAGCGTATTCTTTTTGCATATTTTACTCCTTAACAGCAGCTTCTTGTGCTGCCTTTATCATTTTAACCAAATCTTTATGCCCTTCTATTTCATCCTCGCCAAAAACATGCATAGGATTCATTTTTCCTGCGCGCATAAGTTTAAAAGCTATATCTGTTTTACCCATAGAACCTATAACACCCTCAGAACGCAAAGCAAGATAAATTTCATTCAAGCGTCCTGAACCTTCAACTAAATCTTTATAAAAAGCTTCAGCATGATCAGGCCCTAAGCCTTCATTTAAACCTTTTTTAATCGCCATCACTCTTAAATTTGCTATATCGCTTACTGAACTTATACCCTTTGGACAACGATCAGCACACTCTTGACAATGAACACAAAGCCAAAGTCCATTCATTACGCTGGGTTTTACATGCAACATAGGATCCTTACCTCGAGAGTCTGCCGCTGCACGCCAAGCATGAGTAAAAACAAAAGGTTGCATATAATCGCTACTATCTGCTTCTAATTTATTACACTCTGAAGCACAGCTACCACATAAAATACAATCCCATTGCTTGCTAATACGATCAAATTCTTCTTGACTTTGTTTACAGCCCTTTTCCGCTGAAAATTCATTTTTTGCCACCATGGCAGGACGAATTTTTCTTAAATTTTCTATAGAAGGCTCCCAATCCACAATTAAATCAGAAATTACTCTAAAATTTCCAAGCGGAGAAATGCGTATACTTAAAGGATTATCATATTCTTTTAACAAATCTTGCATTTTAGTATCACAAGCAAGATAAGAATGCCCATTCACACGAACTGCACAAGCCCCACAAATCACAGATTGACAAGAGGCGGTAAAATTTAAAGTAATATCTTTTGTTTTTTTAATAAAAAGCAAAAGAGAGAGCAGAGTTTTTCCTTGTATATCCTTATCATCAATATCATAACTTTGTTCATATTTTTCCTTGCCATTAAAACGATCTATGATGATTTTCATTGTACTCTCCTTCCATCAAGTGAAAACTCAGTTACCACGACATCTTTATAACTAAGTTTTAATTCATCATTTTCTAAATTTACAATGCTATGTTTTAAGAAATTTTTATCATCTCGCTTTGGATAATCTTCTCTAGTATGAGCCCCACGACTTTCAAGTCTATTTCTAGCTGCTAAACAAGCACAGCGAGAAAGTAAAATCAAATTGCCAAGCTCTACATAATCTGTAAAAGCAGTATTCATCACTTCATTAGGATTTGGAATACGAATTTTTTCATATCTTGCTTGTATATCTTCTAAATTTTTTGCTAGAAGATCGAGTTTTTCTTGAGTTCTAAAAATCCCCATATTATCCCAATTTTGACTTCCTAGCTCTTCTCGCAATTCATACATTTCTTGACCATTTCCGCCATTATTTGTAATTTCTTTAAATCTAACCTGCCATTTTTGAGCAAGTTCATGAGTTTTTGCCCCTTTTCCAAAACTTGCATCTTTAGCATAATTTGTCGCACCAATGCCTGCTAAATGCCCTGTTACAACTGCATCGGCTAAAGAATTTCCCCCTAGTCTATTAGCTCCATGTATAGAAATGCAAGAAGCTTCTCCACCTACATAAATTCCAGCAATTTTAGTACTCATATCTTCAAATTTAGCCACTTCAATTCCACCCATAGAATAATGCGCCGTTGGACGGATAGGTACAGGAGTATCTACTAAATCAATATTTTCAAAAAGCATTGCAGTGTGACGAATTTTTGGTAAATCTTTTAAAATTTTTTCTTTTCCTAAGTGGCGTACATCGCACAAAACATAAGCTCCAAGTCCCTCGCCATAACCTCTACCTTCACGAATTTCTGTTTCTATAGCACGCGCAACCACATCTCGCGGTGCAAGCTCCATTTTTTCATGGTAATTTTTCATAAAACGCTCACCACGATTATTTAAAAGATATCCCCCTTCACCGCGCGCCGCTTCTGTAATAAGAGTTCCACCATTTGCAACTCCTGTTGGGTGAAATTGTATCATCTCAGGATCTTCAAAACCAAGTCCTGCTCTAAGAGCAGCTGCCACGCCATCTCCTGTGGCAATAAAAGGAGTTGAAGTTCTATTATAAAATATCCTTGTGTATCCCCCTGTAGCAATCACCAAAGCTTTGCATAACACAGGATAAATTCCACCGCTTTGTATATCTCTTAAAACGACACCCTCGCATTTTCCATCCACAACACCTATATCCAAAAGTTCATGATCCATTAAAAATTTCACACCACTGCTAATAGCATCATCTAAACAAGAATGCATTAAAATATGACCTGTTTTATCTGCAGAATAGTTACAGCGTTTTTTAGAAGCCCCTCCCATTAAACGCTGAGCTACTCCACCTTGCTCATTTCTTGAAAACAAGGTTCCTATAAAATCCATATTAAAAATAGCCTTTCCAGCTAATTCACAAAATTTTAAAGCCGAGTCTTGATCTACCAAATAAGCTCCGCCTTTAATAGTATCATAAGCATGTAATTTATAGGAATCTCCATTAGAAAAATCAGTAACTCCGTTAATTCCACCCTCTGCCATACAAGTTGCGTTACGAGATGGCATCATCTTTGTAGCTACTACAACGCTTAATTTTGGATTTTCTTTTCTCACTGCGGCTGCAGCACGCAAACCTGCTCCACCTGATCCAATTACCAAAACATCGCAAGAAGGTAAATTTGTATCTTTATCCATCTTAGATGAATCATCTAAGGCATAAACCCCACTTGAACTTGCAGCTAAAGCTCCTACACTAATACAGGCTGTTTTTATAAAATCTCTTCTAGAAAATTCACCCATATCATTCTCCTTATTTAAAAAAAATTAATAATAATTTTTTAATGTAAGTCAATCTTACATAACCGCATGCCAAAAATCCAAAAACAAACTCTCCTTTCAATATAAAATGGATTAAAAACAAATTTATAATTTAGTAAATATAAAAAAGCATAAGATAAGTAATCAAAGAAGATAAATGAATATAATAAAATAAATATTAAAAAATTTTTGCAATATATCATAATCTATTCCTTGCAAATTAAACGGAATGATTATACCTTAAAAAAATAACAAAAAGTTAATATTAATTAAGATAATATTTATCTTAATTAATATATAGTTAATAAAATTATCAAATCATTAAGCCTTAAAAAGCTTAAATTCTCCATTCATAAATTGCATTCTAGCGCTTAGATGATCAAGATAAAAAACTTCAAATTTTGGATTTTGTGGAGTTTCATAAAGATTTACAAGATAAGGGTATTTTTCGAACATCATTTTTTTAACTTCTAAATTTGGTTCAAAAACCGCATTAGCTCTAAGTCTTAAAAAAGTCCCATCTTTTGCACAAGAACAAAATTCAATACCATTGTAATTTTTTATATGTTTAAAAAGTCCCTTTGTGTTTGCTGTGCAAAAATAAATTTTATCTCCCATAAGCAATGGACTTTGTATAGGACGCACTCTAGGATTTCCACAAGTTCCTAAAGTGGCTAAAAATGCCGGTGCATTATCATCTAAAAATTGTGCTATTTCTTTTAAATCCATCATTTTTCCTTACATATATAAACCACCATTGATCTTAAGCACATCACCTGTCACATAAGAGGCATAATCACTAAGTAAAAACGCTACACAATTAGCCACTTCTTCAGGTTCTGCAAAGCGTTTTAAAGGGATATTATCTTGATAAACTTGTTTGATTTCATCGCTTAAAACTTCAGTCATATCGCTTTTTATAAAACCTGGAGTTACACAGTTAAAGCGTAAATTTCTACTTGCTCCTTCTTTAGCAAAAGATTTAGTCATAGCTATCATTCCACCTTTACTAGCAGAATAATTTACTTGTCCAGCATTACCCATTTCTCCGACAATAGAAGCGATATTCACAACAGCACCAAAGCGTTTTTTACTCATGGTTTTTAAAGCTTCTCTACAACCTAAAAAAGCTGAGCTTAAATTCGTATCCACAATGCCACTAAAGTCCTCTAATTTCATTCTTAAAGCAAGTTTATCATTTGTAACGCCTGCGTTATTTACAAGATAACTTAACTCTCCATCGCTCTCCACTATGGTTTTTACACCATTTTCAAACTCATCTTCTTTGCTTGCATCAAATTTAATCACAGCAGCAACGCCACCACTTGCAATAATTTCATCTTTTAAAGCATCTGCAAGTTCAGGTTTTGAACGATAATTAATCCAAACTTTAAGTCCAAAACCCGCCAAAGTTTTTGCGATAGAAGCACCTATACCCTTACTTGCTCCAGTAATTAAAACATTTTTTCCACTAAATTTCATTATCTATCCTTAATAAGTTTAATTTTAAAAATTGCAATCTTAACAAATTTCTTATAAAAAAGGCAAACAAACTAAAATAAAGCCTCATTCATTTCTTTTGGAATTTCTAAGTCTAAAATTTTAAGCACGCTTGCAGCTATATTACTCAGCCCCATATTGACTTTAATCTTTGAAACTCCCCTTGCTTGCACAAAAACAAAAACATCAAAAGCAGTGTGATTGGTAAGCAAATTTCCTTTTTCATCTTGCATAGCTTCGCAATTTCCATGATCGCTTGTAATGATAAAAGCATAATCATGCTTTTTTGCACATTCTACAATCTCGCCCAAACAAGTATCCACCGCCTCAACAGCCTTTATAGCAGCATTAAAATCGCCTGTATGTCCCACCATATCTCCATTTGCAAAATTTACCACTATAAAATCTTCGCCCTTTTCTATACCTTTTTTCACTGCATTACACACTTCAAAAGCACTCATTTGGGGTTTTTCATCATAAGTTTTTACCTTGGGGCTTGGGATTAAAACCCTTGTTTCATTTTCCAAAAGCTCTTCTTTTCCGCCATTAAAAAAGAAAGTTACATGGGCATATTTTTCGGTTTCTGCGGTATGAAGCTGACTAAGCCCTGCTTTAGAAATCACTTGTGCTAAAGTATTTTCAATTTTTTCTTTTTCAAAAAGCACAGGGAGTTTAAATTTATCATCATAAACACTCATAGTAAGTAAATTTTCAAAGACTTTTTCACACTCAAACTCTTTAAAATCCTTAGAATTTAACACTTCAACGAGTTGTTTCATTCTATCATTTCTAAAATTGATAAAGATAATGCCATCTTCTTCTCTCATACCCTTATAATTCTCATTTTGCACTGCTTTGATAAACTCATCAGTAATATTTTCATCGTAAGATTTTTGTAGGTATTCTAATAAATTTGGCACCTTATAAGCCTTACCCAATAAACACTCATAATATTCTTTCACCCTATCCCAACGCTTATCTCTATCCATAGCATAAAAACGCCCACAAAGTGTAGCAAAATGCACACCTAGATTTTCACAAAATTCTTTTAAATCTTTTATGAAATTTAAGCCACTTTTTGGACTTACATCACGCCCATCAGTGATTGCGTGAGCAAAAACTTCATTGCCATTTTTCGCACAAATTTCAAGCATGGCTTTAAAATGTGTATCCATAGAATGCACTCCGCCATCACTATAAAGCCCTATAATATGCACTCTTTTACATTTTGCTAAAAGTTTTTGCAAATTCTCATTTTTTTCAAGTTCTTTGTTTTCAATGGCTTTATTAATACGCACTAAATTTTGATAAATAATACGCCCACTTCCTATGCACATATGCCCTACTTCACTATTTCCCATTTGTCCTTCTGGCAAACCTACAGCCAAACCACTCGTTTTTAGTAAAGAATTTGGAACTTCCTTAAAAAGCTTTTCATAACTTGGTTTTTTAGCTGCTTCAAAAGCATTAAACTTACTATTCTTATTATACCCTATTCCATCTGTAATAATTAAAACGCATTTTTGCTTCATTTTTCTCTCTTTTATAAGAATTTTTTTGGTTAGATTTTACTAAAATTAAACTTTTAAAAACCAAAAAGAAGGCTAGGTTTTGTATTATCTTTCAGATTTAAGTCATTATGCTTTTTTTACTTATATTAGTGTGCGTGCAGGATTTGCATTTTTTATCGCTTTATGTTTGTCTTTATTTTTAATGCCTAAATTTATTACTTGGGCAAAGGCTAAAAATGCTAGTCAACCTATTTACGAATACGCCCCAGAAACTCATAAAACCAAATGTCATACTCCAACCATGGGTGGGCTTATTTTCATCAGTTCTGCAGTAATCGCAAGTTTATTTTGTATCAAATTTGATAATATTTTTGCTATAAGTGCTTTACTTTGTTTGATACTTTTTTGTTTGATAGGACTCATAGATGATTTAGGCAAAGTTCTAAAAAAAGATAATCATTCAGGACTTAGTCCAAGAATGAAGCTTTTAGCACAAATCATCGCTGGACTTATCTGCATCTTACCTTTATATTTTAGTTCAGAGCTTAGCACGGAACTTTTTATACCTTTTTATAAACACCCTCTTTTTGATATGGAAATTTTTGCCATTGCTTTTTGGATTTTGGTTTTAATTTCTAGCTCTAATGCTGTAAATTTAACCGATGGACTTGATGGCTTAGCTACAGTTCCAAGCATTTTTTCTTTATCTACTTTAGGGATATTCTTATATTTGAGTGGAAATTTAAATTATAGTGAATATTTACTTTTGCCAAAAATTCAAGGACTTGGTGAAGTAGTGATTATTTGTGCAGCACTAATCGGTGCTTTAATAGGATTTTTATGGTACAACTGTTATCCTGCACAAGTTTTTATGGGAGATAGTGGAAGTTTAGCTTTAGGTGGCTTTATAGGATTTTTAGCTATCATTAGCAAAAATGAAATTTTACTTTTACTCATAGGTTTTGTTTTTGTCCTTGAAACTGTTTCTGTAATTTTACAAGTTGGAAGTTTTAAAATTTTTAATAAAAGAGTCTTTAAAATGGCACCTATTCATCATCATTTTGAAAAAGTTGGCTGGGTAGAAAATAAAATTATAGTGCGTTTTTGGATGATAGCCCTACTTTCAAATTTATTTGCACTTGCATCAATAAAGCTAAGATAATGAAAATTTCACTTTTTGGATACGGAAAAACCACACATGCTATTGCTGAAAATTTGGTAGATAAATTTGGACCTTTTGATATCTATGATGATCATTTTACAAAAACAAAAAAAGATACACTAGGAAATTTACTTTTAAATCCTAATGATTTTGATGATAATTTAAGCGATATTGAAATTCCTAGTCCAGGTTTTCCACCAAAGCACAAACTCATTCAAAAAGCAAAAAATTTACAAAGCGAATATGACTTTTTTTATGATATCATGCCAAAATCCGTTTGGATAAGCGGAACCAATGGCAAAACCACCACCACACAAATGGCTACACATTTATTATCACACATTGGTGCTGTTATGGGTGGAAATGTTGGAACTCCTTTAGCAGAGCTTGATCCTTATGCAAAACTTTGGATACTTGAAACTTCATCTTTCACCCTACACTATACTCATAAAGCTAAACCTGAAATTTATGCACTTTTACCTATAAGTCCTGATCATCTTTCTTGGCATGGAAGTTTTGATAATTATGTTCAAGATAAGCTAAGCATTTTAAAAAGAATGAATGAATGTGATGTAGCAATACTGCCTAAAATTTATGCAAATACTCCAACAAAAGCTCATATAATAAGCTATAAAGATGAAAAAGATCTGGCTGCTAAATTTGGCATTGATACGGAAAAAATTTCCTTTAAAAGTCCTTTTTTACTCGATGCTATCATGGCTTTAGCCATAGAAAAAATTCTACTTGATACTTTAAGCTATGAGCTTTTAAATAGCTTTGTAATGGAAAAAAATAAACTCGAAGAGCTTAAAGACAGTCGAAATAGGCTTTGGGTAAATGACACTAAAGCTACAAATGAAAGTGCTGTAATGGCTGCACTTAGTCGCTATAAAGATAAAAAAATTCATCTTATCATAGGGGGAGATGATAAGGGTGTAGATCTTAGTAATTTATTTGATTTTATGAAAGGATTTGATATAGAACTCTATGCTATAGGTATTAGTACTGAAAAAATGCTTGATTATGCAAAAAAAGCGAATTTGAAAGCCTATAAATGTGAAGTTTTATCTAAAGCTGTAAATGAAATTTCAAATCGCTTAAAAATCAATGAAGTGGCTCTTTTAAGTCCCGCTTGTGCAAGTTTAGATCAGTTTAACTCTTACGCAGAGCGTGGAAAAATCTTTAAAGAATGCGTGAATAAAATTTAATTTATTTTACTTTTCATACAAATATTACCTTCCAAACCCCTAAAAACACCCTATTCTCTCTAAAAACCCTAACCAGCAACAAACTCTTTTTTAAACACGATTCTAAGCACCATCTAAAACAACAATAAAAATAAACATAGGATTTATGTATAAAGTAAGTAATGAAGATATTTAACAAGTCCGCAATGAGCTACTTTCCCCCTGCCAGTAAGGCGTAGTATCATCACCCACGATGTGCTTAGCTTCTTGGTTCGGGATGGAGCAAGGCGTTTCCACATCTGTATAATCACGGACATTGTTATTTAAATATTCTTTGAAAGATTGAATTTAAGAATAAAGCCTAATCTTTTATTTCTTTACTTTTTTCTTATCTTTTATCTTTGATAAGTTTTTATATAGAATACTTAAAAAACAATGTTAAGAGCAAGTTCTAATACAAACTCTACTTGAAAGATTTCTACTAAACTCTAAATATTATCTATATTTAAAGTATTCTTAAAAACCTTAACAAGGAAGTGATGCTTTATTAAAGATAAGCCAAACGCTCTATTAGTACTGATCAGCTAAAGGACTTTCATCCATTACACACCCAGCCTATCAAACTAGTAGTCTTCTAGAGAGCTTAGAGAAGATTCATCTTAGAGTTGGCTTCACGCTTAGATGCTTTCAGCGTTTATCCTTTCCAAACTTAGCTACGCTGCGATGCTCTTGGCAGAACAACAGCTACACCAGTGGTTTGTTCAACCCGGTCCTCTCGTACTAGGGTCAAATCTCTTCAATCTTCTTACGCCCACGGCAGATAGGGACCGAACTGTCTCACGACGTTCTGAACCCAGCTCGCGTACCGCTTTAAATGGCGAACAGCCATACCCTTGGGACCTGCTCCAGCCCCAGGATGCGATGAGCCGACATCGAGGTGCCAAACCTCCCCGTCGATGTGAGCTCTTGGGGGAGATCAGCCTGTTATCCCCGGGGTACCTTTTATCCTTTGAGCGATGGCCCTTCCACACAGAACCACCGGATCACTAAGACCGACTTTCGTCTCTGCTTGACTTGTATGTCTTGCAGTTAAGCTGGCTTATACCTTTATACTCTACGAACGATTTCCAACCGTTCTGAGCCAACCTTTGTAAGCCTCCGTTATTATTTGGGAGGCGACCGCCCCAGTCAAACTACCCACCAGACATTGTCCCACTTGAGGATAACTCAAGCTGGTTAGCTACCCAAATAAGAAAGAGTGGTATCTCAACAATGGCTCATATACAACTGGCGTCATATACTCAAAGCCTCCCACCTATCCTGCACATTCTTATCCAAGTAGCAGTGTCAAGCTGTAGTAAAGGTCCACGGGGTCTTTCCGTCTTGCCGCGGGTAGGAGGAATTTTCACCTCCACTACAATTTCACTGGATCCCTCTTTGAGACAGCTCCCATCTCGTTACGCCATTCATGCAGGTCGGTATTTAACCGACAAGGAATTTCGCTACCTTAGGACCGTTATAGTTACGGCCGCCGTTTACTCGGGCTTCGATCAAGAGCTTCGCTAATGCTAACCCCATCAATTAACCTTCGAGCACCGGGCAGGCGTCACACCCTATACATCCTCTTACGAGTTAGCAGAGTGCTGTGTTTTTGGTAAACAGTCGGGAGGGACTCTTTGTTGTAAGTTTCTTCGCTTTCGGAGTAAATCCTAATACAAAGCTAACCACACCTTATACCGAAGATACGGTGCTATTTTGCAGAGTTCCTTAAAGAGAGTTCTTCCACGCGCCTTAGAATACTCATCCCACCCACCTGTGTCGGTTTACGGTACGGGCAACATTAGCTAAACTTAGAAACTTTTCTTGGCTCGACGGCATCAGGGGTTCTTCTATCCATCCGAAGACTTCAAAAAGCCTTTCAGTTCTCGGAGTATTGTTATACGGATTTTCCTGTATAACCTCCTACGACCTTAGACTAGCACTTCCATCCGCTAGCCCCCTTAGCCCTAAGCGTCCTTCCATCGCACACTAATGTTGGTATTGGAATATTAACCAATTTGCCATCGTCTACCCCTTTCGGACTCGACTTAGGACCCGACTAACCCTACGATGACGAGCATCGCGTAGGAAACCTTGGGTTTACGGCGTTAATGATTCTCACATTAATTATCGCTACTCATGCCTGCATGCTCACTTCTATTCGCTCCAGCACTCCTTACCGGTATACCTTCGACGCAAATAGAACGCTCTCCTACCACTTAGTAAACTAAGTCTACAGCTTCGGTACTTACTTTAGCCCCGTTATATTTTCCGCGCAAAATCACTAGACCAGTGAGCTATTACGCTTTCTTTAAAGGATGGCTGCTTCTAAGCCAACCTCCTGGTTGTTTAAGTAACTTCACATCGTTTTCCACTTAAGTAAGATTTAGGGACCTTAGCTGGTAGTCTGGGTTGTTTCCCTCTTGACGACGGATTTTATCACTCGCCGCCTGACTGCTGTGATTACATATAAGGTATTCGGAGTTTGATAGGGTTTGGTACATTGGTGTATGCCCTAGCCCATTCAGTGCTCTACCCCCTTATATTACGACACAACGCTATACCTAAATATATTTCGGAGAGAACCAGCTATCACGAAGTTTGATTGGCCTTTCACCCCTATCCACAAGTCATCCCGGGGCTTTTCAACGCCTATGGGTTCAGTCCTCCACTAGTTCTTACACTAGCTTCAACTTGCTCATGGATAGATCACTTCGTTTCGGGTCTGCAGCATCTGACTAAGCGCCCTATTCAGACTCGCTTTCGCTACGGCTTCGCGTTTGCTTAACCTTGCCAGACACCACAACTCGCAGGCTCATTATGCAAAAGGCAGTCCATCACACTGTATTGCTACATAGTGCTCTGAATGATTGTAAGCAAATGGTTTCAGGTTCTATTTCACTCTGATCACCTCAGTTCTTTTCACCTTTCCCTCACGGTACTTGTGCACTATCGATCTGGTATTAGTATTTAGGGTTGGATCGTGGTCGACCCGGATTCAGACAGGATTCCTCGTGTCCCGCCCTACTCAGGATACTGCTAGCTAAGCTTTGTTTTTCGCATACGGGACTATCACCCTCTATGGCTATACTTTCCAGAATGTTCTGCTAAACTCAGCTCTTGCACATTGCAGTCCTACAACCCCCAGTGCAAGCACTGGGTTTGCCCTCTTGCGCTTTCGCTCGCCGCTACTGACGCAATCTCTATTGATTTCTTTTCCTGAGGGTACTAAGATGTTTCAATTCCCCTCGTTCGCTCCTATATAGGTAATGTATATCTCTATACATTGGGTTGCCCCATTCGGAAATCTACGGATCAAAGCTTCTTGACAGCTCCCCGTAGCTTATCGCAGTCTAGTACGTCCTTCATCGCCTTTACCAGTCAAGGCATCCACCATTCGCTCTTAGTAGCTTACCTTTTTTTACCTTTTATTATTGATTCTAAAACGCATCACTTCCTTGTTAAAGTTTTTATGATAAGACTTCTTTATCTTAAGACGGAAAGCATTCAAACACTTAATATAAAACTAAATGATTTAGTCTCAACTAAGCTGTGAGTTTGAAACTTGTCTTTAATTTATAAATCTTAAATCTAATATTCTCTTTATTATAGAAATAAAGATAATTAAAAGATATAAGTTAAACCAAAGAAAAGATAAATAGGTTTTATCCTTTAACAAGTCCTGTAAAATTGTTTTTATTAAAACTTGCTTGTGACTCTTAACAATGATAATTAAAAAGAACATTTAGGTTTAAAACCTAAAGGAAGCATATATATTAAATAATCTCATTATAAATATAAATACATAATGTATATGTTATTTATATTTATTAAAGTATATTCTTTTATAGTTAAAGATAAAAATAAATCTAAGTATAGAGTTTGTATTTTATATTTAATCTACTTTATATACTTGCTTTAGATTTTAAAGCTTTTTTATTCAAATCTTTTTTATGGTGGGCCTAACAAGACTTGAACTTGTGACCTCACCCTTATCAGGGGTGCACTCTAACCAGCTGAGCTATAGGCCCTTAATAGATGGTGGAGAATAGCGGGATCGAACCGCTGACCTCCTGCGTGCAAAGCAGGCGCTCTCCCAGCTGAGCTAATTCCCCATAAACAATTAGCTTTATCATCAATCTTTGAAATCTAAACAAGAATCAATTGAGTTTATATATTGAAGTAATAGTTGTGAGACTTATTACTTTGTACTCTAGAAAGGAGGTGATCCAACCGCAGGTTCTCCTACGGTTACCTTGTTACGACTTCACCCCAGTCGCTGATTCCACTGTGGACGGTAACTAGTTTAGTATTCCGGCTTCGAGTGAAATCAACTCCCATGGTGTGACGGGCGGTGAGTACAAGACCCGGGAACGTATTCACCGTAGCATGGCTGATCTACGATTACTAGCGATTCCGGCTTCATGCTCTCGAGTTGCAGAGAACAATCCGAACTGGGACATATTTTATAGATTTGCTCCACCTCGCGGTATTGCGTCTCATTGTATATGCCATTGTAGCACGTGTGTCGCCCTGGGCATAAGGGCCATGATGACTTGACGTCGTCCACACCTTCCTCCTCCTTACGAAGGCAGTCTATTTAGAGTGCTCGGCCGAACCGTTAGCAACTAAATACGTGGGTTGCGCTCGTTGCGGGACTTAACCCAACATCTCACGACACGAGCTGACGACAGCCGTGCAGCACCTGTCTCTAAGTTCTAGCAAGCTAGCACCCTCATATCTCTATAAGGTTCTTAGGATATCAAGCCCAGGTAAGGTTCTTCGCGTATCCTCGAATTAAACCACATGCTCCACCGCTTGTGCGGGTCCCCGTCTATTCCTTTGAGTTTTAATCTTGCGACCGTACTCCCCAGGCGGTACACTTAATGCGTTAGCTGCATTACTGAGATGACTAGCACCCCAACAACTAGTGTACATCGTTTAGGGCGTGGACTACCAGGGTATCTAATCCTGTTTGCTCCCCACGCTTTCGCGCCTTAGCGTCAGTTGAGTTCCAGCAGATCGCCTTCGCAATGGGTATTCTTGGTGATATCTACGGATTTTACCCCTACACCACCAATTCCATCTGCCTCTCCCTCACTCTAGACTATCAGTTTCCCAAGCAGTTTAATGGTTAAGCCATTAGATTTCACAAGAGACTTGATAATCCGCCTACGCGCCCTTTACGCCCAGTGATTCCGAGTAACGCTTGCACCCTCCGTATTACCGCGGCTGCTGGCACGGAGTTAGCCGGTGCTTATTCCTTAGGTACCGTCAGAATTCTTCCCTAAGAAAAGGAGTTTACGCTCCGAAAAGTGTCATCCTCCACGCGGCGTTGCTGCGTCAGGGTTTCCCCCATTGCGCAATATTCCCTACTGCTGCCTCCCGTAGGAGTCTGGACCGTGTCTCAGTTCCAGTGTGACTGATCATCCTCTCAGACCAGTTAAGCGTCATAGCCTTGGTAAGCCATTACCTTACCAACTAGCTGATACTATATAGTCTCATCCTACACCGAAAAACTTTCCCTACTCAACTTGTGTTAAGCAGGAGTATAGAGTATTAGCAGTCGTTTCCAACTGTTGTCCTCTTGTGTAGGGCAGATTAACTATACCTTACTCACCCGTGCGCCACTAATCCACTTCTAGCAAGCTAGAAGCTTCATCGTTCGACTTGCATGTATTAGGCACGCCGCCAGCGTTCACTCTGAGCCAGGATCAAACTCTCCATAAAAATTATAGATAGTTTAATCTTTTTCTTCAAAGAAAAAGTTATGAAAGATTAAAAGAAAAGTTTTTAATCTTTTTAATTATTAGATTGAATAGATTTTACATAATTGCTTATGCCTAAATCTTTCTGGCTCAATCGATCACTTATTTAGATTTCAAAGATTGACTAATAAGATTTGAATAACAATACTAATTTAAAAGAACAAAACAAAAAACCATTTTTAAAAGAAAAGTTTTTAAATTAAAAAACAAGATTTATAAAAAAGCTTTTAGTTTATAAGATAAAAACCAAAAGAGTTAATTTATAAAATCTACTAAGCTAGTGAAACTTTATAATTTAAAAGATTTTAAGTCCTTTTTTCAAAAAAGGAAATGAAAGTATAACCAATTAAACTTAAAAGGGGATTAAATAAAGGATTAAATAGTATAAATATTTGTGTAAGTATTTATATTAAGTATTTGGTGGGTTGAAAAATGGGGGCTATATTTTAGAGCACTCGTAA
This sequence comes from Campylobacter jejuni, assembly GCF_001457695.1. Classification (NCBI taxonomy): domain Bacteria; kingdom Pseudomonadati; phylum Campylobacterota; class Epsilonproteobacteria; order Campylobacterales; family Campylobacteraceae; genus Campylobacter; species Campylobacter jejuni. The sequence goes on along the minus strand of NZ_LN831025.1, from coordinate 396,550 downwards.
TTTTTATTTTTTATATTAACAAATTGACCTTTAAGTGTTTTAAAATCTGGAATATAAGCATAACCGCTAAGCGTATCTATAACGATACAAAGAGCATGCTTTTTTGATAACAAACGTATAATGCAATCTGAATTATTCTTTGCTAAAGTTTTTTCATATGCATAATTGGCATTTTTTAACGGAGAATACACTCTGCCCATTTCATCAAATACTAATCTGGTAAATCTCGAACAAGATCCTTTGAATTCAACCTTTTCTATTCCGAATCTTTTTGTAATATTAAATCTTTGTGTAGTTTTTTCATCATCTTTACTAATAACCCCACTTTGACCTGAATTCATTAATTTGTTATGATTGATTACATCAACAGCAATTTCTCTATCTATATTGATTTCAGTTTTACCTAAATTAGCATTTCCATCGCCATTTTTATCCAAGAAAATAGTATATGTTTGATCATAACCTGTAGCAGCTGATTTTATAAAATAAATCTGCCACTTACTTTTAAACCACTCTCTTTTTGCGATAGCCAACTCATCAACTCTTATACCTTCTTGCATCATGGCTAAACTTTGGGTATATTGGATATCATTAAGAATTTGTATTGCGCCTTCTAGCAGATTGTCTTTTTTTAAGTAAAGACTGCCTAAATTAAAAACTATACCTAAAATGAGAATTATAAACACAAATTCCAACAAACTGAAAGCTTTAATCATAGTTTAAAATCTGATATACTTTTTCATATTTTCCAAGTTTTACTTTAACAATTTTTTTGTCCATATCATGCTTATCGGCTTGTTTTAAAGCTTTTAAATAAAACTTATTGCTATTTTTTATTCCATAAAATCGCAATCTTTTTTGCAAACTTGGGGCTGTTGCAAGCTCTAAAACATCTTGTTTTTTTAATTCTAGCGCCAATTCTTTAGCAAAATGATAATTATTGGCAAAATGACGATTTGGATTGTTTATAAAATAATACAATAATTGATTAGCGACGATTAAAAAGTAACAAAATATCAAAAAAATTATAGAACATTCTATAAAGATTTTATGCCTTAATCGAAAAACTGGCAATCTCACTCTATAACTTTGCATTAAAGTTTTTATAAGCAAAGGAGTGCAAATAACACAAAAAGGCAAAAAATCATCTAAAAAAAGTTTTTGTCTTAAAGAAAGCAACAAACAAAATACAAATGTTACGCTCATTAAAAACCATAATAAATTTTTATATTTTTGAAAAGTCAAACGATAAATAGTATAAAAAAAATACACAAAAACCAAAGGAGAAAAACATGCAGCAAAAATTCCTAAGGTATCTAAAAAATAACCTCTTGGACGACCACCTGTATCAAAACCATAAAAACTGATACTCGCTCCAAACAAAACAAGAGATAAGGTAAATAAAATAGCATTTCTTTTATAAATCCCAAAAAAGAAAAAAGTTAAAAATAAAATATTAAAAGATTTATCAACAAATAATACTATAATCAATAATATATAAAAAAGCCATTTTTTTTCATATTCGTAAGCACATAATATAGCAAGGGTTAAAAAAATCACCAAAGATGCGGCATTAACCAGTAAAGCACTTGCAACAGTACCCGGCAATAAAACAAATAACAATAAAGAAAAAAAAGCATCAATTTTAGTTTTAGTATATTTTAAAGCTAGCAAATACAAAAGCAAACAACTTAAAAAATGAAAAAATAAAAAAGGAAGCCTTAAACCAAAATCATTTTGCCCAAAAATAAAAGTTCCAAAATGAGATATATAATAAAGCAAACTATGGGAAAAAATAAGTGATTTACCCTGCTCACCAAAATAAATATCAGCTTCATCAGCACTAATACTCAGTGTTGAAATTCCATAAAGCAAAGCCAACAAATCAAGACTAAGTAAAATGATGATAAGTTTATAATTTTTGATTTTTTCCATAATGAAAATTTTACAAAATTAAACTTAAAATATCAATGCAAATCATATAAATATCAAATATCTTAAAAATTAACATCAAATTGATTTTAGTTTTTATAAGTATAATTTTAAACAAAAAAGGCAAAAATGCAAACTATTGATCAAATTTTTCAAACACAAATCGATATTAAAAAATCTATTTTCTTATCTTTTCTTTGCCCTTTTAAAGATTTTAAATTTTTAATAGAAACGCTAAAAAAAGAACATCCAAAAGCTGTTCATTTTGTCTATGCTTATCGTGTTTTAAATGATTTTAATCAAATTGTAGAAGATAAAAGCGATGATGGAGAGCCTAAAGGAACTTCTGGAATGCCAACTTTAAATGTTCTAAGGGGCTATGATCTTATCAATGCGGCTTTAATCACTGTAAGATATTTTGGCGGTATAAAACTTGGTACAGGGGGACTTGTAAGAGCCTATAGTGATGCGGCAAATGCCGTGATCAATAATTCTTCTTTACTTTCATTTGAATTGAAAAAAAATATAACCATTGCTATTGATTTAAAAAATTTAAATCGTTTTGAACATTTTTTAAAAACTTATTCTTTTAATTTCACAAAAGATTTTAAGGATTGCAAAGCTATATTACATATCAAATTAAATGAAAAAGAGGAGCAAGAATTTGAAATTTTTTGTAAAAATTTTGCACCTTTTGAAATAGAGAAATTATAAATTCTTGCAAGTAAATACAAAAGCTCCAAAATGGAGCTTTTGATTAAATTGCGTTCAATAAATCATTTAACAAAGTATTATTCTTACTTTGTTCATTTGCACCTTGTTGTGCAAGATTATTGTGAACGCTAGCACTTTGAGCTCTCATAGACAACTCGCCTTCATTTTGTCTAAAACGATAAGCGTAAACATTTGACATTTGAGCATAATTACTTAAATTTGAATTTGAGTTTTGCACATTGCTTTGAAAACTATTGCTAGAATTTAAAGCATCTCCGCTTGACTTCTCATCCGCCTTATTTAATATATCCATAAAATCAGAATTTCCAGATGAAGAATAATCTTCAACCTGTTTATACTGACCACTAATAGCATCGTATTCATACGAGCTGATCGTTCTATAATTTACCTGCATAGTTTTCTCCTTTCAAAATATGCAAAAACTATACAAGCAAAAAGTATTCCTTTTTTTATGTAAAAATTAATGTTTTTCAATCATGATGAGTAGGCAAATGCTCCACATCAAGCTCATTATTGGTTATAAATTCTTCCTTGGCTTTTTTACAGTTTTCATCACGCATTTTGCGGTATTCATTGCGAATCGTGATCTCTTTATCGCTTAGAGGTCTATCTTCTAAAAAACTGATATGAAAATAAGTATCATCGCTCTTTGAATAAGTTTTATAAAAATCTATATAATCAAAATAATCCTTGCCATTATCAAACTCTACGACTTCTTCTATATAAATCGTAGGCCCAAAACCCTTGTGATTTTGCGTATAGTGCCCAAAACCTGCGCTGTATTGAATTCTAAATTTAGCCATCATTTTCTCCTAAAAATTCTTGATAAGTTCCACGAAAATCCGTAAGCTTAGCATTTTCTAAATGCCAAATTCTATTAGCAAAAGCAGAAACTAACTCCCTGTCGTGGCTGATACAAAGCACTACACCTTTGAAATTATACAAAGCTTCACCCAATGCAATAATACTTTCAAGATCTAAATGGTTATCAGGTTCGTCTAAAAGCAAGAAATTCGGACGCTCTAGCATTAAACGAGAAAGCATTAAACGATGTTTTTCACCCCCACTTAAACTTGCTGCCATTTTTTCTTGATCGCTGCCACTAAAAAGCATTCTACCTAAACACTTGCGGATTTCATCTAGATCTTTAAATTTTTCACTCATAAGCCATTCGTAAAGTTTCAAATTTTCACAAATTAAATTACTTGTATCTTGAGGAAAATATCCAAGCTCTATAGTTGCCCCAAGGTGCATAGATCCACTATCTGGACTTATAGCATGAGCGATGATTTTTGCCAAAGTACTTTTGCCCACACCATTTGCCCCAATCAAAGCGATTTTATCATTTTTTTCTATTTTTAACTCCAAGTTTGAAAATAGTTGTTTATCATAAGCCTTGCCTATACCTTTAAATTCTAAAACTTCATTACCTATTTCACGATTGGTTCTAAACACTATACTAGGGTCTCTACGGCTTGAAATTTTAATCTCTTCAAGTTCTAGTTTTTCAAGTGCCTTAGCACGGCTTGTGGCTTGTTTTGCCTTAGAAGCATTTGCACTAAAACGGCGAATAAAATTTTCTAATTCTTCTCTTTCTTTCAAGGTTTTATCGCGTTTAAGCTCAGCTTGTTTTGCCAAAAGCGTTGAAGCCATATACCAATCATCGTAATTTCCCGCAAAATCACGAATTTGTTTAAAATCCACATCCAAAATTCTTGTGCAAATTTTATTTAAAAAATGCCTATCATGAGAGATGACAACCAAAGTTCCTTCATGTCTTAAAAGTTCATTTTCAAGCCAAGAAATCGCCTCTAAATCAAGGTTATTTGTAGGCTCATCTAAAAAAAGCACATCCGCACCCAAAAACAACACTTGAGCTAGTAAGACTTTAAATTTATCCGCACTTTGCAAGGTGCTCATCAAAGCATCAAAATCTTTAATCTTTAAAGAACTTAAAATTTTTTCACAACGCGTTTCACAATCATAATTTGGATCTTCTTCGGCCGTTATTATCTCAAGCTCACCTAAACGCTCATTGATCTCATCTGTAAATTCCTCGCTCATATAAAGCTTTTCTTTTTCTTTTAAAGCCTCATACAAACGCTTATTTGCACACATCACCGCATCTTTGATGGTGTAGTTTTCAAAAGCAAATTGATCTTGTCCTAAAACTGCGATTTTTAAACCTTCATCAAATACTATTTCACCACTACTTGACTCAATTTCTCCTGAAAGAATTTTTAAAAAAGTCGATTTTCCTGCACCATTAGCACCGATAAGTCCATATCTTTGTCCTCGAACAAGCTTTAAATTCACATTTTCAAATAAAAGCTGATTTGCAAAACGCATAGTAAGATTTTTTACTTCAACCATGATTTTCCTTAAATTTTTTACTTATAAAAATTTTTAAGAAATTGTATCAAAAAAAGACTTGAATTTTTAATTTTAAAATTAAATTTTTTGATAGTTAAAAATAAATTCTATAATTTTATTATAATTTTGTTTTTTAATTTTTTTATAGACTAAAAATAAATCTACTCCCCACCAAATAATGGCCAATAATAGAAAAATTCCAAACAACCCGAAAAAAATTTCAGAAATATCTAAGTTAGAATCATTTTCATAGCTAATTCCTAGTATCAAAAATAACACACAAGGAAATAAAGATAATATTATACGCAATATTCCTAATGCATAGTCTTTTATCATAAATCTATCGATTGCCAACCAACCTAAACTTAAAAAACCACATATCATACTCATAATTAGAGGTTTTATAGGATCTTGAAGTCTTAAAAATACCAAATTTGATAAAGCTTCTTTTTTATTTTGTAATTGTTCAAACTTAAGCTTTAAATTGAAAAAATCTTCTTGATTTATTTTATCTTGTATATTTAAAAGAAAAACATTATAGTCCATATCCAGTCTCCTCAAAATTAACTTTTTAAGGCATTTTTGCCTTAAAAAGTTATCTGGTAATTTCTACATATACCATACCATCATCAGTATATCTAGCAAAATACTCGATCCAAGCATCCCATTTGTAAGGGCGAGAATCAATGCTTCCATTTGCTTTTACTTGAGCTTTACAATACTGTATTTTACTTTCCTTATCGGTTAAATCGCTCATAAAACCGCTATAAGTAAATTTCAACTTTTTACGATCAACCTCAGAAAATCTACCAAAATTGTGTTCTAAAATAATCTCAGTTAAAACATTTTGTACATCTTGATCACTACATTTTGGAATACCGCTACTACAAGCACTCAAAAATACTGCCAAAATTCCAACAAACATAAATTTCGCATTAAAACATTTCATTAATTTCCTCCTTTTTTGTTCACCTAAATAATATTTTAGTTTCTCTTCATCTGTACCAAGTTCACCATTATTACTTGTAATCTCTAAAAAAACCTGTGCAATATTTGGAGCAGCAGATAAAATATTTAAAAGCAATTTTCTTTATTGCTTAAGAATTCTAAACCTCACTTGCCACAAAAACAAAATTTACTAAAAACATATCTACAATCCACCAAATCCAATTAACAAGCCACAACAAACCATATATTATCCCTAAAGCACTATATGTAATCATTAAAATACTGCAAAACATAGCTACAATTGTAATTCCCAAGCGTATAAGCCCTAAAACCCAATCTCCTATCATAAAACGACCCACTCCAAAAGCACCAAATAAAAAAATCCCTACCCAAAATACTAGAGCGGGACTTTTTAGCTTTATCATTGAAAGCTGTGCTACTACTTCTTTTTGTTTATCCTCATTTAAGCGATCAAATTTCTCTTTTAGCATCACGGTAGATGTTGCATCTTTTGGCAATTTATCGCCAATGCTGAAAAGAACCGAATTGAAATCCATAACTACTTCTTGAAAATTAAAAAATATCTCGAATTATTCCATACTATAACTTAATTAATATTGAAATATTAAATATATTTTATATAAAAGATTGAATATTTCAAGTGTTTTTAATAAAGAAATTTTAATGTAAAATTTTTTAAAGGCTAAATTTTTAAGGTAAAAAATGACAAAAAAGAGCAAGCGTGATATGGCATACGAACTAGACATTGATGTTAGCACTTTATATAATTGGAGAAAATATAAACCCAATTTATATCGTATTGTTATGCTTGGCTTTAAATTTGATGAACTTTTAGAAAATAGCAAAAAAACTCATGAAGAATTGCTTCATATAGAACAAACTATACAAGATGAGATTGCTAAATTTAAATAAAATCCACTTTTAAGCTTTTTTCTATACAATTATCACTATTTATTAAAATCAAGGATTTGAAATGTTTTTGTTAGATTTTTTAATATCATTGAGTTTTATTTTTGAAATTTCAGCACTTGTATTATCCTTTTACTTTAAAAATTCAAGAATTTTCTTTTTGACTTCAGTGCTATTAGGAGCTAAGTTGCCTTATTTTTATACAAGTTTTTTTCAAGCTAATTTATTTGTAGCTTTGTTTTTACCTATGGTTTTTACCTTATTTTGCCTTGGAAAACATCATATTTTAATTTTAAATAAAAAAAATATCGCTTCAATTACAACCCTTATTTTTATAGGTATTTTAAGTATCATTTTACCTAGAAATACTACTTTTAATAGCGCTGGTTTAGAATTCCATTTTATTACATTAAATTTTTTTAAGCCTGTGAGTGAATTAGGATTTTTATTTTTTTTAGTCGGATTAATGCTTGTTTTTATCAAAACCTTTAAAACTAAAGAATATTATCTTATTATCGCATTTTTTGCTGCATATTTTCAGTTTTTATTTCAAGAAGGAGCAGGAATAAGGTATTTTGAATTTGCAAGTTTAGTTTTTTGTTTTTATCTTTTAAATCACGCTTATAGATTGGCTTTTTTTGACACCTTAACAAAACTACCTAATGAAAAAAGCCTTACACGCTTTACAAAGGGAAAAAACAACTATATCATTGCCTTGCTTCATTTTAATGAACTAAAAGATACTAAAGAAAGCTATGCCAAACTCATCTTAAAACAAATTGCAAAAATTTTAAAACGCTTTAGAGCAAAAATTTTCATCGTAGACAATGATTTTATTTTAATTTTTAATGATAAAAATCAAGCTTTAAATCATCTTGCTTTTTTAGAATCCACCTTGAAAAACACAGAATTTAATTTAGAAAATGAAAATTTTAAACCAGATTTTAAATTGATTTGGCAAGAAAGTGAAGAAAATTTGGATAAAAATTTACAAAGTCTAAGAGCAAGACTCTTAGACTAAAAAATTATTTTTCGTTTGCTTCAACTTCGATATTTAAATTAATATCATCACTTAAAGTAATAGTTGAAGTACTTGCTGCAAATTTAAAATCAGAGCGTTTGATTTTTCCATTTAAAGAAAAGCCTATTTTTTCTTTTCCATCTTTGCCTTTAGCTACACCGCCGATTTCAGTATCTAAAACGATATCTTTAGAAACTCCAGCTATAGTTAAAGTTCCTGTCATTTTGCCTTTTTCATTATCGATTTTTTCATATTTTTTCATTGTAAAAGTCATATCAGGATATTTTTTTGCTTTGAAAAAATCATCTTGTTGTAAGTGATTATCTCTTGTTTGATTTTCTGTATTTACAGATGCGATTTTTACAGTTGCATCAAGCTTTTTAAATTCAGCACTCGCAGGATCAAAATCAATCACCGCAGAATAATCTTTGAAATTTCCTTTTATATTGCTAATTTGTAAATGTTTGATTTTAAAACCTACATCTGTATGTGCTTTATCTAAAGTATATTCTTTAGCAAACAAACCTGTGCTTAACAAAGACACCGCAACCAATGAACTTAATAAAACTTTTTTCATTTTTTTCCTTTTTTATAGTAATTTTCAATATAAAAATTTTATTAGATAAAACATAACAAATCATTAATAAAAATTAAAAAATTTTACTATTTAAAAATTTTACAAATTCTTCAAATTTAGGCAAATCAAGCTTTATTACTTCCCTTTGCTGTTTCCCCCACATACACTCTGGAAAAAACGCATCTTCTTTAAATCTTGCCATAACATGAAAATGCACCCTTGGCACATAATTTGCAAAAGAGGCGATATTGATTTTTTCAGGTTTGTAAAATTCTATCATAGCCTTTTCACAAAGTAAAATTTTTTCAAAAAGTTCCTTTTGCAACTCTAAAGGACAATCGCTAAATTCTTTATAAATTTCTTTAGTAAAAATTTTAAGCCAAGGCACTTGAGCCTCCTCTTTATCTATATAAATCAAATCATTTTCATAAATCATTACATTCCTTTGAAATTGTATTTATGATTATTTTACAAAATTTATCAAATTTTTAAGTCAAAATGCGTTAAAATTCCTAAAATTTAAAAAACAAAAAGGAGGATAAATGCAAATTAGTTCAAGTTATAACTCTTATGATTACTACTCTAGCAAACCTTCTTTTGATAAAACAAATCAATCTGATTCCACTCAAAAAGATGAAAAAAATCTTAGCGAAAATAAAGATGATAAAGAAAAAAATGGCGAACAAACCCAAATAGTTAATGGCGTAGAGCTAAGCCAAAAAGAAGTAGCTCAAGTTCGCGAACTCCAAAGTATCGATAGAAATGTAAAGGCTCATGAAGCTGCACATCAAGCAGCGGGCGGCGGCTTAGCAGGTGCTGCAAGTTTTACTTATACAAGAGGCCCTGATAATCAAATGTATGCTACAGCGGGCGAAGTTCCTATCAGCATGCAAAAAGGAAACACACCAGAAGAAACTATAGCCAATGCAAGACAAATCGCAGCAGCAGCTATGGCTCCTGCTGATCCTAGCCCACAAGACTATAAAGTTGCAGCAAATGCTGCAAAAATGGAATTTGAAGCAAGAGCTGAAGCAATGAAGCTTAAAGCCGAAGAAGCCAAAGAAAAAGAAGAAGAAAATAAAGAAAAAGATGACAAAAATTCAGAAAATAGCTTAGAAAAAACAGATAAAGATTCAAAAAACAACGATAAAAATTCAAATTTTGATAAAGACTTTAAAAATTTTGTTGCTAGAACTTATCAACAAAACTCACAAAATAACGACATTAAATTCAATATCGCATCTTAAAATTCTTAATTTAAATAAAAAATTTCCTTATGGAAACGATGACTTGAATTCGCATGTAAAATATTTAACATTTTTTATCCTTTTTATAATTTAAATTTTTGCATTTTCAAGCTTTAATATCTATACTTTTTGGTGCAGAATTTAAAGAAAGAATTTTATTAAATTCTCCTGCATCATCATCACTAAATTTCACACCAAAAAGAATTTCTAATTCTTTACTAGTGCTAAATTTACCTTCTAATAGTTTTTTTACAAGTTCGTTTCTTATATTATCATCTTTGTAAGTTTCTTTGTTTTTACTTTCTGCTTGTATAGGTTTAAAAGGCTTTTCTTTGCCTTCTTCTGAAGTTTCTTTGCTATTTATATTTTTTAAAGGATTGCTATAATCTACACCTTTTGCCTTTTCTGCTTCTTCTAGTGATTTTACAAACTCATCGTGTCTTTGTTTAAAATCAAGATATTTGGTTTTAAATTCTTCTAGGCTCATATTAGAATTAATAAGCTTATTGTATTCATCTCCTAAATTCTTAATAGTTTTTATTAGTTTATCATCTCCTAAATTTTTGGCTCTATTTATATAATTCCATATTGATAAACTATCTCCCATAGGATTGCCCCAGCCATCTTGCTCGTAGGAGTATTTTAAAGGATTTTTATTCATAAAGGACAAAAATTCTTTTATTTCATTGTTGTCCGTATCGCTATTAAGTCCAGCTAATTTGCCCAATAAGGTTGTTTGTCCTTTAATTGTGTTAAGATTATTTATAAAAAACGCAATTAAAGCACCACCTTTAGATATTTTGTTATCATGTATTTGATATTTGTTAGAACCCAAATCTGCTATATTTTCATCAGTAAGCTTCCAAATGAAAGCATTATCGCTTTGTAATTCTTGCCAATAATTTACCCCATCTTTTTGGGATAGATTTTTTAAATCCTGTTCTTGAAAGCTTTCTCCTAATCCCTTATCTTTAACAAAAGAAGAAAAAGAGTTATAAGCATTTCCTATTGTTTTAGCAATATTTGAGAGTAAAAAGGTTGTCTTTTAATAAAGTTATTTACAAAATTATTTAAACCATCTGCATAAATCTTATAATCTTTTGGCAAACCTGCTGCTTCGTTGAAATCACTTGTAAAAAAGCCCTCTTTATCTACGCCATAGCCTAAAATTTTATCTACCGCTTGTGATTTATCACTTACAAGGTTATTATTTGCTATGACATTAGATGATTTTGTATTTGAGGTATTATTTGTGTAATTGTAGTTTGAATAAGAATTTATACCATTAATCATTTTTGCCTTCCTTGATATTATATACTATATCGGAAGAAAATTAAAATTTATAATCTTGAGAGTTTTCAAAAACTCTCAAGTTATTATCAAGCTAAGCTTTTTCCACTTTTATGATATTTTAAAATACCTTCAGCACAGCGATAAGCCAAAGCTCCCACAGTATCAGTTGGATTATATCCACTATTGTGTTGGAAATTTCCTGCTCCTACAACAAAAAGATTATCCGCATCCCAGTGTTGTAAATAAGTATTAACCACACTAGTTTCTCTATCTGCACCCATTGTTGTTCCACCTGTGTTATGAGTAGATTGATAAGGCACAACGCTATAATCCTTAAGATAAGCACCTTTTTTGATTGATTTTACTCCTTGCATTCTTTTTGCTACTTCAGCTGTTTTATCTGTAATAAATTTATGCAAAGCTCTATCTTGATCGGTGAAATTATAAGTTAAGCGTAAAAGTGGCATACCAAAAGCATCTTTATAAGTTGGATCAAGACTTAAATAATTATTCTTATGAGGCAAAGAAGCACCTTGTCCTGCTACGGTAATAGCTCTTGTGAAATTATAGTTTAATGCTTTTTTAAATTCAGCACCCCAAGTTGGAGCTCCTGCTGGAAGTGGGGCTGATTGCATAGGGCGAGTTCCAAGCTGAACGCTATAAATCATAGCTCCATGAAGGAATTTTTCCTTAGAATGATCAAAATTATCTCCGTTAAAATCATCACTCGTAGTTCCTAAAGCACCTGAACCCATGAAGGTGTTAAATTGCTCATCAAAGAAAGCTGTTGTACCCATGTTCATTTGATAACAATAATTTCTACCTAAAGTTCCTTTACCTGTTTTTGGATCGTATTGCTCACCTATGTTGCTTACCATTAAAAGCTTAGCATTGTTAAACATATAACTTGTAAGCACAACTATATCAGCAGGTTGAATATACTCTTTCATCGTTCTAGTATCGACAAATTTTACCCCCGTTACTTTTCCGTCTTTTTTAAGAATTTGCGTTACATTGCTATAAGTGCGTATAGTGTATTTACCTGTGCTCATAGCCTTTGGAATTACTGTGTTTAAAGGACTTGCTTTTGCGCCATACTCACAACCAAAACGCTCACAATACGCACAGTATTGACAAGGAGCTAAATCTTGACCATCAGGGTTTGTATAGCCACCTTTAGAATTTGAAGCTGGCAAACGATAAGTGTGTAAATTTGAACTTTTTGCTGCACTTTCAAATCGTTTAAGCATTTTAGTATTTTCAAGAGGTTCTTGTGGATAAGGACTGGATCTAAAAGCTCCCATTTTTTCCGCTAAAGGATTTGGCTCACCTGATACCCCACAGGTTTTTTCAAATCTATCATAATAAGGCTCCATATCCTTATAAGTCACACCCCAATCTTGCAAGGTATAATCATTACCTAATTTATTACCATATCTTTGTTTGCTTAGGGTTTGAATTTCAAAGTCATAAGGCATAAACCTAAAAGTCCAACCATTCCAATGCACCCCTGCACCGCCAACATTATTACCCAATAAAAACGAACCCATTTTACGATAAGGTAAGGCTAAACCGCTAGGATCATGGCGAAAAGTCACAGTGTCTTTCGAGCAATCTTGCATCAAACCATAATTAATCCCGTATCTCCACTCATCATGGATAAAATTAAAATTTTCAGTACTTTGCATATGTCCGCGTTCTAAACTAAGTACATTCAAACCTGCTTTAGTAAGCTCTGCAGCCACTATACCTCCAGTCCATCCTGCTCCAACTGTTACCACATCTACTTTTTTTAATACTTCAGCCATTTTAACTCTCCATATCTGCTAAACTCATAGGTTCAATGTTAAAAAATTCATCACTTGCAATTTTATCCACATAGCTCATTTGTGCGCCTGGATATTGCATCATTCTCCAACCATTTTTATTATCATTTCCACCATAAATTGGATCAGCTAAAACTCCAGCTACTGTCATATCTCTTAAAAGAGTGAAAAAATAAGAAGATTTAAAACCCGTAGTTTGAATTTTTCCTTTTTCAAAATCGCTTAGAATTTTATCCTGATCTCCACCTTTAAGCAGAGAAAAAGATTTTTTATAACGCTTTTGAGCATTTTCTTCAAGAGCATGCACACCTTCTAAAAAAATATCTTTGCGTTGCATAGGAGTTTGATAGCCTTGTTCAGCTTTACCCTCAATGAAAGGTCCTTGCATATATTCTCTATCATTATAACCATAAGCACTAGCTAGCTGATTATCGATAAAATAAGGCACACCTAAACCTATAGCTCCTTCTCCTTGCTCATCTTTAGGATAAATTCTTTCACAGGCTGCACTTAAGGTATCAAATTCAGTTTGAGTTTGAAAAAACATTCTACCTCTAACTTTATTTGATTTTCCTTGTGAAGCTTGATGCGAATGCGTAAGTTCTGCTGCCTTTAAAACAGCACCGCCACCTATAGTACTAGCTGCTACTACAGAACCACCTAAAAGCCCTAGTTTAAAAAAGCTTCTGCGATCAATAATATTGTCTTGCATTACTTCTCCTTGATAATAATTTAAACAAGACTATATTAGCCCTATTAATATAAATTTAACTTTAAAAAGCGATAAATTTTGTGTTATTCTTAATTTTATTTAAGAATATCTTTGAAAGCAATGAAAATAGAACTTTTAATAAAGCTCTATATCTTTAGAATTAAGTTCTTTATAAGCTGCACAAGCTTCTTGATGTTTTTGATCACAAGCCATACCAAAATATCTTTTTGCCTTTGTTAAATCTTGTTTTTCTAGTTGATTATAGCGTCCTAACAAATAACAAGACTCACCAAAACCTAAAGTGCAAGATTTAGAATAAAAAGCAAGGGCAGATTTTACACTTGCTTTAACAAGCTCTCCTTTATCATATAAAGACCCTAATTGATAACAAGCTCTTGCATTTTTTAAATCACAAGATCTTTTATAAAAACTTGAGGCCATTTGTCCATCTTTTTCTTTTTCATAAAATAAAGCTATATTATTACAACTTAACGATTCTCCTAAAGTACAAGCTTTATTAAAAGCCAAAAGAGCTTCATTTTTATAACCTTGATTTTGCAAAAGCAAAGCCATATTAGAACACGCACTTGCTAAACCTAATTTGCAAGCTTTATCATAAAATTTATAAGCTTGATTTAAATCCTTACTCATACCCTTAGCACTTTCGTACATAAAAGCTAAAGAAAAACAAGCTTTAGAAATATCTTTTTCACAAAGGCTTTTAAAAATTTCATAAGCTTTATCAAATTTATTTGCTTCATAAAGTTTTAAACCTTCTTCTAATTCACTTAATGCAAGTAATGAATTAAAAAATAAAAATAAAGCTAAAAATATTCTCATCAATCTTCCTTTATACTTTCTCTAACATTTAAAATCTGTACTCTTCTTTTTCGAAGTTCTGCTTTTTTAAGATCTAAAAATTTACTTTTTTCTTGGATTAAAATTTGACTTTGTTCTAAAAAATTTTTTGCAATTTTTGTCAAAATAGGCTTATTAATAAGCAAAGCTTCAAACTCATAAACATTTAATTCATTTAAAACTCTTTCATAAATTTCACTTTTTTTAGGATAAAAAAGTACAAATTCAGAACTATCAAGCTCATAAAGAACACGGCTTTCATTGATTTTACGACTAAAAAATGCAAGGCTTAGTTTTGTAGCATTTTCATAATTTGTAAAAGCCTTAAGATTTAATTTTTCAAAAAATAAATCAAGTTCTAAAATACTTTTAAATAAAAGCTCTTTAAAATCTTTCAAAAAGTACTCATCGCTTGCATTGCAAAAAGCTCTTAATTCACTAAAATTTTTATCACTTTGGAAAATGTGATCTTTTTGTATGTTTGAAAATTCTGCTTTAAAAAGCAAAATTTCTCTTTCAAGTATGTTTATAAAATCTTTTAATTTCATCTTGATTTCTTCAAAAGATTTATAAAGTTCATTTTTGATTTTTTTAAACTCTTTACTCATCACATCACTATTATAAAACATCGCCAAAAAAGCATCGTCGCTTGAAATATAAGGCGCTTTATAATCATATCTTGTGTATAAATCTTTCTTTAAAAATCCTTTGCTTTCTTTGTAAAAATAAGCATCTTTTTCCTTAACACTTGCAAAAATTTCACTAGAAATTCTTTCGCTAATGCTTTTAAGCTGTTCTAAAATCTGATGATTTAAAATTTCAATCTCTTTTAAAAATTTTTCATACGCTAAAAGTAAATGCTTTTCATAACTTTGAAATTGATTTAATAAACGATCAAAAATACCTACAAAAAGTTGGTTTTCATCTTCTAAAATTTCGCATAAATTTAAAATTTTTCTTTTAACAAATTTTTCTTTTAAAGCTGTTGTATCTAGCTGAGTTAAAAAATCAAGTAAAGATTGAAAATTAGATTTTTCATAGCTTTGCTCATCTTTAGCTTCTTTGCAAGAAATGGTAATAAGCTCATCAAAATATTTTAAAAATACACTTTTTGCATAATTTAAAACATTATCTAGCTCTTCTGTGTTTAATTTATCTTTTTGATTTAATACACAAATGCTATTTTCTCCTAAAAGTTCTAAATTTGCTTTTATAGCATCTTCTTCACTTTTTTTGCCTGCATTATCAATCAAACTTAACCAAATCGCCCCATGAATATTTTTAAGCTCATCAAGAGTTGTTAAAGTATCATTTTCATTTGCATTTAAACCTGGAGTATCTACAAGAGTGATTTTTTCAAGTAAAGGAATGGGTGCAAAAATATGCAAACTTTTTGCTTGTTTTACTTCATTTCTTTGATCCGTATAAAAGGCTAATTTTTCTATATTTGTGATAATATCACTTCCATCTTCAAATTCTACTCTTAAAAAATATTCTTTTGCATAGCGTAAAAAAGTAGGTTTAAAAGTAACAGGAACAACACCCGTAGGCAAACAATCACACCTCAAGATCAAATTTAGCAAACTTGATTTACCACTTGAAAACTGCCCTATAATAGCGATATTAACATTCTTATCTAAAGAAAACACAAGCTCTTTTAATTCATTTTCTAAAGCATAACTTGCGTGCATAAAAGGCTCGTTAAGTTCTTTGCAAAGCTCTTGAATACGCCCTTTAAAACTATCATCAAAGCTCACACTATAAGTATTTTCATAGGCTTTTATAAAATCATTTAAAAGATTAATCTGCATTTAAAAGCCCCATTTCAAGTTGTTTTAATTTTTCAATTTTTTCTAAATTTTCTTCAAAAGAATTTAAAATATTAGCATCTTGATTTTTCAGACTCTGTAAAACTTTTTCAAGACTTTCTAATTTTGATTTTTGATTTTTTTCATAATGTTTTAATTTATCATTTAAAAACTCAAAAAATGCTCCATTGATATTTAAAGAGTTTAAAATTTCGCTCATTTTAAATTCTTTAAAAGTATCAAAAATAACCGTATCTAAATTCGTTTCAAGCTCATATAAATCTGATTTTAGATTGCTTAATTTTTCAATTTTCAATCTTAAAAGTGCAAATTTTTCGCTTTGAAAAATACTATCTATATTTTTTGAAATTCCATCTTTAAAACCTTCAAAACCATTATCAAAATCATCTTTTAAAAAATCATATTTTAAAGATAAATTTGTTTTAAGCTCCTCGATTTTTTTGATATTTTCAAATTTAATTTCCCTTAAAATATCATTAATCCCATCTTTTGTGGTAATATCAACTATATTTAAAATACGAGAAAGATTAAGCTTTTGTGCATTATTTTTTAAATATTTAAACTCATCTATCAAGCGTTCTTTTAATTTTTTAGCCAAAAGTAAAACAAGATTATCTATGCCACTATCTATATTTTTAAGTTTTACAACGGAATTTGAAATTTCATCTTGTGCTTCTTTTAATAAGGTGTTTTGCTTTTGAAGTTCAAGTAAAAGCTTTTGATTTTCTTCACTTACACCTTGTTTATTCTCCTTAATAAGACGATTTTGCATTTCATATTCGCTTAGAATATTTTTAAGCTCTAAATGTAATTCTTTTTTGTAAGCTCTTAAGGCAATCTTACTTTTTTCTCCTGCATAAAGCTCGTTAAAAAGATAGTTTTCAAATTCTTGCATACCACTTTTTTGCAAGCTTTCCTTGGACGCTAAACCTTTATAAAAATCACTTGCCATTTTAGCGCTCACACATAAAAAATCAATCTTTTCCACTAAATTTTCATCTAAATCCACAAGTCTTGATTTTAAGCTTTCCTTGGTATAAACAATGACTTCTTCTAAATCCTTTTTGCTTAACAAATCCACTTTAGTTAAAACAATTAAAAACTTACTCAGCCTTGAGTTTAAAAGACAATGCACCAAAAAGTCTGCATCTTTTTGAGTCAAACTTTGAGAAGCATTCATTAAATGAATTAAAAAATCACTTTCTTTAAGATACTCATTTGTAACAATTTCTCTTTGAACTACAACATCATCAAGCCCTGGAGTATCAACTATGGAAATATTATTTTTTAAAAATTCTAAATGACTTTTAATTTCTATTTTTTTAATTAAAGCTGAAATTTTATTTTTAGCTGAACTGAAATTTTTAAGCTCGCAAAGTGCGATATTTTGTATTAAAGGTTTATCTTTGATAAAATCCTCTATATTTACACTCTTATCCAGCTTGTCAATAAATTCTTTTAAATCTGCATTAAAGTGCGAACTTTCAAGTATATTTTGCCATTCTTTTCTATCCCAAAAATATATCTTTGCTTCTTCACTCTTACCATAGCTTAATACTGTTAAATTAGCTGTTTCAGGTATGTTTGAAACCCCTAAAAAATCTTCTTTTAAAAGAGCATTTAAAAGGCTTGATTTTCCTGCATTCATCACGCCAGTGATGGCTATATTAAACTCTAAATTTTGAAATTTTTCCAAAGTTTTTTGAAGTCTCGATTTTAAATTTTCATCAAAACTTAGCTTTTGAAGCTCCAAATTAATGGCGTTTAATTCTTTAAAATCATTTTGAAATAAAGCTTTTTGATCTATACTTTGAACTTTTTCTTGTGAAATAAAATCAAATATTTCAGTATTTTTTGAAATTTTTTCTAAAATTTTCAAAGCTTTAAGCAAATCTTGCTTTGGAACAAAACCTGATTTAAAAAGATTTAAAATACAAATTTGAGCATTTTGTATACTAAAAATATCCACTCTTAAATCAATTTTTTTGCAAAGCTCTTGAAATTCTTTTAAGAGAAAATATCTTTCATAATTGTCTTTATTGACACTTAAAATAATCGCACACTCGGCCGTATCAAGTTTGCTTTTATCTTGAAATTTAGCATCAAAATTTAAAAATTGGAGTTCATTTTGCCAAACTTTTTGGAATAATTCTTTCATAATCTTCCCCTTAAAAAGGGGAAAGATTTATTTATTTCTTTGAGCGACAAGTTGTCTTCTCATATAAGCGATTTTACTTTGTAAAGGTAATTCTTTAGGGCAATTATCTTCACAAGCAAGCAATGACATACAACCAAAAACACCATCATCATCGCCTACTAATTCATAAAAATCTTCCACACTTCTATGGTCATGCGGATCTTGTAAATATCTAGCTGTTCTTAAAAGCCCTGTAGCAGCTATGAAATTTGGGCGCATAAGTTTAGTTGCACAAGAAGCTACACAAATTCCACACTCTATACAACGATCAAGTTCAAAAGTTTCATCCGCAACTTCTGGCTCAATACGTTCTTCAAGTTTAGAAATATCAGTTTCTTTTTCATTATGCACCCAGCTTTCAACACGTTTACACATGTCTTCAAACCACTCGCCTGTATTCACGCTTAAATCTTTAATATGTCTAAATGCAGGCATAGGCATAAGCTCTATCACTCCATCAAGATAATCTTTAGTCAAAGTTTTACAAGCAAGTTTTGGCACTCCATTAATCATCATTGCACAAGATCCGCAAATCCCTGCACGACAAACAAAGTCAAAACTCAGATCTGCATCCATTTTTTCACGGATCAAAGTCAAACATACAAAAACCGTCATAAAAGGAGTTTCTTCAAGCTCATAAGTCACAAAATGTGGTTTAGAAATTTTGCTTAAAGGATTGTATTTAAATGCCTTTATTGTCAATTTTCTACTCATAATCAACTCCTATTCTTTGGTTTGGTGCTTTATATTTAGCTTGCAATTCATAAGGCATTAAAGCGTTTTGAATTTCATAACGACCTTTGCCTTCAGCTTCCATTTTTTCACGGATAGCATCCACTTCAGCTTGGCGTTTTTCACTTAAAGGATTTTCTATAATATTTCCTTTAGCACCGTATCCACGGAATGCTGGTGGAATTTCCATTTTCATAATATCAAGCTCTTCGTATTCTATGCGTGGCAAAGTTTCGCCTTCTACCCAAAAAGTATTAGTTCTTTTCATCCAATTTAAATCATCTCTTTTTGGATAATCTTCCCTATAATGCGCCCCACGACTTTCTGTTCTTAAAAGTGCTCCATAAGCTACACAAAGTGCTATTTTTAACATTCTTGGCACTCTATACGCTTCTTCAAGCTCTGGATTTGCACAATCAAGTTCTTTACAATGTACTTTAACGTCTTGAGAATCTTTATAAAGTTTTTCAAGTTCATCTACTGCTTCTTTCAAACCTTCACCTGTTCTAAAGATGGCCACCTTATCCCACATGATTTCTTTCATTCTGTTTTTGATTTCAAAAACATTATATTTACCTTCTTTATCTACTAAAGATTTTAAATATTGATACTCTTTAGTTAAGAAGTCTTTTACTACATTTGTATCAATTACTTCACCATTATTTTTACAATAATCTGCAAAATAATCTCCCACTATCATGCCTGCTACAACAGTTTCAGCACATGAATTTCCACCTAAACGATTAAATCCATGCATATCCCAGCAAGCTGCTTCTCCACAAGCAAAAAGTCCGTTTAACCATTGACTTTCACCTGTTGGTTTAGTTCTAATTCCACCCATAGAATAATGTTGCATTGGAAGAACTGGCGCCCAACCTTTTGGACCTTCATCTGCCGGATCAATACCATTAAAAGTTTTACAAATATCTTGCACATCACGAAGATTTTTTTCCACATGCGCACGACCTAGTATAGAAATATCAAGCCATAAATGATCTCCATAAGGACTTTTTACACCTTTACCTTTACGAATATGCTCCATCATTCTACGACTTACCACATCACGGCTTGCAAGTTCTTTTTTCTCTGGTTCATAATCAGGCATAAAACGATATCCATCCACATCACGCAAAATTCCGCCATCACCACGACAACCTTCGGTAAGCAAAATACCGCTTGGCACAATAGGAGTTGGGTGAAATTGCACTGCTTCCATGTTTGAAAGTCTGCAAAGTCCCGTTTCAAGAGCGATAGCCGCACCTGTTCCTTCACAAATTACTGCATTTGTAGTTTGTTTATAAATTCTACCATAACCCCCTGTTGCTATCATAGTTCCTCTCGCAATATAAGCGATTAATTGTCCGTTGGTTAAATCTCTAGCAATCACACCTAAACATTTTTTACCATCGTGGATAATTCTTACTGCTTCCATTCTATCAATGATTTTTACTTGATGTTTAATGGCTTCATTTGCTACACCATAAAGCATACAATGGCCTGTTGCATCTGCAATATAACAAGTTCTCCATTTTTTTGTTCCACCAAAATCCCTTGCATTGATAAGTCCATGCGCTTCTTCTTTTTCTTCAATCACAGTTTTTTGCGCATTGATTACAACAGTTCTTGGACCTTTAGTAACTCTAGTCCAAGGCACACCCCAAGCCGCAAGTTCACGCACTGCTTTTGGTGCAGTTTGAGCAAACATTCTTGCTACTTCTTGATCACAGCCCCAATCACTTCCTTTTACTGTATCTGCGAAGTGAAGATCTTCATTATCACCCTCACCTTTCGCCCCATTTGCTAAACTTGCCTGCATACCTCCTTGCACCGCTGCAGAGTGAGAACGCTTCACTGGACAAATACTTAAAAGTGTTACACTTTGGCCACTCTTTGCTACTTCAATAGCCGCTCTAAGACCTGCTAATCCTCCGCCTATTACTAAAGCATCACTATATTGTATATTCATAATTTGCTCCATTGTAGTTTTTTATCATCGCAGTAGTTTGGGTTTGATTTTGGTAATTTTCATAACCTATTTTTATAAATGCTACAAGACTTAACACACCTAAAACTAGGAAGAAAATACTGATTATCCATTTAGCAGTTTTAAGCTTTTTACGACTTTCTTTTACATTTTTTCCTTCAAACCAACCCCATTTAACACAAAGTCTATAAAGCCCTATACTTCCATGAAGTTCAACACAGACTAAAAGAACAGCATAAAAAAGCCACATAAAATGACTTACAACCCTATCTCCTGACATATCGCCGCTGATTTTATCTGCATTGGTTACAATAAAAATAAGATGAGCAGAACCTAAGAAAAACATAATAAAACCTGTAAAAGCTTGAACCCACCATAACGAAGTATCGCTGTGATTCATTTTTTTACTGTGTGTTCTTAGTATTTGATACTGACGGTAATTAATAGGAAATTTTCTCATTGCAAGTAAAGCATGGACGAAAAAAACCACTAAAACACAGGCGGCTAAAAATGAAGTAAGATAACTCATAACAGGATTATCGTAAACAAATTTTAATTCTAAAAAATGTACCACAGAATTAAAAAAATCCTCACTGACTAAAATTGTAGAAACAAAAAGCATATGCACCCACATAAAAAGACCTAAAAAAAGCCCTGAGGCACTTTGGATAAAGTCTAATTTCGCAGGCATTTTACTTTTTTTGCCCTCAATGCTCTTACCCAAATAACCTTCGATAAGCTCACGCATCTTTACTCCTTTGTAAAAAGAAATTAAAAAAAATCCATTTCATTATATTACAAAAGTCTTTAAGATAGATTAAATATTTACTTTTTTAAACTTTATACAAATATAAACTAACAAAGCTGTTATAAACATTATAAAACTTAAAATTTGCCCCATACTCATACCCCATAAAACAAAACCTATACCAAAATCAGGCTCGCGATAAAATTCACATATAAATCTTGCCAATGAATAAGCACCAGCATACACGAGAATCAATTCCCCTTGAAAACTTTGCTTAAATCTTGCTAAATAAACTATAATAAAAACAACAATACCTTCTAAAAATGCTTCATAAAGTTGCGATGGATGGCGCAATACTCCATCAACATAAATTCCCCAAGGCACATTTGTAATGCGACCAAAAAGCTCTTGATTTAAAAAATTTCCTATGCGACCAAAAACATAAGCCAATGGAACACTTAAAGCAACCAAATCAAGAAAAATCCAAGGATTTGTTTTATATTTTTTACAAAACAATAAAGTAGCTATCAAAAATCCTATAATTGCTCCATGATAACTCATACCTCGAATACCTACAAATTCACCATTAATATAAGGATTAAAAATTTGCCAAGGATGAGTAATATAATACATAGTATTTGCATCATAAATCAAAATATATCCAAGTCTTGCACCTAAAATAACCCCTATTTCAACCCATATAAAATAACTATCCAAATGTTTTTCATTAATGTCTAGTTGAAATTTTCTTACAAAAAATTTAGCCAAAAGCAAAGCCAAAAGCAAAGCTATAACATACATAATGCCATACCAATGCACCTTTAAACCAAAGATGCTAAAAGCTATAACATTAAAATTTGAATAAATATGCTGCCAAAATTCCATATATCTTTCCTAATTTTCTTTTATAAAAATATAACAAAAAAACTTTAACTTGCTATAATTAACACAAACACATTAAATAAAGGTAAAAAATGAAAAAATATATTTTACTTGCTAGTAGTATGTTAATTTTAGCAGCTTGTGGAGGCACAAGTAGTAATTTTGTCAATGTTTCTATGCCAAATTTTAAACCCCAAGTTCCAACAAAGGTTGAACCTATTGATTCTGGAGTAAGCATTGCTCTTGAGCCTATTAATATAGAACAAAATAACAATTATTCTGATTATTTTGAAAATTCAGTGCTTAAAATTCGCATAGAAAAAGAAATTGATCTTTTAAAACAAAATTTAGAAGAGCAGATCAAAACCATCGCTCAACTAAAAGGCTATAAAATAGTTACTACTAATCCAGACTACACTCTTAAAAGTTCAATCAGTATTTATACGGAAGAAAAAAATGCACAAAAAACAAGCAATTTTATGAGTGGAGATTATGTAAAATCCAATTTAGGTATAAATTTTAAAGGTAAAATAGATTTTATAGATGCACACAATCCACAAAATTCAACCAATCTTTCAAGTAGCACTAAACTAGATTCTTTAGTTGCGCTTAACTATCCTATTAAAAATGATGATGGGGTTAATATGTTTAAAACTACTATCTCCACCGTACCAACTCAACTCAATAAAGGTTTAGAGCAACCTGCTTTTGAAATTGATAAAAGTTTTTTAGCTTTTTATAAAAATACATTAAATACACTTTATAACAATCTACCAAAAGCAACAGACATAGGCAAAACTATACCTAATACAAACAGTGGTTTTAATAGTTTTGATGGCGATGCTACCTTTGAAGAAAGCTTACCTCAAACAAATTCTAATCAAAATAATACAATTGAAAACACGCCTACAAAAAATATTCCTACAAATCCATCTTCAACAAATCAAAATAATCAAAGTAAAAATCAAGATGGGGTAGAAATATTTGAATGATAAAACTTGTGGGAAAATTAAACTTTCTCACACAAAAAATAAGATTTTCTTATACAAGAAAAATAACTATCATTCTACTTTAAAATCAATGCCTGTTGCATTGCATTTTTTATCATCTCTCTTTTATCTTGTATTTCAAAAAAAAGTTCAAAAGCAAAAACTCCTTGCCATAAAAGCATATCAAGTCCATCTTTAATTTTTAAATGATACTCTTTACACAATCTATAAAAAGGTGTTTCTCTGCCATAAATTACCTCAAAAGCAAATTTAGCTTTAGGTAAAATTCTATCTAAAAGCTCTCTATCACAAGGTAAATTTTCATCTTTTAATCCAGCAGAAGTTGAATTTATAACCAAATCAAAGTCAAAATCTTGCAAGTTTTTATAAAGATAAGTTGGATAAGCTAAAAAATCTTTAAATCTTTCTTTACTACGATTAGCTATATACACTTCTACGCCTTTTTGTTTTAATGCATAAGCAAGCGCCAAAGCTGTACCTCCAGCACCCAAAATCAAAGCTTTTTTTATATTATCAAAATCCTTAATAGCTTCTAAAAAACCTAAAGCATCAGTATTATAAGCGTAAATTTTATCTTCTTTTAAGCATAAAGTATTTGCAGAGCCAATATTTCTAGCAAAATCATCCTTCACATCAGCAATATCTAAAGCTTTTTCCTTAAAAGGCAAAGTAATATTAGCTCCACTAAGTCCTAATTTAAAAAAATCTTCTCTTAAACAGTTAGCATTTCTTAAATGATAGCGTGTATAAATGCTATCAAGCCCTAAGGCTTTGATGGCATTATTATGCATTCTAGGCGATTTAGAGTGAGAAATAGGATCGCCTATAACTGCTAAAAATTTCATTTTAAAGTAAAAGAAAAAGCATCTTTTGCAATATCCTTACGGATTTTAGCAAGTTCTGCTGCAATATCTGCCTTTTCAAATGGTCCTATTAAAACCTTGGTAATTTCTTTACCTCCAACTGTAGTTTTATAAAGTTTATAATCATAACCTTTTTGCTTTACAGAAGCAAGTTCTTTTGATTTTTGATCCAAATTACTTACTGAGAAAATTTGCACATAAATACCCGATGCTAAACCACTTGGATGCACAGGTTTAGCATCAACATTTTTAAATAAATCATTTGCATTTTGTTCTTTTTTAGGGGTTTGTTTTGCACTTTCTTTTTCTTTTTTTACAGCTGTTTGTTTTTTTGCTTCTTCTTTAGGTTTTGCAGTTTGTTTTACTTCTTGTTTGGGAGTACTTGCTTGTGGAGTGGTATTTGCTGAAGTAGTTGCTGTTGGTTCTGCTGGAACTTCTTGATCAGGCATAGCAAAATTTGTAGTATCATTGTTATTTGAACTAGAGGTTGTTGTATTTTGAGTTGTATTTTGTTCATCTTGAAATTGTTTTCTTAATGCCTCAAACTGATCTTCTGCTGAAGTATTATCTGTAATTGGCATACTTTCAAAAGAAGTATCATTGTTATTGTCTTGAGTTGCTATAGGTTCACTTGGCAATACACTTTGATTTTGCGTATTTTCATCACCACTACCATTAATAAGCTTCATAACTATCATGATAGCTAAAAACAAAATAACTAAAGCAATAACTCGTAAAAGAATTTTTTTTACTTTTTCACTTTTATTACTTTTTTCTAAAATAATATCATCAAATTCATTTTTTTGATTTTCCATAATTTGTCCTTTCTTACATATGCTTAGACCAAGAACTTTCTCGTTCTTTTTGATAAACCTCATAAGGCAATATTAAAATATTAAATTCCCTAGGTACATCCATGCTAGGAAACACCTTCCATTCTATTGGCATTTTACTTGCAAACATCATTGAAAGTTTAGACGCTAAAGAATAACCTTCGTTTAACGCCGTGTGTCCTTTGTGAATATAAAGATGTAAATGTCCTGGAGTTTTAGTCTTATAGGCTGTGAAATTTATAAAACCTTCTTCTCTTAAGATAAGTTGTGCACGGTGATAAAATCTTTCAGCATTAAAACCATTATAATCAAAGACAATATTTTCTACTTTATTATCTTTTGTTATTAAATCATGAGCGACAACAATTTTTTTAGCAGCGTGTTCTCTCATGACATTTAAATTTAAAGGAGCATCAACTCTTTCAAATTTATCAAAAAACAAGCGACCTCTATGTGTAATTTTATTTACAATTTTATCACGTCTTATATAATAATGATCGCCAATTATTTTAATTAGCGACATATCCATTGGTGAAATCAAAACATAGCCCTTTCATAAATAATAAAATTACTTGCAAGTTTTTTTAATTCTTGTTTAATATTCTCTTGTAATTTTTCATTATTAATATCATCTAAAATATCTGCAATATAATTTGACACAGTTTCCATTTCTTTTTCTTTAAAACCTCTGGCAGTAAGAGCTGGAGTTCCAAGTCTTAATCCACTTGTGATAAAAGGACTTCTAATCTCTCCTGGAACGGTATTTTTATTTGCAGTAATACCTGCATTTCCAAGAGCTAAATCTGCATCTTTTCCACTAAATTCACGATCTAAAAAACTCATTAAAATAAGGTGATTATCCGTTCCATCGCTAACAAGTTTAAATTTTCTATCCATTAAAACATTAGCTAAAACTTGAGCATTGGTTCTTACTTGTTTTGCATAAACTTTCCACTCATCGCTAAGATTAAATTTAAATCCTACTGCTTTTGCAGCAATTACATGCATCAAAGGACCACCTTGAATACCTGGAAAAATCGCAGAATTAATTTTTTTAGCAAGCTCTTCATCATTTGTCATAATAATACCACCTCTTGGACCACGCAAAGTTTTATGTGTAGTTGAGCTTACTACATGAGCGTGCGGAAAAGGACTTGGATGCTCGCCTGCCACAACAAGACCTGCAATATGTGCTATATCAGCAAAAAGATAGGCACCTATTTCATTAGCAATTTCTCTAAATTTAGCAAAATCAATCACTCTTGCATAAGCACTAGCTCCACAAACTATAAGTTTTGGTTTTTCTTTTTTAGCAATTTCTCTTACTTTTTCATAATCAATTCTTCCATCAAGTTCTACGCCGTAAAAACAACTTTCGTACATTTTACCCGAAGAACTTACTTTTGCACCATGAGTTAAATGTCCACCATGACTTAAATCCATTCCTAAAATTTTATCACCTGGATTAATCAAAGCCGCATAAACACCTTGATTAGCTTGAGAACCTGAATTAGGCTGAACATTAGCAAATTTACAATTAAAAAGTTTTTTACATCTTTCAATAGCTAGAGTTTCAATCTCATCAACAAATTCACAACCACCATAATATCTTTTACCCGGATAACCTTCTGCGTATTTGTTCGTCAAGATACTTCCCATAACTTCCATTACTTCAGGTAAAGTGAAATTTTCACTCGCTATCATTTCAAGACCTTCGCATTGACGCTCTAACTCTTTGTTTGTTAAATCAAAAATTTCTTTATCAAACATTTCTAAACTCATTCTTTCTCCTTTAGTTCTGATTTTAATGGACGCATTGCAGGAAACAATATCACATCTCGAATAGATTTTTTATTTGTCAAAAGCATAACAAGTCTATCTATGCCTATACCCTGCCCTGCCGTTGGAGGCATTCCATAACCCAAAGCATTTACAAAATCTTCATCCATTTCGCAAGCCTCTTCATCGCCTGCATTTTTAGCTTCAATTTGTTTTAAAAATCTCTCACATTGATCAAGAGGATCATTAAGCTCATTAAAACCATTTGCCAATTCTCTTCCACAAATAAACAACTCAAATCTCTCAGCAATCTGAGAATCCCCGTCGCTACGTCTTGATAAAGGACTTATGGAAATAGGAAAATCAATCACAAAAGTAGGATTGATCAATTTTTCTTCCACATAATTATCAAAAAGTTCAGCTTGCAAATGCCCAAGTTCAAGCTTTTCATTCGCTTCAAAACCATCTACTTTTAATTTAGTAAGAATTTTTTCCTTATCTTCAATTAAATCCCTATCTAAACCACCATACTTACAAAGTGCGTCTTTATAGGTTATTCTTTCAAAAGGTTTAGAAAAATCTATCATTTTTCCATCAAATTCTATTGTTTTTCCTAAATTAAGTTTATCCAAAAGTAAAGCAAAAAGTTCTTCAGTTAAATCCATTAAATCTTTATAATTATGATAGGCCCAATAAAATTCTATAGTTGTAAATTCGGGATTATGAGTTAAATCCATACCTTCGTTTCTAAAACAACGATTGATTTCAAAAACCGCCTCAAAACCACCCACTATAAGTCTTTTAAGATAAAGTTCTGGAGCAATTCTTAAAAATCTTTCTACGCCTAAAGAATTGTGAAAAGTTACAAAAGGCTTAGCGTTTGCTCCACCTGCAATCGGATGCATCATAGGAGTTTCTACTTCTAAAAAGCCTTTATTTTCAAAAAAATGACGGATTAAACTCACCACTTTAGAACGCACTAAAAAATCTTTTCTAACTTCGGCATTCATTATCATATCAACATAACGTTTGCGATATCTTTGCTCAATATCTGTTAATCCATGATATTTTTCAGGTAAAGGAACAATAGCTTTTGTAGCAAGTTTTATTTCACTTGCATGCAAACTAAACTCACCTGTTTTAGTTACAAAAGGAAAACCTTTAACCAAAACAATATCACCCACCTCTAAATTCTTTTTTAAAATCGTATAAAGTTCTTCACCTACGCTATCTTTACTAAAATAAATTTGTAAATTTGTATCCTCATCTTCAATGTTTGCAAAAATCGATTTTCCTGCTATACGCAAAAGTTTCAAACGTCCTGCAACAACAGCATTGATACTTTCATCCCTTTTTTCAACTTGCTCTAAAATATAAGAAAATTTATCCTTAAAAGTCTTTAAAGACATTTCTTTTTCTAAAAAATGAGGATAAGGATTAATCCCTAAATTTTTTAACTCTTTAGCTTTTTCTATTCTTTGCTGCTCTAAAATATTATCAAACATTTATATTTTTACCTTTGCTTTTTGATTATTACAATCACCACAAACACCATAAAGCTGCATCAAATGGCTTGTAAGTTTAAAACCATGTTCTTTTGCAATCAAGGCTTGCTGTCTTTCTATAATAGGATTTTCAAACTCTATAATTTTTCCGCAATTTTTACATATCATATGATCATGGTGAGGTTTATTGGCAAGCTCATATTTTTTACCTGCTAAACCAAAAGAAATGGAAGTTACCATTTCTGCTTCTTCAAGCAAATTTAAAGTACGATAAACAGTTGCAATTCCTACATTTAAATCAGGTTCAGCTTGTTTGATTTCGATATATAAACTTTCGGGTGTGTAATGAGTATCGCTATGATAAAGAGTTTTTAAAAGCACTTCTCTTTGCTTGGTATATTTAAGTCCGCCTTGTCTTAATATTTTTTTAAATCTCTCAAGTAAAACATCATATTCCACATTTTCTATCAGCATATCACTCCCCTTTTTGAGTATTGTTTAAATCACTTACAATATCTTGCAACTTTTCACTAGCATGATCTAGACTATTTTCTGTTAAAGGTTGATTCATAATAAAAGATCCCGTTTCTTTAAGTAAATTTAAAGTATAGCTATTTTTAGCAAAATTATCTAATTTATCATTTAAAAAATCGATTCTTGCTACACAAAAAACCAAAATTGCAAAAATTAAAAAGATTTTTGCTCCGCCAAATATAAAGCCACCAATACGATCTAAAAAACCTAGGCCACTTAATTTAATCAACTTAGAAAGAAAATTACCCACCAATAAACAAACTATCCAAAAAATAATTAATATGGCCAAAAATCCAGCAAATCCAGCTAAGCTTTGATTTTCTATCTTATAAAAAGTACTTTGTATAAATTCAGCTGCTTGAGTTGCGTATTTTGAAGCAATAAAAACACCACCAATAATACCCAAAAGTCCAAAAATTTCTTTTATCAAACCATTGATAATACCCTTAAGCCCTAAAAGCAAGGTAAATCCTAAAATAAAAGCATCAAACCAATAAAAATTCATTTCAATCACTCTCTGATTTTTGTTTTAAATTTATTCTACAAATAAGCACTAAATGCTAAGTTAATCATTCTATGATTTTAGGAACAACAAAAAAATGTTCTTGTTTTTTTGGAGCACAATCTAAAACCTCATCAATAACATTGCTCTTTCTTATCTCATCAATCCTCAAAGGAGCTCCACCTTTTATAGTACTCACAGTAATCTCTTGGGAATCTAGATCAAGTTCGTTTAATTTTTCAACAAAATTCACAATTTCACTTAACTGTACAATGGTTTCATTTCTGTTTTTTGTTATTTGTAAAGCGCTTAATTTTTCAAGCTTGCTTAATAATTTCTCATCTATTTGCATTTCTTAAACCTTAATAAAAAAGTTAAAATTTTGAAAATTATATCATAAAAAGCTTTAAATTGTTTAGGATATTTTGCAATTTATATGATACAATACCATAATTTTTCTATACAAAAATAAAAATATTTTTTCAAGGATAAATTTTGGGACTAAAAGATAATTTAAAAGCTGTTAAAAATGAACTTAACACAGAAGAACAATTTATAGAAAATTTTATTAAAGGAGAGAGATTTATACGCAAGTATAAATTTTATATATCTGCTGTTGTGATAATTTTAGTTGCTTGGTTTGCTGGAAATTTTATAATCTCAAAAATAAACGATTATAAAACAAAAGAAGCAAATGAAATTTATGCCAATCTAATACAAGATCCTAGCAATAAAAATCTTTTAGAACAACTTAAAAATAAAAATACTAATCTTTACACTATCTTTTTACTAAAAGAAAATATTAATGATTTTAATAATACAACTCTCCAAAATGAACTAAAACAAATTTATAATAATACTCAAACAAACACTTTACTTAAAAATATTGTCGCATTATCTTTAGGAGATAAATCAATATTTTTAAAAAATTATGATAAATTATTAGAAGCTTACAAACTTTTAGAGCAAAATAAAATCGAAGAAGCTAATGTTTTACTTTCTCAGATAAAAGAAAATTCAAGTTTAAATCAAATAGCTAAAAATCTCAAACATTATCAAGGCATTACACAATGAAAAAAATATTTTTAACACTATTTTGTTTAATATTTCTATGTGCTTGTGGCACCAAAAGACAATATTTTAAACCAAAACAAACCGATGGAGATTTAAGTCATAATAGCAATTTAAAAAGTAAAATCGTTGATTGGAATCTAGTTTCTGCAAAACTTAGCAATAATACCGCTATCTTAAAAAATAATATCCCTATGGACAAGTTTAAACTTCCTAAAAATTATATGCTTCTAGCTTATCAAGATGGGGAATATTTTACTGCAGATAATAATGGAAATTTAAAAATTTTTGACAATTCTTATAATGAAATTTATAATTTTCAATTTGACGCTAGTGTTGTAGGAGTAGCTTCTAATGGAGATGATTTAGCCCTTGTACTTGCAAACAATACTATAGTTCTTGCAAATCGTTCTTTGGGTATTAAATTCAGCCAAACCCTAACCTCAGCTCCAGCTCAAGACAGTCGTACCGCTAATCCTATATTTTTAGACAATATCATCGTATATCCAACGCTAGATGGCAAAATTTTAATTCTTTCAAGAAACAATCTTCAAATCATTAAAGATGTGGTTATTTCAGCAGAAAATTTTTTCAACAATGTAATCCATCTAAGTGTAATTGGAGATAAACTTATAGCAGCAACAGCTAAAAAAATCATTGTTGTAAGCCCTGCAAGAACTCTTTATCTTGATGCTGACATAAAAGATGTTGCACTTAGTGATGATGGTATTTTTATACTAGAAAAAGATGGCACTATTATTAAAACTGATTATAACTTAAGAAAAATTGCGGAAAAAAAATTTGAATTTGCTATTTTTGTAAAAAGTAATATATACAATAATTATTTATATATTTTTGAAAAAACAGGCTATCTTATCAAAATGAATCTAAATTTAGATAATGCACAAGTATTTAAACTTTCAGAAGCTATTGATAAAATTTCTTTCATGGGGAATGGTAAATTTTACTACGGAGATAAAATTTTAGATTTGTTATGATAAAAATTTTAGAACAAACAATAAAGTCTTTAAAATTAAATTTAAAGCCCTATGACTTAAGTATGTTGACTAGAAAAAAAAGTTATATTTGTGCTAAAGATCAAAATAACATTCTTTTTATGTATACAGGAAAAACAAAATTTTTAATGAAAGATGCTTTATTTTTAGAAAATCTAGCACAGCAAATTAACATAAATAACAAATATTTTTTTAGCATGGCTTCTCTTTGCTCTAAAGCAAAAAATCATCTAGAAATGAAGGGATTTAATATCTATGTTGCTCTGTGATATTGGGAATTCAAATGCTAATTTCCTAGATGATAACAAATATTTTACTCTTAGTATAGATCAGTTTTTAGAATTTAAAAATGAACAAAAAATTTTTTATATCAATGTCAATGAACATCTCAAAGAACATTTAAAAAATCAAAAAAATTTTATCAATCTTGAACCTTATTTTTTATTTGATACAATTTATCAAGGATTAGGAATCGATCGCATAGCAGCTTGTTATACTATTGAAGATGGGGTTGTTGTAGATGCAGGTAGTGCTATTACAATTGATATTATTTCTAATTCTATACATCTTGGTGGTTTTATCTTACCAGGTATTGCAAATTATAAAAAAATTTATAGCCATATTTCACCACGATTAAAAAGTGAATTTAACACTCAAGTTAGTCTTGATGCATTCCCGCAAAAAACTATAGATGCTTTAAGTTATGGTGTTTTTAAAGGAATTTACCTACTGATAAAAGATGCCGCTCAAAATAAAAAGCTTTATTTCACTGGTGGAGATGGACAATTTTTAGCAAATTATTTCGATCACGCAATTTATGATAAACTTTTAATCTTTCGAGGAATGAAAAAGATTATAAAAGAAAATCCCAATTTACTTTATTAAAAATGTTACAAAAATTCTCATTGATATCAAACCTTAATGAAATTTAACTTTTTGTAAAACAAATTCAATTAAACTTTATTTAGAAAAAAGTTTATTAAAATAAAAAAAGGAAAAACAATGGGTCAACAAGAATTTGATGTGCTTGTCATCGGAGCTGGAATTTCGGGAGCAGCATTATTTTACGAGCTTGCAAGATATACAAATATTAAAAATATTGCTTTGATAGAAAAATATAATACAGCTGCAACATTAAATTCTAAGGGAACGAGTAATTCTCAAACCATTCATTGTGGAGATATTGAAACCAATTATACTTTAGAAAAAGCGCGAAAAGTAAAAAGAACAGCTGATATGATAGTTAAATATGGACTCATGCAAAATGCGCAAAATAATTTCATGTTTTCTCATCAAAAAATGGCTCTAGCTGTTGGAGATATAGAATGTGATTATATGAAAAAACGCTATGAAGAATTTAAAGAACTTTATCCTTATATAAAATTTTTCGATAAAGCAAAAATCAAACAAATTGAACCCAAGGTTGTTTTAGGAGAAGATTGCAATCAAGATAGACCTGAAAATATCTGTGCCATGGGTGTTGAAAGCGGCGAGGTTTTTACAACTGTAGATTTTGGGAAAATGAGTATAAATCTAATAGAACAAGCCCAAAAACAAAATAAAAATACTTTCGTTGCCTTTAATCAAGAAATTATTCACATAGAAAAAAAAGATGATATTTTTATATTAAAAACCTCAAATCATCAAGAATACCATGCCAAAAGCGTAGTTGTCAATGCTGGGGCGCACTCTTTACATTTAGCACATAAAATGAACTTAGGTATGGATAAGTCTTGTTGGCCTGTTGCAGGAAGTTTTTATTTAACCAAACAAAAACTTTTAAATGGCAAAGTTTATATGGTGCAAAATCCTAAACTTCCATTTGCAGCCCTTCATGGAGATCCTGATTTGCTTGCTGATATGAACACTCGCTTTGGACCTACTGCACTTGTTATTCCAAAACTAGAACGTTATCATGGTCTAAAATCAGTTCCAGAATTTTTTGAAGCACTAAAACTTGATAAAACTGTTTTAAAAGTAACTTTTAATATGTTTAAAGATGCAACAATTAGAAATTACATCTTTTATAATTATCTTTTTGAACTACCTTTTATTGATAAAAGCTTATTTGTTAAAGATGCCAAAAAAATAGTCCCAAGTCTTAAAGCAAGCGATATTTATTATGCGAAAGGTTTTGGAGGCGTAAGACCACAAGTTATTGATAAAACTAAAGGAGAATTAATGCTAGGTGAAGCAAGTATCACAGAAACCCCTGGTATTATTTTCAATATGACTCCAAGTCCTGGGGCAACAAGTTGTTTAGGAAATGCTGAAAGAGATGCAAAGCTTATATGTAATTACCTAGGAATGGAATTTAACGAAGATAAATTTTCTTCAGAATTATTGTAATCATTTTGTTTCTATTTTTAGATACAATAATTTCAAAAGGAGTTTACCATGCTTAAAAAAACAAAAATTGTAGCCACAGTAGGTCCAGCAAGTGAAAAGGAAGAAATTCTACGCCAAATGATTATCAATGGTGTAAATGTTTTCCGTTTAAACTTTTCTCATGGAACACATGAGTATCATAAAAAAAACTTAGATACCATAAGAAGAGTAGCTAAAGAATTGCATACTCGTATTGGAATTTTACAAGACATTAGTGGTCCTAAAATTCGTACAGGTGAACTTAAAGAACCATTTGAATTAAAAAAGGGTGATAGACTTGATTTTTATCGTGAAACAATTTTAGGGGAGAAGATTGCTCAAAATCATTATAAAATCAGTATTAATCAAAAATCTATTTTAGATATGTTAAAAATTGATGAATATATTTATCTATATGATGGATCAATTCGTGCTAAAGTAGAAAACATAGATGATCAAAAAATTAAAACCATTATAGAAAATGATGGTTTTTTAAACTCAAATAAAGGTATTAATTTTCCGAATACTAAAATCAATATTGATGTTATTACACAAAAAGATAAAAATGATTTACTTTGGGGTATAAAAAATGAAGTAGATTTTTTAGCAATATCTTTCGTACAAAATGCGCACGATATTGATGAAGTTCGTGAAATTTTAGCACAAAATAACGCAAAAATATCTATTTTTGCAAAAATTGAAAAATTTGATGCAGTAGAAAATATTGATGAGATTATTAAATCTAGCGATGGTGTAATGGTTGCAAGAGGAGACTTAGGTATTGAGGTACCTTATTATAAAGTTCCTAATATCCAAAAAGAAATTATACAAAAAGCAAACAATGCCTCTAAGCCTGTTATTACTGCGACTCAAATGCTTTTTTCATTAGCCAAAAGCAAAACCGCCACAAGAGCTGAAATTTCAGATGTTGCAAATGCTGTTCTAGATGGAACAGATGCGGTAATGCTAAGTGAAGAAAGTGCCGTTGGTATAGATCCTGCAAACGCTGTTGATATAATGTGTCAAACTATAATAGAAACAGAAAAACGCTATCCATATAACAAATTTAATGATTTTAATGATTTAGACAATACAGATAAAATCATGCGTTCTTCAGCTCATCTTGCAACAGATCTTAACGCTGATGCTATTTTTTCTTTAACAAGTAGCGGAAAATCTGCTATTAAGATTGCGAGATATCGTCCAAATATAGAAATCATAGCAGTAGGACATTCTGAAAAAACCTTAAACTCTTTAAGCATAGTTTGGGGAGTTAATCCTGCGATTTTAGTTAACAAAAGTAATGAACTTACAGAATTATTAAAAGACTCTGTAAGATCAAGCGTTGAAAAAGGTTTTATGGATGAAGATAAATGCTATCTTCTAACTGCAGGCTTTCCAACAGGGGTAGAAGGCACTAGCAATCTTATCCGCATTCTCAATAAAGAGCAAATTACTTATTATCTACAATAAAACATTAAATTCCTTTGAAAATAAGGAATTTAATGTCCTTATAAATTTTTTAAGTCAAAAGTCGATATAAATTAAAGCCTCACACAAAGGAGCAAATATGCAAGTGAATACTTTTTCAAATATCGCTAGCATGGCACAAACACAAGTTAGCAATAAGAAGGCAGATGATGCTAAGGAAAACACAAAAGACAAAAATGTTCAAAGTGCTAATTCTAGTAAGGATGTAGATAAAAATACCCTTGAAAAATTAAATGCACTTGGTGGAAAGGGCATTACACAAATTTACCTAGTTCAGTTTCAACAGCAAACAATGAATGCTGTAATAGGTTCGAGCAATGCCCAAGCTGGACTAGATAGTCTTTTAAATGGTGCCAATTTAGATACTGCGAAATCTATACTTACAAATATTGATTTTGCATCCTTAGGTTACAATGGCAAAAATCCACTTGATATGAATACAGATGAACTTCAACAACTTGTAAGTGAAGATGGTTTTTTTGGAGTGGAAAATACAGCCAATCGCATCGCGGATTTTGTTATTAAAGGCGGTGGCGACGATGTTGAAAAATTGAAAAAAGGTCTTGAAGGTATGAAAAAAGGATTTGAGCAAGCAGAAAAAATGTGGGGTGGAGAACTTCCTCAAATCAGTCAAGATACAATAGATGCGGCACTTAAAAAAGTTAGCGATCGCATCGATGAACTAGGCGGAAAAACTCTAGATCTTCAAGCTTAACTAAAAATGCTTAGAAATTTCTAAGCATTTTTAGTTGTTATTAATATCAAAAGTAAAAAATTCACTCTTAAAATTATTAGGTAAAGTTTTATACTGAGATATCGCAGCTTCATAGTTCTTTACTTCTTGATACAACATACCAAGAGCTGCTTTACTTTCTTTATTATTTTTATCTGTAAGTTTAGAAAGCTGCAAAAGTGCTATAGCTGAATTTGGATTATTTGCACCTACGGCTGCTACAGCTGCTAAAAATAAAGTTTTAGTATCTTTAGCTCCATAATCATCAATCAAAGAATTATAAAGTGCATAAGCCTCCTCGTATTGCTGTGCAAAAATATCCAAATAAGCTAAAGTTTGTAAAATACCCTCATCTTTTGCTCCTGAAACATTAATCAACTCTTTAAATTTCTGTCTTTCTAAATTTAAAAGCCCTGCAATATGCATTAAATTAACATAAAATTCCCTAGCGATACTTGGTCCACCAAAAACACTACGATAATCAAGTTTTAAATTTTTAAAATGAATTTGAGCATTTTGAGCATATTCTTTAATATTTAAATTTGAATTTAAAGAATTAAAATACAAAATATTTGCCAAAATATCTTC
Organism: Campylobacter jejuni; assembly: GCF_001457695.1. Lineage (NCBI taxonomy): Bacteria > Pseudomonadati > Campylobacterota > Epsilonproteobacteria > Campylobacterales > Campylobacteraceae > Campylobacter > Campylobacter jejuni. The sequence continues at coordinate 359,434 of NZ_LN831025.1, read as the reverse complement.
AGGCAACTCTGAACGCAATTTAGCAATTTTCACATCTACTTGATTATTAAGGTTATTATTTTTAGCAATAATAGCTTCAAAAATCAAACTCAAAGGCGTATCTTTTTTTATTTCATCTAAATAAGGAAGCATAGAAATATAATTATTATTAACTAAAAATAACATACTTTTTTGCATATTAGCTTTAAAATTAGAATCAGCAGCTATATTATCAAGAATTTCATTGTAAAGTTTAGTTGTATCAATATCAATTAATTTTGCACAAAACATAGCAAAAGCACCTGCTAAGTAATTTTTAGGATTAAGATGATATGAACTTGAAAAATGCTTATAAGCAAGTTCATAATTTTGCATTTGGGCATAAGTTAAAGCCAAATTATAATGTAAAATACTATGTTCTGGATAATCCTTGATAAGTTTTTGAAATTCTTGGTTAGCAAGGCGTAACTTCTGATTTAATGCATAGTTAATAATATTGGCAATTTTTACATTGGTAGATGAAAGAGCTTTGCTTATATTAAGATAAATTCCCGCATCAGTACTATCATCTACGAAATCTGTAACATTAGCTTTTTTAATATATAAAGCAGCCTGCTTACTATCAAACACTTGATAAGGTGCAAAATAAAAAAGCAAATCGAATTGATCTTTTTGTTTTTTTAACAAATCTTTTGAAAAAGAATTTTGAGCAACTGCTATATTAAAAAGATCCTTATTTAAACGAACTTGAATTTTATAAGTATCTAAAATCTTATATCTATCTTTATCGTTATCATAAGAATTTTGCAAGCGCGCTAACATATCTTGATAATTTCCTGTTTTAATATCAACCAATGTTAAAGCCGCTAAACTCTGATTAAAATCTCTTTCAATTTTCATCGCTGTGCTTAAAGCGACTTTAGCTTTAGCATATTCTCCTATTCTAGCGTATAAAAGACCTAAAGATAAACTGGATTCAAAATTGCCTTGAGAATTTAATTGCTGTATAGCCTTGGAATCAAAGTCCATTTTTGCATAAATTTTAGCAGACAAATACTTTGCAACATCAGAATACGGCTCCACATCTGTTCTTTGTAACATTTGTAAGGCCTCAGGGTAATATCCTTTGTAATAATTAATCAAGCTTAAATAATAATCATATAATTTTGATTTTCCTTCTTTTGGAAGATACACTTGAGCTAAATCAATATAATATCTAAATTTTTCCTTATCATTAAGCTTTAAAGCACAAACAGCAGCATTGATAGCAGCTACACTTTGATTTTCTCCATTGGCTATAGCTTTTTTGAAGCTTTCAAAAGCTTCTTGGAATTTATTCTCATTCATTTGAGAAACGCCTAAATTATAATTAGATAAAGATTCGTTATATACGGCAACTTGCTCATAAACTTTTAAAGCCTGTTCAACCTCACCCTTTAAATATAAAGCATTTGCTTTTTGGATCATACCATCAATTCTTTGCATATCATTGTATTTATATGATTCATCAGGCATAACAACAGGTTGTTCTAAAGGCTTAGAAGCTATAATATCTGGTTTAATTTTTCCTTCACTAAAAGTTAAATAAAAAAGTGTAAAAACTAAAATGCAAATAATCCCCAAAGATAAACCCACAAGAGACATAAACTTACGATCTTTATACCAAGGCGTAGGCTCTTGACTTTCAACTTCTTCAAAAGTTGATACATCTTCAGGCGCACTTTCTCTTGTAAATTTAAAACCACTATCACTATTTTCTTGAGGTAATTCTTCTGGCAATGATGCAAATTCTTCATCTTCTGGAGCTTGCCCCTCTTGCCCCTTAAATCCCTCTAAACTCTCATCAAGTCTTGGTTGATTTAAGCCATCTTCGGGTTTTTCTAGTATTATATCTTCTTGTTCAGCCATCTATACTCTTTAAAAATATTTTTTCAAAGCATCAGGAATATGAATTTTTCCTTCTTTATCTTGATAATTTTCCATAATCGCTACCAAGGTTCTTCCTACTGCCAAAGATGAGCCATTAAGAGTGTGAACGAGTTCATTTTTTCCTTGTTCGTTTTTATAGCGAATTTTAGCGCGTCTTGCTTGAAAATCACGACAATTTGAAACCGAGCTGATCTCACGATATTTATTTTGTCCTGGAAGCCACACTTCAAGATCTACAGTTTTTGCCGCACTAAAACCCAAATCTCCGGTGCAAAGCATCAAATGTCTATGCGCTAAACCTAAAGAACTGAGTAAATCACTTGCACACTCAAGCATTTCATTAAACACGCTATCACTTTGCTCAGGTTTAGTGATACTTACAAGCTCTACTTTTTCAAACTGGTGTTGTCTTATAATACCTCTTGTATCACGCCCTGCACTGCCTGCTTCTTTTCTAAAACAAGCACTATAACAAGTCATTTTTATCGGTAAAGTTTCACTAGCTAAAATTTCTCCACTATAAAGATTGGTTACTGGAATTTCAGAAGTTGAGATCAAATACAAATCCTCATCATCTACCTTATACATATCTTCTTTAAATTTTGGCAACTGACCTGTCCCAAACATAGTAGCACCATTTACCAAAAAAGGTACATTAACAAATTCAAATCCACGACTTCTATTAAAATCTATCATATAATTTACCAAAGCACGGCTTAATAAAGCTCCTTCGTTCTTAAGCACACAAAAACGGCTTTGTGAAATTTTTACCCCACGCACAAAATCAAGCCAATTTAAACTCTCACCTAATTCAAAATGTTCTTTTGGAGTAAAATCAAAGCTAGGTGGATTTAAAACTTTTTTAAGCTCCACATTTTCATCTTCGTCTTCACCCACAGGCACACATTCATCAGGGATATTTGGGATGGCATGAGCGATTTCTTCAAGCTCATTTTCTAAAGCATTTACTTTAGTGCTTTGCTCATTAATTTTACTTTTATTTTCGCTTAATTTTGCTTTTAAACTTTCTTTATCTTCGGCTGTAGCAAGTTCTTTACTGAATTTATTTTGAAAAGCTTGAAATTCTTCTAAAGCTGTTTTTTCTTTTTTTAAACTTGCAAAAAGTTCAGCAAGTTTTTTTAAGATATTTTCATCAACTTTTTTATTTTTTAACTTTTTAGCCACTTCATCAAAATTATTTTGCAAATTTTTTAAATCTAGCATTTTCTACTCCTTAAAGTCCGATTTTTTCATAAATTTTTTGCATTTTTTCTTGGGCGATTTTTCTTGCTTTTGTCGCACCAAAATCCAAAATTTCTTTCAAATGCGAAGGCTTTTCTAAAAGCTCATTATATTTTTCTCTTGCTTCTTTAAAATAAGCATTTACAAGCTCGTTTAAATACATTTTAAAATGTCCATAACCCTCACCACCTTTTTCATAGCGTATTTGTAATTCTTTTTGCCCTGATTCATCTAAAAAAAGCTTTGCGATTTTAAAAATATTGCAGTTTTCATGATCTTTTGGATCTTCTAAAGCGGTGCTATCTGTAACTATGGAAGAAATTTGTTTTTTTAAGGTTTTTTCACTGCTAAAAATATCTATAGTATTTTGATAAGATTTACTCATTTTTGCCCCATCAGTGCCTACAACTACAGCTACTTCTTCATTAACTTTAGCCTTTGGAAGGGTAAAAATTTCACCCCATTCATTATTAACTTTTAAAGCAATATCACGTGCGATTTCAACATGTTGGATTTGATCTTTTCCCACAGGAACAATTTGTGTATCAAAAAGTAAAATATCAGCTGCCATTAAAACAGGATAAGAAAAAAGCCCATGTGAAGCACTAAGCCCCTTAGCAACTTTATCCTTGTAACTATGCGCACGCTCTAATAAACCCATAGGAGTAAATTGCGATAAAATCCAATAAAGCTCCATAACTTCCTTAACATCACTTTGCAACCAAAAAACGCTTTTTTGAGGATCTATACCAAGGCTTAAAAAAGCCGCAGCAGCTTTTAAGGAATTTTGTTTAAGTTTTTCTCCATCTTGAGAAGAAGTCATGGCATGATAATTAGCAATAAACATAAACATTTGGCTTTTTTCTTGTGCATCTACCATTTGCTTAATTGCACCAAAATAATTACCTATATGCAAATCGCCACTTGGCTGAAGGCCTGTTAATACTCTCATTTTATCACCTTTTTAATCTCGCTTAAAAGCTCATCTATATTTTTATTTTCTATATTTAAAATAAAATTTGCCTTTTGTTCATACTTGCTTAAACGCTCATTATATAATTTTTTTGCTTTAATTTCATCATAAAATAAAGGTCTTTTAGAAATTTCATCTTTGTCTAAACGCTTTTTTAAATATTCAAAATCTGCTTTTAAATAAATACAAAAACCTGCTTTTTCTAAATTTGAAACATTAACAAAACCCCCGCCTGTAGCAATACAAGCTTTCTCACAAGAACTAAAAAAATCAGCCATTTTTTGCTCTTGTTCTCTAAAAAAATTTTCCCCTTTTTGTTCAAAAATTTCACTGACTTTTTGATTAAATTTTTGTTCTATTAAAAAATCACTATCTAAAAAAACAAGATCTAAATCCTTAGCTAAAGCTCTTGCTAAAGTGCTTTTTCCAGAACCCATAAATCCTATAAAAACTATATTTTTAACTTTCATCATTTTCTTTACTGCCCTTTTTACGCGAAGCAATCACTAAAGGCACACCTTCAAAATTAAATTCTTTTCTGATTTGATTTTGCAAATAACGCTTGTAACTAAAATGCAAAGCCTTGGGACGATTCATGATAAGTGCAATTTTTGGCGGCGCTAAGTCATATTGTACTACATAATAAATTTTAACCAATTTCCCATAATCATGCGGCAAAGGATGTGCTCTTGTGGCATTTTCTATCAGAGTATTAAGCTTAGAAGTTTGGATTTTTTGAGTGAAATTCTCAAAAATTTGCAAAATTTTATCTAGTAAAACATGCACCCTTTTTCCACTTAAAGCCGATACGCTAATCACAGGTGCGTAAGCTAGAAATTTAAAACGATCAAGACGCAATTCTTTTACAGTCTTATCAAAATCCATCTCACTTTTATCCCATTTATTTAAAACAATAATCACACCTAAATAATGCTTAGCCACAAGCCCAGCAATGCGTTCATCAAGCTCGTTAAAGCCCTCATGCGCATCTAAAACCAAAAGTGCTATTTGAGAATGAGATAAAATTTTTTCCGTGCGATTTAGGGCAAAGCGTTCGAGTCCTTGAATTTTACCCCTTTTTCTAATACCTGCAGTATCAACAAATTCTATCACTTTATCTTTATGAACTACACTTTCATTAACAGGATCTATAGTAGTTCCTGCAATAGAACTTACAACACTGCGTTCTTGTTTAACCAAAGCATTTAAAAGACTTGATTTTCCAACATTTACACGCCCTACAATACCCACTCTGATATGATTTTGATCGACTTCTTTAAATTGAAATTCTTTTCCTTCTTCATAATGCTCTAAAAAATCTTCTAAATTTTCTTCTTCATCGGGGATTAAAAACTCTTCATGTAAAAATTTTTCAAGCCATTCATAAAGTTCATCTAAGCCTACATTATGGGTTACTGAAAGATTAAAGATTTCCTTTACGCCAAAATTTGCAAACTCCCAAGCCCTTTCTTCATCTTTTTTATTATCTACTTTATTAATCACTAAGGCTATAGGTTTTCCAAGTTTTTTTAAAGAATAAAAAAACTGTCTATCCTCATCATCAGGCGCTAATTTCCCATCAACTAGATAAAGTATGATATCGCTTTCTTTAGCTACTTTTAAAGTGTTTTTTTTCACATTTTTAAAAAGTTCATCACTTTCATCAAGCCCCCCACTATCAATAAGCATGGCTTTTTTTGAATGAATATGAATTTGCGTTTTATTTGTATCTCTAGTTGTGCCTGAAATATCACTTGTAATAGCTATTCTTTGTCTTGCCATTCTATTAAAAAGGCTTGATTTTCCCACATTTGGCTTACCTATAAGTATGATGCTTTGCATTTTTTTCCTAGAAAATTATATTTTTAAAATTATATAAAATTTGGCTTAATATTAAGCAAAAAAAGACTAGAATTAACCCAGATTTTAGTCAAGGAAAAAAATGCTAAAAGTAATCAAGCATAATTTAGGAATTTATTTCATGATTTTAGCATGTTTGGATTTTGCACTTATGGGAGCTTGTGCAAAAATTCTTAGCAAGGAAATGAGTTCTATAGAAATTATGTTTTTTAGAAATATCATAGGAATTTTTTTCATAGTCTATCTTTTAAAACGATCTAAGGCACATAAAAAAGGGGGATATTTTTGGCTCTTGGTATTTCGTGGAGTAGTAGGCACGCTTTCACTATATATGTTTTTCTATAATGTTTCAAATATTACACTAGGTGGAGCTTTTGCTTTTCAAAAAACTGCTCCTATTTTTATTACTTTAATAGCTTTTGTTGTTTTTAAAGAAAATATTGGCATCAAAGGCTGGATAGGAATTTTAATAGCATTTGGTGGAGTGCTTTTAATCGCTCAGCCTTGGGCTCATAATTTAAATCATTCAGGCTTTGATTTAAAAAATTCAGTTATAGGTATCACGAGTGGATTTTTAGCCGCTTTAGCTCTTACAAGTGTAAGAGAACTTAGAAAATCTTACACTACAGAACAAATTGCCTTTTCTTTTATCCTTTTAGGAACCTTAATGCCTTTAATTTCTATGATCAGTGCTGAATTTTTTGAACCACAGCATCTTGATTCTTTACATTTAGATTTCATTCTAGCACCTTTTGTGATGCCAAGTCTTACAGCTTGGCTTATCATTGCCATTATGGGAACTTTAGGCACCATTTATCAAATTCATGTCACTAAAGCTTATGGTATCGCTAAACAAGCAGGAGTGGTTGCCGGAGTTAGTTATCTTGATGTAGTATTTAGTATGATAGTTGGGATAATTTTGGGAGATAATTTACCAAGTACTATGGTTTTTTTAGGTATAATAGGCATTATTTTTGGTGGATTAATTTTAGTTAAGAACAAAGGAAAAAAATGAAAAAAATGATACTCATTGCTGGTCCTTGCGTGATAGAAAGCAAAGATTTGATTTTTAAAGTTGCTGAACAGTTAAAAAATTTTAATGAAAATCCAAATATAGAATTTTATTTCAAATCAAGTTTTGATAAGGCCAATCGCACAAGTATTAATTCTTTTCGAGGTCCTGGTCTTGAAGAAGGATTAAAAATTTTACAAAGCGTAAAAGATGAATTTGGTATGAAAATCTTAACCGATATACACGAAAGCAATCAAGCAAACCCTGTAAGTGAAGTAGCTGATGTCTTGCAAATTCCTGCTTTTTTATGTCGTCAAACCGATTTACTTGTAGCCGCAGCAAAAACTAAGGCAAAAATTAATATCAAAAAAGGACAATTTTTAAACCCAAGCGATATCAAATACAGCGTTAAAAAAGTTCTACAAACCCGTGGTATAGAAGATGAAGGCTATGAAGCTGCTCAAAGAAATGGTGTTTTTGTAGCCGAAAGAGGGGCTAGCTTTGGCTATGGAAATTTAGTAGTAGATATGCGTTCTTTAGTTATCATGCGTGAATTTGCTCCAGTTATTTTTGATGCTACCCATAGTGTACAAATGCCAGGGGCTGCAGGTGGAAGTAGCGGAGGGAAAAGCGAATTTGTAGAACCTTTAGCAAGAGCGGCAGCAGCCGTAGGCATAGATGGCTTTTTCTTTGAAACACATATTAATCCTTGCGAGGCTTTATGCGATGGACCTAATATGCTTAATCTTACACGCCTTAAAAATTGCGTTAATACATTACTAGAAATACAAAATATCATAAAGGAAAACAAATGAATATTATTGAAGGAAAATTAAATTTAGACTCAAATACAAAAATTGCTATCATTAATGCAAGATTTAATCATATCATCACAGATCGCCTTGTAGAAGGAGCAAAAGATGCTTTTTTAAGACACGGGGGCAAAGAGGAAAATCTAAGCCTTATACTTGTTCCTGGTGCTTTTGAACTTCCGTATGCGTTAAAAAAAGCTATAGAAAGCAAAAAATTTGATGCAATTTGTTGCGTAGGTGCAGTAATTCGTGGCTCAACTCCGCATTTTGACTATGTTTCAGCAGAAACCACCAAAGGCATAGCCAATGTGAGTTTAAATCATAATATCCCTGTAAGCTTTGGTGTTTTAACTACAGACACAATAGAACAAGCCATAGAAAGAGCTGGAAGCAAAGCAGGCAATAAAGGCTTTGAAGCTATGACAACTATAATTGAGATGTTAAATTTAAGCAAGGAGCTTTAATGGCAACGCGTCATCAAGTTCGCCAAAGCGTCATCTCCTTACTTTATGCTTTTGAATTAAATTCTCAAAACAACGTTTTTGTAGATGAAATTTTAGATGAAAAAAAAATACGCAATGAACAAAAAAATTTTACTTTAAATTTATATAATGGAATTTTAGATAATTTAAACAATATTGATGAAACCTTAAATTCATTTCTAAATGATAATCAAATTACAGCTTTAGGACATGTAGAAAGAGCTATACTAAGACTTGGAGCTTATGAGTTACTTTTTACCGATACTCCTAGCGCCATTGTCATCAATGAGGCTATAGAACTTGCTAAAGAACTTGCTAATGATAATTCTCCAAAATTTATAAATGGAGTTTTAGATGCCTTAATAAAGGCTAAAAAATGAAGCTTTGTGTCGCACTTGATCTTTCTACAAAAGAAGAATGCTTACAACTTGCCAAAGAATTAAAAAATTTAGACATATGGTTAAAAGTAGGTTTAAGAGCATATTTAAGAGATGGTTTTAAATTCATAGAAGAACTTAAAAAAGTTGATGATTTTAAAATATTTCTTGATCTTAAAATTCATGATATTCCCAACACTATGGCAGATGCTTGCGAAGAAGTATCAAAACTTGGTGTTGATATGATCAATATCCACGCAAGTGCTGGAAAAATAGCCATACAAGAAGTTATGACACGGCTTAGCAAATTTTCAAAAAGACCTTTAGTTTTAGCAGTTTCTGCTCTTACGAGTTTTGATGAAGAAAATTTCTTTAGTATTTATAGACAAAAAATTGAAGAAGCTGTAATTAATTTTTCAAAAATATCCTATGAAAATGGACTTGATGGTATGGTATGTTCTGTTTTTGAAAGTAAAATCATCAAAGAACACACTCAAAGAAATTTCCTAACTCTCACTCCAGGTATTCGTCCATTTGGAGAGAAAAATGATGATCAAAAACGCGTCGCTAATTTAACAATGGCTAGAGAAAATTTAAGCGATTTTATAGTAGTTGGACGCCCTATTTATAAAGATAATAACCCTAGAAAAATTTGCGAAAAAATTCTACAAGAAATTTAATAATCATTATCCTTGTTATGTTTTAATAATAAAAATTTTTAACAAGGAAAAATTATGATTATAACTCCTGAGAATTTATATAAAAAAAGAAGAGATTTTTTAAAATTTGGAGCAGGTGCTTTAATAAGTTCAAGCGTGCTTGCTTCTAAACTATCTGCTTTAAATTTCACAAGCGATACTAATCCAAACAAACTTGAAATCAGCGATGAAGAACTGGCTACAAATTATGTCAATTTTTATGAATTTTCAACAGATAAAAAAAAGGCTGTATCATTAGCACAAAATTTCAATACTCAAAATTGGAAAATCGATATCAGTGGAGAAATAGAAAAACCTTTAACTTTAAGCATGGAAGATATTTTAAAATTCCCGCTAGAAGAAAGAATTTATCGTTTTCGCTGTGTTGAAACTTGGTCTATGGTGGTACCTTGGGTAGGCTTTGAATTGCGTCGTTTGATTGAAATGGCAAAACCTACAAGCGAGGCAAAATTTGTTAAATTTACCACTCTTTTAGATAAGAGTCAATTTCCCGATCAAGACGCTTTATTTCCAACTATAGACTATCCTTATATAGAAGGACTTCGCATGGATGAAGCTATGCATCCTCTTACCTTGCTTGCAGTAGGAATGTATAAAAAAGCCTTAAAGCCTCAAAATGGCGCTCCAATACGCCTTGTTGTTCCTTGGAAATATGGCTTTAAAAGTATTAAATCTATAGTTAAAATAGAATTTACCAAAGAACAGCCTAAATCCACTTGGGAAAGTTACGCTCCAAGTGAATATGGTTTTTATGCCAATGTCAATCCTAATGTTTCTCATCCTAGATGGTCTCAAGCTAACGAGAGGGCTTTAGGAGACTTCTTTACCAAACCTACTTTAATGTTTAATGGATATGAAAAAGAAGTGGCAAGTTTATATAAAAACATGGACTTGAAAGTGAATTTTTAATGCAGACAAAATACTTTAAATTTCTTGCTTATTTTAGCTTTATCATAAGTTTAATCTATGGCTTTTATCATATCATAAAAGCCTTTGATTTTGTAAAAGAAGCCTATATTTACACCGGAATATTTGCTTTAATCTTTTTAAATTTAAGTCTTTTATTTTCTTTACTTAAATTTAAAAAAACAAAAAATTATCCTAAAATTTTAGGTATTTTTGCAGCTTTTTGGGCGATTTTGCACTTTTTAAATTATTTTATTTTTGATAGAAATGCTCAAATTTTAAGGCTTTTCGATGATATTTCACATCGTTTATTAGAAGCAAGTGGATTTATCGCATTTTTAATCATATTTTTAATGCTTTTAAGTTCTTTTAAAATCTTTAAAAAACTTAGTAAAATCAGAAAACTAGGATATTTATGCTTAGTTTTGGCAAGTTATCATTATTTTTTAACCCCAAAAATTCCTATGTTTTGGGAATGGAGTGCTTTAATTATAGCTTTGTTTTATTTTATAGTTCGCTATACAAAAACATTAAAAAAGTTAAAATCCAACAATCTTACTTTTATCAAAACTTGAATTTAATTCTTTTTGTATGCTTTCTATAAAATCTTGCATTTTAAAAACCCCATCTTTTGATACAGCTACTTTCAAAGCTGTATTCTTCACCACCATTAAAATTTGTGCTCCACTTAATTCATAATTTGATAAAATATTTATATCAAAATCTTTTTCAAATAATGCTTTTTTAGGTAGAAATTTTTCCCAAATTTTAAGTCTATCTCTAAAATCAGGTTTTTTAAATTCTATCTTATAATCAAATCTTCTTGAAAATGCACTATCTAAGCTTTCTAAAAAATTTGTCGTAGCGATAATCACACCACTAAAACGCTCAATTTGCTCTAAGAATATATTTTGCATTTGATTATGCATTTTATCGCTACCACTACTTCCATCTACACGCGTACTTAAAAACTGATCAGCTTCATTGAGAAGTAAAATAGGACTTTGTTTACAAGTTTGCACGATATTTTTATAAGTATCAAAAATTTTTCTTACATTTTGCTCACTCTCTCCAACCCATTTGCTCAAAATTTTAGAACAGTCAAAACTAAGAACAGATTTTTTCATTGATTTAGCCATAGCTAAAGCTGACATAGTTTTTCCAGTACCAGCAGGACCATAAAAAATAATTTTAGCTTCTATATTTTTATTACTCTTTATACCCCAAGAATGAAGTCTTTCTAGGACTTTTTTATCTTGTTGTTTTAAAATATTTTCTAAAAGCTCTTTTGTATTTTCAGGCATAATAATATCATTGATGTCAGTGCTTGGTTCTATAAGCTCGAAAATATCTTGATCTTTTAAAACACTTTCAATTTTGATTTTTTTACTTTGTTTTGGTTCAAAATTTATAATTCTTTGTAAAATTTCATCGATAATAAAAAAACTTTTAGAAATATCTCCAAAAGCATTTAAATATTCATCATACTCGATTAAGTTTAAAAGAGGAGCATTTTCTTGCAATAGTTTTTTATTTTTATGCCTTTCTAAATCATTTTCACTGATTAAAGAAAGTAAAGAATTCATTTCTCTAGAAATCGAACTTTCATTACTTAAGGCGTATTCTTCTTTTAAAAGTGCTAGAAAAATAATTTGTTCTTTATGTTCAAGATTGTATTCTTTAAAAATATCAGCCAATACATTATAAAATTTACTTTTTTTTAGTCTTTCTTTGATATGTTTTTCATAAAGTTTAATTTGATTTTTTATTTCACTATTATAAGCACTTTTTTGTATAAAACTTAATCTTTCGTATAATTGAATACGCGCAAATTCATCTTTTAAATATTCTAAATAATCTGCATAAGCCTCTTGTTTCTCAAAATTTAAACGAGGTTTTGCTTCTAAAAATTCTAAAAAATATTCACTTAGACTAAGCTCACTTTGCAATAAGGCAAGAGTTAATGTTTGAGTTTTATTATTTTCTAAACTTTTAAAAAAACTCGAATTTTGATTTACAAAACCTCTTTCGATAAGTTTTTTTAAATCCTCCAAAGCATCAAGATAAAGATACTTATCATTTCCAAAAATTGTCGATAATAAAGTAAAGGCATTGATAGAAGAAATAGAAACGACATAATTTCTACAAAGTTCTCTAAGAATCAAAGCCTCATTTTTAGCACACTTAAGCTCTTTATAAATTTGAGTATCTTCTATATTTTTCAAACTTAAAAAATTTTTTAATTTTTCCATTATTTTTTAAATTCCTTAAGCTCATCTTCGTTAAATTCTACGCAAATATTTTCATCTAAAAAATGACCTTCAAAAGGTAGATAACAAATTTTTAATTTTCCATTATTAAGCAAAAAATTATTATTAAATTGTAAATTTTTCAGATCTTCAAAACACTCATCACATGTATTTTTAAGCTTCTCATGTAAAAGACTTTGAAATTTTTGATTTTCAGTATTATACAAATCATTTAGTTTTACAAACGCGTGAGCATTAATATCATAAACAAAATTATTCAACTCTAAAATAGCACGGCTCATACCATCTTCATAAAAATAATACCATTCTTCAAAACTAATTTTTCCATCTTGTAAAAAAATAGGCTTTTGGCGAATTTGTTCAAAACTAAATACACCCTTATGAACAGGATAAAATTCTTTAAAATCATCATTAAAACCTATAAAATCAAGACTACGCTTTATACGAATGCCATCTTGCGTTTCAACAAGTTCTAAAGTAGTTGTTCCTAAATTTTCTCCTTGAAAATTTTTATTATCATATGTAAGCATTTTAGAAGAATTGATTTTATATTTTTTACGCTCATCCTGCCAAAAATCATTTGTCTTAACGAGCGGAATCTCTAAATTTCCATTTATATCATCAATAATTAAAAAACTAGAACTTGTTTGATTTTTATCCCTGTCAAAAAGTGGAGTCATAGGTGCATTATCATAAACTATGGCAAAAATTTCTTTATCCTGCAAATGATAAAAATACAATTCACCTTTATAAACTTGCGCTAAAGCTAGATTTACAAAGCAAAATACCAGTAAAAAAAATTTCAAACTCTATCCTTCAATTTTGAATATGCGTTAAGATAATTTTAGTATGTGAAATTTTATCAAAAAAACTTACTTTATTATCACAAACTTGATAAAAAATTTCATAATTTTTTGCTTTTAAATTTTGTTCAAAACCACAATCAGTTTTTTCTAAATTTTTACCCTGCCATAAAGCATTTGCCTTTAAAATATCACTTAAAATATCATCATAATATACATTTTTAAAAAATTTTTGATTAAACACTTGTTTATCATAACACACTGCATTGATACAAATTTTATCTTTGATTTTGAGTTCAAAAAAAGCTTGCCCTAGTTTATAAACTTCTAAATTTAAAGCATTATTTTCTTTTTTTAAAAAAGCTGCGTCATTGATTTTTATCATAGGAGAAGCAATCAAAACCATCAAGCTTTGACTCGAAAAATTTTGATTTTTCACACTACAAGCACAAAGAAAAAAAATAAAACACAGAGCTAAACAATGCTTCAAATTTGACCTTATTTAAGATTTTTAAAACTGATATTTAACTCTAAATCAAGCTCTTTTACAAGCTTCATCACAGCTTGTAAATCATCAATTTGTTTTGCTACAACACGAATTTCTTCACCACGAATCGAAGAATTAACTTTAAGTTTGCTATCTTTGATAGCTTTATTGATTTTTTTGGCATTTTCACTATCAATAGCATCGTTTGCTTTCAAATTTAAACGAAACATTGCTCCACTTTCACGAGAAAGCTCTTTAATAGCATTAGGATTAATTCCTCTTTTGATAAGTTTAGAAATCACTATATCTTTTAAAACATCAAGTTTTCCTTCACTAGAAGAACTGAGTTTAAAAATACTCTCTTTTTCGCTTAAATCAATCTCACACTTAATTCCTTTTAAGTCATAACGACTATCAAGTTCTTTTTTAGCTTGTTCAAAAGCATTTTTTAACTCTTGTTTATCTAAAGCTGCTGAAATATCAAAACTATGTTCACTTGCCATTTTCTATCCATTCTTTTAAATTATTATAAACTATATCCATTAAAGCATTTAAAGCCTCCTTGCTCGCCCACGCAACATGAGGAGTGATAATAAGATTTTCTTTATTTTTAATGCTTAAAAGTGGATGATTTTTCATCATAGGTTCAATTTCTAAAACATCAAGCCCTACACGAATATTTTTTTCATCTATGATTTTAGCTAAATCATTTTCATTGATAATCCCACCTCTTCCTACATTAATCAAAATCGCATTATCTTTTAAAAGCTTTAATTCTTCAAAGGCGAGTAAATTTTTAGTTTTTTCATTTAAAGGTGCGTGGATACTAATAATATCACAAGTTTTCAATAAATCTTTTAATTCCAAATGTATAAAATCTGCGTTTTTATTAGCTCCACTCGTAGAATAATAATAAATTTCGGCTCCAAAAGCCTTTGAAATTTTTGCCACTTCTTTACCTATGGTTCCTAAACCTATAATACCATGTTTTTTACCGCTTAAGGTGTTTAAAATTCTACTATAATCTGTAAAAATAGGACTTTCACACCATTTACCCTCTTTGCTCCATTTGTCATAATAAAGCACTTGATTTAAAAAAGCAAACATAAACGCAAAAGTATGTTGCACCACACTCATAGTAGAATACCCAGCAGCATTTTTTACAATAATACCTTTTTCTTTAGCATACTCAATATCGATATTATTAACCCCTGTAGCAGTTTCTAAAATGAGTTTTAAATTTTTACAAGTATCAATCACATCTTTATCAATTACAACCTTGTTTGTCATGGCGACATTAGCATCTTTTAAACGCTCTATGGTTTGCTCTTTATTTGTTGTAGTATAAATTTGCAAAGAACCAAATTTTTCAAAAACACTTAAATCATAATCCCCTAAAGTTGCCGCATCTAAACAAACAATTTTCATTTCTAATCCTTTATAATATGTCCTACAAATTTAGAATAATTATCAAGTACAAGTCCTCCTTTTCTAAATCCTAAGCCACACCCTTCATAAGCAAAGAAAACACCTGCTTGATAGTATTCATTTTCACATGAATTAAACTCTACATATTCTTGATAAATAGCCTTATTATTCCCGTAAGGACCTATATTTTCATGCAAAGTTTTTCCATCTTTAATTATACTGATATTTGCACCTTCTCTACCAAAAACAGGTTTTTTAACATAGTTTTTACCTTCCAAAGGAGTATCTTTTGTTTCTAAAAGTAAAGGATGATTTGGATAAAGTTCCCATAGAATTTTTAAAATTCCCTTAGATTGAAATAAAAGCGTATAAGCAGGATTTAAAATAATTGCTCTTTGATTACGCATAATTTGAGTTAAAAGCATGGCAAGTTCACCCTCTTCTATGGCTATATCTTCCCAAGGAACAAGCTTAAACCAATACTCATAATTTTCGCCCTCTTTAAAAACACCTTCTTCACTAAATTCCACCTCATCTACAAAGGAAAAATTAGTTTGAAAACCTGCTTCATTGGCTATATGAGAAAGTAATTTTGTAGTGATTTCTTCTTCTTTACTTCCTGCAACACTTGAAAAAAGAATTTTCCATCCTTGATAATGCTCTTCAAACCCTTCAACACTTTCATCAAGAGTAATAAGTCTTTTAAAATTATCCATCAAACTTTCATAAATACTATTAAATTGCGCGCTTTCATCCATTCCATTTTGTTTTAAAAGTGCCCATTGTAAAATCGCACTTTCAAAAAGAGCAGTAGGGGTATCAGCATTAAATTCTATAAGTTTTATAGGCTTGCCATCAAGTCCACCCGCTAAATCAAAACGCCCATATAAATGCCAATGAACCTCATTTTCCCAACTCATCTTAATCGCATCAATAAGATTAAAAGGAATTCCAAGCTCATCAAAACGATCATTATCAATCACTTCTTGCGCTGCAGCAATAAACATATCATAAAGCTCATTTACCGCTTCATAATAAGCATTAGCTTCACTTTCCTTAACACAAACTAACTTATTGCTAATATAATCACTTCCATCTTCATCTGTATGCCAAGAAAAACCTATATTTTCCAAATAATCTTTTTGAAGTTTGTCTACTTGTAGTAATTGCATTATTTATCCTTAAGAGCCAAAAGAAGAACTAGAACTTGTGGCTTTAGAGCCTCCACCAAAAAAACCTGATTTTTTAGCACTTGAAGCAGAGCTTGTTGTGCCTGCTTTATTAAAACTATTAACACTCCTTTGATAAGCACTTTGATTTGAAAAAGCACCGCGTTGTTGATTAGCAAAATTTTGATTATTGAAAAGTTTTGAACCTATCCAACTTCCCAAAATAGCACCTGCAGCACTTGCGAGTAAAGTTTCTCCTAAACTCAATCCCCCACTACTGATTTGCCCATTGTCTTTAGTTAAATTTGAAGTTCCATTGTCAATTTTAGCTGCTTCTTCTTTAATCAAAGCATCCATTTCTTCTTTGGATAAAATTCTTTCTGTACCATTAAGATCTTTTAAAACTACCCTTGTTTCATCACTTGGATATTGATCTTTGATTTTATACTGCCCTGGAGCTGTTTCTTCGATAATTACAAAAGCTCCTTGAGCATTAGCTGCTTGATTTAAAGTATCTGCATTGTCATTATTACTTCCACAACCTGCTAAAGCACCTCCAGCAACAGCTGCTAAACCACCTATCATACCAATTTGAATGATTTTTTTGATTTTTTTCATAGAGTTTATCCTAAAAACAGAAAATTTAAATTAGAAATTTTAACAAAAAATAATAAATACTTTTTAATACCAAATGAAGTTCGTAGATATAAAAAAAGCCCTTTCGGGCTTTTGGGTTAGAGTCTTGACTCGTAGCGTCTAAGCATATAAAGTCTTTTAAGCATTTTTTTGCGTGCTGAAATTTTTTGTTTTTTGCGAATTTCAGTCATAGGCTCGAAAAATCTTCTTGCTCTTACTTCAGTTACAACTAGATTTCTATCTACTTGTTTTTTGAATTTACGATACGCTTCATCAAAAGACTCGTTAGGATGCACCTTGATTCCTGGCACAGTCCTCACCACCTTTCTGTGTAAATTTTTGTTGTGAAATATAATTATAAAACACTTCTTATTAATTCTAACTTAGAAAGCATTTAAAAATTGTTTTAGTTTTTATCGGTTATAATCCTTAATTACAAAGTGCTAAAAATTATAATTAAGGTCTAAAAATGCAAGGACACATTACAAACTATACAAAAAAACGATATTTTGTATATTTAATTGCAAGTATTATCATATTTGCCCTACCTTTCATAAGAATTAATGAGAATCATTTTTTTCTTTTAAGTTTTGATCACTCTAAATTAAACCTATTTTTTATTTCTTTTTCAACACAAGAATTTTATCTCATGCCTTTTGTTCTTATATTTCTTTTTTTATTTATTTTTTTTATTACAACTTTAGGTGGAAGAATTTGGTGTGCTTGGAGTTGTCCACAAACGATTTTTAGAGTTATATATAGAGATATCATACAAACTAAATTTCTTAAAATTCGCAAAAATATCAATAACAAACAAAAAGAATATGAGGGACAATATTTTAAAAAATTTCTTGGAGTAATAATTTTTTATTTTATATCTTTAGTTGCTATTAGTAATTTACTTTGGTACTTTATTCCTCCTGAAGATTTTTTCAATTATATTCAAAATCCTGGCGAGCATCTACTTTTACTTGGAATTTTATTTTGTGCTAGCTTACTTTTTACTTTGGATATTACCTACTTACAAGAAAAATTTTGTGTTTATGTCTGTCCTTATGCAAGAATACAATCTGTAATGTTCGATCATGATACAATGCAAGTGATCTACGATGAAAAACGCGGGGGCTTGATCTATGATGGACACACCAAACTTCATAAAAAACCGCCTGAGGGAGAATGCATAGGTTGTGAAGCCTGTGTTAGCATCTGTCCAACTCATATTGACATACGCAAAGGAATGCAACTTGAATGTATTAATTGTCTTGAATGTGCCGATGCTTGCTCTAAGGTACAAAGTAAATTTAATCGTCCAAGTTTGATCAATTGGACAAGTGCAAAAGCTATTGAAACGCGTTCTAAGGTTCATTATTTAAGATTTAGAACGATAGCATATTTTATAGTTCTTTTAATTGCTTTATTGGCTTTAATCATCATGGGAAGCAAAAAAGAAAGCATGCTTTTAAATATCAATCGTAGTAGTGAATTATATAATATTTCAAATGTTAAAGGTGAATTAGTCATTTCAAATGCTTATACCTTTTTGTTTCAAAATACAGATTCTAAACCTCATGAATATTATTTTACAGCAAATTTAGAAGGAATAAATGATGGAATTGAAATCATAAGACCAAACAAACCTTTTAAATTAAAAGCAGGAGAACAAGTCAAAAAAATAGTTGTTATCAGGGCTACAAAAAATTTAGCAAATAATGATAAAAAAGATGTAATCTTTCCTTTACATATAAAAGCTTACGCAAAGGATAATGAAAAAATTTCGGTTTTTAGAAAAAGTATATTTGTATACCCTAAAAGCACTCTTATAAAGGATAAAAATGAACTCAAATAGAATACCATCACAAAAAGTTTTAGCCAGACAAGAAAAAATCAAAGCAGTGGCCTTAGAGCTTTTTTTAACAAAAGGATACCAAGAAACAAGTTTGAGTGATATTATTAAATTATCTGGAGGATCTTATTCTAATATTTATGATGGTTTTAAAAGTAAAGAAGGGCTATTCTTTGAAATTTTAGATGACATATGTAAAAAACACTTTCATCTTATTTATTCCAAAACACAAGAAATTGAAAATGGCACTTTAAAAGAAATTTTAACTTCTTTTGGTTTAGCTTTTATAGAAATTTTCAATCAACCAGAAGCTGTAGCTTTTGGTAAAATTATCTATTCTCAAGTTTATGACAAAGATAGACATCTTGCCAATTGGATAGAAAACAATCAACAAAATTTTTCCTATAACATACTTATGGATTTTTTCAAGCAACAAAATAATTCTTATATGAAAAAAATGCAGAAAAACTTGCTGTTCTTTTTTGCACTATGTTAAAAGAACCTTATCATCATCTTAATGTTTTAATTAATACTCCTTTAAAAAATAAAAAAGAACAAAAAGAACATGTTGAATTTGTTGTAAACGTTTTTCTAAATGGGATCAATGGATCCAAAGCTTAAAAATAATTTTATTAACCAAAATTAAGATATAATTAGCCAAAAATTTCTGTAATAAATATTACAATTTTTAATTTAATTTTTCAAGGCAAAACCATGAAATTATTTCAAAAAAATACTATTTTAGCTTTAGGTGTTGTGCTTTTACTCGCTGCTTGCAGCAAAGAAGAAGCACCAAAAATACAAATGCCGCCTCAACCTGTAACAACCATGAGTGCTAAATCTGAAGATTTACCACTTAGTTTTACTTACCCTGCTAAACTTGTCAGTGATTATGATGTCATTATAAAACCTCAAGTTAGCGGCGTAATAGTAAATAAACTTTTTAAAGCTGGAGATAAGGTAAAAAAAGGACAAACATTATTTATTATAGAACAAGATAAATTTAAAGCTAGTGTTGATTCAGCTTACGGACAAGCTTTAATGGCTAAGGCAACTTTCGAAAATGCAAGCAAGGATTTTAATCGTTCTAAAGCTCTTTTTAGCAAAAGTGCAATCTCTCAAAAAGAATACGACTCTTCTCTTGCTACATTTAACAATTCAAAAGCTAGTCTAGCAAGTGCTAGAGCACAGCTTGCAAATGCAAGAATTGATCTAGATCATACCGAGATAAAAGCTCCTTTTGATGGTACTATAGGAGATGCTTTAGTTAATATAGGAGATTATGTAAGTGCTTCAACAACTGAACTAGTTAGAGTTACAAATTTAAATCCTATTTACGCAGATTTCTTTATTTCAGATACAGATAAACTAAATTTAGTCCGCAATACTCAAAGTGGAAAATGGGATTTAGACAGCATTCATGCAAATTTAAATCTTAATGGAGAAACCGTTCAAGGCAAACTTTATTTTATTGATTCGGTTATAGATGCTAATAGTGGAACAGTAAAAGCCAAAGCCGTATTTGATAACAATAACTCAACACTTTTACCGGGTGCTTTTGCAACAATTACTTCAGAAGGTTTTATACAAAAAAATGGCTTTAAAGTGCCTCAAATAGCTGTTAAACAAGATCAAAATGATGTTTATGTTCTTCTTGTTAAAAATGGAAAAGTAGAAAAATCTTCTGTACATATAAGCTACCAAAACAATGAATACGCCATTATTGACAAAGGATTGCAAAATGGCGATAAAATCATTTTAGATAACTTTAAAAAAATTCAAGTTGGTAGCGAAGTTAAAGAAATTGGAGTACAATAATGTTTTCTAAATTTTTTATCGAAAGACCTGTTTTTGCTTCAGTTGTTGCAATTATCATTTCTTTAGCTGGAGCTATAGGTCTTACAAATTTACCTATAGAACAATATCCTTCTTTAACTCCTCCTACAGTTAAAGTAAGTGCAACTTACACAGGAGCTGATGCACAAACCATTGCTTCAACAGTTGCAAGTACTATCGAAGATGCAATCAATGGCGCGGATAATATGATTTACATGGATTCAACTTCAAGTTCTTCAGGAACTATGAGTTTGACTGTCTATTTTGATATCGGTACAGATCCTGATCAAGCCACCATAGATGTTAATAATAGAATTTCAGCCGCAACTGCAAAAATGCCAGATGCAGTTAAAAAACTTGGAGTAACAGTTAGAAAAACTTCCTCAACAACACTTGCTGCAATTTCTATGTATTCAAGTGATGGTTCAATGAGTGCAGTAGATGTATATAACTATATCACTTTAAATGTGTTAGATGAGTTAAAAAGGGTTCCAGGAGTTGGAGATGCAAATGCTATAGGAAATCGTAATTATTCTTTAAGAATTTGGCTCAAGCCTGATTTATTAAATAAATTTGGAATCACAGCTACTGATGTAATTTCTGCGGTTAATGACCAAAATGCCCAATACGCAACTGGTAAAATTGGCGAAGAACCTGTAACCCAAAAATCCCCTTATGTTTATTCAATCACTATGCAAGGAAGACTACAAAATCCTAGTGAATTTGAAAACATTATTTTAAGAACGAATGATGATGGATCATTTTTAAGACTTAAAGATATAGCTGATGTAGAAATAGGGTCACAACAATACAGCTCACAAGGACGATTAAATGGCAATGATGCAGTTCCGATTATGATCAATCTTCAATCAGGAGCAAATGCATTGCATACAGCAGAACTTGTTCAAGCTAAAATGCAAGAACTTTCAAAAAATTTCCCAAAAGGTTTAACATATAAAATTCCTTACGATACAACAAAATTTGTGATAGAATCAATCAAAGAAGTTGTTAAAACTTTTGTTGAAGCTCTAATTTTAGTTATCATTGTTATGTATATGTTCTTAAAGAATTTCCGTGCAACACTTATTCCTATGATAGCTGTGCCTGTTTCATTGTTAGGAACTTTTGCTGGACTTTATGTTTTAGGCTTTAGTATTAATTTACTTACGCTTTTTGCCTTAATTTTAGCCATAGGGATTGTTGTAGATGATGCGATTATAGTTGTGGAAAATATCGACAGGATTTTACATGAAAATGAGCAAATAAGCGTAAAAGATGCTGCTATCCAAGCGATGCAAGAAGTTAGCTCTCCGGTTATTTCAATTGTTCTTGTGCTTTGTGCTGTTTTTGTACCAGTTTCTTTTATATCAGGTTTTGTTGGAGAAATTCAAAGACAATTTGCTCTTACCTTAGCTATATCTGTAACCATATCAGGTTTTGTTGCTCTTACCTTAACACCTTCTTTATGTGCACTCTTTTTGCGACGTAATGAAGGAGAGCCATTTAAATTTGTAAAGAAATTTAATGATTTTTTTGATTGGAGTACCTCTGTATTTAGCGCAGGAGTAGCATATATTCTAAAAAGAACCATTCGTTTTGTTTTAATTTTTTGTATTATGCTTGGGGCAATTTTTTATCTCTATAAAGCTGTACCAAGCTCTTTAGTTCCTGAAGAAGATCAAGGTTTGATGATTGGCATTATCAACCTTCCTTCGGCTTCAGCACTCCATAGAACAATCTCAGAAGTTGATCACATAAGCCAAGAAGTTTTAAAAACTAATGGAGTTAAAGATGCAATGGCTATGATAGGATTTGATCTTTTTACAAGTTCACTCAAAGAAAATGCCGCTGCAATGTTTATAGGCTTGAAAGATTGGAAAGATAGAAATGTGAGTGCTGATGAAATCGCCATGGAGCTTAATAAAAAATTTGCTTTTGATCGCAATGCTTCAAGTATATTTATAGGCCTACCTCCTATACCTGGATTAAGTATCACAGGCGGTTTTGAAATGTATGTTCAAAACAAAAGCGGAAAAAGCTATGATGAAATACAAAAAGATGTAAATAAACTTGTTGCTGCGGCCAACCAAAGAAAAGAACTATCAAGAGTAAGAACAACCCTTGATACAACTTTCCCTCAATACAAGCTTATAATTGATAGAGATAAATTAAAACACTACAATCTTAACATGCAAGATGTTTTTAACACGATGAATGCAACTATAGGCACTTATTATGTTAATGATTTTTCTATGCTAGGTAAAAACTTCCAAGTAAATATCCGCGCAAAAGGTGATTTTAGAAATACACAAGATGCATTAAAAAATATTTTTGTAAGATCAAATGATGGAAAAATGATACCACTTGATTCTTTCTTAACTTTACAAAGAAGTTCAGGGCCTGATGATGTAAAACGATTCAACCTTTTCCCAGCGGCACAAGTTCAAGGTCAACCCGCACCAGGTTATACTTCAGGTCAAGCTATAGAAGCGATTGCTCAAGTAGCAAAAGAAACTTTAGGGGATGATTATTCCATAGCTTGGAGTGGATCAGCTTATCAAGAAGTTTCTAGTAAAGGAACAGCAAGTTATGCTTTTGCTTTAGGTATGATATTTGTCTTTTTAATTCTAGCTGCCCAATATGAAAGATGGCTTATACCTTTAGCAGTTGTAACAGCTGTACCTTTTGCGGTATTTGGATCATTTTTATTGGTATATTTAAGAGGATTTAGCAATGACATATATTTTCAAACAGGACTTTTGCTCTTGATTGGACTTTCAGCTAAAAATGCTATCTTAATCGTAGAATTTGCAATGGAAGAGCGCTTTAAAAAAGGCAAAGGAGTTTTTGAAGCAGCTGTTGCAGCAGCAAAACTTCGTTTTCGTCCTATCATAATGACTTCTTTGGCATTTACTTTTGGGGTCTTGCCAATGATTTTCGCAACAGGAGCAGGAAGTGCTTCAAGACACTCTTTAGGAACAGGGCTTATTGGTGGAATGATCGCAGCATCAACTTTAGCGATATTCTTTGTGCCTTTATTTTTCTATCTTTTAGAAAATTTTAATGAATGGCTAGATAAAAAAAGAGGTAAGGTTCATGAATAAAATAATTTCAATTAGTGCTATAGCAAGTTTTACTCTTTTGATTTCAGCTTGCTCTTTAAGTCCAAATTTAAATATTCCCGAAGCAAACTATAGCATTGATAATAAGCTTGGAGCCTTATCTTGGGAAAAAGAAAACAATAGCTCTATCACAAAAAATTGGTGGAAAGATTTTGATGATGAAAATTTAAATAAAGTGGTTGATTTAGCACTTAAAAATAATAATGATTTAAAACTTGCCTTCATACACATGGAACAAGCTGCTGCTCAATTAGGTATAGATTTTAGCAGTTTGTTGCCAAAATTTGATGGTAGCGCAAGCGGTAGTCGTGCAAAAACAGCTATAAATGCTCCAAGCAATCGAACTGGGGAAGTAAGTTACGGTAATGATTTTAAAATGGGGCTTAATTTAAGCTATGAAATCGATCTTTGGGGAAAATATCGCGATACATATCGTGCCTCAAAATCAAGCTTTAAAGCAAGTGAGTATGATTATGAAGCTGCAAGACTTTCTGTTATTTCAAATACGGTTCAAACTTATTTTAATCTTGTAAATGCTTATGAAAATGAAAATGCTCTTAAAGAAGCCTATGAATCTGCAAAAGAAATTTATAGGATTAATGATGAAAAATTTCAAGTTGGTGCTGTAGGTGAATATGAACTTGCTCAAGCAAGAGCCAACTTAGAAAGTATGGCTTTGCAATATAATGAAGCAAAATTAAATAAAGAAAATTACCTTAAAGCTTTAAAAATTTTAACTTCAAATGATTTAAATGACATACTTTACAAAAATCAAAGCTATCAAGTTTTTAATCTTAAAGAATTTGACATTCCAACTGGAATTTCAAGCACCATCTTGCTTCAACGTCCAGATATTGGCTCTTCTTTAGAAAAATTAACTCAGCAAAATTATCTTGTTGGAGTAGCTCGCACGGCTTTCTTACCTAGCCTTTCTTTAACAGGATTATTGGGATTTGAAAGTGGGGATTTAGATACCTTGGTTAAAGGAGGTTCTAAGACTTGGAATATAGGTGGAAACTTTACTCTGCCTATTTTTCATTGGGGTGAAATTTACCAAAATGTAAATTTAGCTAAGCTTAATAAAGATGAAGCTTTTGTAAATTATCAAAATACTTTGATTACTGCTTTTGGAGAAATTCGCTATGCTTTAGTAGCTAGAAAAACTATACGCTTACAATACGATAATGCACAAGCAAGCGAACAATCTTACAAAAGAATCTATGAAATTGCTAAAGAACGCTATGATATAGGAGAAATGTCTTTGCAAGATTATTTAGAAGCACGTCAAAATTGGCTTAATGCTGCCGTTGCTTTTAATAATACTAAATATTCTTATGCCAATTCCATAATAGATGTAATCAAAGCATTTGGTGGAGGATTTGAGCAAAGTGAAGATACGAGTAAAAATATAAAAGAAGAATCAAAAAATTTAGATATGTCTTTTAGAGAATAGTTTGTTCTATTCTCTAAATAAATTAAAAATCTTTGTCTAAATCTGCATCTGTAATTTCATAAGCCTTGTAAATAGCAGGCAATAATTTTCTTATAGCATAATCAAAATGATAAAATTGCTTATATACCTCTTCTGAATTTAAATTTTTAGCATTCTTAAAATCAAATACTTCAGTATTATTGATTTTGGCAATATTTTCATCAAAATAAGAGTAAAACTCTGCTCTTTGTTTAAACAAAGCATTTAAATTTTGAACAATTTTGGCTTTATCCATTTTATATCCTTTTTAAATAATTTAAAAACTTAATCCCATTTTTTATTTAAGAAATAAAAAATTTACTCCTATTTTAGCTAAAAATTGATAAAGTTATGTCTTAAATATTTTAATATATAGGCCACTTATGAATTTATTTCAAAATTTAGCTTTAAAATACTCTCATACTATGATGGAAAAATCCCTCCAAAAAGGTTTCAATGTCGAACTTTTGAAACAACCCAAAGAAAAAATTCCAAAACAAGACAAAAGCTATATGCTTTATGCCCATGTACCTTTTTGCCATACTTTTTGTCCTTATTGTAGCTTTCATAAATATTATTATGATGAAAATTTAGCCAAAGTATATTTTCAAAATCTTAGAGAAGAAATTAAAATCATGAAAGATAAAGGTTTTAATTTTACCTCCATGTATGTGGGTGGTGGTACAACACTGATTAATGAAGAGGAATTATTAAAAACCTTAGAACTTTGTAAAAAGTTATTTAATATAAAAGAAATTTCATGCGAAAGCGATCCAAATCATATTGATCCAAATAAGCTTTCTATGTTTAAAGGTATAATTGATCGTTTAAGTTGCGGGATTCAAAGTTTTGATGATGAAACTTTAAAAAAAGTGGCAAGATATAATAAATTTGGTTCATCTAAAGAACTTCAAGAAAAAATTTCAAAAGCTTTAGGAATTTTACCTATTTTTAGTATAGATCTTATTTTCAATCTTCCAGGACAAAGCGAAAAACAACTTTTAAATGACTTAGAAATTGCTAAGAATTTAGCCCCGCAACAAATCACAACCTATCCTTTAATGAAATCAAATCTTACCAAAGATAATATCGCTAAAAGTCTAGGAGTGAGCATTAAAGATAATGAATTTACTTATTATCAAATCATACGCGAATTTTTTAAAGACTATACCCAAAACAATGGTTGGAGTTTTTCTTTAGAAAAAAACAAGCTTAATGACGAATATGTCAGTTCTCATCATGAATACCTAGGAGTGGGCAGCGGGGCTTTTAGCTTTTTAGATGGGGAGCTTTTAATCAATGCATTTAATCTAAATGATTATGCTAAATTTATACAAGAAAAACAAAATGCTAATATAGCCAAAGCTTGTTTTGATAAAAAAGAAATTATCAAATATGTCTTTTTAACTGAAATTTTTTCAGGGAAAATACAAATTGATAAATTTAATAAAACTCTAAATTGCAATCTCGAAAAAGAACTTTTCGTAGAACTTTTAGGGCTTAAAACAAGTGGTGCCATCATAAAAGATCAAAATGCTTTAATCGCAACTGAATTTGGTCAATATCTTTTTGTAGTTTTAATGAAAGATTTTTACACAGGAATGGATCTTGTGCGTGCAGTATTTAGAGATGATAAGCGTCTTAAAAATAAAGATTATATCGATATCATGAAAGAAAATATTGATCCGCTTAACTCCGCTAGTATGGAATTTAAAGCGGAGGCAAACTAAAAGGGACGAACAACCATCATTAAAGCGATAATAATAAACATTATAGTTGGAAATTCATTATAAATTCTAAAATATTTTCCACTTTTAGTAGAAGTATCATTTGCTAAAGCTTTTAAACAATAATAATTATGTATATGGAAAATAATCAAAAGTGTAACACAGGTAAGTTTAACATGCATAAAACCCGCACCTACCATTAAAACTTCCTTATGAGCATGTAACATTAAACTTCCTGTGATTAAAGTCGCAATCATTGCAGGAGTTTGTATATAAAAATAAAGCTTTCTTTCTTGAATTTTTACAATCTCGACAAAACCTTTATTGTCTTTATGTTCAGCATGATACACAAAAAGACGAGGTAAATAAAAAAGACCCGCCATCCAAGAAACAAATGCCAAATAATGCACCCATTTAATCCAAAAATAATAATCATTAATCCATTCTGTCATCTTTTTTCCTTTTTTTAAATATTTCTTGTATTAAAATCAAAGCCACACTTATATTTATCATGACATCTGCAACATTAAAAATAGCAAAATTAAACCATTTATGCCAAAAAAACATATCCACTACACCTCCATGTATAAAACGATCCAATAAATTTGAAACGCCAGCACCAAGCATCATTCCAAAAGCTATGCTATGAGTTTTTAAAAGTGTTTTTTGCCAAAAAAGATAAATAAAAAGCACGACAATTAAAGCAAGATGTAAATATTTTAAATTATGTTCTAAAAAACTCAACATTGAAAAAGCTACGCCTGTATTTAGAGCATAAGTTAAATCTAAGTATTCACTCTGCCATCTAAGTCCTGCTAAAGTTAAGGATTTTACCCATTGATCAAGGGCAAAAACCAAAACAAAGGCACCCCAAAAATAAAAAATAAATTTAAAAGTTTTAGCCATTTAAAGCTTTCTTAAAAAACTCCACAACATTTTTCATTTCTTTTTCTAAGAGCTTAATATCTTTGGCTTCT
The DNA here is from genome assembly GCF_001457695.1 of Campylobacter jejuni. NCBI lineage: Bacteria > Pseudomonadati > Campylobacterota > Epsilonproteobacteria > Campylobacterales > Campylobacteraceae > Campylobacter > Campylobacter jejuni. The sequence goes on along the minus strand of NZ_LN831025.1, from coordinate 331,374 downwards.
AGTAAAAGTCTTATCAAATTTTCTGTTCCAGAATAGCGAAATAAGGTATTGATATTTTTATTTTCTAAATCTTTTTTTAATTCTTTTAAACCTTTAATTTTATCTAAATCTTTTTTTTCTGCAATTTTAAGATTGGTTAAAAGCTGAGGATAAGGTTTGACTTGACCCAAAATAGAGCTTGCAGATTTTTTCTTAGAAAGCATTAAAGCACTAAATTGCAAAGCAGCTATCAAACCATCTCCAGTTTTTGCATAATCACTAAAAATAATATGCCCACTTTGCTCTCCACCAAAATTTCCACCATTGGCTTTTAATTTTTCAAGCACATATTTATCGCCCACATTACAAGTATCAAGTTCTATACCATGTTTATTTAAAAATTCTTTTAAAGCACCATTACTCATTATAGTGGCTACAACACTTGATTGTAATTTACCTTGTTCTTTAAGATAAAGTGCTAAAACCCCTAATAAACTATCTCCATTAGCCACTTCGCCTTTTTCATCTACAACCACCAAACGATCTGCATCACCATCAAAAGCAAAGCCCACATCTGCACGCAAACGCTTTACCTCAGCAGCTAAATTTGCAGGATGTAAAGCTCCACAATTTTCATTGATATTAAGTCCATTAGGTTTATCGCTCATTACTATAACTTCAGCACCTAATTCCTTAAAAACAGTAGGTGCTACCTTATAAGCTGCCCCATGAGCCACATCTAAAACCACACGCAAAGACTTTAAAGTAAGATCTTTTGGAAAAGAATTTTTAATAGAAACAATATACCTTCCTATAACATCATCAATTCTTTTTGCTTGACCAATTTTTTCCATATCCACCTTAGAGGCTTGTATAAGCTTATCATCAAAATAAATTTCTTCTATTTTTTTCTCTATATCTTCACTGAGTTTATTTCCATGAGCATTAAAAAATTTAATACCATTATCATAATAAGGATTGTGAGAAGCTGAAATCATAATCCCTGCATCACAACGCATATCTTCAGTTAAGAATGCAATCGCAGGAGTTGGCATAGGACCAATTTGTATAACATTATATCCTATAGAAGTAAGCCCTGAAACAATAGCATTTTCTATCATATAGCCGCTTCTTCTTGTATCTTTTCCTACTAAGATATTATTAGTAATACTTTTATCTTTAAAATAAATACCCGCAGCCATTGCTAAACGCATAGCCAAAAAACTATCTAAAAATTCACCCGCTTTTCCACGAACTCCATCAGTTCCAAAAAGTTTCATTGCAAACCTTTCTAGCAAAATTTAAAGACAATTATAGCAAAGCTAAGATAAAGAAATTTAAACAAGCTCTAAAAATAGAGCTTGTTTGGAACCTTATAGTTCAGGTTTAGGAGTTTTTTCAGTAGAAATAGGAAGTTGTGGATAAACAATTGCTGGTTTTGTTCCTGTTAAAGATTTTAAGAAAGTTTCAATACTTTTTGCTTCTTTATCAGAAATTTTAATGCCAAGTTGCACACTACCCATTTCCTTAATAGCATCTTTTAAATTCCAAATCGCACCATTATGAAAATATGGAGCAGTTTCAGCAACATTTCTTAAAGTTGGAGTTTTTACCATGCCATTTGCATCACCTTTAAAATCGCCTAAATTTGCAAATTTATATTTACCAGCAACTTCAAACGCTTGCATATTGCCACCTAAATTCACACCATTATGACAAGCTACACAACCTTTATCTATAAAAAGTTTTAAACCTTTTTGCTCTTCTTTTGTTAAAGCTTTTTCATCGCCTTCTAAAAATTTATCAAAACGAGATGGAGTGATTAAAGTTCTTTCAAAATTTGCAATTGCATCAGCAATATTGTCAAAATTTACACCGCTTTTACCATAGATTTTTTTAAACTCACTCACATATTCAGGCAATGATGAAATTTTTTCTACTGCGAGTTTAGCAGGAGTTGCCATTTCAGGATCAGCTTGGATTGGACCTTTAGCTTGATCGGCTAATGTTCCTGCACGACCATCCCAAAATTGAGTATTATTTAAAACCGCATTATAAACTGTTGGTGAATTTAAATGATGAGGATTTGCTGTCCATTTATGACCCACTGCAGCACTGATTCCATCTGTTCCACCAAGTCCTACATTATGACAGGTATTACAAGAAATGATACCACTTTTTGAAAGGCGTGGTTCAAAATAAAGCTTTTTGCCAAGCTCTGCTTTTTCAAGAGTAAATTCACTAGCCTTTACTCCATTTTGTTTTAAAATTTCATCAACGCCTTTTTGATCTTTTGGTAAGGCAACAAGACCTGAATTTTTAGCTTCATCTATAAGACTTGCAGCATTTAAGCTTGAAAAAGCAACTAAGGATGTGATTAGCAATGATTTTACTTTCATTTATAAACTCCTATTAAAGATAAATTAAAATAATAATCATTTAGAACTTAAATAAAAATAAATATTATTAAAAAATATTTACAATTAATTAATACTATTTTTATCCTATAAAAATTATTTTGTTTATTTATTTTCATAAGATATAATTTTTAGTTATAAATCTTAAAATTTTAAGATGATTTGAAAAGGATATTATGGAAAATTTAATAATTTACGCTTTTATATATCTTTTAGGTTCAATCCCTTTTGGACTGATTCTAGCTAAATTTTTTGCTAAAACCGATATCAAAAAAGAAGGTTCAAAAAGTATAGGAGCAACCAATGTTTTAAGAGTAGTAAAAGAAAAAAATCCCAAACTAGCAAAAAAACTTGCCATTGCTACAATAATTTTAGATTTTGCAAAAGCAGCTATTCCTTTACTAATCTTGAAATTTCTTCATTATGATCAAGCTTTGCTTTGGAGTGTAGCAGTTTTGGCTATTTTTGGACACTGTTTTTCAATTTACTTGTTATTTGAAGGAGGGAAAGGCATAGCAACAGGAGCAGGTGCTATGATAGTTTTACTTCCATTGGAAGTGCTTACAGCATTTATTGTGTGGGTAGTTATTGGAAAAATTTTTAAAATATCTTCGCTAGCTTCTTTAGCAGCGTTACTTGCTTTTGTTGTAAGTTCTTTTATATTTAATTATGACTTAGAAATTCATACACATGCACCCGTTTTCATTATCGCTTTTATTATAGTATATAAACATCTGCCTAATATTAAAAGATTGATTTTTAAAGAAGAATGCAAAGTCATATAAAAATAAAATTTCACTTTAAGTGTATCATCGGTATATTAGATTTTGAAAGAAGAAAAAAACAAAAAATTATTATCAAGCTTAAAGCTAAAGCAAATGAATTTTTAAATTATGCAGAGGTAATTACCAAAATTAAAAAATGGTATAAAAAAGAAGAATTTTACACCCTTGAAGAGTCTTTAGACTTTGTAAGCTTAAATTTAAAAAAAGATTTTCCTAATTTAACCAATCTTAATATAAAAATTTTCAAACCCCATATAATAAAAAATGCTACAGTTGGGGTTAAATTGAAAAAAAAATATTAATTTTTTTTTAAAGATATCTAAACATTTACTTAAGCTATGATATAATTCTTTAAATTTTTCTTAATAAGGATAGAACAAATGAGAATTTTAGTTATAGAAGATGAGATTAGCCTAAATAAAACAATTATAGACAATCTTAATGAATTTGGTTATCAAACCGATTCTTCTGAAAATTTTAAAGATGGAGAATACTTTATCGGCATTAGACATTATGATTTAGTTTTAGCAAACTGGACTTTACCTGATGGAGATGGAGCAGAACTTGTCAATACCATTAAACATAAATCTCCAAGAACTTCAGTTATGATTATGTCTTCAAAAACAGACAAAGAAACAGAAATCAAAGCTTTGAAAGCTGGAGCTGATGATTTTGTTAAAAAACCTTTAGATTTTGATATTCTACTCGCAAGAATTGAAGCAAGACTAAGACTTGGCGGAACCAATGTTATTAAAATTGAAGACTTAGTTATTGATCCAGATGAGGAAAAAATTACTTATAAAGGTCAAGATATAGAACTTAAAGGAAAACCTTTTGAAGTTTTAACGCACTTAGCAAGACATTCGGATCAAATTGTATCCAAAGAACAACTTTTAGATGCCATCTGGGAAGAACCTGAGCTAGTAACTCCAAATGTTATTGAAGTAGCTATCAATCAAATTCGTCAAAAAATGGATAAACCGTTAAACATATCTACCATAGAAACAGTTCGTCGTAGAGGATACCGTTTCTGCTTCCCTAAAAAATCTTAACAATTTTGCACCTTCGGTGCAAAAAATTTATCTTTATTTCTATTTTTATATTTTATTTAAGTTTGGTTATTGTATAAACTAAAATTATTTTTTAAATTTTTGAAAGGTTATGATGTCTCTTTTAATTACAAAAGACTGCGTATGTTGTGATGCTTGCAGAGAAGAATGTCCTGATGAAGCTATTTATGAAAATAGTCCAATTTATGTAATAGACCCTGATCTTTGTTCAGAGTGCGTTAATGATTTTTCAGAGCCTGCCTGTATTGTTGCTTGCCCATATGAATGTATCATTCCTGATCCTGATAATGTAGAAACTATAGAAGAATTAAAACTCAAACATAGAGATAGAGAATTTTAATGGCAAAAAAAACAGCCGTTGTTGATCTTGGCTCAAACTCCATTAGAATGGTGATTTTTGAAAAAACTTCTAGATATGGTTTTTATACAACTTGCGAATACAAACGCAAAGTAAGACTTGGAGAAAATGCTTATAATAATGGCAAAATTCTCCAAGAAGAAGCCATGCAAAGAGCCGAAGATGCCTTAGCTTTTTTCAAACAATGCGCTTTAAAGCATAAGTGCAAAAAAATATTTATAGTAGGCACATCAGCCTTAAGAGATGCCCCAAATTCAAAAAATTTCATTAAAAGAATCAAAGATAATCTATCTTTAAATATACGCTGTATAGATGGAAAAAGCGAAAGTTACTTAGGTGGTCTTGCGGCTTTAAATTTATTAAGTCCTTTTAAGGATGGAACCACTTTAGACATAGGTGGTGGTTCTAGTGAATTATGTTTAATAAAAAATAATAGAATTATTTCTTGCATATCTCTTGATATTGGCACTGTTAGGCTAAAAGAATTGTTCTATGATACTGGAAAAATGGATTCTTTAGAAGAATTTATAAAACCAATTTTAGAACAAATTCCTAAAGAATTTTGCAATCAAAACCTTATTGCAATAGGTGGAAGCTTAAGAGCAATATCTAATTCCATCATGCAAAAAAATTCCTATCCACTGAAAAATTTACATGATTTTCGCTATATGCTAGATGAAGAAAAAGGACATATTTTAAAAATTTTTAATTCAAACTTAGACTCTTTAATCAATTTTGGCATAAAAAAGGATCGTTTTGATACCATTAAAGAGGGTATATTTATTTTTTTAAAGATTGCGGAAAAAATAAAAGCCAAACAAGTTATCACGAGTGGGGTTGGAATCAGAGAAGGAGTTTATTTGCAAGATTTGCTTCGTCCTAAAATCACTTTTCCACCAAATTTTAATCCTAGCTTAAAATGTTTACAAGATAAATTTTTACAATCAAAACAAAAAAATAAAACTCCACATTTTGCTCTGCAAATTTTTACAACCCTTAAAAATCTTCATAAACTTAACGATAACTATAAGCATACTTTACTAAATGCTGCCAAATTATGCCATATTGGAGAATATTTAAATTTCTATTTTGCTAATGAACACTCTGCTCATTTTGTACTAGGTGGATTAAATTATGGATTTTCACATAAAGAAAAAGCTTTAATTGCTAGCATTATTAAGCTTAATGGAAAAAAAGTTAACCCTTATAATCTTGAACCCTATAAGCAACTTTTACCCAATATTCATACCATTTCATGGCTTAATTTTATTTTGTGCCTAGCTAAAACTTTAAGCACAAATGAAGATAAGATTGATTTTGCTTTTGCAAACAATACTCTTTATATATATCAAGAAAACAAAATTCTTAATTTACCCAAAGATGAGCTCAAAAAAATTGCAAAACCAGCTACCATAGCATTAGCAATCAATCAAAAAATTTAAGATTTTTTACCTTTTTGACGCTGCTCTATAAGATTTTGAATTCTTTTTTTATTCTCTTCAAAAAAAGAATCAAAATTTTTCTCTGTTTTTTCTGTATGTTTTATTGTTTGTTCCTCTGGAATTTCAACACTTTCTAAAAGCACATTGGAATTACCTATTATCATTGTATAACGTTTATTGGCGTGATCAAAAACAACAAGTTGATTATTTTTATCTAAAAATCTTTGGAAAATCATAGTAAAATCTCTAGAAACATTGTTATTTTTATAAACCATAGTCTTTTTAAACCACCAAAGCACTATTAACAAAATAACTAAAATTAGCATTACTAAGATATAATTTGTATAATCATACCCTTCTAAACTTGTACTTTTTGGTTTAGGCATTAATTCTTGAGAATTATTCACAGTAGTTGTAGGTACAGATTCGATATTTGCTTTTCCTTGCTCTATAGCTCGTATCCTTACTCCAAATTTATCATTGATAGAGCTAAGTTCTAAATTAATATTTTGTTTGTTTTGTAGCATAATATAGGTATTATTATTTTTAGAACTAATACTAATTTTATCTACAAGTTGAGAGTTAAGTTCTTTTAATTCATCTTTAGAATACGTTAAATCACCAAAAGTTAAAAGAGTTAAATTTTTTTCTTTTTTTTGAGAAATCTTGCCATTATAAGCATTATCAAAAGAAAGCATTAAATCTACTCGATCATTTCTATCGTAGATATTAAAACTAATCAGCTCAACACTATATAAAGGTAAAATTAAAAAAAATAATACTAGCAATCTCATTTAAATTTCTTTTTTAAAGTATTGAAGCACAGTCTTAGAATCCAAAATTTCATTAATTCTTATAGCGAGATTTTTTTCATAAACCATAACCTCGCCTTTGCCAAAAATTCTTTTATTGATATAAAGCTCAACGCTTTCTCCAGCAGGCTTTTCAAGATCAATAACCGAACCTACTTCAAGTTTTAAAAGCTCCGCTACACTCATATTTGTAGTTCCAAGCTCGCTTACAAAATCTACTGTAATATCTAAGATATCTTCATAAGATTGTAAAAGCCCATGATGAATGTTAAACTCTATATCATCGCTCATTATTTGCAATATCCTATTCTAAAATAACAATTTTCAAATTTATAAGTTAAAGCTTCATCTAGAACTATTTCAGAAAAATCAACTTTTCCTAAATATTCCGGAATTCCGAGTTTATACTCGTCATCACCCTTGGCATCATTTAACAAATTTTTAGCATAACCTATAATCTGATTGGCACATTCTTTAGTTAAATCGCACCAGTCATCTTCTTTAAATTTTTCATCATTAATTAAAATTTCTGCAATTTTTTTTAAAAATTCTTTTGGAAAAAATAAATAAAAATTACATTCTCCTTCGCTTTTGCCCATGATAGGAATACTCGCTCCATAAAGTTCACCGCTTATATCTTGAGCTGCTTCAATGCGAAGTCTTAAGATATGCTCGCAAAAATGAGTGATGGAATACTCAAGAATCTTTAACATAACTACCACCTTTATAAAAAACTTAATTTAAAATTATAGTAAATATAAAATAAAAATATGTTTTAAAATTTTATTTTTTGAAAATTTCTTCAATATCTTTCATTATTATATCCAAATTTCCTTGTTTAAAACACTTTACTATGCTAGTTCCCACAATCACTCCGTCAGCAACTTTTCTCATTCTTTTTACATCTTGATTATTTTGAATGCCAAAGCCTACAAAAATAGGCAAATTTGTAAAAGATCTGATTTCTTTTACTTTATCTTGTAAGATTGCTTCTTCGACACTTTTCGTACCTGTAATACCTATGCTTGCTAATAAATAAATAAAACCTTTAGCATGTTTTACTAACTTTTTAACCCTTTCTTTAGGGGTTGTAACACTTACAAGTGTAATTAAAGCTATATTATATCTTTCACACTCTTTAATTAAATCATCACTTTCTTCAAAACTCAATTCAGGCACAATCAAAGCACAAATCCCTAAAGATTTTGCTTTTTTCACAAATTTTTCCAAGCCATAAGAAAAAATTAAATTATAATAAACCATAAAAACCAAAGTTTTTTTAGTTTTTATCCTAGCTAAAAGCTCAAAAACACTATGAATATCCACGCCTTGATCAAGAGCTATTTTTGCCGCATCTGCAATAATCTCACCATCGGCAATAGGATCACTATAAGCAACACCAAGTTCTAAAATATCAATAGGGCTTTGATCCAATCTTTGCAAAAAAGCTTCACTTGTTTGAAGATTTGGATAACCTAAAACCGTATAAGCCACATTTGCATTTTCTTTATAAAATTTTCTAAAATCAACCATAAATCACCCCTTTTTTATAATCTCTAATCATTTGCATATCTTTATCTCCCCTGCCTGAAAGATTTACTACTATCACGCTTTTCTTTTTTAAAGTTGGACAAAGTTTTTCTAAAAATGCCAAAGCATGCGAACTTTCAATCGCTGCAATAATACCTTCTTCTTTACAAAGTAATTTTAAAGCCTGCATACATTCTTCATCACTTATAGCATGATATTGCGCTCTTTTGCTTTCAAATAAAAAAGCATGCAAAGGACCAATTCCTGGATAATCAAGCCCTGCAGAAACACTATGTACAGGCAAGATATTGCCTAAATCATCTTGTAAAACCTTGGTTTTCATACCGTGAATAATGCCTGTTTTTCCCTTATTTAAAGTCGCTGCATGATAAGGCGTATCAATGCCAAGCCCCCCTGCTTCAATACCTATAAGTTTAACATTTTCATCTTTGATAAAATCATAAAATATTCCTGCTGCATTGCTTCCACCCCCAACAGCTGCGATAATATAATCTACTTTTTTATTGAGTTTTTGAAGTTGCATTTTGCATTCTTTTCCTATAATGCTTTGAAAATGGGTTACCATTTTAGGATAAGGATAAGGACCTACCGCACTTCCAACCACATAAAAAATATTTTTAATATCCCCAACCCAAGCTTGAATAGCCGCAGTAGTAGCTTCTTTTAGAGTTTTAAGCCCACTTTGTACTGCATGAATTTTAGTACCCAAAAGCTCCATTTTATAAACATTTAAAGCCTGTCTTTGCACATCGGTTGCTCCCATGTAAATTTCACATTCAAGCCCTAGAAGTGCTGCTGCAGTGGCTGTTGCAAGTCCGTGTTGACCTGCTCCTGTTTCTGCTATGATTTTTTTCTTTCCCATTTTTTTTGCTAAAAGGGCTTGAGCGATGGCATTATTGATTTTATGTGCTCCGGTATGATTTAAATCCTCGCGTTTTAAATAAATTTCATGCTGATATTTTTTGCTTAAATTTCTAGCAAAATAAAGTGGAGTAGGACGCCCTACATAAGTTTTTAAAAGCTCATTTAATTCTTTTTTAAAGAGTTTATCTTTAGAAAATTTCAAAAAAGCACCTTCTAGCTCATTTAAAGCAAACATTGCACTTTCAGGCAAAAACTGCCCACCAAAATCCCCATAATATGCTTTTTTCATTTTTTCAGCTCCTTTAAAATTTGTTTTATTTTGTTGATATCTTTTAAGCCTTTTTCATCTTCAAGTTTTGAATTAAGATCTAAAATTTTAGCTCCTGTTTTTACAGCCTTATGAATATTGTCCAAACCTATGCCTCCAGCTAATGCAAAATCTTTAGTATAAGAACTTAATAAAGTCCAATTAAAACTTATTCCATTACCGCCCTTTAAAATTCCCTTAGCATCAAAAAGCACTAAATCAGCAAAAATTTCACTTTTTAAATCTAAACTATTTTCCACACTTATCACCTGCCATACAAAAACATTTTGTACCTTTAAAATTTCAAATTCTTCTTTGGTAATAGTGCGATAAATTTGTACTCCATCAAGCTTAGCTTCTTTAATACATCTTAAAATTTGTTCCAAATTTTCATCTACAAAAACACCGACAACTTTTTTATCTTTTTCATGAAAAATTGCACTTAAATTTCTTGCTTGTTCTAAACTCACTCTTCTTGGACTTTTAGCAAAAATAAGTCCAAAAAAATCAATATTTAAAAGAGCTAAATCTTTAGCATTTTTTTCATCTTTAATACCACAAATTTTAAGCCTTAGCATAAGCTTGATATTCCTTAAAATATTCTATAACCTTACCTGAATAAATGGCTTCTAAAATCATATCTTTAGCCACTAAAGGCGAACTTGCTTTATTGGCTATATAAAGTGCAAACATAGCATTTAAAACTACTAAATCAAATTTTGCCCCTTGCATTTTACCACTTAAAATATCTTTTAAATCCTTAGCGTTTTCATATGCACTAGACCCTATGATTTCACTATGAAAAGCTCTTTTAAAACCAAATTGTTCAGGACAGATAGAATACTCTAAAATTTCTCCTTCACAAAGTTCATAAATTTTACTTTCATCGCAAATACTAAGCTCATCCATACCATCATTTCCTCTTACCACTAAAGCTTTTTTGCGTCCTAAATTTTTTAAAACCTCTATCAAAAGCCTATGCACAGGTGCGTGATAATTTCCCATAAGTTGATATTTTAACTTTAAATTAGGGTGCAATAAAGGACCTAAAACATTAAAAACCGTTCTTACTCCAAGTCTTGATCTGATCTCTTTAAGTTCTCCTACTAAAGGATGAAAAAATGGAGCATGCAAAAAACTAAGCCCTTGATTGTTTAGTTGTTTTAAAGCTGATTCTAAAGTGTTTGGAGTGGCTATATTTAAAGCTTCTAACACATCTGTACTTCCGCTAGAACTTGAAATAGCACGATTTCCATGTTTGGCTACTTTTACCCCTAAAGCTGCTAAAATAAAAGCACTAGTCGTAGAAACATTGATACTTTTAAATCCATCTCCACCTGTTCCACAAATATCAATCATCTCACTCTCATCACTAAAAGTTTGAGAATATCTTAAAATTTGTCTTACAAAAACACTTAAAGATTTTTCGTTTAAAGACTTTTCAGTAATTAAAATCAATAAAGCCGCCACTTGCAAAATTTCATAATCTTTAGACATAATAATCTTACAAATTTGCTCAAAATCATCGCTTTGTAAAAAATGATTTTCACTCATTTTTTGCAAATAAAAACTTAAAGGATTTTCTTGTTTTTGTGATTTTTTTATATCTTGTTTTAAAAAATTAGAAAAAAGTTGTAAGCCATATTCACTAAAATAGCTTTCAGGGTGAAATTGCACACCATAATAAGGTAAATTTTTATGCCCCAAAGCCATAATCACACCCTTTTCATCAAGGGCTAAAATTTCAAGCTCATCACTAAGCTGTTTAACCTCTAAAGAATGATAACGCATCACGCTAAAATTTGAAGGCAAATTAGAAAATAATTCATTTTCCTTGCATTGTTTTATCAAAGAATTTTTTGCATGCATAGGCTCTTGCATCTTAACCACTAAAGAATCAAAAGCTAAAGCTAAAGCTTGATGTCCTAAGCAAATGCCCAAAACAGGGATATTAAGCCTTGATTTAAAAATTTCAAGACAAATCCCACTTTGACTTGGATGCTTTGGACCAGGACTTAAAATAATATGAGTAGGATTTAAATTTTTAATTTCACTCAGCGAAATTTCATCATTTCTTCTTACTAAAATTTCATCATTGCTGAGTTGTTCTAACATGCTTTTAACATTAAAAACAAAAGAATCATAATTATCAATTAAAAGTATCATTGATTTTCCTTTTTTAAATTTTCAAAAGCTACCAAAAGCGCCTTGCGTTTAGCGCAAATTTCTGCATATTCTTTTTGACTCTCACTTTGCAAAACAATACCCGCCCCACTTGCCAAATAAGCCTTATCTTGAGTAAAAAAAGCACAACGGATTAAAATCGCTAAAGTTATGTCTTCGTTAAAATTTAAAAATCCTACCGCACCACCATAAACTCCACGATCGCAATCCTCAAGCTCACTAATGATCTCTAAAGCTCTTATTTTAGGAGCTCCACTTAAAGTTCCCGCTGGAAAAACTGCTTCAATCACATCAAAAATACTCGCATCTTCTTTCATATTGGCATACACTTCACTCACTATATGCATTACAAATTTATTTTTAATAATAGAAAAAAGATTTTCCACTCTTGTTTGAGTGCCAAATTTAGAAGCATCATTTCTTGCTAAATCTACAAGCATCTTATGTTCACTAAGTTCTTTTTCATCACTTAAAAGATCTTTTTCTAAAGCTAAAAGATCACAGTTATTTTCCAAATTTCTAGTTCCTGCAATAGGGGCTAAATAAATCTCTCTTTTTTTAATTTTCAATAAAAACTCTGGAGAAGAACCCAAAACAACACCATATTTACTTGGAAAATAAAACATATAAGCGCTTGGATTTAAAACACTTAAACTCTCATAATAATCAAAAGCATTTACTTGATGCTTGATACAAAGTTGCTTACTTAAGACCACTTGAAAAATATCTCCACTTAAAAGATATTCTTTAGCTTTTTCACACATTTTTAAAAAATCATTTTTTTCATCTTCTAAAGAGTTTAAAATTTCAAAATCATTTTTTTGCTTCGTTTTTATTAGCTCAATATCATCTTTTAAATATTCAAAATATTTTGAAGCGCCAAATTTAAAAAACATCTTGCTATTTTTCTCATAAATCAAATAAGCTTTAGCATTGGCAAATAAAAATAAAGGAAAATCATAATTTTTCTTAGAAGAAAGTGGAATTTTTTCAAACAAAGATACAAAATTTGCACTAAAAACTCCAAAAAATCCAGCAAAGTCGCAAATTTTATTCTTGCTTAAAGCTTCATAATATTTTGCCTTAAACTCGCTAAATGATAATTCATTAGCATCTAAATAATCACAATCAATCCCTATAATTACCTTAGTCAAATCCTCTGCAAAATAAGAATTTTCAAATTTTTCAAGGATTTGTCTGTAATAAAAATTTACATTTTTAACAAACATAATAAACCTTTTTAAAAAATAAATTAAAATAATATTAAAGAAAAAATTTAGATAAAAAGAAGTTTAGAAACGCCAAGAGCAAAGAGTGTGTGTAAGTTTTAAAATCAAAGAATTACTAAAAAAATTATTTTCACTCATCTTTTACCTTTCTTATAAAATATTTCAAAAATTAAGACTTTTATGAAAATTTTTAAAGTCTAAATTAATTTTAATCAATAAATATAAATTTTGCTTTAAATTTAAAATAAATATTATAAAATCTTTATATTTTATAATATTTTGAAACATTTTTACGATGCTTAAAGTTACCAAAAAAATATTCTATTGTTATAAAAAACTAAGATAATACTTAGCTTAATAAGATAAAATTATTCCGTATTTGAAATATTTAATATTTTTTAGGAAAAGCTATGGAAATCACAGATTTACCTTATCTAATCATAGGAATCATTTCAGGTATTGCTTCTGGACTTTTTGGCATTGGTGGAGGTATGATTATCGTTCCTTCTATGTTCGCACTTGGAGCAAGTGCTCACCATGCTATCGGAATTTCAGTATTGCAAATGATTTTTGCAGCAGTTTTTGGCTCTTATATTAATTATAAGAAAAAAAATCTAAATCTTAAAGATAGTATTATGATAGGTTTTGGAGGGCTCATAGGAGCAAGCTTTAGCGGAATGCTTTTAAAAGCTTTAAGTGATGTAGCTCTTACTAGCGTATTTTTGGCGGTAAGTTGTATATTTTTTATCAAATATGCTTTTGGAATTAAAGAAAACATTGTGCAAAATCAAAGAAGCGTTTGGGTAAAGAATGTCATTTTATTTATTGCTGGAGCTTTTACTGGTATTTTTGCTATTTCTTTGGGAATTGGTGGCGGACTTTTAATTGCTCCGATTTTAGCTTATTTTTTAGGCTATGATAGTAAAAAAGTTGTTTCTTTATCCTTGTTTTTTGTTATTTTTGCTTCAGTCTCTGGTATTATATCTTTTTCAAATTCTGGAGTTATAGACTCTGAAGTTATTCATAAAGGAATACTAGTAGGTATAGCTTCTATGGTTGGAGTTTTTATAGGAATTAAAATCATAGAAAAAATGCATATTTCAGCTCATAGAAAAATTTTACTTTGCGTATATGCCTTATCAATACTTGGAACCACCCACTCTTTACTTAATAAGCTAAATCTTATAAATTTTTAACTTGGATTTATCCAAGTTCTTTTAATATTATTATGCTAAAATCTTAAATTTATTTAATGTTTAGGAAAGACTATGAACGATACCATAAAAATCATTGGTGCAAGAGAAAATAACCTAAAAAATATCCACCTTGAAATTCCCAAAAACAAACTCATTGTTTTTACAGGACTGAGTGGAAGTGGAAAATCAACCCTTGCTTTTGGAACTCTTTATGCTGAAGGACAACGCCGTTATATAGAAAGTTTAAGTGCTTATGCTAGACAATTTTTAGATAAGGTAGGCAAACCTGATGTCGATAAAATCGAAGGTTTAACTCCAGCCATTGCCATAGATCAAAAAACTACTTCTAAAAATCCACGCTCTACTGTAGGAACCATCACTGAAATTTATGATTATCTAAGACTTTTATACGCAAGAGTTGGCATTCAACATTGTCATCAATGTGGACAAAAAATCTCATCTATGAGTGCAAGTGATATAGTCAGTGAAATTTTAAAATTTCCAAAAGGTGCAAAAATCATCATCTACGCTCCACTCATACGAGAAAAAAAAGGAACTTATGCAGATTTACTTGAAAATTTACGCAACAAAGGCTATGTAAGAGCTCAAATTGATGGAGTTTTAGTAAGACTTGATGAAGAAATTGAACTGGCCAAAACCAAAAAACACACCATCAAACTTGTCATAGATAGGCTTGAAATTCAAGAAGATTTACTTTCTCGTCTTGCAAGCGATATAGAAAAAGGCTTACAAGAAAGCTTTGGAGAAATAGAAATAGAAGTTTTAAATCATGAGGAAATAAACCTTAATAAACACTATCATTTTAGTGAGCATTCAGCTTGTTTTGATTGTAAAATTTCCTTTGTTCCACTTGAACCTTTAAGTTTTTCTTTTAATTCTCCAAAAGGAGCATGTGAAGCTTGCGATGGACTTGGAATTCGTTATACTTTAGATATGAAAAAAATCATCGACGAAAATTTAAGCCTCGAAAACGGTGCTGTTAAAATCATGTATGGTTTTAATAAAAGTTATTATTATAAATTCCTAATCGCCTTTTGCGAACAAAATGAAATTCCTATCAAAATACCTTTTATGCAATTAAACGAAGAACAAAAACGTCTTGTATTGTATGGTAATGCCAAAACTATAGAATTTCTTTGGAAAAGAAATCGTCTAAAACGCACTTTTGAAGGCGTGGTTAAAATGGCTTATGAAATGCTAAAAGATGAAAAAGATTTAGCCGAATATATGAGTGAAAAAATTTGTAAAGACTGCGGTGGGCATCGTTTAAAACCCGAAAGTTTAGCCGTGAAAGTAGCCAAAAAAGGCTTGGGTGAAATTTTAGATATGAGCATAGAAGATAGTACGGCCTTTTTTGCAGATGAGAAAAATTTTTCTTATTTAAGTGAGCAACAAAAACTTATTTCTAAACCTATCCTAAAAGAAATCAACGAAAGATTGTTTTTCTTGTATGATGTGGGGCTAGGTTATCTTTCCTTAGGGCGCGATGCAAGAACGATTAGTGGAGGTGAAGCACAAAGAATCCGCATAGCTTCACAAATTGGCAGTGGTTTAAGCGGGGTAATGTATGTCTTAGATGAGCCTAGCATAGGACTTCATGAAAGAGATACTGCAAAACTCATCAAAACTTTAAGAAATTTACAACAAAAGGGCAATACCCTAATTGTCGTAGAGCATGATAAAATGACCATAGAAGAAGCAGATTTTATTGTAGATATTGGCCCAAAAGCAGGAAAATTTGGGGGTGAAGTTGTATTTAGTGGAACCTATAAGGAACTCTTAAAAAGCAAAAGCGAAACCGCACTTTATATGAATGGTAAAAAACAAATTTCACAACTTCAAAACAGAGCACAAAAAGAATGGCTTGAACTTAAAAATGTAAATATTAACAATATCCAAGATTTAAGCGTAAAATTTCCTTTACAAAATTTAGTCGCTATAACAGGAGTTTCAGGTTCTGGAAAAAGTTCTTTGATACTTCAAACCTTACTTCCTTTTGCACAAGAGGAATTAAATCGTGCTAAAAAAGTTAAAAAACTTGGTGGAGTGCAAATAGAAGGACTTGAAAAACTTGATAAAGTCATTTATCTTGATCAAAGTCCTATAGGTCGCACACCACGTTCAAATCCTGCCACCTATACAGGCGCTATGGATGAAATCAGAAATCTTTTTGCCGCCACCAAAGAAGCCAAAATGCGTGGTTATAAAGCAGGACGCTTTTCTTTTAATGTCAAAGGTGGAAGATGTGAGAAATGTAGCGGAGATGGAGAAATCAAAATAGAAATGCATTTTTTACCTGATGTTATGGTAGTTTGTGATACTTGCGGGGGCAAACGCTATAACGATGCCACGCTAGAAATCAAATATAAGGGTAAAAACATCAGCGAAATTTTAAATATGAGTGTTTTAGAAGCGAGTGAATTTTTCACAGCCGTTCCTAAAATCAAGCAAAAATTAGACACTCTAGTAAAAGTGGGTTTAGACTATCTAACTCTAGGACAAAATGCCACCACCTTAAGTGGGGGTGAAGCACAAAGAATCAAACTTGCTAAAGAATTAAGCCGTAGCGATACAGGAAAAACCCTTTATATACTTGATGAGCCTACAACAGGACTGCATTTTGAAGATGTCAATAAACTCATCTTAGTTTTACAACATTTAGTTGATCTTAAAAATTCGGTTTTTGTAATAGAACATAATTTGGATGTGATTAAAAATGCTGATTATATCATCGATATGGGGCCTGAAGGCGGAGTTAAAGGTGGAAAAGTTATAAGCACAGGAAGTGTAGAAAAAGTCGCTAAAGAACACAAAAAAACCCGTTCTTACACAGGATATTATCTAGACTTAGAGCTTAAAAATACACAAAAATCATAATTTTATGTTTGATTTTTTATATAATGATATAAGTTATTTAGGACTTTTTATAGTGTGTTTTCTTTCAAGCACACTATTACCCTTAGCAAGCGAAGCCTTTGTTTTAGGCTTTATAAAACTTGATTTTAATCCAAATTTGGTACTTATCGTAGCCACTTTGGGTAATACCTTAGGAAGTTTAAGTACTTATGCTTTAGCGTATTTTGGAAAAGAAAAAATTTTAGAAAAATACTTTAGCAAATCCTTAAAAAAATTAGAAAATTTCAATGCTAATTTTGCTAAATTTGGAAGTATATTTGCTTTTTTTACTTTTTTACCTTTAGTGGGAGATCTTTTTGCCTTGGGACTTGGTTTTGCGAAATATTCTTTTTTAAAAACTATATTTTTTATCTTACTTGGAAAATTAAGTCGTTATGCTTTCATAATTTTCATAGCAGACTCCTTTTAAAAACCTCTCTTTTATAAGTTTTAAAAGCTTTGCATTGTCTACATTTTTTAAAATTTTAACACAATTTTTAGTGCTTAAATCCACCCCCATACTCATTTTTGGTTCTTTAAAACAACGCCAACTCATACCTCTTGTCAAAGAACTATCGCAAATAACATCAGCATAACACTCATCAAAATCTGCAATACTAAAATCTAATGCGTAAGCTATCGTTAAAGCATCATGTATCCAAGTTCCCTTTGCACCACGTGTTTTAGAGGCATAATCAATCCAAACGCTTAAAGTTTCAACGATAAAGTCACATAAAATATTCTTACCTTGCAACTCTTTTAAATCTTCGTGTGTTAATAAAGTCTGCATGGTTGCATTATAAGGCACGAGTGTGATTTTAGCTCTTGAATTTAGCACTATACTAGCCGCCTCAGGATCAAAACCAAAATTTGTATCTTTAGTGTAATAAGGCATATCAAAACTGCCTCCCATAATAAAAAGCTCTTTAAGATTTATATCAAAATCTTTAAAAATTTTCATAGCCATAGCGATATTTGTCAAAGGTCCTATCGCACAAATAGAAATTTCTTTAGGATTTTTACTCACCAACTCACCCATTTTAAAAATCGCATCAGGATTTATATTTTCTAAAATTTCAGGACTTTTTATATTTTCCCAAAGATATTCAAGTTTAAAATTTTTGACATTTTCATCAAGTCTTTGACGCCAAGCTTTACTTGGTTCTTTTAGGGCTTCATTCGCTCCCAAATAAACGGGGATATTTAAATTTAAACGTTTAAATAAATCCTTAGCCACACTATAGGCAACAAGGCTTGGAACATTACCGCAAACTGTGCTTAGCATTTCAAATTTGATTTCTTTAGATGACAAAATCAAAGCAAGTGCTAAACCATCATCAGTATTTGCTCCTGCAATAGCATTGCCTATGTCCGTGTCTAAGATAAGTCTCATATCGCATCTTCTATTTTATTTAAATCCCTACCTCTAGTTTCTGGCGCAAAAAATGTAGTCACAAAACCTATACCTGCAGTTAATACAAAATATGTCGCGATAGGCCACCAAGTGCCATAATACGCAAGTAAAGCAGAAGCCACCATAAGTGCTGTTTCTCCTGAAAGAATAGAACCTAGCTCCTTAGCAAAAGCCATTTTTGTATAACGGTTTTTTACCCCAAAAAGCTCCACACCCCAAGCCGCTTGCACACCAAAAATCCCTAAAGATGCTAAAGACATACCTACAATAATAGTTAAAATCACAATAATTTCATTTTTACTATCTAAAAGCATAAAAGCAGGAAAAGCATAAATCATTAAAAGCAAACAAAACATTCTATAAGTAATACATCTTCCAAATTTATCACTTAAATAACCCGCCAAAGGAATAACCAAAAAAACCCACCAATGAAGCTATCATCACTGCTGTAGTAGCTACTGATTTGTCTAAAAGTAAAATTTTAGTCACATAACCTACAATAAAACCTTGCGCAAGATAAGAAGGTCCATTTTCGCCTATTCTTAAGCCCACCATAGTCCAAAAAGCACGACTTCTTTGCCAAAAACTTCTTTCATCTTTTTTCATATGCTTTTCGTTATTAAGACGCAATTTCATCATTTCATTTTTTTGCTTTTCAAAAACAGGGGTTTCTTTGACATGAAAACGAATATATACAGCAAAAAGAGCGATTAAAATACTTCCCATAAAAGGAACTCTCCAGCCCCATTCTTTAAAACTTGCTTCATCCATTTGTACCATCAAAAGCCATACAAAAGACGCAAGCAAAGTTCCACTATTTGATCCTAAAGCAATCACAGAAGAAACAAGCCCTCTTCTCTTGCTAGGAGCATATTCTCCTAGCATAACTGTTCCACCTGAAAGTTCAGCTCCTGCGCCAAAACCCTGCATAAAACGTAATGCAACCAAACAAATAGGCGCCCAAACACCAATCACTGCATAACTTGGGATAAAATCTATCAGAGTAGTTGAAATTCCCATTAAAGCTATTGTAGCCATCATAACATTTTTTCTTCCGTGTTTATCACCTAAATGACCAAAAAACAAAGCCCCAATAGGTCTTGCAATAAAACCTATGCCATAAGTTACAAAACTAAGCAAAAGTGCAATTACTGGAGTTTGCTCAGGAAAAAATACTTCTGAAAAAATTGTTGCAGCTGCTAAACCATAAAGTGCAAAATCTGCATATTCCATAGCAGTTCCCAACCAGCAAGAAAAAACTGCCTTTTTAAAAACTTTTCTACCTTCAGGTGTGTTAAAATTCTTATCTGCAATTCCATCAATTTGCTGATTTGTCATTACATTTTCCTTACATTATTCATATAAAATTTTTACTCTACTCGATATTATGACTAAAAATTGAAGTATTTTCGCTTAAATATCTTTAAATTTCGAGACATTTTAAGCAAAATTTTGAAATAATATAACCAAAAAATATATTTTATCAAAAGAAGAAATTATTATGAAAACTTTAACTATTATTGATACTTTTGGATTTTTTTTCAGACTTTACTACGCATTAAAAGGTTTTAAAAATTCACAAGGACAAGCTAGTGGAATGATTAGCGGTTTTGCAAATTTTATTTATAGCTTAAAAAATGAATATAAAAGTGATTATATTGTTTTTGCATTAGATTCCAAAGGAAAAACTTTTCGTAGCGAAATTGATCCAAACTATAAACAAAATCGCACTCCACCGCCACCTGAACTTCTAGAACAAATTCCAATTTGCATAAAGATGATAGAAAAAATGGGTTTCATAAGCGTTTCTAGGGAAGGTTATGAAGCTGATGATATCATTGCTTCTTTTGTAAAAACTTGTGAAAATAGAGATATTTTTGTACGTATTATCACTCAAGATAAAGATCTTTATCAACTCATAAAAGATGGTAAAACAAGCATTTACAGTCCTATTTCTAAAAACGACTATGATGAAGCAGCGTGTTTAGGAAAATACGGAGTAAAACCTAATCAAATCAGAGATTTTTTAGCTCTTTGTGGGGATAGTTCTGATAATATTCCAGGCGTTAAAGGTATAGGTGCAAAAGGAGCTAAAACCTTGCTTGATGAGTTTGGTAGCATAGAGGGAATTTATGAAAATTTAACCCTAGTACGTAACGAAAGAAGTCGTAACTTGCTTTTAGAGGGTAAGGAAAATGCATTTTTAAGCAAAAAATTAGCTTCTTTGTATGACAATTTAGAAGTACAAAATCTCATAGAAAAAGCCACTTATCCTGATGAAGAACCTCTTTTAAAAATACTTGAAATTTTAGAACATTACGAACTTAATACTTTGCTTAAAAAACTGCGTCAAAATCCTGATAATAAAGATAAAAATTTAGGTTTTAAAGCCACTTTAGTACAAGATGAAAACAAACTTTTTGAAATTTTAAATACCCTTGATAAAGAAAGTATTATTGCTTTTGATACCGAAACCACAGGACTTGATACTAAAGAAGCAAAAATTGTTGGTTTTAGTTTTTGCATGAATGAAAATGAAGCCTTTTACGTGCCTTTAACTCATAATTATCTTGGAGTAGGTGAGCAAATCTCATTGCAAAGTGCCAAAAAAGCTATAGAAGTAATCTTTAATCATTTTGTTATAGGGCACAATCTCAAATATGATTTTAAAATCATTCAAAACAATTTTGACTTAAATTTACCTCAAAAATACGCAGATACAATGATTTTAGCATGGCTTAAAAATCCTTCTTTAAGAGTAAATATGGATGATTTAGCCTTAAGACTTTTTAATTACGAAACCTTGCATTTTGAAAGCCTTGTTAAAAAAGGAGAAAATTTTGCAAGTGTAGAACTTGAAAAAGCTTGTAAATACGCTGCAGAAGATGCTTATATCACTTTAAGATTTTATCTTTATTTTTTAAAAAATCTTGAAACTCCTTTATTAGAACTTGCTAAAAACTGTGAATTTGATTTCATTAAAATCATTATGATGATGGAAGAAAATGGCATAAAGCTTGATACAAATGCACTTGAAATCCTTATGAAAAAATTTGAAAATGAAATCAAAAATTTAAGTGAAGAAATTTATACTCTTTGTGAGGATAGATTTAATCTAAATTCACCTAAACAAATGGGTGATATACTTTTTGAAAAACTCAAACTCCCAAGCGGAAAAAAAGGAAAAACAGGATATTCTACCGATGAAAAAGTTTTAAATATACTTTTAGATAAACATCCTGTAATTGCTAAAATTTTAGATTATAGAGAACTTGCCAAACTTTATTCCACTTATTGCGAACCTTTGTTAAAACTAGCGTTAAAAGATAAAAATTCACGCATTTATTCAAGTTTTTTACAAACTGGAACCGCTACAGGACGTCTTTCATCTAAGGATCCAAATTTGCAAAACATCCCTGCACACGGACAATATGCAAAAGATTATAAATCTTGCTTTGTAGCTAAAGATGGATTTAGTTTTATCTCTCTTGATTATTCTCAAATCGAACTGAGAATGCTTGCACATTTTAGCGAAGATGAAAAACTTTTAAATGCTTTTGCCAATGATGAAGATATACACGCAAGAACAGCAATAATGATTTTTGGTGAAAGCAATTATGAAACCAGAAGTGTTGCAAAAAGTATAAATTTTGGACTTATTTATGGTATGGGTTATAAAACCTTAAGTCAAAATTTAAAAATAGAAGCTAATTTAGCCAAATCTTACATAGAAAAATATTTTGAAAATTTTACTAGCATTAAGAAATATTTTGAAAAAGTTAAAAACGAAGCTAAACAAAATGGTTTTATCACTACTTTAAGCGGTCGCAAGCGTTATTTTGATTTTGAAAACGCAAAACCTATGCAAATTGCCATGTATGAAAGAGAAAGCATTAATTCAATCTTGCAAGGCTCAGCAGCAGATGTAATCAAACTTGCAATGCTAGAAATCAATAAAGAATTAAATGAAGACAAAAAGCTTATTTTGCAAATTCACGATGAATTAATTTTTGAAGTAAAAGACGATTTGTGTGAAAATTTTGTAAAAAAAACTAGAGATATTATGGAAAATATAGTAAAATTAAAAGTAAAATTAAAAACAAGTTCAAGTATCGCCAAAAATTGGGGCGATTTAAAATAATCAAGGAGATAATTAATGGATCTTTCAACCATATTAGGAATGGTGCTTGCAGTTACTAGTATTTCGGTAGGAGATATACTAGAAGGTGGTAATCCTTTACATGTTGTGCATCTTTCTTCCTTTCTCATAGTTATGCCAACAGCTGCATTTTGCGCAATGACTTCTACGCATAAAAAAATTGTAAAAGCAGCCTACAAAGAACTCAAAGTTGTTTTTAAAGGTTCTGGAGTAAATTTACCCGAAAGGATAGCCCAGTTAATAGAATTTGCTATTATTGCAAGACGAGATGGTCTTTTAGCGTTAGAATCAAGAACCAGTGAGATTGAAAATGAATTTTTAAAAAATGCTATGATGATGCTTGTAGATGGTAAAAGCTTTGAAGAAATTCATGAAAGCATGGAAATACAAACTGAACAACTTGAAGAGCATTATAAAGAATGTGCAGAATATTGGATAGTATTTGGAGAGACTTGTCCTACCATGGGGCTTGTTGGAGCGGTTTTTGGACTTATTTTAGCTCTTAAATTACTAGACAATCCTCAAGCAATGGCAGCAGGTATTTCAGGTGCTTTCACAGCTACAGTTACGGGAATTTTTGGCGCTTATGCACTTTTTGCTCCTTGGGGAAAAAAATTAAAAGCTAATGGAATGGATCTTGTAAAAGAGCAAATTGTTATTACTGAAGCTATAAAAGGAATTGCAGAAGGTGCTAATCCTAGAGATTTAGAAGCTAAACTTTTTAACTTCTTAAGTCACGATGATCCAAGAATTTCACAATTTGACAAAGGTTAAAAATGGCTAAAAAACATAAATGCCCAGAATGTCCAGCAGGTGAAAAATGGGCTGTGCCTTATGCAGACTTTCTAAGTTTGCTTTTAGCACTCTTTATTGCTCTTTGGGCAATTTCTAAAACAAATCCAGCTAAAGTAGAAGCATTAAAAACAGAATTTGTAAAAATTTTTGATTACACCTCTACCCAAACAGTCAAAGAAGAAGCTAAAACTCAAGAAAAGTACAAAGGTGCAGCAAAAGAAGAAAGTGATGAACTCAAATCATTAAAACAAATGACTATGACACAGCAAGAAACTATCAAACGTCTTCAAGCGGCTCTAGATCAAAGCGACAATCAGGTTGCTCTTAACCTTCCATCTAAAGTTGAATTTGAAAGAGGTAGCGCTCAAATCGTTTCAGCTGATATACAAGATTATTTAAAACGTACGGCTGAACTAACAACATATTTGCCACCTCAAGCAAAAATAGAAATTAGAGGCTATACAGACAATAGCGACTCTATTATAAGAAGTTATGAACTCGCCTACCAAAGAGCGGAAAATGTATTAAAATATTTTATAGAAGGTGGAGAAAATTTAAAAAACATTAGCATTAAAAGCTACGGGCTTAATAATCCCATCAATGGAAATCCACAAGCTCTAGAAAATAATAGAGTAGAAATATATTTTAAAGTCGATACAGTAGATACAAGTACTCAAAAATCGGTTCTTGAGCTTATTAACAAAATAGGAACTAAAACACCTTAAAAGTTTTAGTTTCCTTTTTTTACTTGACCAGCTAAACGACTCTTATTATTTGTATTATAAACAAATCCTAGCACCTCAGCTACAGCTTTAAACATTTCCCTAGGAATAAGATCATTAACATCACAAGCTTTATAAAGCTCTCTTGCTAAAGGAGGATTTTCATAAACTACAACATTATTTTCATAGGCTACTTGTTTTATGCGAAGAGCGAGAAAATCCACTCCTTTGGCAACAACCCTAGGAGCTTGTTCTTTACTTGTATCATAACGAATAGCTACGGCATAATGCGTTGGGTTTGTGATCACCACATCCGCACCTGCAACATCTTGAACCATACGACGACGCGCAGCTTCCATTTGAAGTCTACGAATTCTACCTTTAACCTGAGGATCTCCTTCCATTTGTTTATACTCATCTTTTATTTCTTGTTTGCTCATACGCAAACCTTTAAAATACTGAAAACGCACCAAAAAAACATCTAAAACAGCAATAATTAAAAAAGCAACTATAACAATAGCTGCTAAAACAATAGCTCTGTCTCTTAGCCAAGTAAGCTGTGCAACCATAGTATAAAGCTCAACTCTTGGAAGCTCTTGCATAAATTTAAGTAAAACTATAAAAGCTATAGTAAAAACAATGCCCACTTTTAAAATAATTTTTATACTTTCAACAATTTTTTTCAATGAAAAAAGGTTTTTTAAACCTTTTAGAGGATTGATTTTTCCTAAATTTGGCATAATAGGTTTAGTTGTAAAAATAAAACCAAATTGCATAATATTTCCCAAAACCCCAGCAATCATAATACTTAAAACAATAGGCGCAAGAATAATTAAAACCTCAAAAATGCTTTTAATCATAATGGCTTGAATAATACGCAAATCAAATTCAACACCAATAAAACTTTGATAGTATCTATATAAATTTACAATTCTCTCGCCCATAAAACTCATCATAAATAAAGTTATAGTTACTCCAATTATCAAAGTTACAATAGCTGCCGCATCTTGAGACTTTGGAACATTACCTTCTTTACGTGCATCTTCTATCTTTTTGGACGTGGGTTCTTCTGTTTTTTCTTGATCTTCGCCTGCCATATTTTAGCCTAAGTAAAAATTTTAATATGTGTGTAAAATTATAGTAGAAAATTTATGAATTTCAATTAAAGAATAAAAATGAAGAAAAAGCCTCGTAAAGAGGCTTTATACTAAGAAATTAAAGTTTAGCTTCGTTTTTGCCAAGATATTCAGCCACGCCTTTAGGGTTAGCTTTCATACCTTCATCGCCCTTATTCCATCCTGCAGGACAAACTTCACCATGCTCATTTGTAAAAAGCATAGTATCAACCATTCTTAACATTTCATCTATATTTCTACCTAGTGGTAAATCATTAACCACAGCATGGCGAACTGTTCCATCAGCATCAAGCAAGAACGAACCACGAAGGGCAACTGCTTCTGCATAAAGTACATCAAAATTTCTAGCAATCTGCTTAGTTAAGTCAGCAACAAGCGGAAATTTAACCTGACCAATACCGCCTTGATTTACTGGAGTATTTTTCCAAGCAAAATGTGAAAATTCATTATCTCCTGAAATTCCAATTACTTCAATACCACGATTTTTAAATTCTTGATATCTTTTGTCAAAAGCTATAATTTCTGAAGGACAAACAAAAGTAAAATCTTTTGGATAAAAGAATACTACCGCTCCTTTTGGACCTATGTTTTTATAAAGATTAAAATCTTGAACAATTTCATTGTTTCCTAATACCGCTGGAGCAGTAAAATCTAAAGCTTTTTTAGTAACTATCATATTTTCTCCTAAATAATAAATTTTATTGATAACAAAATTATATCGTTTAAATCTTTAATTTTTTTTAAATATCTAAAATAATATTAAAAATTTAAGAAAGTTATAATTATTATCAAATAAGGTAAATTTTTGATTATCAAAATTTACCTTATTTAAGAATTTTATGCTAAAATCTTTTAAATCTTAATATTAAAAAGGAGAAAAAATGGCTGTAAAAATTACAGATACATGTATTGCTTGTGGTTCTTGTATTGATGAGTGTCCAGTGGGTGCTATCGTTGATGATGCTAACAATCCAGAAGGTAAAGATAGATATTATGTTTATGCAAACAAATGCGTTGAATGCGTAGGACATAATGATCAACCAGCTTGTGCCAGTGCTTGCCCAACAGATGGATGTATAGTTTGGAGTGCTGTAGAATCAGGACAACCAAGTCGTGATAATATTGGTGCTGATATGAGAAACGAGGACACTCCAGTTTTTGCATAATTTTAAAAAATTAAAAAACTAGAGATTCCTAGCTTTTTCTTTTAATTTAACTTTCTTTAAACAAATTTAAGTATAATTTTAAGCTTTATTAAAATAAGGAGTTATTACAAAGATGGAAAAAACTTTATCTATAATTAAACCTGATGCTGTTAAAAAAGGTGTTATAGGAAAAATTTTAGATCGTTTTGAAAGCAATGGATTAAGAATCGCTGCAATGAAAAAAGTTCAACTTAGTAAAGAACAAGCTGAAAATTTTTATGCTATTCATAAAGAAAGACCTTTTTTTAAAGATTTGGTTGAATTTATGATTAGCGGTCCTGTTGTTGTTTCTGTACTAGAAGGGGAAGGTGCTGTATTGAAAAATAGAGATTTAATGGGGGCAACAAATCCTAAAGAAGCTAAAGCAGGGACAATTAGAGCTGATTTTGCTGAGAGTATTGATGCTAATGCTGTTCATGGAAGCGATAGCTTAGAAAATGCGAAAATAGAAATTGAATTTTTCTTTAAACCAAATGAAATTTGCTAAATGAAAATCCTTTTTTCTAAGATTAATACAAAGGAATATCCTTTTAAACTTAATCTTGAAAATATGATTTTTGAGGGAAATTTAGTAAAAATAAATCCTAAGCTTGTTAAAATAAATGCTATTATGCAAGGTTTTATCTATAAACCTTGTGATAGTTGCGGAACTGAGTTGGAACTTGAAATTAAAGAAAATTTAGAACTTTTTGCAAGTGATGGTATTTTTAAAGATGAAGCAAACGAATTGAGCAATACTATAGAATTTTTCGATGGACATATTGATTTAATAGAAGTTGCTATCAGCGAGCTTGAAGCTTATTTGAGTGATTATTTTTATTGCATAAATTGCAATAATTAATTAAAATTTTATAAAGGAGAAAAAATGGCAGTACCAAAGAGAAGAGTAAGTAAAACTCGTGCAGCTAAACGCAGAACTCACTATAAAGTTAGTCTTCCTATGCCTGTAAAAGACAAAGATGGAAGCTACAAAATGCCTCACCGTGCGAATCCAACAACTAAGGAATATTAAAATCAATGATTAACATTGCCATCGATGCAATGGGTGGTGATTTTGGAGAAAAACCCATTATAGAAGGCGTTTTAAAGGCGCTAGAAGCAAAACCTTTTAACGCTATCTTAGTGGGAAATTCTAAAATTCTAAAACCTTTAATACCAAAAAAATTAGAACAATATATACAATACGAAGAAGCTAATGAAATTTTTTCGATGAATGAAAATGCCACGGATGCTTTAAAAAATAAAGAAACAACCATATATAAAGCTATTAATTTATTAAAAGAAAAAAAAGTAGATGCTGTAGTTTCAGCGGGTCATAGTGGAGCAAGTATGTCTTTGGCTACCTTAAGACTTGGAAGACTTAAAGGTATTTCAAGACCTGCTATTGCCACTTTAATGCCAAATATCGTTAACAAAACTTTACTTTTGGATGTTGGAGCTAATACAGATTGTAAAGCTGAAAATTTATTTCAATTTGCCATAATGGGTAAAGTTTATGCTAGAGAAATTATGCAAATTCAAAAACCACGCCTTGCTTTACTTTCTAATGGTGAAGAAGAATGCAAAGGCAATGAACTTACCAAAGAAAGTCATCAGCTTATGAAAAAAATTCCAAATTTTATAGGTAATGCTGAAGGTAGAGATATTTTCAATGGTGAAATAGATGTTTTAGTCTGCGATGGTTTTGATGGAAATGTTATCTTAAAGGCTTGTGAAGGTGTGGCAACAGCTATTTTTCAGCTTCTAAAAAACGAAGTAAAGCAATCTTTTATTTCTAAAATAGGTGCTTTACTTATGAAGCCATCTTTTAAAAAATTAAAAAAACACACAGATTGGCAAGAATATGGCGGAGCACCCCTTCTTGGAGTTAATGGCTGCGTGATCATAAGTCATGGAAAAAGCGATTCTAGAGCTATTAAAAATGCGATTTTTCAAGCTATAAATTTTAGCCAATCTCATATCAATGAACTTATAGAAAATGAACTTGGGAAATACAATGCTTAAAGCCGGTCTTAAAAGTATAGCTTCTTATATTCCAGAAAAAATTTTAAGCAATGCTGATCTTGAAAAAATGGTAGATACCACCGATGAATGGATCACTAGACGCACAGGTATTAAAGAAAGACGCATTGCTAGTGAAAATGAAAATACTAGCGATTTGGGCACAAAAGCTGCATTAAAAGCCATAGAAAGAGCAAATTTAAAACCTGAAGATATTGATGCTATTCTTGTAGCCACTTTAAGTCCTGATTATTTTACTATGCCTTCAACGGCTTGTAAAATTGCTTCAAATTTAGGACTTGTAAATATTAGCGCTTTTGATATTTCAGCAGCTTGTTCTGGTTTTATCTATTTACTTGAACAAGCCAAAGCCTTAGTAGAAAGTGGTTTGAAAAAAAATGTTTTAATCATAGGAGCTGAAAAAACAAGTTCAATTATGGATTACAATGACAGAAGCATTTGTATACTCTTTGGAGATGGTGCAGGTGCTGGAGTTGTAAGTTTTGACAATGAAAATCATATCCTTGATGTACATACTGCAAGCAATGGTAATTATGGAGATCTTTTAATGACTCAAAGATCGCAAAAATCAAGCCTATGTCAAACACTTTCTATGCAAATGAAAGGCAATGAAGTTTTTAAAATAGCAGTAAACACGCTTAGCAATGATGTTGTAGAAATTTTAGTTAAAAATAACATTTTAGCACAAGAAATTGATCTTTTTATTCCTCATCAAGCTAATCTACGCATCATTAAAGCCGTCCAAGAAAAACTCAATCTAAGCGATGAAAAATGTGTAATCACTGTACAAAAATATGGCAATACTTCAGCTGCTTCTATACCTATGGCAATGAATGATGCCTATGAAGAAGGTCGACTTAAAAAAGGAAATCTGATCTTACTAGATGCTTTTGGCGGTGGTTTTACTTGGGGATCTGCGCTTTTAAAATTTGGAGGAGAGAATTTTTAATTCTCTCTTAGCTTTCCAAAAGCTTGAATTTCCACCAAATAACCCTCTGCTAAAGCACTTCCTACACAAGCTCTAACATGTTTAGGATAATTTTTAATCCAAGCATCATAAATTTCATTCATTGCATCAAAATCTTGCATATTAGCTAACCAGATTTGAATTTGAATCAAATCTCCTTTGTTTGTGCCTATTTTTTCAAACAAAGCATCAAGTTCTGCAAGCGCTTCTTTAGTTTGTTTTTTAATATCTCCGCTAGGTTCAAAAGCCACTTGTCCTGCAGTCTTAAAATATTTATCAAAAACAATAATTTGCGACATTCTATCGCACTCATCAAAACGCTTTATCATGCATATTTTCCTTGAAATTCTTTCATAAATTCACACAAGGTTTTTACCTGATCCAAATTAAGCGCATTATAAATACTTGCACGAATTCCTCCTAAAATTCTATGTCCTTTAAGTCCTATCATTCCAGCTTCTTCGGCTTCCTTTACAAAAAGAGGCTCTAAATCTTTATTTTTAGCAATATTAAAACTCACATTCATTAAAGATCTATCCTTTTTATCTGCATGTCCTTTATAAAATCCATTACTTAAATCAATACATTCATAAAGCATAGCAGCTTTTTGAGAATTTTTCTCATGTACTTTATCAAGTCCGCCTTGATTTAAAAGCCAATTCATTTCAAGATTAAACATATAAATAGCAAAGGTTGGAGGCGTGTTAAACAAGGACTGATTCTCAGCATGAGTCAAATAATTTAACATACTAGAAATTTGTTTATTTTTAGATCTTTCTAACATATCTTTACGGATAAAAATACAACTTAAACCCGAAATTCCAGCATTTTTTTGCACCCCGCCATAAAAAAGAGCGATATTTGAAAAATCTACTTTTCTAGAAAAAAAATCACTCGATGCATCTACAATCAAAGGAGCTTTAGTTTTAGGATAATTTTGATATTGAGTGCCGTAAATAGTATTGTTAGAACAAATATAAGCATAATCAGCTTTATCACTAAATTCCACTCTAGGAATATGATCGAAATTACTTTCCTCGCTACTTGCTACTGTTTTAACATTGACACCTAAAATTTGTGCTTCTTTAATTGCTTTTTTTGTCCAAACTCCTGTATTTGCATATTCACAAACCCCATTTAAAGCTAAATTCATAGGAATCATAGCAAATTGCAAACTTGCTCCACCTTGTAAAAATAATACTTCATAATCATCATTTAACCCGTAAAGTTTTTTAGCTTTCTCTTGTGCTTCAAAATGCACTTCTTCAAATACTTTTGTGCGGTGAGAAATTTCCATTATAGAATAACCCCTACCCTGATAATCACAGAGTTCTTTTTGAGCTTGCTCTAAAATTTCTAAAGGTAAAGTCGATGGCCCTGCACTGAAATTGATTTTTCTCATAATCTATCCTTATAAAATTTTTGCTTCTTTTTGAGAAGTTTGAGAACTTAAAATAACGATATCATCACTCTTAAGATCTTCTAAATTTGCTATTTTACCATTTTTTCTGATACAAATAAACTTTTTGCTTTTATTAAAAAAATTCTCATGTTGCAAATAAGCATTTTGCAATTTATCTAATTTTAATTCATTATAACGCATTTGATTTGCCAGTAAATGATTTAATTGCTTTTCTATATTATGGCTTTGTTTTATTTTTTCATCTATTATTTTTGGCAAAGAATTAAATTTGAAAAATTTGCTTAAATTTAAAAGCAAATTTTCATAATTTTGTATTTTATGATTCCAAAGTTGCATTAATTTTTCTTCCATTAAATCTAAACTTTGTTCTATATCTAACTTAGAATAAAACAAAGTATCTATAGCAGCTGAGGGCGTTGGAGCTCTAAAATCTGCAACAAAATCACTAATAACATAATCAATCTCATGTCCTATGGCTGAAATGATAGGAGTTTTTGCTTTAAAAATCTCTCTTGCTAAATTTTCATCACTAAAACAAAAAAGATCTTCCCTGCTTCCTCCACCACGTGCTATAATAAGAACATCTAAATCCATATCATCGGCTTTTTTTAAAGCTTGTATAAGAGAAAAAGGAGCATTATTTCCTTGAGTTAAAGCATCAAAAATATAAATTTTTGCCAAAAAATATTCTTTTTGATGAATAAGTTTTAACATATCTTGCAAAACAGCAGAAGTTTTTGAAGTGATAATGCCTACTTTTTTAGGAAATTTTGGCAAAGATTTTTTAAAGCGTGGATCAAAAAGTCCTTCTTTTTGCAAACGCTCTTTTAAAGCCAAAAACTGTGCTTCCAAATCCCCAAAACCTGCTTTTTTCATACTAGTAGCGATAAATTGATAACGACCACTTTCAGGATATAAACTCACACTTCCACAAAGCTCTAAAAAATCCCCCACTGCGGGTTTAAATCCGACTTTTAAATTAGCTCCTTTAAACATAGCACAAGCAATGCTTGATCTTTCATCTTTTAAATCAAAATACCAATGCCCTGAACCATGCAAAGTAATTTTTGAAATTTCTCCACTTAAAACTATATCATCAAAATGTGTTTCTAATAAAGCCTTTGCTTTAAGATTTAATTCTGTTGGTGTCATAGTTTTTTTGCTATAAACATTGAACTCACGCCAAAGCTAAAACTTTTATAATCAAGCATTTTAAAACCAGCATTTTTAAGCTCTAAAATAAACTCTTCCTTACTTAAAAATCCTTCAATAGAATTTGGCAAATACTCATAAGCACTTTTATTTTTACTGATTATCCCACCTATACTTGGTAAAATATTTTTAAGATAAAAATCTCTACAAGCTGCTATAAATCCACCCTTTTCTCTTTTTGTAAATTCCAAAACTACCAAAATACCATCTTTTTGAAGTACTCTAGCAAATTCGCCTAAGGCTTTTTGTCTTTCTACAACATTGCGAATGCCATAACTAATACTTAAAATATCTAAACTTTGACTTTCTAAAGGTAAATTTTGTGCCCCTGCTTCTATAAATTCAACATTTGGAAATTTTTCTTTTGCAACATTTAGCATGCCGCTACTTGGATCAACACCTTTAATATTTAAAATATTTTTTTCCATTTTTAAAGCACTCTCTTGCCAAATCTCTATCATATCCCCTGTGCCACAGGCAATATCAGCGATTTTTAAATCTTTTTTTAAATACAAACTCATCACTCTTTGACAAGCTTTTTTGCGCCACGCTACATCAGCTCCAAAGCTTAAAATTCTATTCGCCTTATCATAAGTAGGTGCAATTTGATTAAACATTTCTATAATTTTTTCTTGTTTTTGCATTTTTATCCTTTGTAAATTTTCAAATTTTTACTTGATTTTTTAAGCAATTTGCAAAATTTATTTTTATTATTGATTATTTTGGAAAAAATATTTTTATCCCTATCTTTGCAATATTTTTCATAAAGTTTGTTTAAATTTTTTATCTCTAAAAAACGATAAAAATATTCTAAAAACATTGCCAATTCAAAAAAACTATTTTCAAAAAGCTCTAAGTTAAAATTTTTTAGTATATTTTTTCTAAATAAAATAATTTTTTTTCTAAGTTCTAACGCAACAAGTTGTTTAAAAAACCTATCTTTGCAATCGCCTTCATAAAAAGAATTTTCCTTTATGAAAAAATCAAAATCATTAAACAAATCTTGGATTTTTTCATCGCTTAAAAATAGCAATAAATCTTGATTTGAATTTTCACTTGCTAAAATATCTTGAGTTTTTTTCGTTATATCTTTAAACTTTAAAGCCAAAATATTACTCAAATTTTTATCTAAAATAGTATTCATACTTGATAAAACTATATACAAGCTTCTTGAATAAAATAAAAATTCGCATAAACTTTGCTTATCTTTTCTCTCTAAAGATAAAGTCCAATAAAATTTTAATTTTTTAAATAAATAAAATAAAAAAATTCTAAATCCATCATAAGCATTAATATAATTTGGAAAATCCAAGCTAAAATTCTGATTTTTTTCTATAATTTTAAAACATTTCTCTATATCAAAATTTTGATATTCAAAACCATATAAAACGATATGTTTAGAATTTAAATCATGATGTAATTCTTTTTGAATTTTAAAATCTTTAGGAATTTTAAATTCATTGGAACTATCCAAAGTTGGAAAAAATATTTTTAAAATACAAATTTTAGGCTCTTCATAAATATCAATATAACTTTTTAAAGAGCAAAATTTAAATTCGAAGCGTTCTTTTTTAATACTCTTTCCTATAATCTTTTTTCGAGCTTTTTCAAATTTTTTTTTAGAAATTTTCTCTTCTTGATTCTGTTCTAAAATTGAATTATTAAATTTTGTAATTTTATAAAATTCATTGCAAAAACTTTGAAATTTAACACTATGATTTGAAGTTATTTGAGTATAAAAAGTTTCAAATTTAGAATTTCGAAAAGGTATATTATCTTTTTTTAAATTCTCTAAAAGAGTGCAATCAGATAGTAAAAAGTTTTTTTGAATTTCATAAACCATTAAAATAACCCTTAAAATATATGGGTTATTTTAACCTTATTTTGCTTAATGACACTTTTTGCAACTATCAACATAAGCACAAACAGACAGATGATTGACGAGATTGCTTATCTTTTTTTCTAAATGCTCTTGATATTCATAAAGCTTAGCATCTTTAAAACTTAAATCCTCTATACCACCACATTTGGTGCAAACAACATGAATATGTTCTTCTTCATAGATATCGTAACAAGTTTTTTGATTTAAAACATTGATTTCAACAACTAAACCTTGTTCTTGTAAAGTATTAAGATTTTTATAAACCGTCGCTAAAGAGATTGAAGGGTATTCTTTTTTAATTTCTGTATATAATTCATCAATATTAGGATGCTCATGTCTTTTTAAAATTTTTAAAACACATAGTCTTTGCGGAGTAGCTTTTAACTCATGTTTTTTAAGCATTTGTAGTAATTCCATTTTATTTATTCCTTGCTTTTTTAAGTAAAAATAATAATAAAATTTTTATTAAAAGAAGTTTATATCAAATAATATTTTTTATTATTTAATGATAAAATTTTAAAACTTTCATCAACAAACTATTGACATCTTTTTCTAGATTTTTTTCCACCTCACTTGTTTTTCCATGTTCAATAAATTTGTCTTCATATTCAAAGCTAACAACTTTTACATGCAAATCATATTTTTGTAAAAAATTATTAATTAAACTTTCTATACCACCAATTTTAACATTTTCACTAAAAATAAACCAAATTTTACTTTTTTTAGCAAGCTCACACAAAAGCTCTTCATCTAAAGGTTTAGCAAAAATTAAATCAATCAAATTAGCATTATTATTCATTTCTTGCAAGGCTCTTAAGACTTGCCACGCTTTTGCCACACCTTGTCCATAACCTAAAAAAGCAATTTCACTATTATTTTTTACAAGCCATTGTGCCTTACCAAGTTTTATCTCACAAGGATTAAATTCTTTATCCAAAATAAAACTCCCTCTAGGATAACGAAAAGCAATAGGTCCTTGATGTAAATAAGCATACTCCATTATATTTTGCATCATTTGTTCATCTCTTGGAGCTAAAAGAGTGAAATTTGGCAAAGGAGCTAAAAAACTAAGATCAAAAACACCTTGATGCGTCTCCCCATCTTCGCCTACTATCCCTGCTCTATCCATAGCAAAAACCACATTTAAATTCATAATCGCACAATCATGGATCACTTGATCATAAGCACGCTGCAAAAAGGTGCTATATATTGCAATAAAAGGTTTAAATCCTTCTTTTGCCATAGCGGCCATAGAAGTTACTGCATGCTGTTCTGCAATAGCCACATCCCAAAAACGATTTGGATATTTTTCTATAAGCTTATCAAGACCTGTTCCACTTGGCATAGCCGCCGTAACCCCAACAATATTTTCATATTTTGAGGCTAAATCAAGCAAATTCTTAGAAAAAATTTCAGTAGCAGATTTTTTAGTATCACTTTTTTTAACACTCTCTCCACTATCTATATCAAAGGCTCCCACCCCGTGCCATTTAGCATGTTTTCCTTCAGCTAAAGCATAGCCTTTACCCTTTATGGTTTGAGCATGTATCACACAAGGCTTTTGCATAGCTTTTGCTTGTTTTAATGCAGAAATAATTTCACCTAAATTATGTCCATCAATAGGCCCTATATATTCAAGCCCTAATTCTTCAAACAAAAGCCCAGGAGTAATAAGTTTAAAACTCTCTTCAAAACGCTTAGCCATATAAGTAGCACTATCAGGCAATATATCCAACATTTTAGCAATACGCTTTTTAAAACTTTGATAAAACTGCGTTGCCATAGCCTGAGAAAGATACTTTGAAATTGCTCCAATTGGTTTTGAAATACTCATTTCATTATCATTTAAAAGTATTACGCAAGGAAATTTAGAATCACCCAATTCATTTAAAGCCTCATAGACCATACCCGCACTTAAAGCACCATCTCCAATCAAAGCAACAGGAATGCGTTTTTCACCCTTTAAAGCAATGGCCTTACAAGCACCTACTGCCAAAGAAATAGAGGTGCTAGAATGCCCTGCTACAAAATAATCTCCCTCGCTAGGTTTTGTATAACCACTTAAACCATTGATTTGTCTTAAAGTATCAAATATTTCTTCTTTTCCGCTTAAAAGCTTGTGTGTATAAGACTGATGCGACACATCAAAAATAAAAGGATCTTTTTTTACATCAAAAACCAAATGCATTGCTATACTAAGTTCTACAGCACCCAAATTTGAACTTAAATGCCCACCATTTTTACTCACAACTTGTATGATTTTTTCACGCATAGATGCTGCTAAATTTTCTAATTCTTTTAAACTTAGCTTTTCTAACTCTTCTTGAGTATGGGCAAATTTTTTACTCATTATTCACCATTTTTTTAATTTTAGTTAGACGAGAGTTAAGATTGGATTCTATATTACCTGCGTCACTTATAATAACAACACTTCCTTTGCTAATTGCATCATCAAGACTTATTTTAATGTGAGCATTCTGATCAAATTGCTCTTTTAAATACTCATAATCCTCTGCATTAACCTTAAGCTCAATTGCACTAGCACCCTTAAGCTCGCCGATTAAATCTTTAGCCAAAGCATAAGCTATCTTACTTGAATTTAGTTCAAGTTCTTTTAAGATTACTTCTTTAGCGATATCTATAGCAGTATCTGCTAATTCTTTCTCATTTTTTTCTATGAAATTTTCAAGATTTTCGCAAGCATTATCGAGTTTGGCTATACTTTTTAAATACTTATCTTTAAAATCACTCAATTCCTTTTGAAATTCTTCTTTTGCTTTCTCATAACCTTCTTTGGCAAATTTTTCTTTAGCATTTTCAAGTTCTGAATTTAAGCGGTTATTAAATTCATTCTCTTGGCTTTCTATTTGCATTTGAAGTTTAATAATATTGCTTGACATTTCATCTGTTTTTTTAAGCAAATCTTCAACAAAGCTTGGTTGAAATGTTGGAATTTGAGTTTCCATAATAGCTTGCGTAGGGGCAATGGCTTGATTTTCTTCGACTGGTTTTTCGTCATTTAAAGATATATTAGCATTTTCTTCATCTGGAGTTTGAGTATGTTTTTTTTCACCTGTATGATTA
The DNA here is from genome assembly GCF_001457695.1 of Campylobacter jejuni. Lineage (NCBI taxonomy): Bacteria > Pseudomonadati > Campylobacterota > Epsilonproteobacteria > Campylobacterales > Campylobacteraceae > Campylobacter > Campylobacter jejuni. The sequence continues at coordinate 294,243 of NZ_LN831025.1, read as the reverse complement.
TCAAATTCTGAAATAACTTTAAAACGATATCCTTCAACAACATGCTGATCAGAAGCCCCACCAGAAATTACATTGCTACGATTAACCATCTCTCACCTACTCTATCATTTCATCCGCATCGCCTGTTTGAACAAGACCTTGTTCTGCAAGTTTTTGCACCACTTCAACAACCTTTCTTTGTGCATCTTCAACATCTTTAACACGCACAGCACCCAAAAAACCCATTTCTTCAAGAAAAGCTTCGCTTGCACGCGTAGACATATTGGCTAAGAATTTTTGCTTTAACTCTTCACTTGCACCTTTTAAACCTATCATTAAATCACGCTTATCGGCTACTTTTAAAATTTCTCTTATAGCTTGAGTGCTAAGTTTTTGTATATCATCGAAAGTAAACATAAGCTCTTTAATAGTCTCTGCTAAGCGTTCATCACTTTGTTCAATATAAGTAATGGTTGATTTGCTTGCTTTTTGACCCAAACGATTAAGCACTTCTGCTACCGCTCTTGGACCGCCCACTTCAACCTTATAAGAGGTAAGACTTTCAAGCTTGCTTTCTAGCACTGCAGAAACTCTTTTAATAATACTTGGAGAAATATCGCCAAGATTTGCCATTCTTATAACCACCTCAGCCCTTAATTCATCACTAAAATACTCTAAAGTTTCTGCCGCATGAATAGAATCCATGTGTGCCAAAATAAGAGCGATGGTTTGTGGGTGCTCTTTGGTAATAAAGTCTGCAAGTTGCTGTGGTTTAATTTGCGCCAAATAAGCAAAATTTTGATTATTCTCCATACTTTTAGTGAGTTTTTCAAGAATTTTATTTGCAATCTCTGGCCCAAAAGTACGAAAAAGTATTTCTTTAGCATATTCCAAACCACCACTTTTAATATATTGATTTGATTGAAGCAGAGTGTAAAATTCTTCTAAAACTGCAGTAGCTACCGATCTATCAACATTTTTAGCCATAGCAATATAACGTGAAATTTCTGTAATTACATCAATTTCCATATGTGAAAACACAGAAGTTGTTGCATCTTCGCCAAGTTGTATAAGAAATATCGCTACCTTCTCAGGCATCGATAAATCATCGTAGACCATTTTTTGTTCTTCACTTAGCTTTATCATCACATATCCTTTTCGCCAAATTCACTATCATTTTGAATTAAGTTTTGTAAAAGTGCTGCAATTTCCTCGCCTTTATCACTTACTAAACCACGCAATTTTTCAAGTAAAACCTCATATTGAATAGAATCTTCATTAAAATTATCCCCAAAACCAAGTTGTTCTTCAACTTTTTTCCTTGCTGCATTAAATTTCTCCAAAGCATCTTCAGCATCATCTAAAACAGCATTTGGATCTTGCTGCATTTCTTCTTGCGCTGCGACATCTTCAAGCATTTTTTGAGTAAATGGAGCAATAACTTTTTTGTAAAAAATAAAAAGTAAAATCGCTGCAATAAAATACTTAACTGGTGGAATAAATGGCTCAACAAAACGATTGTAAAAAGTTTTAACTTTACTCTCAACTCTAATCGACTCACGATGAAATGGTAAATTTTGCACTACAACACTATCACCTCTAGTAGCGCTAAAATTAATAGTATTTTTAACTATACTCTCAACACTTGCAAGCTCTTCTTTAGTCAATGGAACATATTCGCTTTTCACATCCCCATTTTCATCAACCACATCTTGATATTTTCCATCTATAGTGACAGCTGCTGAAGTGCGTAAAACTGTTGCAAATTGTTTTTTTGTATTTGTGATAGTTTTAGAAAGTTCATTATTTGTAGTAACTTGATTTTTTTTATAAGTGTCAATTTGACCTTTATTGTCAAGTCCTTCAACAGGACCTATATTAGAAACAGCACCTGGAACACCCTGAATTTCTGGATCTTTTCTACCTGTTCTTTCCTCGTTTAAAGTTTGCTCACTACGCACTATAGGATTTGGATCATAAATTTCACTTTGAGATTCTTGCTTGGAAAAATCAAAATCTATATTTACACTCACTTTTACTTTATCCATACCACCTGCAAAAGGAGCTAAATTTTCTATAATCTTATCTTCTAAAGCTTTTTCTTGATCACTTTTAAATTTAATTTGCGCACGAACCAAGTCATCTTCATATGCTTCTTGCTCATCTAAAGGCACACCACTTTGATCACTAATCTTAACATTTTCTTTAGTAAGTTTTGGAACTGCCGCTGAAACAATATTTTTTATACCATCAATTTGTTTTCTAGTAAGCTTTAAGCCTTCGCGAACATTAACAACAACTGAAGCTGTAGGCGGAATTTGCCTTTCAGTAAAAACACTATCTTTAGGAAATGCTATGTGTACAACAGCGCTACGAATAGGTTCTAAAGTCTCAATAGTTCTTGCAAGTTCGCCTTCTATGGCTCTTTGGTATTTTACCTTTTGCTCTTCATTTGTAGCTCCAAAAGCTTGAGTATCAAAAGCTTCAAAACCCACGCGACTATCTTTTATAAGACCTTCACTTGCAATAAACATTCTTTGACGATAAACCTGATCTTGTGGAACTAAAATTTTATTTTCACTTTCTAATTTATAGGGAATATTATTTTGTTCAAGTTTAGCTACAATTGCAGCAGAAGAACTTGGGCTTACATTTTCAACTAAAACTGCATATCCATTATTTGCATTACTACCACTTCCACGAAATAAAGCTAAAAAAACCAAAAACCCAACCACTACTACAATAGATGCAGCAATCACTATACGCTGCTTGCGAGTTAAATTTTGATAAAGTTGCCCAATTTGATGAAGCATATTTTTAAAATCCATTAATTCTCATCCCTTAGTTTAGCGAATTTTACATATTTTTATTTGATTTATCTATCTTAAAATCTTATCAAATTCTGTAAAAAATTTTTTATTTTCATAAGATGTTCCTATAGTAATGCGTATAGCATTTAAACCATAGCTTTTTAAATTTCTTATTATTATACCCTTTTTAAGCAATTTTTCAGACAAATCTGTACTATTTTTTTCATCAAAAAAATAAGTGATGAAATTTGTATAACTATCAATGATTTTAATACCATATTTTTTAGCAAATTCTTTATAAAGCTGCATTTGAGAAAAATTATTCTCTAAAGTTTTTTTAGTAAATTCATCATCATTTATTGCTGCAATTGCTGCTTTTAAAGCAAGATTGCTCACATTAAAAGGCGCACGAAGCTTGTAAAATGCACTAATAATATTAGCATTAGCTATACCATAACCAATGCGTAAGCCTCCTAATCCATAAAGTTTAGAAAAAGTTCCTAAATAAAGTACATTGTTAAATTCTTTAATCAATTCGCAAGGTTTTAAATGTTTTTTACTATCTTTAAAACTTGCAAATTCATTATAAGCTGCATCAATCACAACTAAACAATCCTCCTCCACACCTTTAATAAACTTGGTCACTTCACTTGCATCCAAACACTCGCCTAAAGGATTATTTGGTAAGCATAAGAAAATAAGTTTAATTTCATCTTTGTGCGTTTCATAAAGTTTTTTAAACTCATCTAAATTATGAGTAATGCTTTGAGTTTTATAACACTTTGCACTGCATTGTTTGGCATAAATTTCATACATAGCAAAGGTAACTCCAGCTTGTAAAAAAGCATTTTTAGAATTTAACTTAGCATGTATAGCAAATTCAATCACTTGATCACTACCTGCACCAATGATAATATTTTCATTTTGAACTTTGTATTTTTGAGCCAATGTGCTTTTAAGTTCTATCATACTATCATCAGGGTAAAGATGAGCTTTGTTTGCATTTTGTCTTAAACACTCTATGGCTTTTGGCGGCGTACCAAAAGGATTTTCATTGCTTGCTAATTTTATCACTTCTTTAACGCCATATTCTTTGGCAATAACTTCTATATCTTTTCCGGGTTCATAATTGCTTAAATGATTTAAAAATTCATTAAATTTCATCTTTTTCTCCTGATAAATAAGATCCAAGCCAAACAATCTCTTGTATATCTTTTAAAGCTTTTTTTACATTTTCATCATCAATATGCCCTTCAAAATCTATGTAAAAACTGTGTAAAAATTCTTTTGATTTTACAGGACGAGATTCAAGCTTAGTAAGATTAATATTTTCTTTTTTAAACTGCTCTAATAAAAAACTAAGCCCACCAGGTCTATGTGCTGTGTGTGCTAAAATAGAAGTTTTACAATTTGGCATTTTAGGATTTTTAATATCACTTAAAATTAAAAATCTTGTTTTATTGGCTGCATTATCTTCTATTTTATCAAAAAGTACAGGCACATTATAAAGCTTAGCCGCTATTTTAGAGCAAATTGCTGCCGCATATTTATCTTGTGAAGCTAAATAAGCCGCATTAGCTGTAGATTTTGAAGGAACAAATTCTATAGCACTAAGTTCATGACTTTCTAAAAATTTACGACATTGATTATAACCTTGCGGATGCGAATAAATGCGTTTGATTTCTTTTAAATTTTCATTAATCCCCACAAAAGAATGATGAATATCCATATAAATTTCACCAAAAATTTTAAGCTCATTATACTTACCTAGACAATCTAAAGTAATACCTACTGCACCTTCGGTATTATTTTCTATAGGTACAACACCGTATTTTGCTTCTTTGTTGCTTAACTCTTTAAAAACATCTTCGATATTAGCCAAGGCTATATAACGACTCATCGCACCAAAACGACTTCTTGCTGCTTGATAAGTATAAGTTCCCTCAGGCCCTAAATAAGCTATAATTTGAGGCATTTCTAAATTTCTTGAAACCGCAAAAATTTCTTGATAGATTGCCTCTATGGCATTTTGATCTAAAAGTCCTAAATTTGCATTTTTTAAACGATTGATAATGGCTCTTTCACGTTCAGGACGATAAATAGCTCCCCCACTGCTTTGTTTAAGCTCACCTATACTTTTAACATAAGTCATTCTTTCATTTAAAAGTTCTAAAATTTTATCATCAACCGTATCGATTTTATTTCTAAATTCTTCTAAATTTGGCATTTTAGCTCCTTTAAAAACTCAAAAACACTAGGATAAACTCCATCAAGCAAATCCGTATCAAGCCCTTTTGTGTCGCTTATCTTTCCGCTTAAAACCAGCAAGGTTTTCATGCCAAGTTCTTTTGCCTTAAGCAAGTCTCCTCTAAAATCATCACTAATGATTTTAATATCTTCAAAATCGATTTTTGAATTTTGTTTTCTTATCAAATTTAAAGCTTCTTTATAAAAAGCAATGCTAGGCTTACCCACAACCTCGTATTCAAAATCAATAGCATTTTTAAGCATAGCCATAATGCTACCTACACCAGGATAAGGCCTACCTTCTTTTTTATAAATACTAGTTTCGTGCATAGCTATAAATCTAACTTCTCTTCTAGCCAATTCTATCATACTAGCAAAATCTTTAAATTTAAAATCATCATAACTAGCTACAAGTACAGCACTAGGATTTACAAAATCGAGTTCAAAACCAAGATTTTCAAGACTTTTTACAAACTCATCTGCACCAAAAGCCGCAACTTTACAAGGTCTTAAAATATGTTTTAAAACGCTAAAAGGATCAATATAAGCATTTTCTTTTATAACCAATCCTTTTTGCTGTAATTTTTCTAAAAAATCAAGTTTTTTTGTATTGTTAGTAATGATAAGATAAGGAAGATTTTTTGCATTTAAAAAATCGATCAATTCTTTAGCACCATGGATTAAACTCTTGTCATGATCAGAAATTAAAGTCCCTTGAACATCTAAAAAAAACATTTTAAGCCTTTAAAAATTTCTCTTCTAAAACGATTTGATCTTCAAAATTTTCTCTTTGACGGATCAATCTTACCTGTCCTTCTTCAAGAGCTAATTCGCAAACTTTATTACGAGTGTTGTAATTACTGCTCATGCTAAAACCATAAGCTCCAGTATTTTTAATAACCATTATATCGCCACTTTGAGTGCTAGGTAAAGACCTTGCTTTAGCAAAAAAGTCTCCACTCTCACAAATTCCACCTACAACATCACATAAACTCTCTTGGGCTTGATTATAAGGTAAGATTATTTCATGATAAGCCTCGTATAAACTTGGACGTATAAGATCATTCATCGCTCCATCTACTACAACAAAACGCTTGGTTTTATTTTGTTTTTCATAAAGCACTGAACAAACAAATTCTCCACTTTTAGCAACTAAATACCTTCCAGGCTCCATTCCTACGGTTAAATCAAGCCCATGAAGTTGTGCTAATATACCTTGTGCATAATTATAAAGATCAGGTTCGCACTCATCTTTTTCATAAGCCACACCCAAACCACCGCCTATATCAAAAAATTTAAGATCGATTTGCAAGGCTTTTAACTCTCTTACAAGTTTTGCGACAATGGCTGCTGCTTCATGAATAGGAGAAATATCTAAAAGTTGCGAACCTATATGAAAATGTACTCCAACAGGCTCTAAAAAAGATGAATTTTTTGCATAAAGATACATTTTTCTTGCTATATCAATTTCAACACCAAATTTATTTTCATTTAATCCTGTAGAAATATAAGGATGAGTTTTTGCATCAACATTTGGATTAACACGAATACTGATTCTTGCCTTTAGATTAAGTTCTTTAGCCACACTTTCTAAAAGCATCATTTCAGCTTCGCTTTCAAGGTTAATATATAAAATATCATATTCTAAAGCTTGTCTTAACTCTTCTTTGGTTTTTCCTACTCCACTAAAAATAATCTTATAAGCTTTTGCTCCTGCTTTTAAGGCACGCTTTACCTCGCCTATACTTACACAATCAAATCCACTATCTAAATTTGCAAGCATTTGCAACAAACTTAAATTTGAATTGGCTTTTACAGCGTAAAAAATTTGAGATTTTCTAGCCTTAAAAGCCTCTTTGAGATTTAAAAAACACTCTTTTATGAAATCAAAATTGTAAATATAAAAAGGAGTATTAAATTCTTGCTTTAATTGTTTATAATCCATATTTAACCTTTAATTTTTATAATTTTACTACACAAAGCTTAATTTATCGATGCTTATAATACATATAAGCACTTAAACAACCCAAAATTATAATAGGCACTACAATGCCAATTTCACTTGCAATCACACTATTTTCGCTTAATCTAGTAAGCAAAAACAAGACTCCCCAAATCATCAAAGTCACTACAAAAGCTATAAAAGTTACAATAGCAAGATTAAAAAATCTTGCTATTACAGGAAAAAAATAATACATAATAAGCATTAAAAATGGTGCAAAAAAAGGAGTAAAAACAAATTTATAAAGATTGATTTTAAGAGCATCTGTATTGACATTTTGTGCCTTAAAAAGCTCAAAACTTTCAAGTGCGTCAGATATTGAATAATCACTATTACTAGCAACCCCTTCTATAATCTTTGGTTTAAAACCCTCAAGTGATTTAAGCTCGGAGAAATCTTGTATCTTTAAACCATCATTAGCAAGTTCATAATTTTTAGGTAATAATGTAATATTGCCATCTCGCAAAATCCAACTTTCACCTTCAAAATGGGCATTTTTAGCACTTACAAAAGAGCTTAAATTTAAATCATTAATATTAAAAATTTTTATATTTTGAGCACTATTTTGTCCATTGTTTATCTTTGAAATATAAACAAAATTATTGTTAAATTTCAAAAATACTTCTCCACTTTGATTCATAATAGTACCATTTTTTAAAATATTTCTCTTATAATCATTTGCATAAGCAAAAGAAGTAAAATTCAATCCTATATAAATACAACAAAAAAATAAAGCCCATAAAAAAGGAAATAAAATAACATAATTTCTGCTCAGTCCTAACGCATAAAGACTTACAAATTCATTTGCTCTGATCATGGAAATCAAAGAAACTACCAAGGCAAAAATCAAAGAAATGGGTAATACATAAGGTACTGCCGAGAAAGATAAAAACATAATATAAAGCAAATCAAGATTTGCGGCTTTTGGTAGATCTTTAAAATTTAAGAGCAAATCAATACCGCAATAAAAACCAAGTAAAGAAAAAAATATAATAAAAAAATTTTTTAAATAAATCCCTGAAATAAAACGAAAAAATATCCACATCTTAAGCCTTTAGGCCGTATTTAGATGATATAGCAGACAAATCATCATTTTCAATAAGCTCAAGCAAAGCTTTTTTTGTATGCTCTAAAACTTTGCTTAAGGTTATTTCTTCTTCGGGTTTAAATTTACCTAAAACATGGGAAATCACATTTTCACCCTTTCCCACTCCTATACGCACTCTTTCATAATCATTTCCACATAAAGTATCTATGCTTTTAAGCCCATTATGTCCACCACTTGAACCGCCTTTTTTAAAGCGCAAGGCTCCTAAATTTATATCTATATCATCATGGATAACTATCATTCTTTCGCATTTATAAAAATCATTCACTGCTTTTACACTAAGTCCTGAATTATTCATATAAGTGCTAGGTTTAAGAAGAAGTAAAGAAGAACCTATTTTAAAAAGTTCTCCTTTAAATTTAGAGTTTGTAAGATTTGTAAAATTGCTTTCTTTTAAAAGCAAGTCAATTAGCATAAAACCGACATTATGACGGGTATTTTCATACTCTACGCCTATATTGCCAAGCCCTACGACTAAAATCATCTAGCTTTTTCTACACCTACAACCGCTACTCTATCAGCATCAATCATAGTTACTCCCGCAGGAACTACAATATCACGAACAAGTAAAGCATCACCCACATCAAGTTTACTTACATCAAGTTCGAAGAAATTTGGTAAATTTTCAGCTGCACATTTTACTTTTAATCTTCTTTTTGATTGGATTAAAACACCTTTATTTTTAAGACCTATAGCTGTTCCTGTGATTTTAACTGGAACCATGTATTTAGAAATCACACCTTTTTGTGCAACTTTTAAATCCACATGTTTAAGTTCTGCAGTTACAGGATCTTTTTGATAATCCACAACTACAACGCTTAAAGTTTGAGAACCTACTTTTACATCAAAAATTAAAGTAGTTTTTTTACGAACTTCCTTAATAAACTCATTTACTTTAAAAGCGGCATTGATGTTTTCTAATCCTTTTCCATAGATGTTTGCGATTAGATAACCATCTCTTTTTAAAGCTTTAGCAGCTTTTCTACCGATACTCTCTCTAACGATACCTTCTAACATCTTTTATCCTTTCTTAAAAAATGAGCTTTGATTATATCTAATTTTGGCTTATGGAAAAGTAAATTTATAGCTTCTTTTAATTTCTTTAAGATATAATTTGTTTTACAAATTATGTTAATTTAAGGCTTCATGTGAATGAAAAATTCAATATCAATATAGCTTGGTTTTTAATAATCTTAGGCGGGATTATAGAATGTTTTTGGGTCAGTGGACTTAAGTATTCTACAGAAATTTGGCACTATATTTTAACAGCCATTGGGGTTTGTATTTCTTTTACTTGCTTTTTAAAAGCTTGTGAAAGACTTGAAGTAAGTATTACTTATAGTGTTTTTGTAGGCATTGGCACTATTGGGGTGGTTTTAAATGAAATGTTTATTTTTAACGAGGCTGTTTCTATAATTAAACTTGTGCTTATAGTGATTTTACTTTTAAGCATTATAGCCCTTAAATGGATAAGCAAGGAAGCTTAAATATGGAATGGTTTTATTTGTTTTTAGCTACTGCTTGTGAAATTTTTGGCGTGGTGATCATGAAAGAACTTGTAAGCACTAAAAATAAGCTTTACCTTTTGGCTTTGATAGTGTGTTTTGGATTTTCTTTTACTTTTTTAAGTTTAAGTATGCAAAATATCGCTATGAGTGTTGCTTATGCTATATGGACAGGAGCTGGAACTGCTGGTGGGGTAATGATAGGAGTACTTTTTTATAAAGAAAGTAAAAGTTTTCTGAAACTTTTTTTAATCGCTGTGATTATTGCTTGTACAGTAGGTTTAAAATTTCTTTCTTAAGGATTTTTTGTGCAAATTTATGTGAGTGGAATACATACTGATGTAGGAAAAACACATTTTAGTGCAGCTTTTTGTGCGAATTTTAACTATGATTATTTTAAACTCATTCAAGCAGGAATTCCAACAGATAGCGAGTTTATTGCAAAATTTAGTCCAAAAACAAAGGTTTTTAAAGAGGGTGTTTTTTTGCAAACTCCAGCTTCTCCTCATCTTGGAAAAATCAAAGAAAAACTTGATTATAAAGCCTTAGATATCATTTTACCAAAAAGTGAGAACCTACTTATTGAGCTTGCGGGTGGGCTTTTTTCTCCTATGGATGAAAATTATACTATGATTGATTTTATGAATATTTTTAAACGCCCTACGATTTTAGTAGCAAAATACTATCTTGGAAGCATTAATCATATTTTACTTAGCATGGAAGCTTTAAAGCAAAGAAATATCAATATTTTAGCCCTTGTGATGATGGGTAAAAAAGATATCTTACAAGATGATTTTATAAAAAATTATGCAAAAATTCCTATAATTAATCTTAATTTTTTTGATGAAAATAGCATTTTAAATCAAGATTTTAAAGAGCAAATACAAGAAATTTTACAGCTTAAAATTCCTTAAAAATCTGCTCTAAACTCTCTACTACATAAATGATTTGTTCTTTTGTGATGATGTAAGGAGGCATAAAATATATAGTATTTGCTAAAGGTCTTAATAGCAAGCCTTTTTCTAAGGCTTTTTGAAATACAAAAAGTCCCACGCGTTCGTGTTTATGGCTTAAAATATCAAAAGCACTGATCATTCCACAAGTTCTAAAATTTCCTAAAAAATCAAATTTTTTAAGTTTGGAAAATTCTTGCTGGATAAAGGTACTTAAAATTTGATTTTTTTCTAAAATATTTTCATTTTCAAAGATATCTAAAACCGCATTAGCTGCTGCACAAGCTAGAGTGTTTCCTGTATAACTATGAGAGTGTAAAAAGGCTTTTTGTTCACTATAGGGTGCATAAAAGGCATTATAAATTTCATCCTTTGTAAGCACTACAGAAAGGGGTATAAATCCTCCTGTAATTCCCTTTGAAAGACAGATAAAATCGGGGCTTTGTTTGCATTGATGTAAAGCAAACAAAGTTCCTGTGCGTCCAAAACCCACTGCAATTTCATCAAAAATCACTTGCACATTAAAAGCATGACAAAGCTTGATCGCTTCATCGATAAAGCTAGCTTCATACATGTGCATATTTCCCGCACATTGCACTAAAGGTTCAAGTATAAAAGCGCAAATTTCACTCGAGTGTTTTTCTAAAATATCTTTTAAAATTTCAAGCTCTTTAGTATAGTCTTTACCTTGTGGCACAGGAGTGCTTAAACACTCTAAAAGCAAGGCTTTGTAAGTATCTTTATAAAGTGCAACATCGCCCACACTTAAAGCCCCTAAGGTTTCGCCATGATAGGAATTGCTTAAAGATAAAAATTTATTTTTTTTCAAACCTTTATTTAAATGATAATGAAAACTCATCTTAAGTGCTACTTCAATGGCACTTGAGCCATTATCTGCATAAAAACATTTATTAAAATCACGCCCTACTTTTTCACAAAGTCTCGTAGAAAGCTTGATGATAGGCTCATGTGTAAAACCTGCTAAAATCACATGCTCAAGCTCATCAACTTGTTTTTTGATGGCATTTGCAATTTTTTCATTACAATGACCAAAAAGATTTACCCACCAAGAACTCACGCAATCCATATAGGCTTTATCATCAAAATCATAAAGCCATATGCCTTTTGCTTTTTTTATAGGGATTAAAGGTAGAGTTTCGTAATCTTTCATTTGTGTGCAAGGGTGCCAAATGTGTTTTAAATCGAGATTTTTTAAGATTTGATTTTGCATTATAACTTCTTTTTTAAAAATATTTTGGCAAAATAATACTTTAAATTTTTAAATTTACAGGAAAAAAATGAATCTTGAAAAAATTTTGCAAGATCTAGAGCAAAATCACAATCTAAGAACTCTAACGCCTTTAAAACATGAAAATAAATTTGTTTATAAGCAAGATCAAAAACTTTTAAATTTAGCAGGAAATGATTATCTTTATTTGGCGTCTTCTAAAGGGTTAAAAGCTGAGTTTTTAAACACCCTAAAAGAACAAGATTTGTTTTTTTCAAGTTCGAGTTCAAGAAGTTTGAGTGGAAATTTTGAAATTTATGAAGAATTAGAAAGTTTTTTAAAGACTAAATTTAAAGATAAGGAAATTTTACATTTTAATAGTGGTTATCATCTAAATATCTCTTGTATAGCAGCACTTTCTAGCGTTTCTAGGACGCTTTTTTTAGCCGATAAATTTATTCATGCAAGTATGATTGATGGCTTAAGACTTGGCGGAGCTAATTTTTTTCGTTTTCATCATAAAAATATGAATCATTTAGAGAGTTTAATCCAAAAACATTATGAAAATTATGAAAATATCATCGTTTTAAGCGAAGCTTTGTTTAGTATGGATGGAGATTTTAGCGATTTTAAAACTTTGTGTGAGCTTAAAAGGCGTTATGATAAAATCAAGCTTTATATAGATGAAGCACACAGCGTGGGTTGTTTTGATGAAGAGGGTTTGGGGCTTGTTAAAAAACTAGCCTTAGAAAATGAAGTGGATTTTTTGGTTTTTACCTTTGGAAAAGCCTTTGCTTCCATGGGTGCTTGTATAATATGCGAGGAAAAATATAAAAAATTTTTCATCAACAAAGCTAGAGCTTTTATTTATTCTACAGCCTTGCCACCTATTAATGTAGCTTGGACGCAATTTATTTTTAAAAAAATGCCTTATTTTAAGAAAGAAAGAGAAAAATTAGAGCTTTTAAGCGCTTTTTTTAAAAGTAAATTGCAAGAAAAAAATCACATCGTTTTAGGCGATGCTTATATTATTTGCTTGCTTTTAGGTGAAAATAAAAAAGCCTTAGAAATTTCACAAAAACTTCAAAAAGCTGGATTTTTTGCTCCTGCGATTAAAGAACCTACCGTGCCAAAAAATACAGCCAGAATTCGTTTTTCTTTGCACGCAGGACTTAATACAGAGGAACTTGAAAGGATAATAGAGCTTTTATGAAATATGAATTTTTATGCAAAAATCCTGATTCAAAAAAACTTATAGTGGTATTTGGAGGGTTTGCTTCACATCCTAGCCATTTTTCGCATTTAAAAAGCGATAAAAATGTGATTTTATTTTATGATTATGAAAATTTTGATTTAAATTTTGATTTCAAAGCTTTTGATGAGCTTTTTTTAATCGCTTTTTCTATGGGAGTTTGCGTAGCAAATAAACTTTTAAAAGAGCTTAATTTTAAACAAAAAATAGCCATAAATGGCACAAATTTTGGCATAGATAAATTAAAAGGAATTCATCCTGCAATTTTTAGAAAAACCTTGCGAAATTTCAAATTAGAAAATTTCAAAGAAGCTTTATTTAAAGAACGCAAAAATTTAACTAAAGATTTTATTTTTAAAGATGAAAAAGCTTTAAAAATAGAGCTTGAAAAACTTTTTGACTTTGCTTTAACAAAACAAGAAGAAAATTTGCTTTGGGATAAGGTTTATTCAAGTAAAGAAGATGAAATTTTTCCGCCAAATGCCTTGAAAAATAGTTTTAAAAATTTGATTTTTTTAGATGAACCGCATTTTGCTTTTTTTCATTTTAAAACTTGGGATGAGCTTTGAATTTTTTAAAAGCAAAAGATTATGAAAAACATGCAAAAGTGCAAGATTTCATGGGTTTAAAACTTTGTGAAATTTTAAAAGATTTAAAAATTTCACATTTTGAAAAAGTGTTTGAATTTGGTTGTGGTAGGGGTGAATTTAGCAAAAAACTTCAAAATTTCATTACTTTTGATGAGTATTTAAAAAACGATATTTTAGATTTTAAAGAAAATTCTAATATTTTAATTTTTGATATGAATGAAATTGCAAAACAAGATTTAAGTAAAGAGAAATTTGATCTTATCGTTTCAAATGCAACTTTGCAATGGCTTGATTTAAAACGCATTTTACCAAGTCTTAGGGATATGCTAAATCAAAATGGGATTTTACTTCTTTCTACTTTTGCAGAACAAAATTTAAAAGAAATCAAGCAAAGTACAGGTTTTGGTTTAAATTATTTTAGCTTAAATGAATTAGAGCAAATTTTTAAAATCTATTTTAATGAGGTAAAAATTACCCAAGAACTCATAAAATTAAGTTTTGATAATGCTTTAGATGTTTTTAGGCATTTAAAATTAAGCGGGGTAAATTCTTTAGGTTTTTATCCTTTAAATAAAAGCTTTTTAAAAGAATTTGAAGAAAAATTTCAAAACAAACTCACTTATCATCCTGTATTTATTTTATGCAAAAATGATATAAAATGAATTTTTTGTGTTATAATCCAAAAATTAAATTTTTACACAAGGAAAACTAAATGAAAAAGTTTATAGTATTTTTTGGAATTTTGTTTTTTACCTTACATCTAAATGCACAAAATTTAAGCATTTTTGTAGCTTCTTCAGCTTCAAAGGCAATGAGTGAAGTTAAAGATGAGTTTTTGAAAACACATCCAGAAGATAAAATAGAATTGGTTTTTGGTGCTTCTGGAAAATATTATGAGCTTTTAAAACAAGGAAGAGAATTTGATCTCTTTTTTTCAGCAGATACTAAATATGCTAAGGCTATTTATGATGATAAAAATGCCTTAATAAAGCCAAAAGTTTATGTTTTAGGAGTTTTGGCTTTGTATAGTTTGGATGAAAATTTACTCCAAGGAGGCGTTGAAAATTTAAAAGAAAAGGCAGGTAAAATCACGCATCTAAGCATAGCCAATCCTAAAGTAGCTCCTTATGGAGTAGCGGCTAAAGAAGTGCTTGAAAATTTGGATTTAAATGAGTTTTTTAAGGATAAAATCGTTTTAGGCGAAAATATCTCAGTGCCTGTTTTACATGTGGATAGTAAAAATGCAGATATAGCTATAGTAGCTTATTCTTTAGTTTCTTCTATCAATCATCCTAAGGGTAAGGCTGTTATAATTGATGCAAAGTATTTTAGCCCTTTAGAGCAAAGTTATGTCATCACAAAATACGCTAAGGATAAAAAATTAGCCTTTGAATTTAGCGAATTTATTGGCTCTTCAAAAGCAAAAGAAATTTTTAAAAAATACGGATTTAGCACACCATGAACCTTATAAAAGGACAAATTTGTGAGCTTTTAAATCAAGAGGATATAGTTATTGTTAAAATACTTTCTAAAGAAGTGATTTTTAGTATTTTAATGCTTGAATTAAAGTCTTTAGAAAATTTAAAAATTGGTGCGAGTGTAGAACTTCTTTTTAAAGAGCATGAGCTTTGTTTTAGTACAAGTAAAACTCTTTTAAGTGTTGAAAATTCTTTTTTAGCTAAAATTACAAAAATTAAAAAAGGCGAACTTTTGTATCAGGTATTTTTTGATTTTAAAGGTAATGAACTTTCTAGTATTATCACCAAAGAAAAAGCTTTAGAACTTGAAATTTGTGAAAATCAAGAATGGCTTTGTTTTGTAAAAGCAAATGATATTGTATTAAGGAGTCATAGTGCTTGATCCAGCTTTTTTACAAACCCTTTATCTTACTTTTAAACTTGCTTTTATCACGACTTTTATCCTTTTTTTTATCGGTGTTTTTTTAGCTTATTTGTTAAGTTTTGTGCGTTTTCCTTTTAAAACAATCCTTCAAAGCTTTATTTCTTTGCCTTTGATTTTACCTCCTAGTGTTTTGGGATTTTATTTGCTTGTAACTTTTTCGGCTAATAGTTTTTTAGGGCAAGTTTTAAAAGAATATTTTAATCTTTCTTTGGTTTTTAGTTTTGAAGGTCTTGTTTTTGCTTCTTTGATTTTTTCTTTGCCTTTTATGGTAAATCCTTTGCAAAGTGCCTTTTCATCGATCAATCCAAATTTACTCGATGCTTCTTATAGTTTAGGTAAAGGTAAAATTTATACTCTTTTTAGAGTGATTTTACCTAATTCTAAAGCAGGAATTTTTAGTGCTTGTGCGATGAGTTTTGCTCATACTGTGGGTGAATTTGGAGTCGTGATGATGATAGGAGGACATAAACAAGGTGAAACTTTAGTAGCTAGTATAGCTATTTATGATGAACTTGAAATCTTAAACTATAGCTTGGCACATCAATATGCTTTTATATTGTTTATTTTTTCTTTTTTAGTGCTTTTTAGTCTTTATTTTGTCAATAAAAAAATGAGTTTTCAATGATAAAAATTGATATCAATCATCCTATGAATACCGCCAAAGGAAGGCTGGATTTAAATTTTAAAAAAGATATAGAATCAGGAAAAATTACCGCACTTTTTGGCGAAAGCGGAGCAGGAAAAACCACTCTTTTAAAAATCATAGCAGGACTTATAAGACCTGAATTTGGGCGTATAGAAGTAGATAATGAACTTTGGTTTGATTCTTCAAAAAATTTTAGTTTAGCTTTGCAAAAAAGAAAAATTGGTTTTGTTTTTCAAGATTATGCACTTTTTCCAAATATGAATGTAAAAGAAAATATCGCCTATGCCACTAGTTCTAAGGCAAAGGTTAGCGAGCTTTTAGCCTTAATGGGACTTGAAAATTTGGCTAAAATTTATCCTAAACATTTAAGCGGAGGACAAGCACAAAGAGTAGCCTTAGCAAGAGCTTTAGCAAGGGAACCAAAAATTTTGCTTTTAGATGAGCCTTTGAGTGCTTTGGATTTTAAAATGCGTGCCAATTTACAAGATGAATTGGCTAAAATTTTAGAGTATTTTAAGATAAGTACTTTATTGGTAAGTCATGATTTGGCTGAAATTTATAAGTTAAGTCATAGAATTTTAGAGCTTAAAAATGGAAAAATCATTAAGGATTTTCCTAAAAATGAATTTTTTACTCATTCAAGTATTAGTGCAAAATTGTGTTTGAGTACAACTTTGCTAGAAATTAAAAAAAGTGATATTTTAGTCGTTTTAACCTTGCTTTTAAATCAAGATATTATTAAAATCACTCTTAGTGAAGAGGAATTTCTAAAAGCTTATCAAGATATAAAAATAGGCGATACTCTCATACTTTCAGTAAAAGCTTTTAATCCTTTAATTCTTAAATAACACATACTTAATTATGATTTCAAATAAAAAGGATAAGTAAAAAATATTAGATGGATTAAATTTAATCCACAATGAAATAATACACTTATCCATAAACTTTTACTATATTTATAAGCCAATCCATATATAATTCCAGCTAAGCTTGCAAAAACAATCATTAAAACTCCACTTCTATAATGAATTAATCCAAAGGCTATACTTGCTATTAATAAAGCCGAATTTGGATTTAAAATTTGAGAAAGTCTTTGCTGAAGATAACCTCTAAAATATACTTCTTCGACCAAAACTACTAATAAAATATTAGAAAATAAGAAATAAGGTAACCACCAAGGTAAACTAAATTCTAATTTTAAAACATTGAAATACCAAGGTATAAATAATAAAATCAAAGGACTTAAAATCAATAAAATCCATTTGAGCAATGAAGCTTTTACATAATTTTTATTTGTAAATAACATAGGCAATAACAAAAACAATATAAATACACCTATAGGTTTATCAAAATTAAAGTATAAAGTAAATGGTGCACTATTTTCACTTGCATAAACCTTATCTAAAACTTTTATATTATTAATTCCTGGTATAAAATGTAAAAATAAACCTATACAAAAAACAAATAATATCAATTCTAAAATAAGTGATTTTTTATATCTATAATATAAAGCCAACCCAAATGCAATAATATTAATTACTATAAAAGTGATATTAATTATCTTAAAATAATAAGCAAAAAATACATTAATTATAAAAATAAATAAGCTATTTTAATTTTATTAAAAGACAAAAAAACTAAAGCAAGTGCCAAAAAAACATAAGTTATTATAGACATATATCCAAAAAACCTCCTTTTTTTATAGTATATCTATTTTTCTTTAAAGTTACTATTGCATTTTATCGCTAAACAGTTCTTTATAATATTTTAACCACTAATCGCTAGATATTTTCTAGCAACCCTTCTCTTATTTTAATATTTTTAATTTTTCCTGAAAAAATAAAATCTAAAATTTATAAAATTAAGATAATTTTCATAAATTTCCTTTTCTCATTAAAAAGTTTTTTAAAATTTGCCCTTCTTTTGAGACTTCATTTTCTCTAATAACCTCAAAGCCATTTTTTAAAAAGAAGGGTTTTACGCTTAAAGAAGCAAAAACATAAAGTTCTTTGTAAGAGTATTTTTTTAACACAAAATCAAGCAACTCTTTAGCCAAACCAAGTCTTGTAAATTTAGGGTGAGTAAAAAGCAAATCAAGCATTTTCTCATCTTCTTTTAAACTTATAAAACTTGCAATTTCTCCTTGTTTTTCATAGATATAAATAAAATCTTTTATGAATTTTTCTTCCCATTTTTTCTTATCTATCTTAATCCAAGCTTCGATTTGATCTTGAGTGTATTCTTTAACGCAAAGCTTACTCACACTTTCTTTGAAAAGTTTTATGCAAGGGATTAAATCTTGAAATTCAACTCTTCTTATCGAGTATTTTTCTCATTGCTAAACTTGCCAAAGCTAAACCAAAAGAAGCCGTTACACCCATAAAAGAACCTAAATCTTTACAATGTGCTTCTTCATCAGAAAAAACTACATCAAAATTTCCATTAAAGCCTGATTTTCTAAGCTCATAACGAAATTTTTTCGCTAAAGCATCGCCGTGAGTTTTAAAAATACTTGTAGTTTTAATGCGTGTTGGATCAAGCTTTCTAGCTCCACCTGTTGAAGAGATAAAAATTTGTTTTTTAAAATCTATAAGATGAGCCAAAGCTACTTTTGCAGGGATATCATCAATGGCATCTATGATAAGATCAAACTCGCTTAAATCAAAATTTTTTAAAAAATCTTCATCGATTTTGCTGACTATACCTTTAGCCTTATAAATTCTTTCAAATACTTTAGCCTTTTCTTCGCCTATATTTTCGCTATGAATTTGGCGATTTTGATTAGTGATTTCAAATTTATCCGCATCGATTAAAGTAAGGTTTTTAAAACCACTACGATAAAGCGCATCAACGCAAATTCCACCCACTCCACCAAGTCCGCAAACCAAAACTTTTGTTTGTGAAATTTTTTGAAATTTTTCTTCTCCAACTAGCCATTTTATACGTGTAAATCTATCATTCATCATTTGCCTTTAACCATTTTTTAACTTTTTTCATTCTTTCATAAGCTGTAAGATCCAGCATTATAGGGGTTATTGTAGCGTAGCCTTTTTTAAGTAAGGCAATATCGCTATTTTTCTCATCTTCAAAGTCTAAATTCGCCGCTGCAAGCCAATAATACTCAACTCCTCGTGGATTGACATTTGAGTGGGCTTTAAAATTATAAACCCTTTTGCCTGCTTTACAAATTTTAATACCTTTGATTTTTGATTTTGCAGGAAAATTGATATTTAAAAATTCTTTTTTTTTCAAAGGAAAACCTTTATCAAAAATATTTTGAATGATTTTTTTGGTAATTTTTAAAGCATTTTTATAGTCTAGTTCTTTTTCGCTTTTTTTATAAAATTGAGAAAGAGCGATAGCAGGAATTCCTTGTAAAACCGCCTCCATAGCTCCTGCACAAGTTCCTGAATAGGTAATATCTTCGCCTACATTTGCTCCTTTGTTTATTCCACTGATTACAAGATCGGGCAAGCGTGTTTTATAAAGTGCGTGAAGTGCAAGATAAACACAATCTGCTGGCGTGCCATCATCAAGTTTGTAAAATCTTTTTCCTACTTTAACAAAACGCAAAGGTTTGGTTAGGGTTATGGAGTGTGAACAAGCTGATTTTTCACTAGCGGGAGCTACTATGGTGATCTTGGCTTTAAATTCTTTTTTTAACATCTTAATGAGTTTTTTAAGTCCTTCGCTTTCATAGCCATCGTCATTAGTAATAAGAATTTCTTTCATTGTCTTCCTTACAAAAGATAAAATTTGGATTTTAACATATTTTTTTAAAGCTTCATAGTATAAAAATTTTAATTTTAAATTATATAAATTTCGTATTATTTTTAATTATTTTTTTATTTTATATCGATTAATATTATTTAAACTATAAAAATATAAAGTTAGTAAGGAGGGTTTAAATATGTTTGATTTTTTCAAGCCTAAGGCAAAAGCTATTAAATTTCCTAAAGAGGAAATTTTACCTAGATATTACAAAATGAGAACTTGGAGTTTAAGTGGGGTTTTATAGGATATATGGGATATTATCTTGTACGAAATAATATCACTCTTTCAACTCCATTTATACAAAATCAACTTGATCTCAGTAAATCAGACATCGGAACAATCACAGGCTCAATGCTTATAGCTTACGGGATTAGCAAAGGTGCAATGAGCGTTATAAGCGATAAAGCTGATCCCAAAAAAATATATGGCTTTAGGTCTTATTTTATGTGCTCTTGTAAATGTTTTACTTGGTTTTTCAAATTCTTTTTACGCTTATGTAGGTTTTGTTATCTCGCTTGGGTTTTTCAAGGTATGGGAGTGGATCCTTCTTTTATCACTCTTGCAAACTGGTATCCTAAAAAAAGAGCGGGGAATTTACACGGCTGTTTGGAATATCTCACATAATATAGGAGGCGAGATAGTTGCTCCTATAGTTTCACTTTCAGGTTTTGCTTTGGCAGCATTATTGGGTGTGAGTATGGCGGATTTTAATGAAACATATTGGCACATGAATCATTTTTATGTTCCTGCTGTTTGTGCAGTTATCATTAGTCTTTATGTGCTTTATGCAGTTAAAGGAAGTCTAAAAATGAAGGTTTGGTTGATATTACTGAAATCAATGAAATGCGAGGGATTAAAACAGAAGAAATCAAAACTGTAGAAAGTCCAAATTTAAGCAGTTTTGAAATTTTTTATCGTTATGTGCTTAAAAATAAAAATGCTTGGTATGTGGATTGGATGGATACTTTTGTTTATATGGTGCGTTTTGGGCTTATTTCTTGGCTTCCTATTTACTTACTAGAAACAAAAGGCTTTAATAAAGAACAAATGGGTATTGCCTTTTGGCTTTTTGAATGGGCTGCCATACCTTCTACTTTACTTGCAGGATATATTTCAGATAAAATTTTTAAAGGCTATAGAATGCCTCCTGCTATAGGTGCTATAGTGATTATTTTCTTTATGATTATTGGATATTTTACTTCAAATAATCTTTATATGATTACTTTCTTTGCAGCTATGGCGGGGTATTTGGTCTATATACCACAATTTTTAGCAAGTGTGCAAACTATGGAAGTCGTTCCTGCTTTTGCAGTAGGATCTTGTGTAGGACTTCGTGGTTTTATGAGTTATATAGTCGGCGCTTCACTTGGAACAAAGGCTTATAGGTTGGGCTGTGGATTACTATGGTAGTTGGAATGCTGGTCTTATCATGCTCCTTAGTGCTCAAAAGAAGTATCAATAACATAACTTTTGCTTGTAAAAATACCAAGCAAAAGTTAGATTTTAATAATATTTTTATTATTTATTAACATATAGTTCTAAAATCTCACCTGCAATCAATAAAAATTTATCATGAAAAGAAACACTATTAAAAAAATTATTACTTTATTTGGTGCATGCGCCTTAGCTTTTAGTATAGCAAATGCGGATATAAATCTTTACGGACGAGGTGACCCACACACTGCCTTACAAAGATATGGCAAGCAAATATAGCGAAAAAACAGGCGTTAAAGTAAATGTAAATTTTGACTCTCAAGCGACTTGGTTTGAAAAGGCTAAAAAAGATGCAGATATTTTATTTGGCGCTTCAGATCAATCGGCTTTAGCTATAGCGAGTGATTTTGGAAAAGATTTTAATGTGAGTAAAATCAAGCCTTTGTATTTTAGAGAAGCTATCATACTTACTCAAAAAGGCAATCCTTTAAAAATCAAAGGTTTAAAAGATTTGGCCAATAAAAAAGTAAGAATCGTTGTGCCTGAAGGTGCTCGAAAGAGCAATACTTCTGGAACTGGAGTTTAGGAAGATATGATAGGCAGAACCCAAGATATAAAAACCATACAAAATTTTAGAAACAATATCGTAGCTTTTGTTCCAAATAGTGGAAGTGCAAGAAAGCTTTTCGCACAAGATCAAGCCGATGCTTGGATCACTTGGATTGACTGATCAAAAAGCAATTCTGACATAGGAACTGTCGTAGCTATAGAAAAAGACTTGGTTGTTTATAGAACTTTAATGTGGTAGCCAAGGAAGGTGCGAGCAAAGAAACACAAGATTTTATTGCTTATTTAAGTTCTAAGGAAGCTAAAGAAATTTTTAAAAAATACGGCTGGAGAGAATAAACCTTCATACACGCTTTTTAGCGTGTATTCTTCCATAACTTCTTTTAATTAAGCCAAAATAAGATAAAATGTTTAAAATATTTTATCGGAAAATGTGAATGATTTTTGAAAAACAAGAGTATCAAGTTAAGTGCATAGATAATATTATCACACTTTTAAAGAATTTTGATTTCAAAAGACAAGATAATTTAAAAGAGTGCTTAAAAGAATTCTATAAAAGCACTTTTTTGCCAATGCAAAATATAAGCGATAAATTAAATTTAGATATTTTAATGGAAACAGGCACGGGCAAAACTTTTACTTATTTAAATTTAATTTTTGAACTTCACAAAATTTATAAACAAAATAAATTTATTATCTTTGTTCCAAGAAAAGCAATTTTAGAAAGCGTAAGGCAAAATATAGAACTTACGAAAACTTATTTTTATTCTGAATATCAAAAATATTTAAAGGCTTATTATTATTCAGATAGCAAAAGTCAAAATGCTATTATCAATCACTATATTAGCAATAAAAATGAGCTTTCAATACTAGTTCTAACGAATAGTGCTATTGATAAAAAAACCAATTTGCTTAATCAACAAAATGAAAGTTTATTTAAAAGTTTATCTGAATTCAAAAGCGTTTTTGAAAATATCA
Organism: Campylobacter jejuni; assembly: GCF_001457695.1. Taxonomy (NCBI): domain Bacteria; kingdom Pseudomonadati; phylum Campylobacterota; class Epsilonproteobacteria; order Campylobacterales; family Campylobacteraceae; genus Campylobacter; species Campylobacter jejuni. The sequence goes on along the minus strand of NZ_LN831025.1, from coordinate 271,268 downwards.
TAGATTTAAAACCTATTAGTATTATTGATGAGCCTCATTTACTTAAAGGAAAGGCTTTTAATGAATATTTTTCAAAAATAAATTCACTTTATTTTCGCTTTGGGGCGACTTTTCCAAAAGAAAAAGATTATGAACTTAGCAATATGATCTATTGTCTTGATTCTATATCTGCTTTTAAAGAATATCTTGTAAAACAAGTCAAAGTACATACTTTAGGAGCAAATACAAACAATATTTTTCTTAAAGAGTATAAAAATAAAAAAGCAATTTTTACCTATACTTTAAATGGCATAGAAAGAGAAGAAACAATAAAGTTACAAGATAGTTTTTCTCTTTTAAATAATGCCATTTTAACGCAAGTAAAGGATAATAAAGCTTATTTTAATGATGAAACTATTATCGAGAAAAAAGAAAGTTATGTTTTAAACAATGATGAAATTAAAGAACTTTTAAAAAAAGCGATTGACTTGCATTTTGAAAAGGAAGAAAAACTTTTTAAAAAAGGTATCAAAGCTTTAAGTTTGTTTTTTATCTCGAACATCACAGATTTTAGGGGCGAAAGTCCTTTTATTAAAAATACTTTTGAAGAACTTTACAAAGAAAAACGCAAGGAAATTTTAAAGCTAAATTTAGATGTTCGATACAAAGAATATTTAGAAAAAGACTTTGATGAAGCAGGAAATTTAAGAGTTCATCAAGGCTATTTTAGTGGTGATAAAGGAAGTCCTGATGAAAAAGAAGCTAATGGAGTAAAGCTTATTTTAGAAGAAAAAGAAAAATTACTTTCTTTTGATACTTCTTTGCGTTTTATTTTCAGCGTTTGGGCTTTGCAAGAAGGCTGGGATAATCCAAATATTTTTACTTTAACCAAACTTTCAAATTCATCTTCGCAAATTAGCATTCATCAACAAGTGGGGCGTGGCTTAAGGCTTTGTGTCAATGATAAAGGTAAGAGAATTACGCATAATTATTTAGATTTTGATGACAATCAATTTTATGATATTAATTATCTTGATATTTTAGTGAGTGCAAGAGAAGTTGATTATATAGAAAATTTGCAAAAAGAAGTTTTAGATTCTAGTTTTAGATTTGATAGTCAAACACTAGAAAAAAACTTTCTTGAGAATTTACTCAATGTAGATTTAGCTAGTGATTTAATTTATCTTTTAAAAAAATCAAAATTAATTTCTTTTAACGAAGAACAAAATAATTATAAAATCTTATCTCCTATATATGAAAGTATAAAGGATAATGAAGAGTTTAAAGAACTTTTAGGCGATAAATTTGATAAATTCTTAAATATATTTAAAGAAAATTCAAACAACACGCATAAGCAAATCATCGATGCTAAAAATCAAGATAATAAAGTCAAAATAAGAACGCATTTAGCCAAAGATTTTAAAGAGCTTTGGGAAAAAATTAATAAAAAAGCACAAATAATTTATCAAAACATAAACGAACAAAATATTATAGATGAAGTTATACTAGCTTTTAATGCTTTAAATATAGAAAAAGAACGCGTGTATTATGAAAGAAAACTTTTTGACGCTAAGCAAAATTCTATCATCACTGAAGAAATTAAAACCTTGGAAGAAATTGATTATAAAAAAAGCCTTTACCAAGAAATACAAAATTTGCTTTTAAATTTCAGTAAAGATAAAAAATTTCCTTTAGTATTTTTGCTAAAAATTTATGAAAAACTTGATAAAACTAAATTTGAAAACTCTCCAAAAAAAGCTTTTAATAGCCTAAAAAACATCATCAAAGATAAAATTCATCATAGTTTATTACACTCTATAAATTATGAATTTTCTCTTCATGCTTTTTCAAATTCTTATGAAAATTTGATAGAAAATGGTGAATTTAAAGAAAGTATCGCTATGCAAAAATTAGGGCGTTACAAAGATGATGAAGAACCGGCTAAAAATTATCTTTATGAAAGTGTGATTTATGATTCTAATATAGAAAAAGAAATCATCAAAGAAAATCATGAAATTATCGAAACTAAAACGATAAAAGTTTTTGCCAAATTACCAAAACTTAGCATCCCTACACCTTATAAAAACTATGAACCTGATTTTGCTTATTTTTTAGAAGATCAAAAGGGTAAAAAAATCTTTTTTGTATGCGAAAGCAAAGGCTATGATAAAGAAAGCGATATCGCATTAAATGAAAGAAAAAAGATAGATTATGCTAGAGTGTTTTTTCAAAAATTAGATGAGAATTTAAAAGATGAAAATATAAAAATTATTTTTAACACAAGGATAAATAAACAAAAATTAATTCATTGTATCAATGAAGTTTTAAAGGAAAATAATGCTTGATATAAATAAAATCAAAAAAGAAAATTTAATCAATACAAAAGAAAATAAAAATGAACTTTTAGAGTATTTAAAGCTAAATTTCCCACAAAGCATAAAAGATGGACAAGTCGATTTAAAGGCTATTGCTATGCTTTTAGGCTTAAATAATAAAGAAATTAGAGGTTATGAGTTAAGTTTCACAGGCAAAGCTTTAGCAAATGCTCTTTACGATACTCCAAATACTAAAGAATTAAAATTTCATAAGAGTTTAAGCAAAGATAGCCAAAGCACTAAAAATGCTATCATAAAAGGGGATAATCTTCATGCCTTAAAACTTTTAAAATCCGCTTACTATGAAAAAATAAAAATGATTTATATCGATCCGCCTTACAATACTAAAAATGATAAATTTATTTATAATGATGATTTTGTAAAAGAGCATAAAAAACTTTTAATAGAAGTTGGACTTTTAGAAATCACAGAAGAAGGTGAAGAAATCAGAAGTGAAATTTTAAATTTCTTTATCAATGCTAAAGGCGACAGAAGTCATAGTGCATGGCTTGGCTTTATGCTACCACGCCTTAAACTTGCTAGAGATTTACTAAGAGAAGATGGAGTGATATTTATAAGCATTGATGATAATGAACAAGCAAATTTAAAGATTCTTTGTGATGAGATTTTTGGGGAAGAGAATTTTGTGGCAAATATTGTTTGGCATAAAAAAGATAATGCTTCATTTTTAGGTAAAAATATTGTAGATTTAATTGAATATATTTTAATTTATAGAAAAAGTGAAACTTTTGAAGGTACAAGAGATGCACTTATTGATCCAAAAGGTCATAGAGAGTTAATTATAAAATCATCTAATGTAAGTGAAAGAATTTTAGATAAAAATTTTTGTATATTTGAAAATGGAAAATTTAATGGTTTATTAAAAAGGGGTGAGTATGGATCAAAACAATTTAATATAGAAATTTTAAAAGATGTAGAGATAACAAATGGAATTGCTAAAGATGATATTCAAATTAAAGGTAGATTTTGCTGGTCTCAACAAAAAATTGATGATGAGATAAAACAAGGTGGAAAAATTGAAATTAAATCTATAAAAGGAATGAAACCTATATTTTATAAAAATTTTGGCAAAGACATCCCCTTCCGTCCTATGCGAAATTTATTAAGCAAAAAAATAGAAGAGGATGTTTATACAAATAATGATGCTGCAGAAGAGATTAAAAAAATTTTTGAACTCCCGATTTTTAACTATTCAAAACCTTCAAAATTAATTAAAAAATTTATAAAAAATGTTACTAAAAACGATGATATTATCCTAGACTTTTTTGCAGGTAGTGGCACGACAGCACAAGCAGTAATGGAACTCAACGCGGAAGATAATGGAAATCGTAAATTTATTCTAGTGCAACTTGATGAAAAAATTGATGAGAATAAAAGCAAAATCGCTTATGATTTTTGTAAAAATGAACTAGGAAGCGAAAACCCAGTTATTAGCGATATAACCATAGAAAGAGTTAAAAGAGCGGGTGAGAAAATTTTAAAAGAAAATGTGGATAAAAATTTAGATTTAGGCTTTAAAGTATTTTCTCTTGTAGAAAAACCAGAACTAACAAAAGATGAATTAAACACTTTAAATTTAAAATATCATGAAAATTTAAGCCCTTATGAGAAAGCTTTAAATTTAGCCTTGCTAAATGGTAAGACTTTAGACAAAGACTTAAAAATGATTTTAAAAGATAAACTTTATGAGTGCGAAGATTGTTTTTATATAGTAAATTGCGATGATGAAGTTTTAGAATTTTTAAGAAAAACACAAAATGAAAATGTGTACATTAATGGATATGATGATATAAATTTAGAAGATTATTTAAATCTTGAAAGCTTTTTAAAAGAACGCTTGAAAATGGTGTATTAAGGAGAGAAAATGATAAATAGTATTGAAATTAAAAATTTTAAAGGCATAAAAGATTTAAAGCTTGAAGATTTTTCAAAAATAAATTTTTTTGTAGGCAAAGCAAATACTGGTAAAACTTCTATTTTAGAAGCTTTGTATGCTTTTTTACTAAAAAATCCAAATGATATTATTCAGCTTTTAGATGTCAGAAAAATACATGTAGATGATGATGCTTTTCAAAGCTTTTTTTATGATTATGATTTAAATAAAAAACCATTGATTGAAAGTGATAAAAATAAATTAAAAATTGATTGTGATAAAAATATAAGCTACACAAATGTTCCTTTTGATAAACAAGATAATTTAATAACAGAAACTAGCCGTGGCATCAATGAGATTAATTTTATTTATGAAAATTTTCAAGGAGTTGAAACTACTTTTAATATTAAAAAAACTTTTCCAAATCCAGGACAAATTCAATTTCAACAAACTATGAATTTGCGACCAAATAAAAATAAAGAAATAAAAATTTCTATGACACTAAGTGTAGATTTTATTTATCAAAATAGTTTTTATGATAAAAATTTAATCAATCATCTTAGTTTAATTTTATCAGATAAACAAAAAAGAGAAGAATTAAAAAGAATTTGCAAAGAATTTTCAGATGATATAGAAGAACTTTCTTTTATTGATGGAAAAATTGTAACTCAAAAATCAAATTTAAATCACACTATAAATTTTAAACTTTTAGGTGAGGGTTTTAAAAAGTATATTGCTATTCGTGCTTCGATTTTATCTGGAAAAAAATATATTTTAATAGATGAGCTAGAAAATGGTCTTCATTATGAAGGTATTGAAAAATTATTAAATGCCATTTTAAAGACAAATAATGATGTGCAGTTTTTCATTACTACACATAATTTGGAATTGTTACAAAAATTAAGTGAAATTTTATATAGAGAAAAAAATGAAAAAGTATCAGTGTTTAATATATATGAGAACAAAAACAAACAAATAAAAAGTGTTAAATTAACACAAGAAGAACTTATAAGTAATATAGAAAATAATAATGAAATAAGGGATTAATAATGGTAATTTTTGTTGAAGGATTAAATGATGAAGAGTTTTTAAAAGGTTATTTAGATTATTTATCAACTCGATTTAAAAAGACTATTAATTTTAAAATTATAGAAGTTGGTGGAAACAAAAAACTTAAAAGTAATAAGGATATTAAAAAATACAAAAATGATATAAGAGAAGTTGAAAAGGTTAAAATAATTTTTGATGCAGATAATGATTTGGAAGCAGCAAGAGAAAATATTAAAGAGCAATTAGGAGATGAACTTTTCGACAAATGTGAAATTTTTTTAATTCCAAATAATAAAGATAGAGGAAATTTAGAAACTTTAATAGAAAATATTGCCAAAGAAGAGTGTGTATTAAAATGCTTTGATCATTACACAGAATGCTTAAAAACATTGCAAGAGAAAAATCAAAATATAAAATTACCAGCAAAAAAGTCTAAAGTTTATGCATATAATCATAGTTTTGGTTATAAAAATGGTGATAAAAATTATATAATAGATAATAGATATTTTAATTTAGAAAGTGAGTATTTAAATTCTTTAAAAGAATTTTTATTAAAATGAAAACCTTTTTAGTTTGTGCTTTAGAGCCTTCAGCAAATTTGCATTTAAAAGAAGTTTTAAAAGCTTATAAAAAAGACTTTGGCGAATTTGAACTTTATGGAATTTATGATGAGAGTTTGTGTCAAGAATTTACCTTAAATTCCAAGCCCTTGTATAGTTCGCATGAATTTAGTGCTATGGGTTTTATAGAAGTTTTGCCTTTGATTTTTAAAGCAAAAGAAGCTATAAAAAAACTTGTAAATTTAAGTTTTACTCAAAAAATAAATGGGATTTTATGTATAGATTCGCCCGCTTTTAACATACCTTTTGCTAAGGCTTTAAAAAAAGCAGGCAGTAAAATTCCACGCATTTATTATATCTTGCCTCAAGTTTGGGCGTGGAAAAAAGGTCGCATACCTATCATAGAAAGTCATTTTGATATTTTAGCTTCTATTTTGCCCTTTGATAATCAGTTTTTTAACAAAAGCACCTATATAGGCCATCCGCTTTTAGATGAAATAAAAGAATTTAAAAATCAAGAAGACATTAATCATACATTTTCAAAAAAAGATGATGAAAAAACTATAGCCTTTTTACCAGGTTCAAGGCGTAGTGAAATTAAGCGTTTAATGCCTATTTTTAAAGAACTTTCTCAAAAATTTAAGGGTGAAAAAATTCTTTGCGTTCCCTCGTTTAATCTTGAAAAATTAGAAATTTATGGTGATATTAGCGAATTTAAGATAGAAAGTAACACTCCAAAAGTGCTTAAAAAAGCTGATTTTGCCTTTATTTGTAGTGGAACAGCTACTTTAGAAGCAGCTTTAGTGGGAACTCCTTTTGTTCTTGCTTATAAGGCAAAGGCTATCGATATTTTTATCGCAAAACTTTTTGTAAAATTAAAACACATAGGACTTGCAAATATTTTTTGTGATTTCGCTGGAAAAGAAGCCTTAAATCCTGAATTTTTACAAAATAAAGTCAATGTTTTAAATTTATATGAAGCTTACAATAAATATGATTATAAGGCATTTTTTGCTAAAGTTGATTTTTTAAAAGAATATTTACAATTTGGAAGTGCTAAAAATTTAGCAAAAATCCTAAGCGAAATATAAAAGGATAAATCATGCAAAAAGAACCAATGAGTCAATTTGGCTATGATAAGTTAGCCGCAGAATTAAAAGATTTAAAAGACAATCAACGCCCTGCCGTTGTAATAGAAATCGATACAGCAAGGAGTCATGGGGATTTGAAAGAAAATGCGGAATACCATGCTGCAAGAGAAAAACAAGCTTTGATAGAAAGTCGTATTGCAGAGCTTAGTGACTTGCTAGCAAGAGCTCAAGTGATCGATCCTTCAAGCTATGAACACGATAGTGTGAAATTTGGTTCAAGTGTTGTGATCATGGATTTGGATACAGAAAAAGAAAATAAATATACTCTAGTAGGAATTTGCGAAGGAGATTTAGATAAGGGTTATATTTCCATCGCATCTCCAATAGCAAAAGCTATGCTTGGGAAAAAAGAAGGAGATGATTTTAAAGTGCGTTTGCCAAAAGGTGAGAGTGAATTTGAAATCCTTTCTATAAATTATGAGCCTTTGAAATTTTAAGGATAAAAAATTTTACTACAAAATGGAGCGATTTTAATCGCGGATGCTCATGAAAATGAACAAAGAAAGGAATTTTGGGAATTTTTACAAACCTTAAAGAAAGGTAAAATTTCCACCCCTCAACTCATACTTATGGGTGATATTTTCGATTTGCTTATAGGCGAAATCTCTGCTACACATGAATTTGCTAAACCTTACATAGAACTTTTAGAAGAATTGGCCTTAAAAATTGAAATTATCTACTTAGAAGGCAATCATGATTTTAATCTTTCTTGTTTTTTTAAAAGGGTAAAAATTTTTAACTTACAAGAGCAGCCCATAAAGCTTAATTTGCATACAAGTAAAAGTAATAATCTTGTTTTAAATAATGCTTTTATAAAATTAGCTCACGGAGATATTTTTTTACCACCTCTTTTACAATTTACTCTTAAAACATTAAGAAATCATTATTTGCTTATATTTTTGAATTTTTTAAATATTATTACTTGTAATTTTATTTCAAATAAAATTCTTCAAAATCAAAACAAAAAAAACCTTTTTTATCAAATAAAAGATTTTGAAAATTTAGCGAAAAAAAGATATGAAAGATATGAAAATTTAGGATTTTGGGTATGTGAAGGACACTATCATCAAAATCATCAAATCAACAAAGAAAACATTAAATATCTTAACTTAGCTAGTTTTGCATATGAGAGAAGTTTTTTTGTAGTAGAATATCAGCAAGAAATCAAATTTCGAGAACAGAAATTGAGGGGTCAAAATGTTTGATGAAAATATCGTGAAAACGGGTTCAAATGAAATGGAGCTTGTCGATTTCCGTATCTTTAAGCAAGGACACGATAAAGTCTATGAAGGAATTTATGGTGTAAATGTTTCTAAGGTAAGGGAGATTATAAAAATGCCAAGCCTTACAGAACTTCCAGGTGTACCTGATTACATCGAAGGTATCTTTGATCTTCGTGGAGTGGTTATACCTGTAGTCAATCTTGCCAAATGGATGCAAATCACTGAGCCAGAAAGCACTATGCTAAAACCTAGAGTTATTATTACTGAATTTAGCAATATTCTTATTGGTTTTATAGTTCACGAAGCAAAAAGAATTCGTAGAATAAACTGGAAAGATATAGAACCAGCAACTTTTTCTACAAGATCAGGTGCTTTAGATAAAGGTAAAATCACAGGTGTAACACGCATTGAAAATGATGAAGTGTTGCTAATTTTAGATCTTGAAAGTGTTGTTGAAGATTTAGGAATTTACGCTCCAAAAACAGATATAGATTTTGGAAAAATAGAAAAATTTACTGGAACAGCACTTATACTTGATGACAGCATGACTGCTAGAAAACGCGTCAAAGAAATGATGCAACAGATGGGCTTTCAAATTGTTGAAGCTAAGGACGGCGTAGAGGGCATAAACAAATTAGAAGAATTAAGCCAAGTTTATGGTGAAAGTTTAAATGATACTTTAAAAATTATAGTAAGCGATGTCGAAATGCCACAAATGGATGGTTTCCACTTTGCTGCACGCATTAAAGAAGATCCAAGATTTAAAGATATTCCTATAGTCTTTAACTCGTCTTTATCAAATGAATTTATGAATGAGAAAGGTGTTCAAGAAGCTGGTGGAGAAGGCTATCTTGTCAAATTTAACGCTAGCGATTTCTTCAATGAAATTGCAAAGGTTATTAAAAAACATCAATCTCAAGAACAGGGGTAAAATATGGAAGATATGCAAGAAATACTTGAAGACTTTTTGGTTGAAGCTTTTGAGCTTGTTGAGCAAATCGACCATGATTTAGTAGAGCTTGAATCAAATCCAGAAGATTTAGAATTATTAAATAGAATTTTCCGTGTTGCACATACGGTTAAAGGATCATCAAGTTTCTTAAATTTTGATGTTTTAACAAAGTTAACTCACCACATGGAAGATGTTTTAAACAAAGCAAGACATGGCGAGTTAAAAATAACTCCAGATATCATGGATGTGGTTTTAGAGTCTATTGATAGAATGAAAACTTTGCTTAATTCCATTCGTGATAATGGCAACGATACTGCTATTGGTATGGATATAGAACCAATTTGCGCAAGATTAACAGCTATTTCAGAGGGAGAGTCTCCTGTTGCGGCAACAGATTCAAATGAAAAATCTACTCCACAAACAGAACCAGAAGCACCAAAACAAGAAATAGCTACTCCAGAACCTGAAGTAGATGTTAATCAATTAAGTGATTCTGAAGTTGAAGCTGAAATAGAAAGACTTTTAAAAGTTAGAAAAGCTGAAGATCAAGCTCGTCGTGCACAAAAGAAACAAACAACAAATGCGGCACCTAAACCGACTAACAATACAGCAAATAAACCTGCGGAAAGTGGAGAGAAAAAAGTTCCTGCTTCAGGTAGCAATGCTAGCAGTATGGATCAAACCATACGCGTGGAGGTAAAAAGATTAGATCACTTAATGAATCTAATTGGGGAGCTTGTTTTAGGTAAAAACCGTTTGCTTAAAATTTACGATGATGTTGAAGAGCGTTATGAAGGAGAAAAATTCCTTGAAGAACTTAATCAGGTTGTAAGTCAATTAAGTATTATTACAACTGATGTTCAGCTTGCTGTAATGAAAACAAGAATGCAACCTATAGCAAAAGTTTTCAATAAATTCCCAAGAGTTGTTCGTGATTTGAGTCGTGAATTAGGAAAGCAAATAGAACTTGAAATTACAGGTGAAGAAACTGAACTTGATAAATCTATTGTAGAAGAAATTGGCGATCCTATCATGCATATGATTAGAAATTCATGTGATCATGGTGTTGAGGATCCAGCAACTCGTGCAGCGAATGGAAAACCTGAAAAAGGTATAGTCCAACTTAAAGCTTATAATGAGGGCAATCACATCGTTGTAGAAATTACAGATGACGGTAAAGGACTTGATCCAAATGGCTTAAAAGCAAAAGCTATAGAGAAAAATTTGATTACCGAAAGAGAAGCAGATCAAATGACAGACAAAGAAGCTTTTGCTTTGATTTTCAAGCCTGGTTTTTCAACTGCGGCTAAAGTAACAAATGTTTCAGGTCGTGGTGTAGGAATGGATGTTGTTAAAACCAACATCGAAAAACTTAATGGGGTAATTGAAATTGATAGTGAGTTAGGTAAAGGAAGTTCATTTAAACTTAAAATTCCTCTTACCTTGGCAATCATTCAATCTTTACTTGTAGGAACTCAAGAGGAATTCTATGCAATTCCACTTGCAAGCGTTCTTGAAACAGTTAGAGTGCCAATTGATGATATCTATACTATCGAAGGTAAAAATGTATTACGCTTAAGAGATGAAGTGCTTTCTCTTGTGAGACTTTCAGATGTATTTGGAGTTAAACAAGTCCTTGAAAGCGGTGATCAAACTTATGTCGTTGTTATAGGGGTAGCAGAAAGCAAGCTTGGTATTATAGTAGATACTCTTGTAGGACAAGAAGAAATAGTTATTAAATCTATGGGTGATTATTTACAAAATATCCAAGGTATAGCAGGAGCTACAATCCGTGGTGATGGTAGAGTGACATTAATCATTGATGTAGGTGCTATGATGGATATGGCCAAAGAAATTAAAGTTGATATTAAAGCGCAATTAGAATCAAGTGCCAAAAAACCTAAAGAACAACCAAGTGACTATAAAGTCTTAATTGTAGATGATTCTAAAATGGATAGAACTTTAATGCAAAAAGCTTTAGAACCACTAGGAATTAGTTTAGTTGAAGCAACAAATGGTGTTGAAGCATTGAATATTATAAAATCTGGCGAACATGATATTGATGCAATGCTTATAGATATCGAAATGCCAAGAATGGATGGATATACCTTAGCTGGTGAAATTAGAAAGTATTCTAAATATCGTAACCTACCATTGATAGCAGTTACTTCAAGAACAAGTAAAACTGACCGCTTAAGAGGTGTTGAAGTGGGTATGACTGAATATATCACTAAACCTTATTCTCCAGAATACTTGGAAAATGTGGTTAGAAAAAATTTGAAACTAGGATAAGAATATGAGTAATGAAAAATTAGAGCAAATTTTGCAAAAACAGCAAACTCAGATGGCTGGTCCTGATGTCGATCAAAGAGAAGATGATATCATCCAACTTGTCGGCTTTGTAGTTGGAGATGAGGAATATGCGATTCCAATTCTTAATATACAAGAAATCATCAAACCTATAGAATATACTAGAGTTCCTAGTGTACCTGATTATGTTCTAGGGGTTTTTAATATGCGTGGTAATGTTATGCCGCTCATTGATCTAGCTCAACGCTTTCATTTAGGAAGTTCTAAAATGACACCTCAAACAAGATATATTGTTTTAAGAGGTGAGACAAATGGAACTGGAGTTGGAGGAAATGCTGGTTTTGTTATAGATAGATTAACTGAAGCAATTAAAATTCACAGAAACAGAATCGATCCACCACCTGAAACTTTAGTTAAGGACAAAGGTATGATTTATGGTATAGGAAAAAGAGATGAAAATATCTTAACTATACTCAAAGTAGAAGCTTTACTTAAGCGCGAATTTTAATGATTAAACTTTGTGTTTTTGACTTTGACGCTACTTTAATGGATGGTGAAACCATCGATATTTTAGCTACAGCACATGGCAAGGGTAATCAAACAAGCGAAATTACCCGCCATGCCATGGCTGGAGAGCTTGATTTTTTCGAAAGTCTTCAAAAACGAGTAAGCCTTTTAAAAGGTATGTCTTATAAAAAAGTTTTAGAATTAAGTAGCACACTTCCACTAATGCATGGAGCACATGAACTTATCCAATATTTAAAATCTAAAAACATACAAATTGTTATTTTTAGCGGTGGTTTTCATGAAGGCATAGATCCTGCTATGCAAAAACTTGGAATTAACCTCGGTTTTGCAAATTATCTGCATCATAAAAATGACATTTTAACAGGGCTAGTTGGTGGGGAAATGATGTTTTCAAATTCAAAAGGCTTGATGCTACAACGATTAAAAAGCTTTTTAAATTTGAAAACAGATGAAGTGATGTGTGTTGGCGATGGGGCAAATGATTTGGCAATGTTTAACGAAAGTGGATTAAAGATTGCATTTTGTGCTAAAGAAATTTTACGTTCCAAAGCTGATATTTGCATAGATATAAAAGACTTAAAAGAAATAATAAAGGTAATATAATGAAAAATTTTTCTCTTTGGTGTGATTTTATAGAAAATAGTTTTTTAGATAATGAATTTTTAAATTTATTATCACATGGAATTAATGGTGCTACTTCAAATCCTGCTATTTTTAAAAATGCTATTTTAAATTCTCCAATTTATAAAGATAAAATTCTTAAATTAAAAGGAAAAAAAACAAAAGATATTTATGAAGAATTAGCAATTTCTGATATTCAAAAAGCAGCTGATAAATTAGCTCCTCTTTTTTATCAAAAAAATGATGGATTTATAAGTATTGAAATAGATCCAAGACTTCATGATAACACGACTCTTAGTTTAGGCGAAGCTAAAAGACTTTATAGTGCTATTAGCAAAGAAAATGTAATGATTAAAATACCAGCTACAAAAGCTTCTTATGAAGTAATGTATGAACTTATGAAAAATGGTATTAGCGTCAATGCTACCTTAATTTTTTCTCTTGAACAAAGTCAAAAATGTTTTGAAGCTTTAAATGCAGGTTTATTCGAATTTAGAAAAAACAATATAGCCTTAAAAGAACAAAATACTAGAACACCACAAGCTGTTATAAGTATTTTTGTAAGTCGTTTTGATAGACTTTTAAATCCTAAAGCCAAAGAGCAAAATCGTATTGGAATTTTAAATGCAAATTTAGCTTATAACAATATCTACTCAAAAAATGAACCTAATATTCGCGCCTTGTTTGCAAGCACTGGAGTTAAAGGAGATGATCTGCCAAAAGACTATTATATCAAAGAACTTCTTTTTGAGAATTCTGTTAATACTGCTCCTCTTGATGCAATAGAGGCATTTAAAGGAAAAATGGATTTTAAAAAACCTTTAATGAATTTTGAAATTTATACAGAACTTAATCAAATCATTTCTCAAAGCGAACGAGAAAAAGCTTGCAATGATTTATTAAGCGATGGCATAGAGCAATTTTGTATTGCTTTTGAAGATATTTTAAAAGCTCTTTAATTAACGTATTTTTATCATTTTATTCTTTGAAAGTTTTAATATTTTTGATGGGATATTTTCGAAAAAATTCTCATCAAGTATTATATCAGCAACACTTCTAGCCCATTCTTCATCAAATTCTTTTCCATGCTTATTTGCCGAAGATGAATAAAAATAGCCATTTTTACTTAAAAAATTCGCATGTTTACACTCTTTCACAATGCGAATGGCCTGATTATTTGGATAAATAAAAGTTGTTTTTTTAGAACGACGTACTAAATTTTTAAAAGATTTTGGAATTCTTGCTAAACTTTTTAACTCGCAAAATTTCGCAGAAGTGATTAAGCAAGGTTGATTTTCATCTCTGTTCTTTAAGGCATTTATTTTCTTTAAATCCTTGCTTAAAAACCCTGCAGTAGTATCGGTTTGTGCAAGATAAATCATTTACTATTTAAAATAAACTCTATAATTTGTAAAACATCATATCGATGATTGTTACTTAAAATTCCAAAAATTTTCAACATTTCTAAAAAAATATTTATATTATTTCGACTAATCTCTAAATATCCCTTTTCCTTACTTTCAATACATCTATTTAAAAAATTTCTTTCTCCATTAATATTTTTAAGCAAATGAACAGGAAAACAAAAATACAACATTCCTTGAACTCCGATGGCTCTTTGTTTTTCTTTTATTATAATTTCACTTAAAAACTCATTATTGTTAAATTGATACACCAACAAAGGATAAGAAACATAAGATTCTAAAAAATTAATCCCAGCTACTTGTTTCTGCGTAAAATTAGTCCTATTAATTTTCATTTTATCTTCTATCAATTCTTCATTATTCTCTAAAAAATTTTTAATGCCAAATAAATTTTCTTTCAAAATGATATTATGTTTAAAAAATTGAAAAATAATATCACTAAGTTCATAAAGTTTTTTATCTTTTCCATTTGCACCTATAAAATTTCCATCATTTTTTCCTGCAACCATATCATATCCTATTTGCCATTCTACATAATGTTTAACATTGATGTTAATTTTTGTGGGAGCTACAGGGAGTCCATAATCATTAAAAGTACTTCTTTGTTTTATTCTAATTTTTCCTGCAACAGAAGTTAAAGGCAACTCATAATCAATTTTAAAATTCATTTTATCCCTTCTTTATGGTTAAAAAGATTATAAAAATAATCCTTAATTTTATTTTCATTATAAGATTTCTCATAAAAATAATTTAAAAACTCATCTTCTATTTTTAAAAAATTATGATGATTAATAAATATATCTAAATTCCCAAAATAATAGGGCAATAAATAAGAATATTTTTTAAAAAAATGTATATAAACATAATATTTTAAATTATCTTCAAAAACTTTAATAGAGTTAGAATTTTGATATAACATAAAAGTCTGATTACGCTTCAAAGCATTAATATCCCTTAAAGTATGAAAATAGGCAATAGCCTTTCTTGTATCTTTTTGATTAGGATACTTTGGAACATAATTAGCAATACTATCATAATTCTTCAAAATAAATTCATTTCCTTCTATAGTTTTAAAAGTATAATTTTTTATATATTCATAATTCATACCTTGGCTGTCTCTTTTATAAAAAGCAATGATAATAGGAAAAAAAGTGTTAGACTTTGGAGTAAAAATTTCAGATGAAACAATTAAACCATCAATTAATTTATAAGTATTTTTAAATTTAGCCAAAGCATTAAAATTTGTCTTTTTAATTAAATATGATAATGGATGTAAAATGCAAATAAATTCTGGTTTTAAAATTTCATACGATCTTAAAAAAGAAATTCCCAAATCCCTATAAATCAATGTTTTATCACAATAAAAAAGCTCTTTTTTGATATTTGAACGAATAATTGAAGTTTTATCATTATAGGGTGGGTTACCTATAATGATAAGTTTATCATCGTTGCTAAGATTAAATTTTTTCCTATCTACATTTACCAAAGAATTTGTATGAATGATTCTTGCATTCTTCACTTGACTAAGTGCAATTTTATCAATATCGCAACCAATATAATCCAAATCCTTAATAAAAAAATCACCATAACCACAAGAACTATCTAAAAAAATATAATCATTTAAGTTATCAACCCATTTTTCCAATAATTTATAAACATTATTAACAAGAAAAATAGGAGTGTAATAACTTCCTAAATTAATCATTATTTCTCTGTTAAGATGGTTTTGCATCAATACTAGTCCTTTAAATATTCTTGCAAACTCTTGATTTCTAAATAGCTTTTATTCTGTATAGCTTTAATCGATTTTGCACCTGCTAAAGCTGATCGTAAATTTGTAAAATAAGGTATTTTAAAACGAATGATATTTTCACGAATTTTTTTCGTATCACCTTTAAAACTGTGACTATCGCTTGTATTGATAACTAAGTGAATTTCCCCATTTTTCAATTTATCTTCAACATTGGGGCGTCCTTCTGAAATTTTATGTACAAGTTCGCACTCAAAACCACTTTCTAAAATTTCCTTACAAGTTCCCCCTGTTGCCATAAGCTTAAAGCCAAGCTTTACATATTCTGCGGCGATTTTTTTGGTATATTTTTTATCCTTATCTTTTAAGGAGATAAATACCACGCCTTGCTCTGGAAGATGATTAAACGATGCGATTTGACTTTTTGCGTAAGAATTTGCAAAATCCTTGCTTATACCCATAACTTCACCCGTTGAACGCATTTCAGGACCTAATTCTAAATCGCTTCCGCTAAGTTTTGCAAATGGAAATACTGCTTCTTTTACGCTCATATATTTTGGAGTTTTAGGGCGTAAAATTTTAGCATCAAAATTTACCACTTTGAAAGTATCATAAAATTTCAAAGCTTCTTTTAAATTTCCTTGCCACATCACACGCGTTGCTACTTTTGCCAAAGGAACGCCTGTAGCTTTACTAACAAAAGGCACAGTACGACTAGCTCTAGGATTTACCTCTATCATATAAAGCTCATTATTATGTAAAGCAAATTGTATATTTAAAAGCCCTACAACTCCTAAATTTAAAGCAATATCTGCGGTTTTTTGTGCAATAAATTCTTGCATTTTTTCATCAATATTACAAGGTGGTAAAGAACAAGCACTATCACCTGAATGAATTCCTGCTTCTTCTATATGCTCCATAATTCCTGCCACATAAACATCTTTGCCATCACAAATCGCATCAACATCAATTTCTGTAGCATTGTCTAAAAACTGATCGATCAAAACAGGACTTTTATCGCTCACATCTACAGCTTCTTGCATATAGAGTCTAAGTTCGGCCTCATCATTTACCACACGCATCGCACGCCCACCTAAAACATAACTTGGTCTTACAAGCACAGGATATCCTATATCACTAGCTTTAAGCACTGCTTCTTCCACACTTGTTGCGGTAGAATTTTTTGGCTGATTAATGCCTAATTTTGTAATAAATTCGGCAAATTTCTTTCTATCTTCTGCCATATCAATTACTCTTGCACTAGTACCTATAATCTTAGCTCCAAAAGCGCTTAAACGCTTAGCAAATTTCAAAGGAGTTTGTCCACCAAAATGCACAATCACTCCATCAGGTTTTTCACGCTCAATCACCGCTCTTAAATGTTCAAAATCAATAGGCTCGAAATACAAAATATCACTTGTATCGTAGTCAGTCGAAACGGTTTCAGGATTACAATTATACATAATGGTTTTAATACCCATATCTTTAAGCGCAAAAGAAGCATGTACGCAAGCATAGTCAAATTCTATACCTTGTCCTATGCGGTTTGGCCCCCCACCTATAATCATCACTTTTTTTTCTTTTTTATCCTTAGCATCGTTTTTACTTTGAGTGAGTTCACTTATATTAATACTTGAATAAAGATAAGGAGTTAAGGCTTCAAATTCACCCGCACAAGTATCCACTTCACTAAATTCTGCAATGATTTTTTGCTTCATTCTTGCATAATAAATATCATTTTGGCTTAATTCTAAATTATCTTTCAAATTTACAAGCAAGGCTATCATTTTATCTGAAAAGCCCATAGTTTTTGCTTTTCTCAAAAGAGCTTTATTGTTTAAAATATCCATATCAATTTGCTCTTCAAAATCTACAATTTCTTTAATCTGTGTTAAAAACCAAGGATCTATTTTACAAAGCTCATAAAGTTCTTCTACGCTAAAACCTTCCCTAAAAGCTTGAGCAACATAAAGCAAACGCTTTTCGTTAGCGTTGCGAATTTTAAAGATAAGATCGTTTTTATCTTCAAATTTCACTCTATCAAAACCACTTAAATTTCTTTCCAAAGAACAAAGTGCTTTTTGTATACTTTCTTTAAAAGTGCGTCCTATAGCCATTACCTCACCCACGCTTTTCATGGCTGTGCCTAAAGTTGTATTGGCTCCTGGGAATTTTTCAAAAGTAAAACGAGGAATTTTTGTAACAATATAATCAATCACAGGTTCAAAAGATGCAGGCGTTCCTGTAATATCATTTTTTATCTCATCTAAGCTAAATCCTACTGCCAAAAGTGTCGCAACCTTTGCTATAGGATAACCCGTTGCTTTAGAAGCTAGGGCACTTGATCTTGAAACCCTTGGATTCATTTCAATAACTATCATTCTACCATTTATTGGATTGACAGCAAATTGCACATTTGATCCGCCCGTATCGACACCTATTTCACGCAAAATGGCAAAAGAGGCATTACGCATGACTTGGTATTCTTTATCAGTTAAAGTAAGAGCAGGTGCGACTGTGATACTATCTCCTGTATGTACCCCCATAGGATCAAGATTTTCTATACTACACACGATAATGCAATTATCATTCTTATCACGGATAACTTCCATTTCATACTCTTTCCATCCAAGCAAACTTTCTTCGATAAGAATTTCATGGATTGGCGAGAGTGCTAAAGCAGCATTAGCGAGTTCTTTAAATTCATCCATATTGTAAACCACACCACTT
The DNA here is from genome assembly GCF_001457695.1 of Campylobacter jejuni. Lineage (NCBI taxonomy): Bacteria > Pseudomonadati > Campylobacterota > Epsilonproteobacteria > Campylobacterales > Campylobacteraceae > Campylobacter > Campylobacter jejuni. The sequence goes on along the minus strand of NZ_LN831025.1, from coordinate 252,721 downwards.
CCAGCACCGCCTAAGGTATAAGAAGCACGGATCATTAAAGGAAAGCCGATTTCATCCACAGCTTTTAGAGCTTCATCATAATTATACGCATACATAGATTTTGGTAAATCCATGTCGATTTTTTTCATACATTCTTTAAAAACTTGACGATCTTCGCCTTTTTTAATCGCTTCAGGGTTTGCACCTAAAAACTTCACATCGCCTAAAAGCCCACTTTCATAAACTTCCATAGCTACATTTAGAGCCACTTGTCCACCCATAGTTGGCAAAATGGCATCGATTTTTTCTTTTTTAATAATACTTAAAATACTTTCTTTTGTTATGGGTTCTATATAAGTCGCATCTGCAAATTCGGGATCTGTCATGATGGTTGCAGGATTTGAGTTGATTAATACTACACGATATCCTAATTCTTTTAAAGTCTTTGCGGCTTGAGTTCCAGAATAATCAAATTCACAAGCTTGTCCTATCACAATAGGACCACTTCCTATAAGTAAAATACTTTTAACATCTGTTCGTTTTGGCATAAATTTTCCTAAGAGCATAAATTTGGGCTGATTATAACAAAAATTAGTTTTATAAACTTTGAAATTATCGATATAATTTTAATCTGCTTTTAATCTAGGAAATAACACATAAAGAAATTTAAGATTTTTTATAAAATTCTCATTCAATTATAAAAATTTATTTGATAATTTAACAAAATTTTTAAAAAGTCCAATCCCTGACTTATAAATTATCTACTACATATAAATAAGCAGGAATACTAATCTTAACATAAGGCTTTACTTCTACACTTTGATACATATCTTCATCATCAATTCTATTCACAATCCCAACAGGTATATCTGAAAAGAAAATATTATCAAGTCCACTTGTTAAAATTTCATCTCCGATATTAATTTTTGCCCATTTTGGAATAAATTTAACCACAATCCTGCCATCTTCACCTTGGATTAAACCTGGAGCTTTGGATTTTCCTATATAAACAGAAAAAACACACTGATCATCACCTTGTAAAAGAGCCATTGCTCTACCATTTTTATTAATAGCTATACCTGCAGTATATCCTTGATATATTAAACCACGATTTTTACCAACGGGAATTTTGCTCCAATCTAACCATAATTTTTTATAATCATTCAATTGAACATAAGAAATAACTCTAGTTAAAGAAACTTGAGGTAAATATTTTGTAGAATTTTGATCCTCTAAAATACGATTTAATTGATTTGCAAAACTAGTTACCTTTACAGCAATATCTTCTAATTCTTTATTTCTAGCTTTTAATTGCTGAATTTGATTTGCTTGATTAAAGTGTTCTGAAATTTTTTCTCCCAAATAATCTTTAATATTATAAAAAATACCTATAACAAAGTCATTAACACGGAGAACATTTTGCTTGATAAGTCCTCCATAATAAAAAGATATAAAAACCAAAAAGGCTAAGACAAGAACATAAAAAATCTTATTCTTCATTGGTTAATTGTTGCAATAATGAAATTTCCTCTAAAGCTTTACCTGTTCCTTTTGCTACAGCTAAAAGCGGTTCATCTGCGATATAAACTGGCAAACGTACAATTTCACTTAAGTATTTATCAAGACCACGAATCAATGCTCCACCACCTGTTAAAACTACACCGTTTTCTACTATATCACTTGCTAAATCAGGCGGCATCATTTCAAGAACCATTTTTAAAGCATCAGCAATTTCTTTTAAATACTCACGCATTGCTTCTCTTACATCTTCGCTTGTAAGTTCAATACGACTTAAAAGTCCACTTACTTGATCGCGTCCTTTTACCACCATAGAAAGCTCTTTTGGAAGTTGTATTGCTGAACCTATAGTGATTTTGATCTCTTCGCCTGTTCTTTCACCTATGATAAGATTGTATTTTTCTTTTACATAATTAACTATACTCATATCAAGCTTATCTCCAGCCGTACGAATAGACTTCGAAATCACAAGTCCACCCAAAGAAATCACTCCAATCTCAGTAGTTCCACCCCCTATATCTACTACCAAATTTCCTTTAGGCTCTTGTATAGGTAAACTTGCACCAATAGCTGCTGCCATAGGCTCTTCAATCAAAAATACCTCTCTTGCACCTGCACTTAAAGCACTTTCTCTTACCGCTTTTCTTTCTACTTGAGTTAAACCATAAGGAACAGAAATGATAATTCTAGGGCGTAAAAAACTTTTTCTACGGTGTGTTTTTTCTATAAAATAGCGGATCATTTTTTCAGTCATATCAAAATCTGCAATCACGCCATCTTTCATAGGACGAATAGCTTCGATATTGCCTGGAGTTTTTCCCACCATATCTTTAGCTTCTTTACCTACGGCTAAAATTTTTGCTTTGGAACCATACCTTTCTCTTTCAACTGCCACAACAGAAGGCTCATTTATCACTATACCCTTATCTTTTACCAAAACTAGCGTATTAGCTGTTCCTAAATCAATCCCCATATCACTAGAAAAAAATCCTATAAGTTGATCTAATATCATTTCTATCCTTTTTAACTTATTTTTCTTTTTATTAATAATGCCTTTGCATTGTCTTTAACAACTTCTTTGGTTATTACAATATCATAGTTTTTATACTCTGGTAACTCAAACATTAAATCTATCATCATTTCTTCTATAATACTTCTAAGCCCCCTAGCCCCTGTTTTTCTCTCCAATGCAAGTTGTGCGATAGCTCTTAGAGCATCTTCTTCAAATTTTAAATTTACCCCATCAATAGCAAAAAGCTTTTGATATTGCTTAATAATGGCATTTTTAGGCTCAGTTAAAATTCTTACCATATCTTCTTCATTAAGCTCATTTAAAGATGCAATCACATGCAAACGACCTATAAGCTCGGGAATCAAACCAAAATGCACCAAATCATCGGGTTCAATTTTCTCAAGTAAAGCTTTATTTTCTTCTTTTGCATCATCAAAAAAGCCCACAACTTTATCGCCAAGTTTTCTTTTTAAGATAGTTTCCAAACCATCAAAAGCTCCACCACAAACAAATAAAATATTTGAAGTGTCAATTTGTATAAACTCTTGATTTGGATGTTTTCTTCCCCCTTTTGGTGGAATATTTACCAAACTTCCTTCGATAATCTTAAGTAAAGCTTGTTGCACACCCTCTCCACTTACATCACGAGTAATAGAACGATTTTCACTCATTCTAGCAATTTTATCAATCTCATCAATAAAAACTATACCTTTTTGAGCTCTTTGCACATCTCCATCTGCAGCTTGTAAAAGTCGTGTTAAAATATTTTCCACATCCTCACCTACATATCCTGCTTCAGTTAAAGAAGTTGCATCACAAATTGCTATAGGTACATCTAAAAATTTAGCTAAAGTTTGTGCCAATAAAGTTTTTCCACTTCCTGTTGGCCCAACAAGTAAAATATTTGACTTAAAAAGCTCTGTATCATCATCTTGAAGTTCGGCTTTAAAAAGTCTTTTATAATGATTGTATACTCCAACACTAAAAACTTTTTTAGCTCTATCTTGTCCTATGACATAACGATCTAAATAAGCTTTTAATTCTTTTGGAGTGATATCTTTAAATTCTGTATTATGACTTTGTTTAGGTTCTTTAAATTCTTTTTCTTCTCCATAAATAATACTATAAGCACCTTCAACGCAATATTCACAAATAAAAGCATCATCATTTTCATTTGCTAAAATTCTTCTTTGTGGATTCTCCACTTCATTGCAAAAACTACATTTTCTAGGCATTATTTTTACCCCTATAGACAGGAATTCCGCGCTTTGTTTCTAATATAAAATGGCACATTTTTTTAACATTTTCACTTTCTTGATTTTCAAGCAAATTTTTAGCATTTTCTTTTAAATCTCCTTGTCTAAATAAAGTTTTAAAAGCTCTGCTAAGTCTATCTACTTCATCTTTATCAAAACGACGACGAATACCTACTAAATTTAAACTTCTAATACTTGCACGATTTCCTTCTGCTAAACAAAACGGTACTATATCCTGAGAAAGTGCACTTGCTCCTGCTATCATACAACCCTCACCTACTTTGACAAATTGATGAATAGGTGTAAGCCCGCCTACAACCGTAAAATCTCCAAGCTCTACATGTCCTGCTAAAGTTGCATTGTTAGCTAAAATAATATTATTACCCAAAAAACAATCATGAGCAATATGACAATAAGCCATAATAAAAGCATTATCGCCTATACGAGTAAAACCATCTCCTTTAGCTGTACCTGAATTTATCGTTGCAAATTCTCTAATAGTTGCATTTTTTCCTATAACAACACCGCTTTTTTGCTCTTCTTTATAAGATATGTCCTGAGGAATATCGCCTACTATAGCATAAGAAAATACACGAGAATGATCACCTATAGTTGTATCTGAAAGAATTCGAGCACCTTGTTTGATGACAACATCATTACCTATTTTAGCATCTTTGCTTACATAGGCATAAGCTTCTATTACAACATCGTCACCAAGTTGTGCACCCTCTTCAATCACCGCACTTGGATGAATTTTTTTCATTATTTATCCACTATCATAGCTTTAAGCTCGGCCTCTGCAACTAAATTTCCATCTACAAAAGCTTGCCCTTTAAAAATCCACATATTACCACGATTTTTAACCACGCTCATTTCATAATCAAGCCTATCTCCAGGACGCACAGGATTTCTAAATTTTGCTCCATCTATACCTGTGAAATAAACTACTTTACTTTTTGGATCCACTTTATCTTCCATACTTTCAAAAGCTAAAACTCCACCTGTTTGAGCCATACCTTCTAAAATCAAAACTCCAGGATAAATAGGATGCCCTGGAAAATGTCCCATAAAAACATGGTCACTTATACTGATGTTTTTATATCCTAGCACCACTTCTTTAACTTTTAATTCTGTAATTTTATCTACTAGTAAAAAAGGATAACGGTGTGGTAAGATTTCTTGAATTTGCATTACATCTATCATTATTAAATTAACCTTGAAAACAATTAAAAATTTTATTATATAAAAAAATCATTAAAAATTATATTAACAAAAAAGTTTTTCTTAATAAATTTCTTAAATTTTTACAAGCACCTCTTGATTATCATGATAAATTTCACTTTTTGCTATCACTTCATATCTTGAAGGTAAAATATTTTCAAGGATGATAATAGGGCTAAGATTATAAGTTCCAAACAATTTATTGCGCCATTTAATTTCTGCTTGCACACTCAAAGGTCTTTTTAAAAAATCTTCAAAATTTTTCCATTTGTTTTTAAAAAATGTATTAAAACGCCAAAATTCCACAAAAACCATTTCATCTTTAGTACTTCTATAAAAACCTTCTTTTAAATTCTGTTTTAAGCTTTCTTCATTTAAAGAAAATCTTGTATAAGCGTTTTTAAAATGCGAATAAAATAAAATATGAGATTTAACAGGCTTTTTATCTAATTTTATCGAAGCACTTAAAAGACGATAATTTAAAAATTTCTCTCTTAAAATTTCAAATTTTATACCTTTTTTTTCCCATAAAACTACTTTTTTATAAAGAGCTATTCTTGCTTCTATACTTGCAGGTAAAATTTGCTTATTTACAGGAGACATTAATTCATCAATAAAATTCTTATCTTGTTTTTGTTTTTTAAGTCCATAAATACAACCACAATAATTTTGATGATAGAGCATTTCTTTTTTTGCTAAAGCAAACTGCCTTTGAGTGCCGCCATTTTTACGAAAATCAGGAGCTAAAAACTCTACCCCATAAGGCTCACATTCTTTTTGTAAAGCATTTTTTAACTGTTCTAAATCTTTTTTAGGGCTGGTTAAAAGCGTAGTAGTAAGCTTTTTTTCTCCTATTTTAGCAGCAAATTTAACACTAGATCCCATTCTTACATCAAAGCAAATTTCACACCTTGCACCTTTTTCAGGCTCATCTTCATAACCACGCACAGCATTAAGCCATTTTTCATACTCATACTCACCTTTATAAAGCTTGATGCCAAGTTTATCACAAGATCTTTTTACATCTAAAAATCTTAGTTCGTATTCGCTTAAAGGATGGATATTTGGATCATAAAAATATCCTATGATTTTTTCATTAGGATAAGTTTTTCTAAGTTCTTCAATAAAATAATGACTATCTACGCTACAACAAATATGTACTAGCATTAAAGACTTTCAAGCACTTTTAAAACATGATCTTTTACACGAACATTACTATAAATTTGAGCAATTTTACCTGTTTCATCGATAACAAAAGTAGAGCGAATAAGACCTTCGTATTCTTTTCCGTAATTTTTTTTAAGCCCCCAAGCTCCATAAGCTTTAGCAACTTCTTTTTCACTATCGCTAAGTAAAATATGTTTTAAATCAAATTTAGAGATAAATTTTTCATGACTTGCCACGCTATCAGGACTGATACCAATAATCACTGCATTTTTACCACCAAATTTATCATAATTTAAACTAAAATCACAAGCCTCTGTAGTGCAACCTGGGGTATTATCTTTTGGATAAAAATACAAAATCACCTTTTTGCCAATAAAATCTTTTAATGCTATTTTTACCCCATCTTGATTTAAAAGCTCAAACTGAGGCGCTTTATCTCCTATGTTTAAACTCATTTACTTGCCTTTGCTTTAATAGCTTCAACGCTTTCTCCGCCAAAGCCTATGTCATAATTTTCTACATCTTCTAAAACCACCACAACTCTTTCTTTACTTTTATTATATTTCGTGCTTAAAAGTTTGGTAATATCAGCTATAAGTTCTGCTTTTTGCTCCTTGCTTAAAGACGGCTTTGCTAATTTAATATTTACCAATGGCATAATTTCTCCTTTTTTAACGATAATTTTTCATAATTATTTCAAAAAATACCTAATATTTTTTTAACAAAAAACCTTAATTTAATAAAAGCTTATTGTTAGTATATTTTTGATAAAATCCCGATTTATTCTTAAAATAATATTTTTTAAGAAATAAACAACTATAAAAGGTAAAAAAATGATCTCAGCAGATAAAATTTGGATGGATGGAAAATTAGTTGATTTTAAAGATGCAACTTTGCACTTTTTAACCCATTCTTTGCATTATGGTAATGCTGTTTTTGAAGGAACTAGAGCCTATAAAACAGATAAAGGCTTAGCAATTTTCAGACTTGAAGATCACACCAAAAGACTTTTAGAGTCTGCAAAAATTACTCTTTTAAAATGTCCTTTTTCTCAAAAAGAGCTTGAAAATGCACAAATTGAACTCTTAAAAGCAAACAATTTTAAAAGCAATGTCTATATCCGCCCTTTGATTTTCTTAGGAGATGGAGTTATGGGACTTTATCATATAAAAGCTCCTGTAAGAGTTGGAATTGCAGCTTGGGAATGGGGTGCTTACCTTGGAGAAGAAGGTTTAGAAAAAGGCATAAAAGTAAAAATTTCGTCTTTTGCAAGAAATAGTGTTAAATCATGCATGGGAAAAGCTAAAGCAAGCGCAAATTACCTTAACTCTCAAATTGCAAAATTTGAAGCTATTGAAGCAGGCTATGAAGAAGCTTTAATGCTTGATGAAGAAGGTTTTATCGCAGAAGGAACAGGAGAATGTTTCTTTATTGTAAAAGATGGGGTTTTAATCACACCTCCGAATGATTTTTCTTTAAAAAGCATTACTCAAGATACAGTGCTTAAAATCGCTCATGATCTTGGTATCACCGTGCTTCGCCAAAGAATTTCAAGAGATGAAGTTTATACTGCTGATGAAGCATTTTTTACCGGAACAGCCGCTGAAATCACACCTATTAACAATATTGATGCAAGAATAATAGGAAATGGTTTAAGAGGATCTGTAACTAAAAAACTTCAAGATGCTTATTTTGATGTAGTTTATGGACGCAATGAAAAATACGCATCTATGCTAACTTATATTTAAAAAAGGAAATAAATGCCAGCTGATTTGAATGATTATTTCAACAAAAAAAATGGAAATTCTAACAATAATGGAAACAACCGTCAAAATTTCAATTTCAAAGCACCAGAATTTAATTTTAAAGGTTTTGGTAAATTCTCTCCGTTTGTTTATGGGGTGATTATTATTGTTTTATTTTTAATCGTTGCAAAACCTTTTATGGTTATAAATTCTGGGGAAATGGGGATTAAATCAACAACAGGTAAATATGACCCAAATCCATTAGAACCAGGACTTCACTTTTTCTTACCTTTTGTACAAAAAATAACCATAATCGATACTAGAGTAAGACAAATCAACTATGCTTCTATAGAAGGAAGTAATGAAAATTTATCTTTAGGTTCAGGTGTTATTAATAAAAATAGCATTTCTGTGCTTGACTCTCGTGGATTGCCTGTATCTATTGATGTTACAGTGCAATACCGTTTAAATCCTTTGCAAGTTCCTCAAACCATAGCTACTTGGAGCTTAAATTGGGAAAATAAAATTATCGATCCAGTTGTTCGTGATGTAGTGCGAAGTGTTGTAGGAAAATACACAGCCGAAGAACTTCCTACTAATCGTAATACAATAGCCACTCAAATAGAAGAAGGTATAAGAAAAACCATAGAAGCTCAACCAAATGAACCTGTAGAACTTCGCGCTGTACAACTTAGAGAAATTATTTTACCTTCAAAAGTAAAAGAACAAATCGAACGCGTGCAAATTGCAAAACAAGAGGCTGAAAGAACTAAATATGAAGTAGAAAGAGCTAATCAAGAAGCCTTAAAAAAAGCTGCCTTAGCTGAAGGGGAAGCAAATGCAACCATAATCAGTGCCAAAGGTAAAGCTATGGCTGTTAAGATAGAAGCAGATGCACAAGCTTATTCTAACAAAGAAATCGCAAACAGCCTAAACACTCCTTTGCTAAATTTAAAACAAATTGAAACTCAAAAAGAATTTAATGAAGCTTTAAAAGTCAATCAAGATGCTAAAATTTTCTTAACTCCAGGTGGAGCAGTGCCAAACATTTGGGTTGATACTAAAGATGCTAAAAAGCAAAGTTCTGCCAACATGAACTAAAGGATATACAAGTGGAGAAACTAAGAGAAATCGTGCTTTTTTACACTACTCATTTATATTTAGTAGATTATATGCTGATTTTACTAGTTTTTTTTCTCTTCACTTGTGTTTTACTTCTTTGTGTATTTTTACGCCATAGACCTATAGCGGCACTTTTTATTATCGCGTTTGACATTATTATTTGTTTTTTAGTTTATATCTATGGGTATAAACTAATAGACAATGAAGTAAGAACTCGAAAAACCGCTATTACAGATCAAAAAATGATACAAAGCTCAAATGATTTAATTGTTGATTTTAACATTACAAATAATTCAAAAAATAATTTTAAAGAATGTAAAATTACAGCTAAAATTTTTGCAGATAAAATACCTAATGATAATATCATAGAAGAATATAAAAAGAAATTTATCCCTTTTAGACAAAAAAGTAGAGAAATTAAAGATCTAAAGAAAAACGCAACCCAAGTTCAAAGAATTGCTTTTGAAAATTTTAACTATGAAAATAACTATACCATACGCTTAGTTTCGGAGTGTTTTTAATGCATTTTACGATTTTTCATATTATAGCTTTTATCATTTTACTTATTTGCTTTGCCTTGATTTGTATTTTAATCTTTCTAAAAGTCAAACAGAAAGAAATGGCTTTGATTTCTTATACCATAGCTACTATTTTTACCGCACTTTTGATATATTCTATTTTTCTGACAATCAATCAATTCACCACTCAAGCCGATCTTAGCAAACTAACCTACACAAGAGATCTAAGACATGAAAGCGTTATAGTAAGTGGAAAAGTTCAAAATCTTACTAAATTTGAAATCAAAAAATGCTATTTGATACTTAGCATATTAAACCAAAAACAAGTAGGAGGAGAAATTTTCAATGATAAAAATGTCCGTAACGCTAAAATGCAAAATACAAGTGTTTCTTATACTATAGAAATCATAGACACACTCCCAGGTAATACCTATAAAGAATTTAGAGCCAGTGTTCCTTTTCCTCCAAGTTTTAATAATCCTGAATTTTATCACACTTTAAAATGTATTTGATTTAAGAAATCAATTAGTAAAAATTCTAAAATACATTAATTATTCACATAACAAAACAATAATTTCGCTATAAATTATATAAATATTAATAATAATTTAAATTTTATTAATATAATATTTATTAATATACAAGATAAGGAGTCAATCAATCTTTAAATATAAAAGCACTTTGCTAAATGAGAGTTAAAAATGAGAGGGAAAATAAAGCTATAAAAAGCTTATACCTTAAAACTCAACGAGATCAAAATGGGCTCAGAAGTATTAATCTGAGCTCAAAACAAACTTTTTTTATAATTGAAGTTTTATCTTTTCTAAAAAACAATAAGTAAAATATAATTAACTCAAATTTATTATATCAATAAAGAATAATATTAAAGCACTAAAAATAAGTAATCTTAGTAAAAATTATACAATTAAGTAATAATTAAATTGCATAGTATTAAAATACATTTACATCAAATTTATATTAAGGAATTAGTGATGAAAAAAATTTTCATTTCTTTTGTTGTCCTAGCGACATTGTTTATGGGCAAAAAATACCGCCTATACCGATGAAGTTGTATCGCTTTATCTTAATAAAGATGATACTAAAGTCATAGGAAGACTTTTACCTACAAATCCTTTTGAAGTGTTAAAAAGCGAAAATAACAGGGTTTTGCTAAAAATTGATGGTTATGTAAATCCTAAAGCACCTTCTGTGATTTATTTCAATGACTCTCAAAGAATTATTGTTGCAGCTTTTTCTAAAAATACAAAATTAAATTTCTCTCAAAGAATAACTGGAAAAAATGGCAAATGGGATAAGGTAAGCCTTTAAATTTTGGCAGATAAAAAAGAATTTGTCAAAGACAATAAAGAAATGTTAAATCGAGCCAAAGAGCTTTTTGTAAATAACTGCGAAATTTGCCACGCTATCCACAAAGAAAAAGAATTTACAGCTAACGCTTGGCCTGCAATTTTCCGTTCTATGGCTGATAGAACAGGTATTGATAAAAAAGACAGATGGCTAGTTATAGAATACTTACAAAAAAACGCAAAAGATTTTAAAACAAAATAAGGAGAAAAGCATGCTAGATAGAAGAAAATTTTTAAAAATTGGAGCGAGCTTAAGTGCTTTACCTCTCATCCCAAGCTTAAGTGCAGGAAAAACTGTAGAAGCTTCAAAAGTTAGTCTTGGACTTGTAAAAAATGGAGAAGTGATCACCGCAGCACACTGGGGATTTTAAAACTCACTATACAAAGATGGCAAGATAGTAAAAAGTGAACCTTGGGAAAAAGTTACAAAAATGGATAATCCTTTACAGCACTACACTGCTGATATGGTTTATAAATCTCGTGTGAAATACCCTTATGTGCGTAAATCCTACCTTGAAAATCCTGACAATCCTAAACCTGAACTTCGTGGTAAAGATGAATTTGTCCGCGTAAGTTATGATGAAGCAGTCAAACTTATCGCCAAAGAGCTTAAAAAAACAAGAGATAGTAAAGGTGCAAGTGCAATTTTTGGTGGAAGTTATGGCTGGAAATCAAGTGGAAATATGCAAAACTCACGCATCTTGCTTTATAGATTTTTAAATGTAACAGGTGGACTTGTAGGAGCTACAGGGGACTATTCTACAGGAGCTTCTCAAGTGATTATGCCTTATGTTGTAGGATTGATTGAAGTTTATGAACAACAAACCTCATGGGAAAATATCTTAAGTGATTCTAAATATGTTGTGATTTGGGGTGCTGATCCACTTTCTACTTTACGCATAGCTTGGACTTCAAACGAACAAAGAGGTTTGGCATACTTTGAAAAACTTAAAGACAGTAAAATCAAAATAATTTGTATAGATCCTGTAAAAACCGCTACAGCAAAATTTTTAAATGCCAAATGGATAGCTCCACGCCAAATACCGATGTAGCTTTAATGATGGGTATGGCAAGCCATTTAATCGCTAAGAAAAAAGTCGATTACGAGTTTTTAGACACTTACACCACAGGCTTTGATAAATTTAAAGACTATTTAGAAGGCAAAGAAGATGGAGTGAAAAAAGATACCAAATGGGCAAGTAAAATTTGCGGTATCGATGAAAAAACTATCAAAAATTTAGCTGAAACTTTTTATGATAATCCTACTATGATTATGAGTGGTTGGGGTATGCAAAGAGCACATCATGGCGAACAACCTCACTGGATGTTAGTTACTCTTTGTGCGATGTTAGGACAAATCGGCACAAAAGGAGGTGGTTTTGGACTAAGCTACCATTACAGCAATGGTGGTGTTCCAACTTGCAAAGGCGGAGTTATTGGTGGTATGACAGCAGGTAGCTTAGGGATTTGGAAAAATGGTAAATTTAAAGGTTTAGTAAAAAGCGAAACTTCAAACGAAGGCGCAGAATGGCTTCAAAATGCAGCGAGTTATTCTTTCCCTGTAGCAAGAATCGCTGATGCTTTACTTCACCCTGGAAAAACCATAGATCACAACGGCTCTAAGCTTACCTATCCTGATATTGATTTTATTTACTGGGTAGGCGGAAATCCTTTAGTGCACCATCAAGATACCAACACTAATGTAAAAGCATGGAGAAAACCACGCACCGTTGTGGTAAATGAAATTTACTGGACTCCAACAGCTAAAATGGCAGATATTGTTATGCCTGTAACTTCATCTTATGAAAGAGATGATATTACCATGACAGGAGATTATTCAAATATGCATATAGCTCCTATGAAACGAGCAGTTGAGCCTGTGGGTGAAAGCAAAGATGATTATGTAATTTTCTCTGATATTTGTAAAATTTATGGAAAAGATGTCTTTAATGCCTACACAGAAAATGGCAAAAAAGCTAAAGATTTCATCAAAGAATACTACAACAGTGCCCTAAAACAAACTCAAAGTTTTGGCGAAGCTTTTGCCACTCCTATGCCAAGTTTTGAAGAATTTTGGGCTAAAAATGAACCAATCACTTTTAAACCAACAGCTGAAAGTTTAGAATGGACTCGTTTTTCAGAATTTATAGAAGATCCTATCTTAAATGCTCTGGGTACAGATTCAGGACTCATTGAAATTTACTCAGAAACGATTAAAAATTATAATTATGATGATTGTAAGGCACATCCTACTTGGTTTGAGCCTATTGAATGGCTTGGAAATGCAAGCAAAGAAGCACCTTTCCACTTACTTACAAATCACCCAAGAGATCGCTTGCACTCTCAACTTTGCCACACAAGCTTAAGAGATACTTATGCAATAAAAGATAGAGAGCCGATTTTAATCAATTCCAAAGATGCAAAAAAACTTGGTATAAAAAATGGCGATGTAGTGCGTGTGTTTAACAAACGCGGTGAAGTTTTAGCAGGGGCGGTTGTAAGTGATGAAATCATGCAAGGGGTTGTAAGACTTTGCGAAGGTGCTTGGTATGATCCTAATGAAAACGGACTTTGCAAATGTGGAAATGCAAATGTTTTAACTATGGATATACCAACTTCAAAACTTGCCAATGGCAATATCTCTCACACAGGGCTCGTAAACATAGAAAAATTTAAAGGTGAACTACCAAAACTTACTGCCTTTAGCGCGCCAAAAGGTGCGAACTAAATTTAAGAAAGCCGCAAGGCTTTCTATTGTCCAAGCAAATTTAAACTTAAAGCCATTATTGCCATTCCTGCGATAAGTCCATATAAACTATCATGAGCCTTATCATAAGTTTTTGCAGCGGGCAAAAGCTCATCAAGGGATATAAAAACCATAATTCCTGCAATCACAGCAAAACTTATAGCTAAAGTAAGATCGCCTATAAAAGGCAATAAAATCAAAGCTCCAACAAAAGCACCCAAAGGCTCTGCTAAACCCGAAAGAGCTGAATAAATAAAAGCTTTTTTCTTATCTCCTGTAGCATGGTAAATTGGCAAACTCACAGCCAAACCTTCAGGGATATTGTGTATAGCCACAGCTATAGCTATAGCAATTCCTAAAGTAAGATTATCAAGACTTGAAATAAAAGTAGCAAAACCTTCTGGGAAATTATGTATAGCAATAGCTAAAGCTGTAAAAATCCCTGTGCGTTTTAAAGCTTTAGTATTGATCTGATGCAACTTTTCTCCAGGATGAAATTTCGGAGGATTTTGTCCTTTTTGAGGCAAGGGACAAATTTTTAACTCGCTTAAATCCTCTTTAGGCTCGTGAGGATTGACATCTTCGGGGATTAATTTATCAATCAATAAAGATATTAAAATTCCACCAAAAAAACAAGCTAGTCCCAAGAGCTCAGCCCAATGCGAATCATAGTGATTTTTAAAATCTTTAAGTGCAGTAGGTAAAATTTCCATGAAAGAAATATATATCATTACTCCAGCTGAAAAACCAAGTCCTAAAGAAAGCACTCTTAAATCATCTTTTCTGGAAAAAAAGGCTATTGTAGAACCTATAGCTGTAGAAAAACCTGCAAAAAGAGTCAGTAGTATTGCTATAAAAATTTGTTCAAATGTAAATTGCATTAATAATTCTTACTTCTAATTAAAATTTAATATTTTAAATACTTAATATTTATAAAAAGTTAACATATGATAAAAAGATAAAAAATATTAAAATTTTTAAGAATATTTTAAAATATTATAAAATAGAATAGCAACTCTGAAATTTTATTGTAAAAATTTAAAAGCTCACAAAAAGGAAAAATATGAATTTTCGTTCTCTAAATTTAAGTACTAAGCTTATTTTATCTGTAGCAATAGGAATAGTCTTAGGCATAGTTGTAATTGTTTTAACCGTATCTATATATACTTCTAAAAGTATGGAAAAAGAAGCTAAAGATTCAATATTTTTGTCTTCAAAAAGATATGTCAATTACATGGAAGGTATTTTAAATGAAGAGGTTGTATTAACAAAAGCAATGGCCACTTCATTAAATGAAATATTTTCAAAAAATGATCAAGTGGACGCTGGTATAATAGAAAGTCTTTTAAGAAATACATTTGATAGTAGCGGTTATGCAGCTTATGCTTTTCTTTATTTACAGGATTCTTCTATACTAACTCATGTTGAATCTTTAGATAAAAATTTTAAAAACTCTGATGGCAAAAGTGTAGCAATGATTTTTTTTGATGAAACCACAGGGAAGGCAGGCGGTATTAAAAGCATACACGCTCCGAGCAATTTTTCACAACTACCTATTATAGAAAAAATTAAAAAAAATGCAAGATATGGTGATCTTGATACTATATTTTTAGGATCTCCATCAAGACTTAATTATGATGGAACAGAATTTTTAGGTATTAACTTAGGAATGCCCTTATTTAATAAAGAAGGAAAATTTATCGGTATAGTTGGATTTACTTTTGATTTTTTAGAAATATCTGAAACAATACTTGATCCGAAGTTAGATTTTTATAAAGATGATTTAAGATTTTTAATAACAGATCAAGGTGTTATTGTTATTCATAAGAACAAAGATGCTATTTTAAAAACTTTACCTGAAATTAATCAAGATGCATCCGCGCAATTAATTATTGATGCTGTTAAAAATCATAAAGATTTGATTATTGATAATTATGTTGACTTAAGAGGAAATTTAAGCTATGCAGGAGTTGCTTCATTTAGTACCTTAGGAGATTCGAGTCATTGGAGCATGGTTGTAACAGCACCTAAAAAATCTATTTTTGCACCTTTATATGAATTGAATTTTATTCTAATTAGTATTGCAATTATTGTATTAATTGCTATTTTAATTATTCTGTATTTTTGTGTAAAAAATATAGTAGGATCTAAACTTCCAGTTATAGTTAATTCCCTGCAAAATTTCTTTGACTTTATCAACCATAAAACAAAAAATGTTTCTACTATAGAAGTAAAAAGCAATGATGAATTTGGACAAATCTCAAATGCTATCAATGAAAACATTCTTGCTACTAAAAGAGGTTTAGAACAAGACAATCAAGCCGTTAAAGAATCAGTTGAAACTGTTCATGTAGTAGAAGGTGGTAATTTAACAGCAAGAATTACTGCTAATCCAAGAAACCCACAATTAATAGAATTAAAAAATGTTCTAAATAGACTTCTTGATGCTTTACAAGCTAGAGTAGGTTCTGATATGAATGAAATTCAAAGAGTATTTAATAGTTATAAATCTCTTGACTTTACCACTGAAGTAAAAGATGCCAATGGAGCTGTAGAGGTAACTACTAATGCACTAGGACAAGAAATCATTAAAATGCTAAAACAAAGTTCAGACTTTGCTAATGCTTTAGCTAATGAAAGTGGAAAATTACAAACTGCTGTTCAAAGCTTAACTACTTCTTCAAATTCTCAAGCAGCTTCTTTAGAAGAAACTGCAGCAGCTTTAGAAGAGATCACTTCTTCTATGCAAAATGTTTCAGTTAAAACTAGTGATGTTATCGCTCAATCTGAAGAGATTAAAAATGTTACAGGTATTATAGGTGATATTGCAGATCAAATCAATCTTTTAGCTTTAAATGCAGCTATTGAAGCAGCTCGTGCTGGAGAACATGGTAGAGGCTTTGCGGTTGTGGCTGATGAAGTTAGAAAACTAGCTGAAAGAACTCAAAAGTCTTTATCAGAAATTGAAGCTAATACTAATTTACTTGTTCAATCTATCAATGATATGGCAGAAAGTATTAAAGAACAAACTGCAGGTATCACTCAAATCAATGATAGTGTAGCTCAAATTGATCAAACTACTAAAGATAATGTTGAAATTGCTAATGAATCAGCTATTATTTCTAGTACAGTAAGTGATATAGCTAATAATATCTTAGAAGATGT
The DNA here is from genome assembly GCF_001457695.1 of Campylobacter jejuni. Lineage (NCBI taxonomy): Bacteria > Pseudomonadati > Campylobacterota > Epsilonproteobacteria > Campylobacterales > Campylobacteraceae > Campylobacter > Campylobacter jejuni. Next base: position 235,905 of record NZ_LN831025.1, on the reverse strand, counting down.
TAAGAAGAAGAGGTTTTAATTAATCATTCAAGCCCAAAAAAAGGGCTTGAATTTTAAAAATTTATGCTATGATTTTATATATTTTATCAAGGAAAATATATGAATTTATGGGATAAAAAGGCCAAAACTTACGCAAGATATCAAAACACTTTAAACACCATACAAAAGCAAACTTTTGAATATTTAAAAAATTTAAATATTTCTTTTCAAAATAAAAGTATTATAGACATAGGATGTGGAACTGGGGTTTGGACTTTACACTTAGCTAAAGAAGCTAAAGAAATTTTAGCCCTAGATAGTGCAAATACTATGCTTGAAATTTTACAAGAAGATGCTAAAAAACTAAATCTTAACAATATAAAATGCGAAAATTTGAGCTTTGAAACTTGGATGCAAAACAATCCTAATGTTAAATTTGATCTTGCATTTTTAAGTATGTCCCCTGCTTTGCAAAATAAAAAAGATTATACAAATTTCTTAAATCTAGCCAAAATAAAAATTTATCTTGGTTGGGCTGATTATAGAAAAAGTGATTTTTTAGATCCGATTTTTAAATATTTTAATACTGAATTTAAAGGTTTTTATAAAAAAGATTTAGAAAATTATTTACTAGAAAAAAATATATTTTTTCATAAGATTGTTTTTGATGAAACACGCAAAGTCCAAAGAACAAAAGAAGAGGCTATAGAAAATGCTCTATGGCATTTAAGTATGAACAAAATCACAACTTCTAAAGAAATTGTAAGTTCTTTTGTTGAAAATGATATTATTGAAACTATAGAATCTAAAATAAAACTTTTAATTATAAATAACTTATAAAAATATTAAGCTGATATTTATTACAATTTTACTCATTATTTCAAAGGAGTTTTTAATGGTTAAAAATTTAATCATCAAATTTGGACGCTTGATTCTTGATGCAATTGCAGCGATAAGTTTTGTTGTAGCTTTGCTTTATTCTCTTTTTATGATGTTTAGCATCGGATTTTTAGCTGGTTTATTATCACTGATAGTCAGTTTTATTGCTTTATTTTTAAGTTTTTTTGTAATCTATCTTGTTATAGATATCAGAGATGCTCTTGTAAATAAAGCTTAAATTTTCCACCTTTAAGGTGGAAAATCAATGTTTTAATTGAAATTTCAAAATTTCTCCGGCCATATAAGGCACGACTTGATTGTATTTATCTTCATAAACATTTGGCACTTGCCATTCTTTTTCTTCTAAAGTTAAAATTTTATCTTCTTTAAATTTTAAATCATAAATTTTACAAGCATTATCGCTTAAAAATTTTTGCAAATTTTCTTCTGAGCTATTTTGCTTAAATAATTCAGCTAAAACAGGTAAAATCACTGGGGCGCTAAATACACCTGCAGCACAACCGCAACACTCTTTAGTATCTCTTGGGTGAGGCGCACTATCACTTCCAAACATAACTTTTTCATAACCACTAAAAGCAAGTTCGCAAAGGGCTTCTTTATCTTCGTAACGCTTGGCTATAGGCTTACAAAAAAGATGAGGATTCATTTTACCTCCGATAACATCATCTAAAGTGATGATTAAATGATGTAAAGTGATTGTCGCGTATAAATTTTCATAATCTTTTAAAAGTTCACATAAAGTTTTAGTGGTAATATGCTCCATAACAATCTTAAGTCGTGGAAAATGTTTGGCTAATTTTTCATAAATTTTAGCAAAATTACTTTCCCTGTCCATTACAAAATCATTTGTTTCTCCATGCACTAGCAAAGGAATATTTAAATCACTCATAGCCTCTAAAGTAGGTTTTAAATACTCTATATCAAAACTTGAAACTCCACCATTTGAATTTGTTGTAATTCCTGCTGGATAAAGCTTAATACCAAAAATTTCATCTTTGGCACTTTTAAGAAATTTCTCATCATAATTTTTAAAAAAAAGTGTCATTAAAGGAGTGAAATTTTCATCTTTACAAGCCTTAAGGATACGCATTTTATAAGCTTTTAGATCTTCTAAATTGCAAAGCGGAGGGATTAAATTTGGCATAATCACAGCTGCACAAAAATCTCTTGCACTCAAAGGTGCAATAAGTTCTAACATTTGATTATCTCTTAAATGCAAATGCATATCTAAAAGATTTTTAAGTTTCATTTTTATCTCCTATATTTAGCTGATAAAATCCATTTTTAAGACGCTTAAAAAGTTTTTTTTCTTCTAAAAACTTAAAAGTAGCGATGATGGTAGGTTTACTTTGATGTAATTTTTCTTCAAGATCACTGATTTTAATCATAATAAAACCATTTTCATCGGCATTTTCACATAAAAATTTTAACAATTCAAAACGCTTTTTTCCTAAAATTTCTCGTATTAAATTTTCAAATTTCATAAGTAAATATTATATAAAATAAAGCCCCAAACAAAAAGAGCTAAAAGCACACTAAAAAACACTGCCGCACTCGCACAATCTTTAGCGATTTTTGCCTTTTCATGCCATTCATTTGTAATCAAATCAACACAAGCTTCAATAGCCGAATTTAAAGCTTCTACAATTAAGATAAGTATTAAGACACTTACCAATAACAAATGCTCCAAAAAACTAACTTTTAAGAAAAAACTAAAAACTACCGCGGGGATAATAATGCAAAGTTCAATTCTAAACGCCATTTCATTTTTAAATAAAGCAAAAAACCCTTCTAAAGCATATCTTGCATTATTTAAAAAATGATATTTAGGCTTCATGGATTTGCCTTAAGTTTAGAATTTAATAAATCATATTCTGGCTCATAAACACTTGTTTTTACATCAAAATATCCTAAAAGAGTGCTAAAAAGATTATCTTGAGAAAGTTTTAAACCTTTATGCTCTTTAGCTAAATTCATTAAATTTTTATCATTACTCCAAAAAATAGCAGGAATATAAGTTTGATAACTTGGCGCTATAGCATAAGGCATACCATGAAGATAAATACCATTTTCACCCAAACTTTCACCATGATCTGAAAGATAAAACAAAGAACTTTCATAGCTTTTTTGCTCTTTTAATAGTTTTATAATCTCACTTAAAAGATAGTCTGTGTAAAGCAAAGTATTGTCATAAGTGTTGATTAAAGCTTCGCTATTACATTTTGAAAGCTCATTAGTATCACAAGTTGGAGTGAATTTTTTAAATTCGCTTGGATAGCGTTTATAATAAGTTGGCCCATGAGAACCTTGCAAATGAAGAACTATTATATTTTGATCACTTAAATGATTTAATTTTTCTTTAAAAGGGGTGAGTAAATTTTCATCCAAATCACTAGAAAGCTTTTGCTTATAAGCTAATCTATTGCAAACCCCTTTACAACCACCAGAATTATTATCAAACCATGCAGCATCTACACCTGTTTTATAAAGCACATCCATCGCATTTTCTTGAAATTCTGAACTTGAATAATCTCTACGCTTAGAAATAGAAAACATACAAGGTAAACTTACCGCTGTTGCTGTTCCACATGATGAAAAATTATCAAAAAAGACTACATTATCTTTTTTGGTATAAAAATTGGTATCATTTTTAGTATATCCACCCAAAGAGTAATTTGCCGCTCTAGCGGTTTCACCCACCACCAAAACTAAAAGTTTTTTAGTGTGATTGTTTTCTCTATAAGCATCATTAGCTATAGTTTTAAATTCTGGCTTAGCTTTCACAAAACGAACATAATAGCGATATACGGCATAAATTTGATAAAAAGGAGTATTATACATTCTTATTTCATTATAGTTTCTAAAAAAAGGTAAGAAAGTTTTACTTAAAGGGATTAAAATCGCACAAACAACAATCAAACCTGATATTATATTGATAATTTTAATTTTTATATGGGATTTAAAACTACCATAATAATCAATTTTTACTTTAACAACATAAAAAACCAATAATAAAGCCAAAACAACAAATAAGATTAATTTTAAATTTAACAAATCTTTTACTTCTTTAATGTCTGTTTGAACAACATTTTGTATCATATCAGAATCTATAAGCACCCCATAAAAACTAATAAAGTAAACACTTAAAAAAGATGATATTATAAATAATATAGAAAAAAATTTAGTAAAAAACTTTATAAAAAGTAAAGAGCAAACCACATGAACAAAGGCAAAATAGGCCACAATAAAAACAAAAGTTATAAGCCAGTTTTGTGTATTTTTTTCATACACAAAATAAAATAAATTAAAATTCAATAATACAATCATCAAAGAATTAAAAAAAGTAAACTGAAACCAAGTTAATCTAAGCATATAAATCCCACCTTCAAATTTAAGGTTTTAATTTTATTGAATTTTTTTAAATGGATTGTAGTTTTAAATCTTTTTATGTTATGATTTACACTTTTAATGAAAATTTTAAGGAAAATAATGAAACTACTTTCATGGAATGTCAATGGCTTAAGAGCTATTTGTGATAAAGATGCACTTGATTGGATAGCACAAGAAAAAATTGATTTTATAGGTTTTCAAGAAATCAAAGCACATGAAGATAAATTTCCTAAAAAAATTTATGAATATCCTTTTAAACATATGTATTTTAATTCTGCTAAAAGAGCAGGGTATTCTGGGGTAATGAGTCTTTGTAATTTTGATAGCGAAGTAAAAAAATGTGAATTTTTTGATGATGAAGAAGGCAGGGTTTTGGAACACCGCTTTAAAAATATCGCGCTTTTTAATATCTATTTTCCAAATGGTCAAAAAGATGAAGAGCGTTTAAATTTTAAAATGAAATTTTATGCAGATTTTTTAGTGTATTTAAATAAGCTTTTAAAAGATGGATTTGAAATTATCATTTGTGGTGATGTCAACACCGCTCATAAAGAAATCGATCTTACCCACCCAAAAGCCAATGCCAACACTTCAGGTTTTTTACCTATAGAAAGAGCTTGGATTGATGATTTGCTAAAACTTGGTTTTATAGATACTTTTAGAGAAATTAATGGTGAAATCAAAGAAAAATACTCGTGGTGGAGCTATAGAATGAAAGCAAGAGAAAGAAATGTAGGCTGGAGGATTGATTATTTTTTCATTTCAAAGGGTTTAAAAGATAAACTTAAAAACGCTTTCATAAGAGATGATATTTTTGGCTCTGATCACGCACCTGTAGGTATAGAAATAGATATTTAATATCCCAAAAAATGGGATATTATTTTTTAACAAATTTTTTTGCTTTTTCCCAAAGTCTTATACCGAGCTTTTTAGCTTTTTTGGAATTTAAATCTTTGTATTTTTCGCTAGCAATTTTTTCTAATTCAAAAATTTCTTGTTTAAAACGATTTAATTTTCTTTGAGTAAGTTTGTTAAAATCATTAATCTTTGGATTTTTCTTAATATCATTTAAAACTAATATTAGCTGCTCTCTGCTTTCACCTGCAAGACGTCTAAATTTAGCAAAAAGATTATCAAGTTCATGTTCTAGCAAATTCTCAACTATACTCTTACAAGGATCATTTTGTAGTTGAATCTCTTTTTTCAAAAGAGCAATAAAATCATCTTCTATACCTATTAGTTCTTTGCTTTTTAAACTAACATCTTCTTCAAAATTTGCATAAGTTAATGAAGCTTTAAATTTTTCCATTGCTAAAACAATACCATCTCTTGTGCCTTTAATCACGCCTAAACAAAGATCTTTTGCATAAGCCATAGATTCATTAGCTATTTCAAAAGCGGTATTTAAAATAATACTTGAAATTTTTAAAATTCTTTCTTTTTCAAAATGAGCTTCACAAATGGCATTATATACGAGATTTTTAGCTATTTCACTACTTGTAAGTTCTATATCTTCAGCCTTTTCTAATGTAGTTAAAAAAGCACTTTCAGCGGTTTCTTTTAAAATTCCAAGCATTTCTATATCAAATAAAATAGCATCATTTAAACCACCGCTAAATTCATCACAAAAAGAACATTCTTGTAAAATATTCTCGAATTCAAAAAAATTATCACTGATTTGATTTTTAATCAAATTCTTTTGATTTTCAATCTGCTTATTTAATAATTCAGCTTCGCTAATATACTCATAAAGCGAATTTTGAGCATCTACAATACTCGCCTTAACCAAAGCTTTGATAACCTTTGTAACATTTTCATCATCAAAAAAATCAAGTTTTTTCAAAATAGTTAAAAATTCAACCAAAAGAGAATTTAAAACTTTTTTTGTTTCATGAGGATTATGTGAAATTTGCTTATACGCAAGATTAAAACTCAAGTCTTCAAGCAAATCACTTGCTTCATCTTTACCGAGATTTGATAAAGAATTTTCAAAAATAATTAAAGTATTTTTCATTTTTCCTTCTTTCTTAAAGTACAAATTTTGCTTTAGCTTTTAATTTATCAAATATATCCAAACGATCTTTTTTGCTATCAACATAAACATTTAATAAATAACTTTGATATTTTCCACTCGCACTTGAATTCGAATGTTCAAATTTATATTCTCTTTGGCCTAAAATTTCTTGAAAAATTTCACTTGCCCTAACATGCACCTCAAAAATCACCTTATAATCCCAAAAAGTAGGATAATTGATCTGAGGTTCTTTTTTAAGATCGCACAAATTTACCACTTTTACCTCCTTCTTTGCTTTCAAGCACTATATCCGTAATCCTCATTGATTTATCTATAGCCTTGATCATATCATATATAGTTAAAAGTCCTATACTAACTCCACTTAAAGCTTCCATTTCAACCCCTGTTTTACCTTCACACTTAACTGTTACAATAAGCTTAAATGCACATTCTTTAACAAATTCCATAATATCAGTTTCGACTTTAGAAAGCATCAAAGGATGACACATAGGAATAATTTCACTTGTTTTTTTAGCTCCCATTATAGCCGCAATAATAGCTGTTTGAAGAACAGGACCTTTTTTTGCGGTATTGTTTTTAATTGCATCAAAAGCTTCTTGACTCATATATATCATACCACTAGCTGTGGCTATTCTTGAAGTAATATTTTTATCGCTTACATCTACCATTTTAGGATGATTTTTTTCATCTAAATGACTTAATTTCATAAATTCACCTTTTAAAAAATTATAAAAATTATAGCAAAACCAAACAAATTTAAGATAAAATAAGCTTTGTATTTTTATTTAAGGAGAAAACAATGGCTTATGAAGATGAAGAAGATTTAAATTACGATGATTATGAAAACGAAGATGAAGAATATCCACAAAATCATCATAAAAATTATAATTACGATGATGATGATTATGAATACGATGATGATAACAATGATGATGATTTTTATGAGATGGATTAAGAATGAGCAAAACCCTTAACCAAAAAGATATAAAAGTTTTAGGACTTTCATCATTAGGTGGAACTTTAGAATTTTATGATTTTATTATTTTTGTATTTTTTGCAAATTATATTTCAACAAACTTTTTTCCAAAAGATTTAAGTAGTTTTTGGCAAATGTTTAATACTTATGGAATATTTGCGGCTGGATATTTAGCGCGTCCCTTAGGGGGTGTGATACTGGCACATTTTGGAGATAAATTTGGACGCAAAAGAATGTTTATGATTAGTATTTTGTTAATGGTTATTCCAACTTTTACTCTAGCTTTTATTCCAAATTATGAAAGCATAGGTTTTCTTTGTATTGTGCTTTTAGTTTTTATACGCATTTGTCAAGGCATTGCTATAGGTGGAGAACTTCCTGGAGCTTGGGTTTTTGTATACGAACACGCACCACAAGGTCAAAAAAGAACTTATTTGGGAATTTTAACCGCTTCAGTTGTAGGTGGAATTTTATTAGGTAGTTTAGTTTTTTTAATTATGAATAAAATTTATACCCAAGAAGAACTTCATGAATGGGCTTGGAGAATTCCATTCTTTTTAGGTGGAATTTTTGGGATTATTTCTGCTTATTTGAGAAAATTTTTAAGAGAAACTCCTGTTTTTGAACAAATGAAAAAAGACAAGGCTTTAGAAAAATTTCCTTTAAAAGAAGTGTTTAAAAAAGCTAAAATGGGAATTGTTCTTTCCATGATGATTACTTGGGTTTTGACAGGTTGCATTGTTGTAATGATTTTGCTTATGCCTAGCTATATGGCAAAAATACTTCAAATTAACACTTCTATACAAACCTATCTTCAAATAGGTGGAATTTTACTTATTTGCCTAGGGTGTATTATAAGTGGAATTTTAGCGGATAAAATAGGCATTATCAAATCTTGTGTATTTTTTAGTGTTTTTTTTGGAATTGTAAGCTTGCTTTATTTTAATACTCTATATAGACAAAATGCTGATTTTAACCTAGTAGCTTGCTTATATTTACTTGTATGTTTTTTTAGCGGAGTGATGAATTTTTGCCCTTTAATAATGAGTGAAGTATTTGATGCAAAAATTAAATTTTCAGGACTTTCTTTTTCATATAATATTGCTTATGCTATAGCTGGAGGTTTAACTCCGCAACTTGCTTTTTTCTTGCATAGTTTTGCCTTAGATAATTTAAGTAATTTTTGGCGTTTTTCTTTGGGAGTTTATGTTTTCTTTTTGGCTATTATAGCTTTGCTATGTACATTTATTTTTTCTTATCTTAATAATACCCAACGCACATACTCTCAGTGATTTTAATACGCTTTTCAAAAGGAGCTGGGCTAAAAAAATGGCATTTTTCTATATAAATATGCTGATGATAATTTAGCCCTAAAAAATCATAAAATTTTTTTAGATTAACAAATTTAATCCCACAAATCTCCTTAAGCTCTAAAAGTTTGTAAATAGAAGAATTATTTTTTTCCACTAAATGAGAGGGGGCTAATCCAGTAAAAGAACAAAAAGCACTTGCCAATACAAAACCATTTAAACCACTACATTGCCTTAAAGCTTGCTGATGTTTTTCTAAAATGCAATTTCTATGCAAAAATATAATTCTTGTTCCTTGATATCTACCTATTTCTACATTTTTCCAAAATTTATAAGCATTTTTTGAAATTCCAGCAAAACGATGAAATTCGGTGTTTAAAATATAGTGATCTAAAAATTCATTAGGAGGTAAGATTAAACTTTTCATCACTACAATTTAGAGCCTTAAAAAGGCTCTTTAATCTTCTTTGTTTAAATTTTCCTTAGCTTTGCTAGGAAGCTTAGATAAAAGATTGTTTAAATCAAAATTAATTCCTTGAGTTTTTGCCTCTTCAAGTAAAGCAACTGCAGCTTTTGCGTTAAATGGAGAAGAGCCATCATGCGGAGCAAAAAGATGATCTGTTATTGCTAAAGCATAAGCGGATTTTTTCACTTCTTCACGAGCAGCATGAGGAGTGCGAACAAAACATATACTTTCAATCAAAACATCATCAAAATTCCAACGATGTAACAAAAATCCCAAGAAAGAAATATGATCTACGCCTAAAAATTCATTCTCCGCTAAAGCAAGATTTTCATTTTTATTTAAAAAAGCTAAAAAATCCTTATCCTTATGATTTTGTATAAGAAAATTTGAAAAAATAACAATACCAAGCCTTAAAAGCATTGCACAAGGAACTAAAAGATGAGAAAGTTTTTTATCTTCATCATTAAGCCAATTTGTAATAAAAGTTGCCTCTTCATTGCATGTTTTTAAAAAATTTTGAGTATTTAAACCATAAGGTGAAACATCTATTTTAAAATTATCTCTAATGGAATCAGCCGTAACTATATTGATGATATTACCAACGCCTAATAAAGTAATCACTTGATTTATGGTTGTAATTTCTCTTGTAAAACCATAATAAGGAGAATTTGCTAATTGCAAAAGCTTAGCCGTCATCAACGGATCGCTTGAAATGATTTCAGCAACTTTCATAGTTTCTATATTTAAATTAGCCTCGCTCACATATTTTCTTAACTTACTTACAGTATCAGGTAAAGGTGGCAATACTTCAACGCTTTTTAATAAAAGCTCATTCATATCTCCAATCATATTTGATTTATCCTTAATTAATATTATTATAATTTGGAATTATATCTAAATTTTAATTTACTTATTGCATTTTTTTATTACTTAAGGTATAATAAAAATTACAAATAAATGCCGAATTTATGGTGTCTTGATTTAGTTAACTAGTAATTAAAAAATAGTTTTAATGGAGTTAAATTGATGTTTTTTAATTTTAAAAATAAAAGCTCAACAAAAAAAGAAGAAAGTAAAAAAGTTTTAGAAGCTCTATATCTTCAAGAAAATGAACTTGAATAAAAATTAAAAAAAATAAATATCAAGCCAAAATTAATTATAGGCTTTGTGTCGATCAACTTAATCTAGCGATCATAGGAAATAAGATTCAAAATTCTATAAATGATCAATGTGATATCATCTTAAGCAGTGCTACTGATTTATTATGCAACCTTGATTCTAACTCAAACATTGAAAACAGTCCTTATAAACAAAATATCCAAGGAATAAGTTTGATGCTTTTTAGTGAAGATATGATAGAAAATCTTTGCACAAACAAAATCAAGCTTTTTAGCAATATAAAAGATTATACAGAAAGAAAAAAACTGATAGAAAAAGAAGTTTTATCTATAAATGTACCTTTTGAAGCACACTGCATAAATACTTTGCATTATTTAATTTATGATGGTTTAAGTCAAAGCGAAAGTTCTCTTTTAGAACTTTTATACAAACACAATCCCTATCCTTGTGCTTTAGTAGGGGGTGGATCTAGCGGAAACATGGACTTTAGCGGAACATTTATATTTTATAATGGAGAAATATTAAAAAATCAAGCTTTAAGCTTACATATTCAATTTAAACCTAAAATATCGTTTTGATTTAATGAAGTCTCAAAATTTTAATCCTCAAAGCAATATCACCTTTACCATACTTGATGCAAGTTTATATGATAAAACCATACATGAATTTATTGATAAAAAAACCTTTCAATCCATCAACGCGGTTGAAGCTTTATGTAATTATTTTAACTGCACTTTTGAAGAACTTAAAAATAAAATGCAAGAATATACTTTTGCTTTAAAAATTGGAGAAGACTATCTTATTTCCCCATATGGAAATCAACCCAGATAAAACATTATTTAGTTATTGTGATATAGAAAGCGCTCAAGAATTATGCTTGCTTAAAAAAACAAATTTTATTGAAGCTATAAAAAAGATTATGAAAAATTTTCTCTTAATAAACCAAAATCACTAGGAGCAATTTTTAACGATTGTATCTTAAGAAGGCTTCACAACAAAGAACATTTAAATCAAATCCATTTTAATGATTTTCCTATAGTTGGTTTTTCTAGTTTTGGAGAAATTTATGGAGTGGGAATTGCAAAAAGTTTAGTGGCAATATTTTTTTATGAAGTTGAAAATTTTAATGATTTCAAACCTAGATATTTAAAAACTTTCATACAAAAATACAGCGATTTTAAATACTATTATCTTAATATAAGAGCTCAAAAACTAGAAATTACAAATGAGATTAAAATAAAATAATCTTAAATCAACTCAAACAAAATACATCAGAAATTGATAAAAATACAAGCATATTTAAAGAAATTTTTGAAAAACTTGAAAATATAAGAAGAAGTCTTACAACCATTAGTGAAAGTTTTACTAATTTCACTAACTACCTAGAATACAACCTTTACCAAAGCGAAGAAAAAATGAATTTAGAAAAAGAAGTACAATCTTCTTTGAAAATATAGATCAATTAAATAGTATTTTAGATCTTATTTCAGAGATTGCTGAACAAACTAGCCTTTTATCTTTAAATACAAGTATAGAAGCTGCTAGAGCTGGAAAACTTGGTCGTGGATTTGCAGTTGTAGCTGATGAAGTTAGAAAACTTTCAGAAAATACCCAAATGGGTCTAGGTGAAATGGAAGGAGCTATCAAATTAGTTATTCAGACCATACAATCCATTGCAAAAAGCTCCAATTCTAGTACTCAAGAAATGAATTTTATAAGAGATAAATCTAATGAATTTTCCAAAATCATTTCAAATCTTATAAATTCAGGTAAAGAAATTTCAGATAAATTAGAACAAAGAAGCAATGTCAGCGAAGATTTTGAAAAAAATGTAAATGAACTCAAATGTTATGAAGATGTTCTAGCTAAATTAAATCAATGCTAAAAAATTAAGAATTTCAAGAATCAAAAATCTTGAAATTCTTACACTAAAAAATCAAAGTGCTTTTTTTGCGGCCTCTGCAATTTTTGCAAAAGCAGCAGCATCATTCATAGCTAAATCTGCTAGAATTTTTCTATCAAGTTCAATACCTGCTTTTTTAAGACCATTGATAAATCTTGAATAACTTAAATCATTGAGTCTGCAAGCAGCATTGATACGCACAATCCAAAGACGACGGAAGTCTCTTTTTTTACGACGTCTATCACGATAAGCATAGACAAGACTTCTTTCTAATTGTTCTTTTGCTTTTCTAAAATGTTTGCGGCGTCCACTATAAAAACCACGCACTAATTTTAAAACTTTTTTATGTCTGCGGCGTCTAACAACACCTGTTTTTACTCTTGCCATTTTTATTTCCTTTCATAAAGTGGCGTCCAAATTTGGAGCTTGCCCTTGAAATTTTATCTCAGAGGGGAGTTTGAATGACTTTTAGTCAAAAACTTAAATTCCTAGCATTTTTTCAACAGCTTTTACATTTGTGCTATGCACATATTTAGCTGTGCGAAGATCACGCATTCTTTTTGCAGGTTTTTTAGTCAAAATATGACTTCTAAAAGCTGAGCCTCTTTTGATTTTATTTTTACCTACTTTGAAGCGTTTAACTGCGCTTTTAACGCTTTTCATCTTTGGCATACGCTTTCCTTATTTAGATAAATTTTTATTTTTCAAATTAAAAGAAAAGCTAAATACTATCAAATTTTTTCTAATTTTTGACTGAATTTAATTTTTAAAAAACTTGGCACACCTTTTGCTTATAAAAAATCAGCAATATTTTGGAAAGATTTAAAATGACTATAAATTCGGCAAATCCATATCAAAATTTAACCTTATCTAATCCTTTGCAGAATAGCTCTGCTCTAAATTTGATTAAAGATAGCAAAGCCTTAGATCAAGAAGGAAATGAAAATAGCTTAGAACAATTAAGCTATATTTTTAACAACACCACTTATGCTAGTGAATTTGGATTTAGAATCAATGAAGAAGGTTTTTTTGATAAAGATTTAAATAAAATTGCAAATATACCAGAATCTTATAATATCAACATTAAAAGCGTTAGAAGCATAGCAAAAGAACTCGCAAAACAAGATGAAAATTTAAACTACAATAAAATTGATCTACCTTATCTTTTAAATAGCTATCATAGTTCATTAAAATCTATAAATTCAGAATTTTTACAAGATGATAATGCTTATTTAAGTCGCGATCTTATTTCAAAACTATCATCAGGTTTTTCAACAGATAATGGAGAATTTTTAAGCCAAATTTCAAGAATTTACAACAATCAAGAAGAAATTGATTTGGCATTAAGCAATATCACAAATTTAAATACTTTAATGTTAGATAATAAAATAACTAATTTTCATTTTGATAAAGCCATAGAAAATACTTCTTCTAATGAAATTTTAAAACCTTATTTAACTAAAAATGCAGAAGTATCAAAATCTGGTCTTTTAATGAATTTTATCTACCATGATATAAAAACTCAAAACGAAAAAGAATTTAACTTTTTTATGAAACCTGCCACTTTAGAACTAAGCTCTCATCAAAATTTACAAAAAATTCTCAAGGGCGAAACAGATATAGAAGATTACATCAAAAAAGAAAATGAAAAAAAGATGAGTTTTGATCTTTATCTTTATGTTAATGGCGTAGATAAAAAAACAAGCACTCAAGACAAACTATCTGTATTTTTTCAACAATATATTAACTACCAAAAAGATATGGATTTAAGAGAATTTGCAAATTCAAGTTCAATATTTCAAATTTATATCGATCAAAATCGCAATGATTTTGATGCTCTTAAAAAACAATATCAAAATCAAAGTCAAGATACGCAAAGATTAGAAGAAGCAAATCAACTACGTTCTAACTCTATAGAAAATTTTTTAGATCGTCGTCAAAAACAAGCAAATATAAATAAAATTTTAAACTCTTATATGTCTGTGATGGTTTAAAATAATTTTTTAAAAAATATATAAATTATAAATACTTTAATAATAATAATTTTTATATAATTAATTAATAAAATTTTAAGTATTATAGCATTATAATCCGCTCTCGAAAAATATAAATATAAAAATACTCAAAACCATGACTTATAATGAAAAAATTATTTCAATGAATAATGATCTTTTAGATCATCAACATAAAGAACTTTTTGAAATTTCTAAAAAACTCTCTTTAATGAACCAACGTCATGTTGGAACAAAAGAATTAAAAATTGTCTTAAGAGAGTTGTTGATAATGATCAATAGACATTTTTCAGATGAAGAAGCCTTTATGAGAGAAATAGGATATCCTTATATCAACCATCATACAAGAATTCATAGAAAAATTATCTTAGAAATTGAAGAAATTATCATCAGTGAAGCTAAATTTGTAAATATAATGACCGAAAAATTAAATCTCGTTGTTCAAGATTTTATCTTTAAACATACAGCCAAAGAAGATTCAAAGATAGTAAAGTATTACGAAGAAAAATTTAAGAAATAGTATTTCTCATTTTTGCTATATAAAATTCACAAAATATTTCACTTTAAAATTTTACTTTAGCATTTTATTTTTGTTATAATTTTTAACCTAATTTTTATAAATTTTTGTTATTATCCATTTTCAAATAAAGATAAAAAATATCCTAATTAAAATTAAGGATAAATTAAGGATTTTAAAGTGAAAGTATATTTAGATAACAACGCAACGACAATGCTTGATCCTAATGCTTATGAGTTGATGCTACCTTTTTTAAAGGATATGTATGGAAATCCAAATAGCCTTCATCAATATGGAAGCGCAACACATCCTGCCTTAAGAGAAGCTTTGGATAAACTTTATACGGGGCTTGGAGCAAATGACTTAGATGATATAGTTGTAACCTCCTGTGCGACAGAAAGCATTAACTGGGTGCTTAAGGGTGTGTATTTTGATCATATTTTAGATAAAGAACGCAATGAAGTGATTATTTCTAGTGTAGAACACCCTGCTGTTACTGCTGCTGCTTATTTTTTAAAAAGTCTTGGAGTAAAAGTTATAGAACTTCCTGTAAACGAAGAAGGGGTTTCTACTGTAGAAGATTTGCGTAAAGTGATTAGCGATAAAACAGCACTTGTAAGTGTTATGTGGGCAAATAATGAAACAGGTATGATTTTTGATATTAAAGCGATGGCAGAACTTGCACATGAATTTGGTGCTCTTTTTCATACAGATGCTACTCAAGCAGTAGGTAAAATAAAGGTTAATTTAACTCAAGTAGGAGTTGATTTTGCTTCATTTTCGGCACATAAATTTCATGGACCAAAGGGTGTGGGTGGACTTTTTATAAAAAAAGGACTTAAACTTACCCCACTTTTACACGGTGGAGAACACATGGGTGGTCGTAGAAGCGGAACTTTAAATGTACCTTACATAGTGGCTATGGGTGAGGCTTTGCGTATTGCAAACACTATGCTTGATTTTGAAGATTCTCATATACGCCGTTTAAGAGATAAACTAGAAGATCAAATTTTAGCCTTGCCTGATACAACAGTGGTTGGAAAAAGGGAACGCCGTGTGCCTAATACAATCTTAGCAAGTATTAAAGGTGTTGAAGGCGAAGCAATGCTTTGGGACTTAAATAAAAATGGTATAGCTGCAAGTACGGGCTCAGCCTGTGCAAGTGAAGCTTTAGAAAGCAATCCTATTATGGAAGCTATCGGTGCGGAGCATGATTTAGCACATACAGCTTTAAGGCTTTCTTTGTCACGTTTTAATACTGAAGAAGAAATTGATTATGCAGCAAAACAAATTAAAAATGCAACACAGAGATTAAGAGCAATTTCTTGTACTTATGCTTATAATCCAAATAATTACAAATAAGGATGAAAAATGGGAAAAAATAGTTTAATTGGTGGATCCATTTGGGATGAGTATTCACAAAAAGTTCAAGATAGAATGAATAATCCTCAACATATGGGAGAATTTAGTGAAGAAGATGCTAAAGCACGCAATGCAAAATTGATCGTAGCTGATTTTGGTGCAGAAAGTTGCGGCGATGCAGTAAGACTTTTTTGGCTTGTAGATGAAAAAACTGATAAAATTATCGATGCAAAATTTAAAAGTTTTGGTTGTGGTACAGCTATAGCAAGTAGTGATACTATGGTGGATCTTTGTATAGGAAAAACTGTAGATGAAGCAGTAAAAATCACAAATTTAGATGTGGAATTTGCTATGCGTGATAATCCAGAAACTCCAGCTGTTCCACCTCAAAAAATGCACTGTTCGGTTATGGCTTATGATGTAATCAAACAAGCAGCAGCGCATTATAAAGGTATAAGTCCTGAAGATTTTGAAGATCAAATTATAGTTTGCGAGTGTGCTAGGGTAAGTCTTGGAACTATTAAAGAAGTGATTAAACTTAATGATTTGCATAGCGTAGAAGAAATCACACAATATACTAAAGCGGGTGCTTTTTGTAAATCCTGTATCAAACCAGGCGGACATGAAAAAAGAGATTATTACCTTGTAGATATTTTAGCTGAAACTAGAGCTGAAATAGATAGAGAAAAACTCAAAAATACAATGAAAAGTGATGTGGCTTTTGATGAAATGACCGTAGTGGGACAATTAAAAGCAGTTGAAAGTGTTTTAGATGCTGAAATTCGCCCTATGCTTCATAATGATGGCGGAGATTTGGAAGTGATTGATATACAAAAGGCTGAAGGTGCAGCAATTGATGTTTATATTCGTTATCTTGGTGCTTGTAGTGGTTGTTCTAGTGGAAGTGGTGCAACACTTTATGCTATTGAAACAATTTTACAAGAAGAATTAAGTCCAAATATACGCGTTATGCCGGTTTAAAAAATAGCAAGATAAAATCTTGCTATTTTATAGCTTTTGCTTGCAAATCAAGGGGTGGTAAATTTTCTATATAAATACTACGACTTGGGAAAGCAAAGGTTAAACCATTTTTTTCAATTATACGCATAAACTCAAGCATTAAACTTTGTCTAGCTTCTCTAAAATCTTTTCCACCTATTTCTTTGATATAAAAATAAAGCTCTATATTAATACTACTATCTGCAAATTCACTTAAAGCCACATAACAAGCATTTTTATAGCCTTCTAAATCATTAATAGATACAAGATTTTGACGATATTTTGTTGTATGATCGCCATATTTTAATGCACTATCCTCATCGTGAGCTACTAAATCACTTGTATGCAAAAATTCTCTTAGATCTTTTACACATTGTTCTAGTTTTTCAGGAGTAGCATCATAACCAACACCCAAATACATTCTAACATGGCGACCCATGCGTCTTTTGCTCCAATTTTTGATATTAGCTCCCATAATAGTTGAATTTGGTAAAAATACAAGACAATTATCAAAAGTTCTAATAGTAGTTTTTCTAAGTCCTGTTTCAACCACGGTTCCTTCTATGCCTGAAACCTCTACCCAATCTCCTTGATTAAAGCTATTATCAAAAAGTAAGAGTATAGAAGCAAAGAAATTTGCAATGATATCTTTCGCCGCTAAAGCAACAGCTAAACCACCAATTCCCAAAGATGCAATAATAGCCGAAATATTAAAACCAAGTTGAGCAAGAATATATAATAAAGCTATGATAATAATGACAAAATATAAAATTTTAATAATTAAATTTACAACTTCTTTTTTTCCACTTTTTTGAGCAAGTTTAGAAACCAATACCACACCATAACCATCAAGCATTCTTAAAATAAGCCATGCAATTAAAACTGCATAAACTATATGAAAAAAATTACTTAAATTTACACTCAAAGGTGCAGGATAAGTTGCTATAGTAAGACAAAGAGAAATAGCATAGACAATCAACAAGAAACCTACGGGTTTTTTAATATTCTCAATAAAAATGACTTTAATATCATCTACATCATTTTTATTTCTATAAAAAAGCTGAACAAGGAAAAAATATACTATATTTGCAAAAAAACGTCTTAAAGATATAAAAAATGCTAAAACCAAAGCAGAAATTACTATTTTTCCGATATTAATGAAACCTACTCCAATTGCCTCATTTATACGATCTATCCAAACTTGAAGCTCAAGTAATGAAAAAATATAATTACTTTCAAGCAAATCTGCATTTGAGCGTAAATACTTAAGAATTTCAGAATAAGAATCTACAGCATTACTGATATATCTTTCTTTTAGGGTAATTTTTTCTAATTCTTCTGGATTTGTAATTTTGCTTTTAAAACTGTTTAAATTTATACTAGAAGAATTTTGTAAATTTTCCATTGCTTTATCAACAGTAGCAATCAAATCTTCACTACTTGCTGTATTTTTAAAAAGTTTTTCCACTTCAAACAAAGAAGAATAAAAACTTTCCACAATATTAAAATAAACTAGATTAAGAGTGGCATCTGTATAAATATAAGGCTTATTAATATTCTTTTTTTGAACATCTAGTAATTTTTCTTTTGCTTTTAAAAATCTAGCCACTGCCTCTTCATTAATCTTTTGTCCTACTATCATATCGGGTATTTTTGCTAAAATAGTCTTTTTGTCTTTTTCAAATTCACTTAAAATACCATTAAAAGTGCTTGAATTTTCATCATTGTTTTTCTTAAATTCTTTAATTTGATTGTTAAGATCAACATATTTTTCAACTAAAGCATAAATTCCTTCATCCTCTTTACTAATATTCGCATCAATAAATTTAAATTCTTGTGCTCCAAGGTATAAAATAAAAAAACATAAACTAAAAATAATTTTTTTCATTGAACTTTCCTATCCTGTATTAAAGTAAAAATTTTTGCTTTAAAATCATACTCATAAATTTCACCTGTCTCTATAATATAATACCAAGCATGTACTTCTATTTTTCCTTCATCTAAAGCTTCTTGCACGCCTGGATAAGTAAGTATATTTTGCAAAGAATTTACTAAATTTAATTTTTCTGTAAGCCATGAACGCATAGCCAAATCGTCTCTTGCAAAAATCATTACATCTTTTTTTATCGGATCTAACATAGTAAGCCATTTTTTCACGTTAGGAATTTTATTTAACTCTTCATCAGAATAATAAAGAGCATTGCAACCTCCACAATTACTATGGCCACAAACGACGATATTTTTAATATGCAATGAATTTAAAGCATACTCTATTGCTGAAGTTGTCGCCAAGTAATCTTCTCCAACGCGATAAGGTGGAACTATATTTGCAATATTTCGTATTACAAAAAGCTCACCTGGACCCGTATTAGTGATCAAATTTGGAATTACTCTAGAATCAGAACAACCTATAAAAAGAGTATGGGGATTTTGCTTATTTTTTAGACTTTCAAAAAGTTCTTCATGCTCCTTAAAGTCTTCTTGCATAAACTTAATCGCACCGCTAATAAGATTTTCCATAAAACCAACCTGAAACTAAAATCTTGAAATTATAACAAAATTTCAGCAAAGATTTCATTTAAGCATAAGATATTATATAAATTAACTTTTTATTTAATCTAATATGTTAGATTTCGCTCAAGATTTTAAAAAATCTAACAATTTTACAAGGAGAATTTTATGAGTCTTTATGATAGAGACTACTCAAGATCAAAAGAATTTGAAAATACACGCTCAAGCGAATTAAGTATTTTTATTAAACAAACTTATCAACTTTTTGCTGCTTCATTATTAGCTGCAACAGTAGGTGCGTATGTAGGAATTTTTGCTTTAGCATCATTTTTTATACAATCACAAGTAACTTTTTGGATCCTTTTTGCTGTTGAAATCGGACTTTTATTTGCTTTGCAATGGAAAAAAAGAGAAGCTCCATTAAATCTTGTTTTACTTTTTGGTTTTACTTTCTGCTCAGGTTTAACACTTACACCTTTGCTTATTTCAGTTTTAGCTCTACCAGCTGGAGGAATTATCATCGCTCAAGCTTTTGCTTTAACAACAGTTGCTTTTGCAGGACTTAGCGTATTTGCTATGAATACAAAAAAAGATTTTACTGTTATAGGCAAAGCTTTATTTATAGTATTAATCGTTATTGTAGCAGCATCTTTACTAAACCTTTTCTTCCAAAGCAGTATAGTTAATCTAGCTATTTCAGCAGTAGCTGCAATATTATTTTCATTTTACATTCTTTATGATACGCAAAATATTATCCGCGGAAATTATGAAACTCCAATCGAAGGTGCAGTAGCACTTTATCTTGATTTTGTTAATCTTTTCGTATCTTTACTTAATATCTTAAGAAGCTTCAATAGCAGATAAGTTTTTGTGGGATTTTTCTCACAAAAACTTTTCAAGTTTCAAAACTTTTCAAGTTTTATTTAGTTAAAATAATCATTTAAAAATTAACTTTTAGGAATTTTCAATGATCACTCTTTTAATCATTTTACAATTTATCATCGTTGTAGTTATTTGTATAGCAGTTTTACTTCAAAAAAGTTCAAGTATAGGACTTGGAGCTTATAGTGGAAGCAATGAAAGTTTATTTGGTGCCAAAGGACCGGCTGGATTTTTGGCAAAATTTACCTTTGTCATGGGAATTTTACTTATTGCAAATACTATTGGTCTTGGTTATTTATACAATAAAGCTAGCAAGGACTCACTAGCAGAGAAAATTAAAGTAGAAAACAACAACACTACTATTCCAAGCGCTCCTATTGTGCCTGCTACCCCAAACACAAATTCTATCGCTCCAAGTGCAGCACAACTTCCAAGCGATGTTAATTCAAGTAAATAATTAAAGGAAATGATAATGCTAAGTGAAATTTTTAACAAACAAAAAACCCAAAGTGAAAAATCTTTAGAAGCCTTAAAAAAAGACTTCACCACTTTAAGAACTGGAAAAGTTAATACCCATATTTTAGATCATATTACAGTGGATTATTACGGAACTCAAACTCCTTTAAATCAAGTAGCAACTGTTTTAGCAAGCGATGCTTCAACTATTAGCATCACTCCTTGGGAAAAACCTTTACTAAAAACCATAGAAAGTGCTATTGCAGCTGCAAATATCGGTGTAAATCCAAACAATGACGGCGAAAGTGTAAAATTATTTTTCCCTCCGATGACTAGAGAGCAAAGAGAAGAAAACGTAAAGCAAGCTAAAGCTATGGGTGAAAAGGCAAAAGTTTCTATAAGAAATATACGCAAAGATGCCAACGATGCAGTTAAAAAACTAGAAAAAGATAAGGCAATAAGCGAAGATGAAGCAAAAAAAGCTTATGATGAAGTGCAAAAACTTACCGACGCCTACACAATAAAAATTGATGAGAGTGTAAAAAGTAAAGAAAGTGAACTTTTAAAGGTTTAACGATGAATTTAGGGCAAATTTATAAAGATTGTGGTGCTTATTTAGAAGACCATTTTTTACTAAGTTCAGGTAAACATTCGCAATTTTATCTTCAAAGTGCAAAAGTTTTAGAGAATCCAAAATTAGCAGCAAAACTTTGTGACGAACTTGCAAAGATTATTGCAAGCTATAAGATAGAATTTGATAGCATTTGTTCTCCTGCTTTAGGTGGAATTTTAGCAGGTTATGAGCTTGCGAGAGCTTGTAGTAAACGTTTTATCTTCACTGAAAGAGTAAATAAAGAAATGACTTTAAGACGTGGTTTTGAGGTGAAAAAGGGTGAAAAATTTATAATTTGTGAAGATATCATTACTACAGGTGGTAGTGCTTTAGAGAGTGCAAAAATCATTGAAAGTTTAGGTGGCATTGTTGTAGGTTTTGCAGCATTGGCAAATCGTGGTTTTTGTGCAGTAGAAAATTTAAAATCTCCAAGAAAAGATAATGCGAAATTACCTGAAAATTTACCACTCTTTACTCTAGGAAATTTTGAATTTGAAATTTATGATGAAACAAATTGTCCACTTTGTAAAAAAGGGAGTAAAGCTATAAAACCAGGAAGCCGTGGAAATTAAATGAAAACTAAAGCAAAAATTAGCTCTAGATGGCTAAGATTTAGAGCTTTGCTTATAGATATTTTTCTTATTTATGTTCCTATTTTGTATTTATTTTATTTTCTATTAGGCTCTAAAGAATCTTTTTTAAACAACCATTTTATCACAACTTTATGTACTTTTTTATTTGGTTTGATTCAAGCTATTTTTTTAACAAAAAAGGCACAAAGCCCAGGTCTTAAAGCATATGATTTATATCTTATTGATATAAAAACGGGAAAGAAACTAAGTTTTCTTAGAATTTTACTAAGATATGTGATATTTATTATAAGTTTTGGCTTACTCTTTGGTTTATTTGTCAGTTTTGTAAGAAAAGATCGTTTAAATTTACACGATATTTTAACTCAAAGTTGTATAGCTACTAAAGCATAAAGAAAGGTTAAAAATGCAAAGAAAAAGAATTTACAATCCAAGTTCAAACGAAACCTTAGGAGATCGTAAAGTTTTTGATGGTAACCCACATGGAATTTTAAATTTTACTAAGGCAAAATATACTTGGGCTTTAAAACTTTGGGATTTAATGGAGGCAAATACTTGGTTTCCAAAAGAAGTGGATACAACTAAAGATGCACTTGATTATCGCTGTAATTTAACTGCAGGTGAAAAAAGAATGTATGATTTGGTTTGGAGTCAGCTTATTTCTATGGATAGTTTTCAAACCAATAATTTAGCAGACAATATCAACCCTTACATCACAGCTCCTGAAATCAATGCAGTTTTAGCACGCCAAGCTTATGAAGAGGCAAACCATTCAAAATCTTACGCTGTTATGGTAGAAGCGATTTGCGATAATACAGATTTGATTTATGAAATGGAAAAGCATGATGAAACTTTGCGTGAAAAAAATGACTTTATTTCAAGCATTTATGAAGAATTAGCAGGCGATGTAGATGATAATAAACTTCTTTTAGCTATGGTGGCAAATCAAATTTTAGAAGGAGTATATTTTTATAGTGGTTTTACTGCTATTTACGCACTTGCACGTGCAGGAAAAATGCTAGGTTCAGCACAAATGATCCGCTTTATCCAAAGAGATGAAATCACACATCTTTTATTATTTCAAAATATGATCAATTCAGTACGCAAAGAAAGACCTGATTTGTTCCATGATGAAAATATCAATAAAATTTATGATATGTTTAAAAAAGCTGGAGACCTTGAGATCAAATGGGGTAAATACATCACTCAAAATCAAATCATGGGCTTTACTGATGATATCATAGAAGAATATATCCATTATCTTGTAGATCAAAGATTAAGCGCGATCAATTTAGATAAATTATACAATGCAAAACATCCCATTAAATGGGTAGATGATTTTTCAAAATTTAACGATCAAAAGAGCAATTTCTTTGAAAGTAAAGTAACGAATTATTCTAAGGGTAGTATAAGCTTTGATGACTTCTAAAACTTCTTTAGCCTTGCTTTGTGATTTTTATGAATTTACAATGTCTCAAGGCTATTTCAAAAACAATAAAAAAGATCAAATTTGTTATTTTGATATATTTTTTAGAAAAATTCCAGATTCAGGTTCTTTTGCTATTTTTGCAGGTCTTGAAGATATTTTAGACTTTGTTGAAAATTTGAGTTTTGATGCAGAAGATATAGAATTTTTAAGAAAACAAGGTATTTTTGATACAGAATTTTTAGATTTTTTAGCCAGCTTTAAATTTAAAGGTGAAATTTATGCCATGCGTGAAGGAGAAGTGATTTTTCCAAACGAACCTTTACTTTGCGTTAAAGCTACAACTATAGAAGCACAGCTTTTAGAAACTTTTTTACTTTTAAGTTTAAACCACCAAAGCCTTATTGCTACCAAAACCAATCGTATCGTGCGTGCAGCTAAAGACAGTAAAATTTTAGAATTTGGTTCACGCAGAGCACAAGGAAGTGAAGCAGCCTTAAAAGGAGCAAGAGCAGCTTTTATAGGAGGTTGCATAGGAAGTGCTTGTACTTTAGCAGGAAAAATTTATAATATCCCTATCAATGGAACTATGGCACATTCTTGGGTGCAAATGTTTGAAAATGAACTTGAAGCTTTTAAAGCTTATGTGAAAATTTATCCAAAAAATCCTGTTTTTTTGATCGATACTTATGATTGTCTAAATAGCGGACTTAAAAATGCGATTAAAGTTTTTAAAGAATTTGATATTCAAGAAGGCGGTGTGAGAATAGATTCTGGAAATTTACTTGAGTTGAGTTTGAAAATCAGACAAGAACTTGATCAAGCAGGACTTCAAAAATGTAAAATCATAGTTTCTAACGCCCTTGATGAATGGAGTATTAAAAAACTCAAAGAACAAAATGCACCTATTGATATCTTTGGTGTAGGCGAAAGATTGATCACTGCTTCAAGTGACCCTATTTTTAGTTGCGTTTATAAACTCGCAGCCTTAGAAGATCAAGACATAAAACCTAAAATCAAAATCAGCGAAAATAACGAAAAATCAACCCTACCTCATTTTAAAAAGCTTTTTAGGGTTTATGATAAAAACACGCAAAAAATCCTTTTTGATGAGCTTTATGTTTTTGACGAAAACCCAAATCAAGATGAAAATTTAGAACGCAAAGAACTTTTAGAATTAGTCTACAAAGAAAAAAGACTTCTTAAAAAGTCATCTTTAAATACTATTCAAGATTATACAAAAGAGCAAATTTCAAAACTCGATGAGAGTTTTTTAGATCTTGATCGTTTTGTGAAATTTGAAGTAAAACTCTCACCTAAACTTCAAAATATCACTGAAGATCTTTTAAAAACTCGTTTTTAAAATCCACATAATTTAAAGCGGATTGTTTTAGAAAGCTTATTTCTTCATCGTTTAATTCACGCACAAATTTTGCAGGATTTCCAAGTATCAAAGAGCGTGGCGGAAATTTTTTACCCTTTGTTACAACGCTTCCAGCACCCACTATGCTATCTTCTTCTATCAAAGCATTGTCCATGATAACAGCATTCATTCCGACTAAAACACGATTTTTTATCACACAAGCATGGATAACGCAATTATGTCCTATGGTTACATCATCTCCTATTATCGTAGGAAAACCAGCGTCTTTTAACTTTCCTTTTTCATCAAATTCCCTATGCCAAACATGCACCGTGCTAAGATCTTGAATATTGGTTCTTTTGCCAATTTTTATAAAATTAAAATCGGCTCTTAAAACACAATTAAACCAAATACCACTTTCATCTCCTATTTCTATTTCTCCTATGATTTTAGCACCCTCTGCAACAAAAACATTTTGACCTAGTTTGGGACTATGATTTTTAAATTTTATAAGCATTTTTTTCCTTTTTATTTAAGTATAGCTAAGTTTAACTCTATTTCAACTTTTTTAGTTACAATTTTTATTTAAATTTATAGGAGAAGTAATGAACGCATTTGAACAAAAAAGATGTCAAAATATGGCTGAAGAAATTGCACAAAAAGTTTTTATCAATGAAGAACTTTTTAATGCTTTTTGTCAAATTCCGCGTGAAATTTTTTCTCCTTTAAAAGCCCATGCTTATCGCCTTGATGCTTTGCCTTTGGCAAATTCTCAATGGATTAGTTCACCTTTAACTGTAGCTAAAATGACTATGGCCTTAGATTTTAAAAATGCTGATAGTATTTTAGAGATAGGTTGTGGAAGTGGCTATCAAGCTGCGATTTTAAGCAAAGTCATAAGGCGTGTTTTTACCATAGAACGCATAGAAAATTTAGCCAAAAAAGCCGCTCAAACTTTCAGAGAATTAGAACTTTTTAATATCAATGTAAAATTTGATGATGGGCAAAATGGCTGGAAAAATTATGCTCCTTATGATAGGATTTTATTTTCTGCTTATGCGACACAAATTCCTGAAATTTTACTCGATCAATTAAGCGATGACGGGATTTTAGTCGCTCCTATTTTACACAATGGCAAACAATTCATCACACGCCTTAGAAAAAATGGCACAAATTTACAAAAAGAAATTTTAGAAGAATGTTTATTTGTGCCTATAGTAGATGGAAAAGAATAAACTTTTTTACAAAATTTATTAAAAACTCTTTAGAGCCTTTCTTAACTTTTCGCTCATTTCATCAATATGTTCTTTTTGCAAAATTAAAGGAGGTAAAAATCTCAAATCATTCTCTCCACAACTTATCAGTAAAAGTGCATTTTCTTGGCATTTTTGAATGACCTTGAATACTTTTACACTTTTATCAAGACTCAGCCCTTGCATAAACCCTAAACCTTTGCGTTTTTTACAAAAATCAAATTCTTTGATCAACTCATCTAAACTTTGCTCTAAATAAGGCGTGAGTTTATTGACATTTTCTAAAATTTTTTCTTCTTTAAAAATTTCAAAAACTGTATTCACTCCTGCACAAACCAAAGGATTTCCCCCATAAGTGCTACCATGATCGCCCGCTTCTAAAGAATTGCTTGCTACCTTTTGATTTATTACAAAAGCACCCACACTAAGCCCACAACCCAAGGCCTTCGCTGAAGTCATGATATCAGGCAAAATTTGTGCGTGCTCATAGGCAAAAAATTTTCCACTTCTACCCATACCACATTGAATTTCATCAGCGATTAATAATATATCTTTTTCATCGCAAAGCTTTCTTAAGGCTTTGTAAAAATCTTTATTTGCAGGATTTATCCCACCTTCTCCTTGCACGCTTTCTAAGATAATGGCACAAGTTTTTTCATTTACCAGTTTTTCAACGCTTGAAATATCATTATATTTTGCAAATTTAACCCGTGAAATTAAAGGCTTAAAAGGCTTTTGATATTTTTCATTAGCAGTAAGCGATAAAGCCCCTAAAGTACGCCCATGAAAAGAATGCTTAAAAGCGATAAATTGTCCACTCTTAATGCCTTTGTTAAAGGCGTATTTTCTAGCTGTTTTCATCGCTCCTTCTATACTTTCTGTACCAGAATTTGTAAAAAAAACACGCTCTAAAGCACTAGCTTTGGCTAAATTTTTAGCTGCAGCAGCTATATTTTCATTATAATATAAATTGCTAGTATGCAAAAGCTTATCCACTTGCGCTTTGATTTTGGCATTAAATTTAGCATGATTATATCCTAAAGCACAAACACCTATGCCACTTGAAAAATCAAGATATTTTTTAGCCTTATCGTCAAAAAGATAAACCCCCTGCCCTTTTTCTAAAACTATATCAAAACGCTTATAGGTAGGGATAATATGACTTTGTTCTTTATAATCCATTTTCATCCTTTAACCCACCAAAGTGCCTATACCTTCATCGGTAAAAAACTCAAGCAACAAAGAATGTTTCACACGCCCATCTAAAATATGTACCTTTTTGACTCCATTTTCACAAGCATCAATGCAAGATTTTAATTTTACATGCATACCACCTTCTATTTTAGGAGCTAAAATTTTAGCCTGTTCAAGGCTGATTTTAGAAATTAAAGAATTTTTATCATTAAAATCCTCATAAAGCCCTGCAGTATCAGTTAAAAAAGCAAGTTTTTCAGCCCTTAAAGCCTTAGCGATCGCACAAGCTGCGTCATCAGCGTTGATATTATAAGTATTAAAATTCTCATCCATGCCAATAGGAGCAATGATAGGTAAAAAATCTTTTTCCAAAAGCTCTTCTAAAATTTTCGAATTTACCTTTTGTATCGTGCCAACAAAAGCTAAATTTTCATCTTTTTTCACACATTCTAAAAGCGCGCCATCTTTACCACAAAGCCCTATGGCTTTAACTCCTAAATTTTGCAAACTATGGACTAAATTTTTATTGATATGATTTAAAACCATACTGGCTACTTCAGTAGTGGCTTTATCACTAACCCTAAGACCGTTTTTAAACTCACTCTTTACGCCCAATCTTTCACACATAGCAGAAATATCTTTTCCCCCACCATGTACGATGATAGGATTTAAACCCACAAGTTTTAAAAGAGCTATATCTTGCATCACGCAATGCTTTAGCTCTTCATTTTCCATAGCTGATCCGCCGTATTTTATAAGTATAATCTTGGAATTAAATTTGCGTATATAAGGCAAAGCTTCGATTAAGACATTGGCTTTTTCTAAATATTTTTGCATGATCATTCCTTAAGCATTAAAGCTGGTTTGATTATACTCATTTAAAGAAAGATCGTAATAATTCGCATCCTCTCTTAAAGTAAAACCATAATGTTTCCAAAACTCATTGCCTAAATCATTGTTTTTAAAAGCGATTAAGGCGATTTTATTAATCTTTTGAGCTTTTAAAGCCTCAAGACAAAATTTAGTCATCTCGTGTGCTATACCCTTTTTTCTATGATCTTTATGCACACATACATGATAAAATCCCCCTGTGCGTCCATCATGCCCGCAAAGTATGCTTCCTACAATTTCTTCATCAATCACTGCTACAACGCTAAGATTTGGGTTTCTATCTAAAAAATTTTCTATATTTTCTTTGCTATCATCAATGCTTCTTATCCCAAAGCCTTTTATCTCACACCAAAGCTTATAAACGGCTTCATAATCGCTTTTTTGCATAGCTCGTATTAACATTTCTATCCTTTACAAATTTGCAAAGAATTTAAGTCCTTCATCTTCATCAAAATCAAACATTAAATTCATATTTTGAACAGCTTGTCCTGCTGCACCTTTGATTAAATTATCAATAGCACCAAGCACAATAACACGCTTTGTACGTTGATCTATACTAAAATTTATATCCGCAAAATTGCTTGATTTAACCCACCGAGTCTGCGGAAGCGACTGCGGCGGTAAAAGCCTTATGAATTTATTGTTTTGATAGTATTTTGTATAAATATCGCGTATATCTTGTTCTTGCAAGTCCTCTTTTAAATTTGCATAAGCACTGATTAAAATTCCTCTTTGCATAGGCACAAGATGAGGGGTAAATTGTAGAGTGATTTTCTCTTTGGCCGCATAGCTTAAATGCTCTTCAATTTCAGGAGTATGGCGGTGCGAAGCTAAATTATAAGCTTTGATATTTTCATTAACTTCACAAAAAAGATTTTCCACCTTTGCACTTCTTCCTGCTCCACTTACTCCGCTTTTTGCATCAATAATAACTGAGTTAAAATCAATAATCTTTTCTTTAAAAAGCGGATAAAGACTTAAGATAGAACAGGTGGTATAGCAACCTGGATTTGCCACCAAACTTGCTTTTTTTATCTCTTCTTTATAAAGCTCGCAAAGTCCATAAACTGCATTTTGCAAAAGCTCTTGATTAGGATGAGTGAATTTATACCAAAGCTCGTAATCTTTAGGATTTTTAAGACGAAAATCCGCACTTAAATCAATGATTTTCATCTTTTTTAACAAATTCTTATTTAAAAGCTTAGCACTAAATTCATGCGGAGTAGCCAAAAACAAAAGATCAAGCTCAAGTTCATCTAAATTTTTATTTTCAAAACATAAATTTAAAGGGGTATTCGGATAAAGATCTTGATAATTTTGTCCCGTGCTAGAACTCGAACCTAAATAAGAAATTTCAACTTTGAGATGATTAAGCAAAATGCGTACAAGCTCATTGCCCGCATAACCACTCGCTCCTAAAATCCCAACTTTTATTTTCATCTTTATCCTTTAAATGTAAAAGTAAGTATTATAAACAAAAAAACTTAAAATAAAAATACAATTTTTAAATTATTTTTTATTTAAAAACTATATCTTAAATTAGCATTTACATTCCAATCCACATTTAAATCGCCAAAAAATGTCTTTTCAAATTCGAAACTAAAGCGTGTTTTATCATTAAGCTTATAATCACTTCCTAAATTTATAAACATTCTTTGATCTTTTTTCCTTCATATCTTCTCTGACTTGCTTGATCCTCTAAAATTTGATCTCCTGTTTTAATCAGATCTGCATATAAACCAAGTCCTGTTCTAAAATTTAAATTTTGATTTTGACTTCCTATGAAAAATGCTGTTTTTGCGACTAAAGGAATATAAAAAGATCGTTTTAAACTAGCAATATCTCCTTTTAGATCCATAGCTTCTACATAACCACTGATAAATTCCAAACTCGGCTCAAGATAAATTTTATCATAAGTTTTTCTATAACCTAACTCAGCACTTAAGATAATATTATGCGAACCATCATTATCATCTAATCTACCTTGATTTCCTGGAATAAAATTTGCATTTACTTCATTTTGATAATAAATATATCTTAAAACAAAATCACTATAAAAACCTTCATAAACAAGAAGCTAAAATACTGTCCTATTCCATAACCATTTAATTTCGCACTCAAATCAGTAGCACTTAAATTCATATTTGTATAATTGATCATTACTCCACTGTAAAGCTCGAAATTCGAATACTCGTTTAATTTATCATATCCGCTTTGAATTTCAAAGTATTTTCCACTATTATACTCATCGCTCGTACCGCCTCCAAAAGTTCTTAACCATACACCACTTTCATAAGGATTATTGCGTAATTCTCCCATTCTTTTATGCATATTATTCCATTCTATCATGGAGCCTAAAGTAGCTTGAGTAAGTATAGATTTAGCTTTTGCAATAGCTTGAGTATTATCATTAGTAAAAAAATACTCATCTTTAATTTTAGAATCAATTTTTTCTAAATTCCACTGGGCAAAATTTTCTTCATTATAAGAAAAAACAACATTTGGAGTATATGTACTAAAACCTTGCTCCACATTTGGTATAGTAAAAAATTCCTTTGTTAAATGTTTATTTTAGCTAGTAATATATTTAAACCCTCTTTTTTACTAGGATTATTAAGAAAATTTAATACTAAAGTATTATTTACTCCTTGCGTGCTTTCCTTAGAATTAATATAATCTGCTTTAGAATTTTCAAAATCCACATTGATTTTAAATATTGTATTATTTGCATTTAATCTGTTTGTATCAACTTTCCCATAAATAGCACTTTTTTCTGCTTGAATATTACTCATTTGTATATTAGACTCAAACAAAGAATCTTTGATTACAAGATTTTTTTGTGCATCATCAACACCTTTAATATTACCGCTAAAAACTATGTTTTGTAAAGTAGCATCAGAATGATCAAGATTTAAATTTCCACTAAAATAAACCTTTTCTATCTTAGCATTTTGGGTATTTTTAAGATTTTGCTCAAATCCCATTTCTTTACCAACTCCTGTTTGTGCA
This sequence comes from Campylobacter jejuni, assembly GCF_001457695.1. Classification (NCBI taxonomy): domain Bacteria; kingdom Pseudomonadati; phylum Campylobacterota; class Epsilonproteobacteria; order Campylobacterales; family Campylobacteraceae; genus Campylobacter; species Campylobacter jejuni. The sequence continues at coordinate 204,749 of NZ_LN831025.1, read as the reverse complement.
GCGTCTCCATAAAAACTATCTTGAACTTTATCAGTGATATTTTCCCCATCTTTTTCATCGATCCACAAATTTTTACTTCCAAGCTCTATTTTGGAATTTTTAGCATTAAGATTTTCTACTTTTAAGCTTGCATTACGCCCTAAATAAAACTCGCTTTGATCTAAATTAAGCTCTTTTAAAACAAAAACCCTATCTTCCCAATCTTCTTGTGCAAAACTTACAGGTTTGGTTAAAGCGCTTAAACCTTGCTCTTGAAGTTTTTTAGCTTGTTTTTCGCTCACATAAGCGTGTATGCTAGGATGTCCTTGAAAATTTAACTTGGCGTTTTCTGCCTTAAAAACACCTTCTTTATTGTAAATATTGCCATCAAAAATCAAAGCTTTATCTGTATTAGCACTAATTGTTATGGCCTCATCTGAAAAAATATTGCCATGATAAAGATAATTTTGCTTGTTTTCTAAATTTAAATTTGCCCCTGCTTTAGAGCTTGTGATAAAAACATTATTAGAGTTAGCTTTAATTTGATCAAATTTTAATGTTAAGCCCGATAGATCCAAAGTTCCACCATTCATATAAATTTCACCAAAACTCAAACCTTCACCCTCAAGACTTACCTTGCCTTCACCCATTCTAAGTCCTGCATCCACACTTTGACTTTTGACAACAAGCTCTCCTTCGCCCATTTTATAAAGAAAATCATCTTTTTTGGTTTTAACATTATATTCTACACTTGAACCTTTATCAGCGTAAATTCCGCCATGTATAAGCCATTTATCGCCTGTTATTTTCCAGTGTGAATTTTGTTCAAAATTTAAAACACTAGCACCTAAATCCACATCGCTATTTAAATTTATACTTCCATTTTGAGAAAAATACAAATCCTTGCTATTTTGCATTTCTTTGATTCTATCATCATATTTAGCCTTATCACCAAAAACATTTTCATAACTTACATAACCCGCATTAGTCCCAGAAATCAAACTTACATTTTCTATTTTTTTATCATCTTTCATCAAACCTTCGCTACTAAGTGTATAAGTTCCAGATCCTATGGCTATTTTATGAGTATTTTGAAATTCATGGATCTTTACTTGATTGATCAAAGCATAATCAACCTGTGAACAAGTATATCCATCAGTAAAATGGGCATTACAATTACTCGTACTTACTACACCTACTAAATACCATTTTTTATCAATCTTATCATAAACATAAACTCCACTTCCAGAATCCCCAGGTGTTGAAGAACTTGTAAAAGGATTTCTTTTATCATTGGTATAATTAAGAAATTGCAACTTAAAACGCTTATCTTCAGTATTTTTAGGAGCTAAACTGACAAAACCTCCTAAATTGATTTCATTAGAATCAAAAATCTTAATGGGTACTTTATTTGTATCTTCAAAACCTAAAGCTACAATACCACTTCCCTCTCTTACAAAATACTCATAACGCGAACTATCAAAAAGCTTGCCTTTGCCTTTTGAATAATCACATTTTCCACTTTGACAACTATCCCAAAATGGATCCTTGTATTCATAAATATCTCCACCATCGCCAGAATTTTTTTCAATAAGATTTAAATCTTTACTCAAATTTGCACTTTTATTGAGACTAATCTTACTCATTTTTAAAACAGCAAAATCCACATTTTCTTTTTTATAAGTAAAATTTACGATTCTATTTGCTACCCCTCCAAAGTGTAAAACACTACCTTGTTTCACATAGCCTTTATTTACTTCCCAGTATTTAAACTTGTACTCATATGAGAAGCACTGACTATATAAGATTATCCTATATTGGTAAATTCTCCTTGGAATTTTCCTCCACGATTTGAAGTAGAAAAATCAATCATAGGCACATTAAAAGAGATATTTTGACTAGGATTTTTTGCTAAAATTTAAAAGCCAATTTGACCTACTTGAAATTTGCCTTTATTACTGGCAAAATCAAGATATTCTTGAAAATAACTTTGGATCAATAGCTGAAGCAAAAAGATAGTTAGAAAAACCAAATGCCATTAATGTACAAAAAGATAATTTTAGTTTCATAAATCCCTCCTCATTTTTAAGTGCAATTTTAGCACGAAAAACTAATTTTTAACTAAAATATAAAGTTGCTCATGAAGATGGATATTGCGATTTTTAAGATTGCGAGAAGCTCTAAAAGTATTATATTTTTGCTCTAAAATCCGGCATTTTCCAAGAGTGCTTAAGCGCTTTAAAAAAATTTCTTTTTTTACAAAACCTTCACAATTATAAGAAAGTAAAATCACTCTTGCTTTTAAATCATTAATAAGTTCAAATAAAGCATCTTGGGCAAATTTTGACTTATTAAAAGTACTGCGGTTCCAATCCTTTGGAATGCCACTGATTTTAGAAATTTCTTCAGGTTTTTTATAATTTGCAATTAAATTTAGCATAAAATAATTAGAACTATAAGGGTGCTGATTATAAGGGGGGTCAAGATACACTACATCAAAAAAATCAAGTTCTTTTGCAAGCATGTTTGCATCCTTTTGCATCACTTCAAATTCACAAGAAAAATTTGAAAAAATAGGCATTTTAAGCTCTATTTCTCCTTTAATGCGTTTAAGTGCATTTTGTCCTTCGCCACCAAATTTTCCGATGCCATCCTTACCCTTATAAAAACCTTTAAAAACTCCGCTAGTATTTGAATGAACACTGGCTTCATAAATCAAAGGAGCTATAAAGAAATGCCTCAATTCTTTTGGAATTTCATTTTCGATTTTTTGCCTTATAGTATCAAGATATAAAGCATTTTTAAAAGTATAAAAAACCCTTTCATTTTTTTTAATATCATCATCATCTTTTGGAGCATAAAGCTCACTGATAAAACCTTTTTGAAAATCTAAATTTTGGATTAAATTTTTATAATACTTTTTTATATTTTGAAGTAAATCTTTGTCTTTATTAGCAAGATAACACTCATTGATGAGTTTTGAATAATCCTCTAAATCATTGGCTAAAATATAATTTGAGTGCGCTTTTGCAAAACGACTTACAACACCTGAGCCACTAAATATATCACAAAAACTAAATTTATCTTTACCAAGTTCTTTTTTAGCTACCTTAAAGCCCTTATTTAAAAAACTTAAAAGCGCTCTTTTATTTCCAAGATAAGTTATAATTTGCTCTTTTAAAAAAGAAGGATTTTCTTTCAAAATTTAAAACCTTTAAAAGCCTTATCCACAAAAGTGGATTAAGCTTTTTTTGGAGTTACAAGCATATTTACATAACGACCTTCAAAATTTGGCTCTTTGTCACGATTAGCTTCATTTTCTATCATAGTCCAAATTTTTTCAAGCAAAGCTACACCTGCTTCAGGAGTTGCCATTTCACGTCCTTTTAAGAACACACGAAATCTCACATGCTTACCTTGTTCTAAAAATTCTAAAGCATGTTTTACCTTGTAATTAATATCATTTTGAGCAATTTTTACAGAAAGTTTGATTTCTTTTATATCAATCACTTTTTGTTTTTTCTTTGCTTCTTTTTGTTTTTTCTCTTGTTGATAACGGAATTTACCATAGTCCATGATCTTGCAAACAGGTGGCTTAGCATCTGCAGCTATCATTACAAGATCAAGTCCTAAACGATTTGCAATTTCTAAAGCTTCATCACTACTGATAATACCATAAACTTTGCCATCATCGCCAACACATCTGATTTCATCCGCTCTTATTTCTTCATTGAGCAATACTTCTTTTTCTTTACTCAAAAGTGTACCTCACTCATTTTCTCCTTAACTAATTTAATAAATTCGTCCAAGCTAAGATTTTTTTGTTCTTTAGCTCTTCTATCTCTTAAAGCAACGCTACGCTTTGCCACCTCATCATCGCCTAAAACTAAAATCATAGGTAATTTTTGCTTTTCAGCGATACGAATTTTTTTACTTAAGCTCTCATTTTTTTCATACACCTCGCTATCGATATTAAGCTCTAATAATTCTTTTTGAATTTCTTTTGCGTAAGCAATATGTGCTTCGCCTATTGGCACTATACCCACCGCAGTTGGTGCGATAAAAAATGGAAACTCACCCGCACAATGCTCGGTTAAAATTCCTATAAATCTTTCAAAAGAACCTAAAATCGCACGATGCAACATTACAGGTTGTTTTTTTTCATTATCACTATCAGTGTATTCAAGTTTAAAACGACTTGGCAGGTTAAAATCTACTTGTATGGTTCCACATTGCCACTTTCTTTTTAAAGCATCGGTGATTTTAATATCAATCTTTGGCCCATAAAAAGCCCCGCCACCTTCATCGATGCCGTATTTTAAACCTTGTTCATCTAAAGCTTCTTTTAAAGCCTTAGTCGCTATTTCCCAAATTTCATCATCACCTATGGCTTTTTCAGGTTTAGTTGAAATTTCCATTTCATAGCTAAAATCAAATAATTTCATCAAATTATCCACAAAAGCTAAAATTTCTAAAACCTGCTCTTTAATCTGACTTGGCATACAAAAAATATGTGCATCATCTTGAGTGAATTCTCTCACTCTAAAAAGTCCATGCAAAACCCCACTTTTTTCATGACGATGTACCACGCCGTATTCAAAAAATTTCAAAGGCAAATCACGATAACTTCTTACATCACTTTGATAAATTTTAATATGTCCCACACAGTTCATAGGCTTAATGCCATATTCTTGTTCATCAATTTGTGTAAAATACATATTTTCTTTATAGTTTGCATAATGCCCACTGATTTTCCATGCATCTGCTTTTAAAAGTTCAGGCCCACGCACAGGCTCATAACCACGTAAACGATGGATCTTATAAAGCATATGTTCAAGTTTAGATCTAAGTCTTGCACCGTTACTCAACCAAATAGGAAGACCTCCTCCGATCTCATCATCAAAAGTAAAAAGCTTAAGCTCTGTTCCAAGCTTTCTATGATCACGTTTTTTAGCTTCTTCAATAATGGTTAAATACTCTTTTAAACTTTCCTTATCTGCAAAAGCGGTACCATAAATTCGAGTAAGCATTTCTCTTTTTTCATCGCCACCCAAATACGCTCCTGCAACACGAGTGAGTTTAAAAAAGCGTAAAAATTTCGTATTTGGCACATGAGGACCACGACACAAATCTTCAAATTCACCTTGTTTATAAATACTTACAGCTCCATCAGGAATACGCAATAAAACTTCTTGTTTTAAATCATCATTTTGAAATTTAGCCAAAGCTTCGTTTTTTGTGATTTCATATTTTAAAATTTCAATCTTTGCTTCAGCAAGTTCTTTCATCTTTTTTTCAATTTTTACTAAATCTTCTTCGCCAATCTTACTTTCCACACGAAAATCATAATAAAATCCATCTTCTATAACAGGACCAACGAAAAATTTAGCTTCAGGATACAAACTCTTAATCGCCTGTGCCATTAAATGCGCACAAGAATGACGGATTACCTCTAAACTTTCTTTAGAATTATCAAAATAAATTTCTTTTAAATTTGTATTTTTCACACTTTGAGAGTCAATTATTGTCTCATTGTCCAAATACGCAATAACTTCTTTTTCCATATTTTTAACCCTTTGTCGCTCACTTACCCTGTGAGTGTTTATAAAGTTCTAATTTTAACTTTCTAAGACTTAATTATTTTTGAAATTCAGCTTATTTTTAAAAAAATCTTAGAATAAATTTAATATTTATTTATAGCTTAAATTCACTTCCAGTATTTAAAATCCCACTATAATACAAATAAAAGAAAATAAATCCTAAAATAATGCGATAAATTCCAAAAGGGATAAAGTCAAATTTAGAAATAAATTTTAAGAAAAATTTTATAACTAAAACCGCAACAACAAAAGCAGTGATAAAACCTATGCCTAAAGGAATTAAAGAATTTGCATTACTCAGTAATTCAAGCTCTTTATAAATACTATAAGCTGTAGCAATAATCATCGTTGGAATAGCAAGCAAAAAACTAAATTCAGCAGCCACTTTTCTATTAAATCCTAACAAAAGCCCACCAATAATACTTGCTCCACTTCTTGAAGTGCCAGGAATCATGGCTAAAGATTGAAAAATACCTATACAAAAAGCTTGTTTAAAACTTATTTCTTCTAAGAAATTGATACGATATTGTTTATTTTTGTGCGCAAGTTCTATAAGAATAAGCACAACACCACCAAAAATGAGCATTCCAACCACAACCCAACCATTAAATAAAGCATTTAAGTATTTTGCCACAAAAAGCCCTATAACTCCAGTAGGAAAAAATCCCACTGCAAGTTTTAACCAAATATCAAGCCCTTGAAACAATTTACGCCAAAATACAAAAATTACCGCCAAAATAGAACCAAGCTGGATGATAATCAAAAAACTTTTCCAAAACTCATCTATATCAATACCTAAAATAGTCGTACCTAAAATCATATGTCCTGTTGAAGAAACAGGTAAAAACTCAGTCAGACCTTCTATAATTCCAAGTATTAAAGCATATAAATTTTCCATTTTAATCCTTGAATGATAATTGCAAAAGAAAAATTATATCAGAATGGATTAAATGGGGTTTTAACCCCAAAAATTAAGCATCTTTTTTAACAATACGCTTAATAAAATATAATACAACTCCCACAAAAAAGATAAGTGCGAAAAGCTCGCTATCATGAAAATTTGCTAAATTTAAAGCTAAAGGATTTTCACTACCACCCATACTTACTGAAAATACAGTAATTCCTGCGATAATTACCCCAAAAATACTTTCACCCACTATAAGCCCTGAAGCAAAAAGCGTGCCTCTTTGCTCACAACTTGCAAGTTTTTCTTCTTTATGAGAATTTTTTGCATATTTTTTAGTCAAGTATTGCATTACAATATATTTTAAAATTCCGCCTATAACTAAAGGTATATTTACAGCAGGCGGAAGGTAAATACCTATTCCAACGGCTAAAGGCGGCAAAGACATTTTCTGTGTTCTTCTTAAAATTTTATCTATAATAATCATTAAAATTCCTACAAATACACCAAAAGCCATATAACCCCACTCTATATTGTGATGAAAAATTCCTTGAGCGATAGTACTCATTAAATTCGCTTGCGGTGCTGCTAAAGCCGATGAAGCATCCATACCTTCTCTTGGCATTGCTCCGACAAAACCATAAGCTTGATAAAGCAAATTTAAAACAGGAACTATAGCCAAAGCGCCAAAAACACAACCTACAAGTAAAGCAACTTGTTGCTTCCAAGGAGTAGCTCCGACTAAATGTCCTGTCTTTAAATCTTGTAAATTATCATTCGAAATAGCAGCTGTAGCCAAAATAACACTAGTAGTAAAAATAGCTAATGCTACTGCAAATTTAGAAAGCATAGGATCTTGAAAAAGTTCCACACCTAAAACCAAAAAAACAATAGAAGAAATAATAACACCAATAAGTCCGATTCCAGAAATAGGACTAGAAGAAGATCCTACAAGTCCTGCCATATATCCGCAAGCTGCTGCAACAAAAAAACCTATTAAAACAGAAACTAAAGTTCCAACAAATGAAAATAGCATTTGATAATAAATACTTAAGTTAGCATCTTCAACAAAACTATAAAAAGTAATAAATAAACCCACAACCATTAAAACAAAAAGTATAAAAATACTTTTTAAAGAAAGGTCTATATTTGTTCTTTCATTTTTTTCTTGATTAGTAATTTTAACATTTTTAACAATTTCTTTAATACCTTCAATAACGGGTTTTAAAAGTTCTATTAAAGTCCAAAGCGCTGCTATAGCAATAGCTCCTGTTCCTATAAGCCTTACTTTAGAACTCCATACACTAGAAGCTAAATCTACGGCATTTTTTACACTATCGAATTCAAAATTTGAAAGATAGGGAGTAAAAATACCCCAAGCTAAAAACATACCTACAAAAAGAGCTATAGCACCTGCTAAACCAACTAAATAACCTGCTCCTAAAAGTGCCAAAGAATATCCCATAGAAAAACCAAAAGCCATTTTATTCCAAATAAAAGCAAAATTACTCTCACTTGCAGCGAGTTTAAAACCATTGCTTAATAAACTAAAAATAGCAGCTATAAAAGAGCCTAATGCTATTTCTTTAATGCCTTGTTTTCCTTTTTTATTACTCTGATCTTTATTGGCTACTTTTAAAATTTCAGCTGCGGCTCTACCTTCAGGATAAGCAAGTTTACTTTCAACCACCATAGTCCTTCTTAATGGTATAGTAAAAAGCACTCCAAGTCCGCCACCACAAAGACATATCATAAAAGTTTGCCAAAGTGGAAATTCACTCCAATACCCACACATAAAAAGCCCTGGGATAACAAAAATAACTGATGATAAAGTTCCTGCTGCTGAAGCTTGAGTTTGAACCATATTATTTTCTAAAATATTTGAAGTCTTAAAAAGACTCAAAACCGCCATGGAGATGACCACAGCTGGAATTGATGATGAAAAAGTAAGTCCCACTTTTAACCCCAAATATACATTTGAAGCTGTAAAAATAATAGTTAAAATACTTCCCAAAATCAAACCCCTTAAGGTAAGTTCTGGTAAATTTTGTTTTTTGTACATCATTTCTCCGTTTTAAAATTTACTTTCAACTTAAAAAATATTCTTATAAGTTTAAATTTATAATTTTTCTCTAAAGCAAAATAAAATAATACAAAAAAACGCTTATATTTTTATAAATTTTTGACTCAAAAATATCATAAAACAATGAACCAATCATTGAAAAATCAAAAGTTCTTTTATTTTAATTATATTATCCCAGCTACCTCAGCAAAAATCAAACAAATAATACTTATACCCCATATATAAAAAAAGCTTCTTTTGATATGATCTTTAATATTAACCTCTGCTAAACCACAACCTAGCAAAGTTGCAGGCACAACAGGAGAAATAAATGTCGCACAATTTCTTGCTATCACCATGATAATAGCTATAGTCAAAGGTTCAGCGCCAAAAGCCTTAGTTACACTCAAAACTATAGGCATCACTCCATAAAAATAAGAATCTGTACAAAAAATAATTGCCATTGGAACAGCCAATATCCCTACCATTAAAGGAATATAAGCACCTAAATAATCTGGAACAAAATTTAAAATCAAAACACCCATTTTCTCCATAATACCACTTTTATCAAATACGCCTATTAATATCCCAGCACCAATTAAAGTAATATACATAAGCATTGCACCACCACTTGCACGATCTAAAACTTTTTTAGCTGTTTTTAAATTAGGATAATTAAGCGGTAAAATTATTACAAGTCCTATCATAAAGCAAATATAACTAGGAATAATACCGCTAATTAAAAGCCCAATAACCCCAATAGCTACAAGTAAATTTAACCAAAACCATTTTTCATTATGGTGTTCGCTTTTTTCTATATTTAAATTTATTCCAGACAAGTTACCTGCACCTACACCTCTTTTTATTTCTATCTTAGCAATCCAAATTGCCAAAAGAAGGGATAATACCAAACCTACAATCTGAATAGGTATAATATGGTGCCAAAGCAAATTTGCATCCATTCCTATATTAGTAGCCGCTCTTAAAGTAGGACCACCCCAAGGAATAACATTCACAACCCCCATAGCCGAAGTAATAATCAATAACATTGAAGTCTTTCTTATACCTAAACGCTCATAAATAGGTAATAATGCAGGTATTACAATAAGAAAAGTAGAAGCACCTGAACCATCTAAATGCACAGCAGCAGCAATAAAAACAGTAAGAATGCAAACTTGATATACATTAGCTTTCATTTTTGATAAAAATGCATTTAAAATTTTAGTAAAAAAACCACTTGCATTTAAAACACTAAAAAAAGAGTATAGAAAAAACAAACAAAGCTGCCGTATCCGTTACACTTTTGACTCCATCTTTAATAAAAGCGACCAATGTTTTAATATCAAAAACACCTCCTTTAACCCCTAAAGCTACACCCACGCCAAAACCAAGCCGTTCAAGAATAAGTAAAATACAAGCTACACTAATACTTACACTTATAAAAGCTAATGCTGGAGTAGTATAATCTTTTAGCAAAAGCCAAACTATCAATCCTAACGAGAAAAAACCCAATAAAGCTAAAAAAATTTCCATATCCTATCCTTTTGTATCATTTTTATTCGATAATAAAATAGGATATTTTAAGTCCAACTTATATGTGTTTAAATTTATAGCTTTTTGAAAAAAATATATTTTCTAATGTAACCATTATAAACAAGAATAAAAAAATAATTTTGAATTATTTTGCTATAATTATGAATATTTTAATTTATACTATCAAAGGAAAAAATGAAATTTTTTAAACTTTCTTTCTTGGCTTTAGTTGCCTTTTTTTAGTGGCTTGCGGTTCTTCAAATCCTGAAGATTTAGCTAAAAATTTTACAAAAGATCTTTACAGTGGTGATACTAAATCTGTTATGAGTTACATTGATCTTAGCGAAGCTAAAAGTGATGAAGAAAAAACATTTGTTAGTGGTAAAATCACTCAAGTTGTTGCTGAAAATGCAGCCAAAGCAAAAAGAATGGGTGGTGTTAAAGATATTCAAATTGAAGAAAAAACAATCAATGAAGATTCTGCTAAAATCAGAGTTTTGGTGTTATTTAACAATGATAATAATCAAAGCAGCAATGTTTTTCTTGCTAAAAAAGATGGAAAATGGCTTGTTTTACTTAAATAAAATTTTATATTTTTTCTTAATTTTATTTTTATTGATTGGAATTTTGGGTTTCTTTATAAATTCCAATCCTTCAAATCAAATCATCAAAAACCCTATCTACCTTTTCTTGAAATAGGCGATCTTGTCTTTCGTGCAGGAATAGGAAGTGAAAGTTTTTTAATAGAAAATTTAAGTCAAAACCCTTATTCTCATATCGCTATGGTAGTTAAAACTTCTCCAACTATACTCATACATGCTACAACAGATGATGACAAAAATGCTAAAAACCAAGTTATCTTAAGCTCTATGGATGATTTTTTAAAACTGAGTCATAAAATTGCTATTAAAAGATTAAAATTTGATGAAAAAACCAAACAAAAAATAGTTACTAAAGCTTTGGAACATTTAGGCAGAAAATTTATCATAAGTACAGATAAAGATGCTTTTTACTGCACTACTTTTTTAGAACAATCTATTAACTCCATTACCCCATTTCATCTTCAATATACTCTAATCAAAGCTCCTTTTAACGAAGGTTTATATCTTTTTCCACAAACTTTTTTTGAAAATAATCAAAGCGTATTAATTTATGAAAGTCAAAATTTTTAATTTCACATTCACTTCACTTAAAAATTTTATAATGTCATCACTTTACATTAAGGAGAAATAATTATGAAAAAAAGTATTTTATTCGCATCAGCACTTTTAGCTAGCTCAATGCTTTTTGCAGATAGTCTAAAACTTGAAGGTACTATTGCACAAATTTATGATAACAATAAAACCTTGCTTATTGACTCTACTTATGGCGGACAAATGGCTATAAAAGTTCTACCAAATACCGAAATAGAAATGGATGATTGTGGTATTTTTGGAACAGATAAATATGGAACTTTTAAAGATTTACAGGTTGGAAATTTTTTAGAAAGTAAAATTTCTTATGGAACACCTGCTACACCAAATACTCAGGCTATTCCAGTAGCTAGAAAAATTGAAATTCAATGTTATAAAAAAGCTTATTAATATAAATCCCTTAACAAGGGATTTATAAAAATCATTCTTTGCCAAACTACTTCATCACTCTTAAATAAAAATTTAAACTCTTTTTTAACAAGCAATTTATAAAATAACACTTATATTTTCATCTAAGGCAAATAATGAAAAAATGGATTTTTATTGTTTTTTGTTTTATATTGGGTTTTATTATTCATATATTTTATATAGGATACACTAACGAACTTTTATTTAATAAATTTATTAAAAACAGCAATCCTGATTATACAATTACAGATATTTACTTCAAAAAAGGTTTTTTAACCTCTAAAGGAAGTTTTACTTTAAATCACTCTCATACACAGCTTTCAACCAAAATCAACCTTAAATTTAATAATTATTTTTTCTTAAATAAAATTATAAAAGGAAATTTTACAAATCCTTTTGATTTTTTAGATGAAGTGTTAAAAAACAATAAATTAGGAACTTTTACTCTCAAATTACACGATAACAACTCTAAAATATTTCTAAATATTAAAGATATAAATTTAAGCAATGAAGGCGGAGATACCATCATAAACGGCGGATATATTGAAGCTTTAATGAATAAAAATTTAGAAATTAAAAACATTAAAATACATTTTGATATGATTAATTTTTCTCAATTTTATACTAAATTTGTATTGCAAAATTTAAATTATGAACAATTTTTTAACAATCCTGTACAATTTTATGAGTTAAATTTATTTAGCAATAGCCAACAAGAGATCAACTTTAATTATCTTATGTTAGATAACAATAAAATCAATTCTTTTTATAGCAAAAATCAAGTAAATTTTAATGAAGAAAATTCAACAATAAACTTAAACATACAAGGAAAATCCAATGAAATTGATATTGATCTTAAATCTTTATTGGGTCAGAATTTAAATTTTGACAAAACAAAATTTAATATAACCATAAATAAATTTCTTTACTCAAATTTCAATATCTCTCATTTTATTCAAAAAAATCTTGATCTAGAAATACAAAATTTAGTTCTTGAAAAAAATAAACAAAATATCAGTCTACAAGGCAATTTAAATATTAACAACTCTTATCAAGCAAAATTACAAGTTATCAGTTCAGATGAGCCTGATGAAATTTTTCCTTGGACAAAAGATTATGGAGGTTTAAATCAATATTTTTTAAAAGAAAATAATAACTTTTTTCTAAATTTATCTTATGATAACTTAGCCAATCCTCAGCTAAAAATTAATGGTAGTGAATTTTCAAATATGGATTTAAATTAATGAGCCTAGCTTTGACCTTTCGCCCTGAAAATTTTGATGATATTTTAGGACAATATGAGCTTATAGAAATTTTCAAAAAATTTACTGCTTTACAAAAACTTCCTCATAGTATTTTTTTTGGAACAGCAGGTTCTGGAAAAACAACTTTTGCTAGAGTTGTAGCCAAAGAATTTGGCTTAGATTTTTATGAATTTGATGGAGGAAATTTTAAACTCGAAGAACTAAGAAAAATTTTAGATAATTATAAAAATAGTCTTTATAAGCCTTTAATTTTTATTGATGAAATTCACCGCCTTAGCAAAACCCAACAAGAAATGCTTTTAATTCCTATGGAAAATTACCGTTTAATTTTAATCGGCGCAAGCACTGAAAATCCCTATTTTGTTTTAAGTTCTGGTATAAGAAGTCGTTCCATGCTTTTTGAATTTAAATCTTTAGGGGTAAAGGAACTTGAAACTTTACTCTTGCGTGTACAAGAAAAAATGAAATTTAGTATTGATAAAGAAGCTAAAGATTTTCTACTTAAAAGTGCTGATGCAAGAGCTATGCTAAATTTGCTTGAATTTGTCTTGGTTTTAGATGAAAAACATATCAGTCTTGAAAATCTTAAAAAACTTCGCAACACCATAAATAGTGAAGGTGTTAGCTCAAAAGATACACATTATATTTTAACAAGTGCAATGATAAAAAGTTTACGCGGAAGTGACGTTGATGCAGCTATTTATTATCTTGCAAGACTTATTGATGCAGGAGAAAGTGCGGATTTTATCGCTAGGCGTTTGGTGATTTTTTCAAGTGAAGATATCGGAAATGCCGATCCAAATGCTTTAAATTTAGCGGTTTCGACTCTAGAAGCTGTTAAAAATATAGGTTATCCTGAAGCAAGAATTATCCTAGCCCAATGCGTAGTTTATTTAGCAAGCACAATCAAATCTAATGCAAGCTACAAAGCTATCAATGAAGCTTTAAACTATGTAAAAAATAATGAAGCTTTAGAAATACCTAATTATCTTAACAACAATCATCAAGAAAAACAAAACTATCTTTATCCACATGATTTTGGTGGCTGGGTAGAGCAAAAATATCTTAGTAAAAATTTAAAATTTTATCATAGCAAGGGCTTAGGAGAAGAAGTAAAATTGTTAGATAATTTATATAAATTAAAAAACCATAAAGCTTAATTTTATTATTTAAAATTTACAAAATAAATGCTAAAATCAATATTTTATTTTCAAGGAAAAAGATGATTAAAATAGGAATTTATGGCGCTAAAGGACGAATGGGAAAACAGATTAAAGAATGTTTAAAAAGCGAAACACAAGCACAAATTTCGATACTTTATGATAAGGGTGGAAATTTAGAAGAGCTTTTTGAAAAAAGCGATGTGATTATTGATTTTTCTTCCCCAAGTGGAACTCATAAGCTTTTAAATTATGCAAGAACTATGCCTAAACCTTTGGTAATAGGTACAACAGGGCTTGATGAGAAAATTTTACATTTGATGCAAAGTGCTAGTGAAGTGATGCCGATTTTTTATGCGACCAATATGTCTTTAGGTGTTGCGGTTTTAAACTATCTTGCTAGTAAAGCTAGTCAAATGTTAAAAAATTTTGATATAGAAATTTTAGAAATGCATCATCGCCATAAAAAAGATGCACCAAGTGGTACAGCTATGACTTTAGCTCAAAGTGTAGCAAAAGCTAGAAATTTAGAACTTGAAAAAGTAAGAGTAAGTGGAAGAGATGGCATTATAGGTGAAAGAAGCAAAGATGAGATTACCGTGATGAGTTTAAGGGGTGGCGATATAGTAGGACGTCATACAGTAGGTTTTTATGAAGATGGAGAATTTTTAGAACTTAATCATACCGCTACTTCAAGGGCGACTTTTGCTAAAGGTGCGATTAAAATCGCTATTTGGCTTAGTAAGCAAGAAGCAAAAATGTATTCAATCAATGATTTTTTAGGAATTTAAAATGTGTGCAGTTGTAGGAGTTATTAATTCAAAAAATGCTAGTACTTATGCGTATTATGCGCTTTTTGCTATGCAACACCGTGGGCAAGAGGCAAGTGGTATTAGTGTGAGTAATGGTAAAAATATTAAGACTATTAAAGCTAAAGGTGAAGTGAGTCAAATTTTTAATCCTGATAATCTAAAAACTTTAGAAGGTGAAATCGCTATAGGGCATAATCGCTATTCTACAGCAGGAAATTCAAGTTTAAACGATGCCCAACCCATAGTAGCTACTTCAGTTTTAGGTGATATTGCTTTAGCACATAATGGAAATTTAGTCAATAAAGAAGAGGTAAGATCAAGACTTATTCAAGATGGGGCTATTTTTCAAACCAATATGGACACAGAAAATGTTGTCCATCTTATCGCAAGAAGCAAGCAAGAAAGTCTAAAAGATAGATTTATTGAGAGTTTAAAAGAATGTATAGGAGCTTATTGTTTTGTTTTAGCAAGCAAAGATAAACTTTATGTTGTAAGAGATCCTCATGGGGTGCGTCCTTTGTCTTTAGGGCGTTTAAAAGATGGAGGCTATATAGTTGCTAGTGAAACTTGTGCTTTTGATCTTATAGAGGCTGAATTTATTCGTGATGTTAAACCAGGGGAAATGCTTATTTTTACTCAAGGAAATGATAAATTTGAAAGCATAGAACTTTTTTCTCAAACTCCTAGAATTTGTGCTTTTGAATACATTTATTTTGCTAGACCTGATAGCATAGTAGAAGGCAAAAGCGTGTATGAAGTGCGTAAAAAAATGGGCGAAGCTTTAGCTAAAAAATTTGCTTATAAAGCAGACTTTGTCGTGCCTGTGCCAGATAGTGGAGTAAGTGCAGCTATAGGTTTTGCTCAATATTTACAAATCCCTCTTGAAATGGCAATAGTAAGAAATCATTATGTAGGAAGAACTTTTATAGAGCCAACTCAAGAGCTTAGAAATTTAAAAGTAAAATTAAAGCTTAACCCTATGCGTAAAGTTTTAGAAAGTAAAGAAATCGTAGTCATTGATGATAGCTTGGTGCGTGGTACTACTTCTAAAAAAATAATTTCCTTACTTCGTACTGCAGGAGCAAGCAAAATCCATCTTGCCATAGCTTGTCCTGAGATCAAATTTCCTGATACTTATGGTATAGATACTCCAACTTTTGAAGAACTTATCAGTGCAAATAAAAATGCTGAAGAAGTGCGTGAATATGTAGAAGCCGATACGCTAAGTTTTTTAAGTATAGAAGAATTAACTCAAAGTATAGGCAATGAAAGGAAATATTCTTTAATCAGTTTTGATGGAGATTATTTTATTAAATAATTTTATTTTAAATTAGGATTAGGCAAGGTTGCACTTGCACTTCCTACATTTATATTTTGAGTTGGTGGCAAAGGAGTATTTGGTGTATCAATTTGACTTAAAAACTCTAAAGTTTGATTAAATTCGAAGCTTTCTTCAGGATTTTGTCCTAAGAATTTTTGCATAAATTCTTTTTTAGAAATAGCTTCATCAAGTTCTTTATCACTTCCTTTTTGATAAGCGCCAATGCGAAGCAATACTTCATTTTCTTTTAAAAGCGAGTTTAAACGCTTAAATTTTCTTGCCCAAAGTTTGTGTTCAGGACTTATAATGTCACTCATCACCCTTGAAGCAGAGTTTTGTATATTAATAGGAGGATAAATTCCAAAGTCTGTTAATTCACGACTTAAAACAATGTGTCCATCTAAGATAGAACGACTTTGATCGGCGATTGGATCGCTCATATCATCTCCATCTACTAAAACGGTAAAAAAGGCTGTTATAGTGCCTTTACCTTCTTCTTTACCTGTTCTTTCCATGAGTTGAGGCAAAAGACTTAAAACACTTGGTGGATAACCTTTGGTTGTAGGAGGTTCTCCAAGAGCTAGTCCTATTTCTCTTTGCGCCATAGCAAAACGTGTTACACTATCCATGATAAAAAGTACATCTTTACCTTGTTCTTTAAAGTATTCTGCCACACTCATTGCGCAAAAAGCACCGTATTTACGCATTAAAGCACTATCATCACTTGTAGCAACAATAATCACTGTATCATCGAGCTTTCCACCTAAATTTTTTTGTATAAATTCAGGAATTTCACGCCCCCTTTCTCCTATGAGTGCCACTACTTTTATAGGAGCTTTGGAATTTTTAACTATCATTCCCATAAGAGTGGATTTTCCTACCCCACTTCCTGCAAAAATACCAAGTTTTTGTCCTACACCACAAGTTAAAAGCGCGTCTATGGTTTTAACACCCACGGGAAAAACTTCTTCTATAAGCCCTCTTTTCATCGCATCAATAGGTGCACGCATTATAGGCATATATTTACTTACTTCTATAGCTCCTTTACCATCTTTTGGACGCATAAAAGGATCTACTACCCTGCCTAAAAGTTCATCGCTAACGCCTATTTGCATACCTGCATCACTTATAAAAGCACGATCGCCTATTTTAAAACCTTCTATAAAAGAAAATGGGCTTAAATAGCTAAATTGTTCTTTGATTTCTACAACCATAGCTAGAGTGTTTAAATTTTCATTTTCATTGGAAACTAACTTCACTATATCTCCAACCCCTGTTTTAAGCCCACGAATTTCTATACTTGTAGCAGAAATTTTTGTAATCTCTCCAAAGATAGCACTTAAATTTTCTTTACCAAGTTTGGAGCGTAGTTTTTCAAGATTCATTAAAATCTTACCTGTTTAGCAGAGTTTATGAGAGAAAAAAATTCTTCTCTAGTTTTTTCATTTTTCAAGAAAATTCCACGCAAAGCTGAAGTTGTAGTGGTGGAATTAGCTTTTTGCACTCCACGCATTTCAACACACATATGTCTTGCTTCTATGACTACGCCAACACCTTTAGCATCGACATTTTCCATTAAAGCTTGTGCGATTTGTTCGGTAAGTTGTTCTTGAATTTGAAGTCTTCTTGCAAACACCTCTACAAGGCGTGGAATTTTGCTTAAACCTACTACTTTTTTATTAGGAATATAGGCTACATGAGCACGCCCAAAAAAAGGTAAAAGATGATGTTCGCAAAGACTATAAAATTCCATATCACGCACTAAAACCATTTCATTATTAGAGCTTTCAAATAAAGCGTCATTTAAAATTTCTTTGACATTTTGCGTATAACCACTAGTAAGAAATTCATAAGCTTTAAAAACACGATTTGGTGTTTTAATCAGTCCTTCACGATTTGGATTTTCTCCTATAATTTCAAGCATAGTTTTAACACAATCTTCAAATTTTTTTTGCAAATTTTTCTCCAAAAATATTTTTATATTTTAATAATAATGTAATATTGCAATTTTATCATAAATTACTTTAAAATTTTATGCAAGCAATAAGGAAAAATTTGCTATCATTGAAAGCAAATTTTATTTTATAAGGAAAAAAACTATGGAAGTAAAGGCAAAGCAACTAGATTCTGTTAATGCGACTGCTAGTGTAAAAATTCCTTCAGGAATGATCAAAAGTGAAGTAGAAAATTTAGCAAAAAAAGCTTCTAAAAGTGTAAAAATGGACGGTTTTAGACCAGGAAAAGTTCCTGTAAGTGCTGTACTTAAAAGATATGAAAGAGAACTCACTCAAGATGCAGAACAAAATCTTTTTAAATCCGCTGTAAATAATGCTTTACAAGAACTTAAAAAAGAAAGTAAAGAGCTTGTAGGTGAGCCATATTTTGAAAAATTTGATCGTAAAGATGGAGAAATTATTGCTGAGTTAATACTTTCTTTTAAACCTGAAATTAAACTTGAGGGTTATGAAAAACTCATCCCTGAATATCAAACTCCAAAAGTAAGTAAAAAAGAAATTGATGAGAAAAAAGATGAACTTTTAAAGCGTTTTACTACTCCTGAAGCTATAAAAACAAAAAGAGCTTTAAAAGAAGGTGATTTTGCAAAATTTGATTTTGAAGGTTTTGTAGATGATAAAGCTTTTGAAGGTGGTAAAGCTGAAAATTATGTTTTAGAAATTGGTTCTAAGCAATTTATTCCAGGTTTTGAAGATGGTATGGTGGGAATGAAAATAGGTGAAGAAAAAGATATCAAAGTAACTTTCCCTAAAGAATACGGTGCGGCGCATTTAGCGGGTAAAGATGCGGTATTTAAAGTAAAACTACATGAGATTCAAGAGCTTAAAATTCCAGAACTTGATGATGAAATGCTTAAAAAACTTTTACCAGGAGAAGAAAAAGCTAGCGTTGAAGTTTTAGATGAAAAATTAAAAGAGCAAATCAAAAATGAAAAACTTTTTAAACTTGTAAATGACGAATTAAAAGGTAAATTTGCAGATGCTTTGATTGAAAAATATAATTTTGATTTACCTAAAGGCATAGTAGAACAAGAAACTGATATGCAAATGCGTGCGGCTTTTAATACTTTTAGCGAAAAAGAAATTGAAGAGCTTAAAGCAAGTAAAGAAAAATACCAAGAAAAACGTGATTCTTTTAAAGAAGAAGCGCAAAAAAGTGTAAAACTTACTTTTATTATTGATGAGCTTGCAAAATTGCGTAAGATTGAGGTAAATGATCAAGAATTGATTCAAGCGATTTATTTTGAAGCATATCGCTATGGTATGAATCCAAAAGAGCATTTAGAAAGCTATAAAAAACAAGGAGCTTTACCTGCTGTGAAAATGGCTTTGATTGAAGAAAAACTTTTTAATGATATTTTTATGCCAAAAACAGAAAAATCGGAAAAAGCGAGCAAAAAAGAGAAAGAAGATAAATAATGTTTATTCCTTATGTTATTGAAAAATCTAGTCGTGGTGAAAGAAGTTATGATATTTATTCACGTCTTTTAAAAGATAGAATTATTATGTTAAGTGGCGAAATTCATGATGAACTTGCTGCTTCTATCGTAGCACAACTTCTTTTTTTAGAAGCTGAAGATCCTACAAAAGATATTTATCTTTATATTAATTCTCCAGGTGGTGTAATTACAAGTGGTTTTAGTATTTATGATACTATGAACTATATCAAACCTGATGTTTGTACGATTTGTATAGGACAAGCTGCTTCTATGGGAGCATTTTTGCTTAGTTGTGGCGCAGAAGGAAAACGCTTTGCTTTGCCTAATTCACGTATTATGATTCATCAACCTTTAGGTGGAGCTAGAGGTCAAGCCACAGATATTGAAATTCAAGCCAAAGAAATTTTAAGACTTAAAACTATACTTAATGATATTTTGGCAAAAAATACTAAGCAAAAAGTTGCAAAAATAGCAAAAGATACAGAAAGAGATTTTTTCATGTCAGCACAAGAAGCTAAAGAATATGGGCTGATTGATAAGGTTTTGGAAAAAAGTTTTAAATGATTTCTTTGAAGATCATTTAAAACAAAGGTTTTTTAATGGTTAGAAAAATTATCACTTATCCTAATCCTAGACTTTTTTTAAACTCTGAAATTGTAAATAAATTTGATACAGAACTTCACACCTTGCTTGATGATATGTATGAAACTATGATAGCAAGTAATGGAGTAGGTTTAGCAGCTATTCAAGTGGATATTCCTTTGCGTGTTTTACTTGTAAATATTTTTGATGAAAATGATGAACAAAAAAAAGAAGATTTACTAGAGATTATTAATCCTGAAATTATTCCTTTAGATGAAGAAATGATCACTTGCACAGAAGGATGTTTGAGTGTGCCAGATTTTTTCGAAGAAGTAAAACGCTATAATCATATCTTGCTTAAATATCAAGATCGCTTTGGAGAATTTAAAAAACTTGAAGCAAAAGGTTTTTTAGCTGTGGCTATTCAACACGAAAATGATCATTTGAATGGACATTTATTTATAGAAAAAATTTCTTTTGCTAAGCGTCAAAAATTCGATAAAGAATTTAAGAAAAAGAAGAAAAATCATAAAAAAGAGAAATGAAAAAACTAAAGTGCATAAGCTTTCATGAAGGCTTAGACATTATAGAGGTAGAATCCACTTTTACAAGAGGTTTGCCAAATTTAAGCATAGTAGGACTTGCAAGTGTAGCGATTAAGGAAAGTGTCGAACGCATCAAAGCCACGCTTTTAAGTTGTGATTTTGCTTTTCCTGCTAAAAAAATTACTATTAATCTTAGTCCTTCAGGCATCCCAAAAAAGGGGTCGCATTTTGATTTGGCTATCGCTTTATTAATCCTTTTGCAAAATGAAGAATTAGATGACTTTTTTGTAGTAGGAGAATTAGGACTTGATGGAAGTATTAAAAGCACAAATGAGCTTTTTTCTTTGCTTTTGTTTCTTTCTGCTAAAATTAAAAAAGCTAAAATCGTTGTTCCAAAAAGTATAGCACAAAAAGCTTCCATGATACCAAATTTAGAGGTTTATGGACTTGAAAATTTAAATGAAGCAATAGAGTTTTTTAAAGAAAAAAATTATGAAAATTTTCGTTTTTCTCACAATCATCCTTTATTCGCAAGTCCTTTACAAATAGAAAATGAAATTTTTTTACAAAATATGGATTTTAAACTTGATTTTAAAGATATCAAAGGGCAGGAAAAAGCTAAAAGAGCTTGTATGATAGCTGCTTTAGGTATGCATAATATCTTACTTGAAGGAAGTCCAGGAAGTGGTAAAAGTATGTGTGCTAAACGCCTTGTTTATATCATGCCTCCTCAAAGTTTAAGTGAAATTTTAACGCAAAATGCTTATATGTCTTTAGATTCAAAAGATTGTGAATTTACTAAAATTCGTGCTTTTCGTCATCCTCATCATACTTCTACAAGAGCAAGTATTTTTGGCGGAGGAACAAAAAATGCTAGAATTGGAGAAGTCGCACTTGCAAATGGTGGAGTATTGTTTTTTGATGAATTTCCACATTTTAACAAGCAAATCATAGAGAGTTTAAGAGAACCTTTGGAGGATCATAAAATTCATATTTCAAGAGTAAATTCTAAAATCACTTATGAAACAAAATTTAGCTTTATAGCTGCCCAAAATCCTTGTCCTTGTGGAAATTTATTTTCTAAAAATCTTTCTTGTGTTTGTAGTGAAAATGAGATTAAAAAATACAAAAATCACATTTCAGCTCCTATTATGGATAGGATTGATCTTTATGTAGCTATGGATGAGATCAGCAAGGATGATAAAACGAGTATAAGTTCTAAAGAAATGAGTGAAAAAATTTTACAAGCTTTTATTTTTAGTAAAAAACGGGGGCAAAAAGAATTTAATGGGAAATTAAAAGATGAAGATTTAAGTCGTTTTTGTGTATTGGAAAAAGATGCCAAAGATACGCTAGATTTAGCAATTTCACGTTATAATCTTTCTTTGCGATCGCTTAATAAAATTTTAAAAGTTTCAAGAAGTATAGCGGATTTAGAACAAAGTCTTAATATTAACAAAACCCATATTTTAGAAGCTTTAAGCTTTAGAGCAAGGAATTAAAATGGAAAATAAAAGTATAGCTATCTTTATAGATGCAGAAAATATCCCTGCAAAATACGCTAAAAGTATTTTTGATATCGCTTCAGATTATGGAGAGGTTATCATTAAACGCATTTATGGGGATTGGACTCAAAAAAATATACAAGGTTGGAGAGAGCAAATTGCTGAATATTCTTTAATCGCTATGCAACAATTTAATTTTGCAGCCAACAAAAACTCAAGCGATATGTATTTAATCACTGAAATCATGTCCATATTTTATGAAAAAAATATAGATATTTTTGTTATTGTTTCAAGCGATAGTGATTATACTTCACTCATTCAAAAATTAAGAGAAAATAAAAAACAAGTTATAGGAATGGGGCTTGAAAAGTCTATAAAATCCTATGTAAATGCTTTTAGTGAATTTTTTTATTTAGATAAAGATGAGAGTAAAAAAGAAGATATTTTAAGTAAGGATTATTTAAGAGCTTTAATCAATATCACCGAACAGCTTATCGATGAAAAAGGGCGTGCCGAATATGCACAAATCCGCACTAATATGAACCGCAAATACTCGGATTTTCATCCGCAAAATTATGGTTTTAAGAATTTTCGTGCTTTGATCCAGAAATTTTTACCTAAAATGAAAAAATTTGAAGAAGAAAGAGAAAAAAATATATATTTTTTGGTGAAAAAAGATTATGAAAGCTATTATTGATAATATAAAAATTTTAGAACAAAATGCTATAAATAAAGGCTTAGATGAGCTTATTTTAATGGAAAATGCGGGATTAAATTTAGCTAAGCTGATTAAAAAAGAAGCTAAAAAAATTCGCATTCAACGCAAGATTAGAAAAGTAAAAACACTTTTTTTATTAGGCGGGGGTAACAACGCTTCAGATGGCTTGGTGGCTTTAAGAAATTTAAAACACGCTAAAGCTTATAAAATAGGCTTTAAAGAAAATACGCTTTTTAAAAAACAAGAGCAAATTTTACAAAATTATGCTTTTAAATTTTGTAAAAAAGAACCCAATTTTAAAAAATTTCATATTATTGTTGATTGTATTTTAGGTACAGGTTCAAATCGTTGTTTAGATGAAAAAACAAGTTTAATTATTCAAAAAGTTAATCAAAGCAAAGCTTTAAAAATAGCTTGTGATATACCTACAAATTTGGGATTTTATCCTTGTTTTAAAGCTGATATTACATTTTGTATGGGAGCTTTAAAGGAAATTTTACTTGAAGATTTTGCTAAGGAATTTGTAGGAAGGATTAAAATAGCCAATTTAGGCATTAGCTCTAAGAAATTTTACCCTAATTCTCAAGCTTTTTTGCTTGAAAAAAAAGATTTAAAAACTATAGATAGAAAAATCAACGCCAATAAAGGAAATTTTGGCCATATTTATATAGTTGCCAATGCAAGTGCTGGAACTTTAGCAGGACTTGGAGCCTTAAATTTTGGAGCAGGTCTTGTTTCTTTAGTAGCACAAAAAAGTTTCTCGCCTCTTTTGATGTTAAAAGAAAAAATTGAAAATAATGCAAGTGCTATTGCTTTAGGTATGGGGCTTGAAAATTTGGATTTTCTAAAAGATGAAATTTTGCAAAACACTCCTTTGATCTTGGATGCAAACTGCTTTTTAAGTGAAGCTTTGCTTTGGTATTTAAACAGAAAAGATATTGTTATAACCCCTCATCCAAAAGAATTTATAAAACTTTATAAAATGTGCTTTGATGAGAATTTAGATATAGAAACATTGCAAAAAAATCGCTTTTTCTATGCTAGAAAATTTTCACAAAATTATGATTGTGTTCTTGTTTTAAAAGGAGCAAATCCTATTATTGCACAAAAAGAAAAATTATTTGTTGTAAATTTAGGAAATCAAGCCTTAGCTAAAGGTGGGAGTGGAGATGTTTTAAGTGGAATGATTGCTGCACATTTAGGTTTTGGTTTTAGCGCTTTAGAAGCAGCAAAAAATGCTACTTTAGCTCATGGACTTGTTGCAAAAAAATATAAATTTAATAAAAATAGCTTTGACGCTTTAAAACTTATCAAAGGATTAAAATGCTTGTAAAATTAGCTGTACTTTTTAGTGGAAATGGAGGTAATTTAGAAAATATTTTAGAAAAACTTCATAAAAAAACCATAGGGGAAAATACCTATGAAGTAGTACTTTGCCTTTGTAACAAAAAAGATGCTTTTGGTATACAAAGGGCAAAAAAATTTGGTCTTGATACTGTCATTGTTGATCATAAGGCTTATAATACTCGTGAAGAATTTGATACGATTTTGGTACAAAAAATCAAAGAAAGTGGAGCAAATCTTACTGTATTGGCAGGTTTTATGAGAATTTTAAGTCCTGTTTTTACAAAAAATATTAAGGCAATTAACCTTCATCCTTCTTTATTACCCCTTTTTAAAGGAGCACATGCAATTAAAGAAAGTTATGAAAGTGATATGAAAGTGGCTGGTGTGAGTGTGCATTGGGTCAGTGAAGAACTTGATGGTGGAATGATTATAGCTCAAAAAGCTTTTGAAAAAAGAAATTTGAGTTTTGAAGAATTTGAAGAAAAAATTCATAGCCTAGAACATGAAATTTTACCCTTAAGTGTGATTGAAATTTTTTCTTAAAGAATTAAAGGTATTTGCTTTAAAACTATAAAATATCGCTTTAAAAAATTTTAAAATTTTCAAGGAAATTTATGTTTGAATGGATATTTAGTATTGATGCTTGGATTACTTTAGCTACTTTAAGTGCTCTTGAAATTGTACTAGGGATAGATAATATCATTTTTTTAGCTATTTTAGTAAGCAAACTACCCCCTGAACATCGTGATAAAGGACGTATCTTAGGTTTAGCTTTTGCAATGATTACAAGAATTTTACTTCTTTTATCTCTTTTTTGGGTGATGAAACTTGTAACACCTTTGTTTAGTGTATTGGGCAATGAAATTTCAGGAAGAGATCTAGTTCTTTTACTAGGTGGGCTTTTCTTGATTGTAAAGTCTATTAAAGAAATTAAAGAGCAAATTTCTCATCAAGAAGAAAGTCAAAGTCATTTTAAAGCAAGCAATAAACTTTGGATAGTTGTAGCTGAAATTGCTGTGATTGACATAGTGTTTTCGCTTGATAGTGTTATTACCGCAGTAGGAATTGCTCAAGATGTAACCATCATGATTATCGCTGTTATTATCGCAGTAGCTGTGATGCTTTTTGCTTCTAAACCTATAGCAGATTTTGTTGAAAAATATCCAAGCATTAAAATTTTAGCCTTAGCTTTTTTGGTGTTAATAGGCGTAGTTTTAGTTGCTGAAAGTTTTGATATTCATATTGATAAGGCATATATTTATACTGCTATGGCTTTTGCTTTAGTGGTGCAAATTTTAAATATTTTAGATCAAAGAAAGGAAAAAAATGGCTAAAGATGCTAATGGAACAGAACTTAACGCAGGTGATAGCGTGAGTGTAATAAAAGATCTTAAGGTTAAAGGTGCAAGTACAACTTTAAAACGTGGAACTACTATAAAAAATATTAAGCTCACTTCTAAAGAAGGTGAAATTGAGGCTAGAGTAGATAAATTTGGCGTTATTGTTTTAAAAACTGAATTTTTAAAGAAAATCTAGGCAAAGAATGTGCGAATCTTACTTGTTTTAAGAGGGAATTATTACGCAGGACAAAAAGAATTTATCAAAAATAATAAACTTCAAAATTATACACTTGATTTAAATGCTTTGCGTCTTTTATCAGGAAGCGTTAAAAATATAGTCAGTGAATATAAAATTTTAAATGTTAAAAATGATGAAGATTTGAGTAAAATTTTACTCAAACTTCTAGAAATACGTATGCAAAAAGGTGAGTTTTGCATCATAAACGCTTACAATGAAACATTAAAAATTTACAAAGACTTAGCTAAACAATATCGCTATAAAATGTATGTTATTGTTTTTGATAGCTCTTTAAAACAATGTCAAGAAAAAAATCTTTTAGAAGCTAAAAAAAATGGATATATCATCCCTTATGCTCTTTTGGAAAAAACTCAAGATTTACTCAAAAAAAATCCAAAAAAATACCCAATTTTAGACTCGAGCGACTGGAAAAAATGTCTTTACCAAATGCCAAATTTAAGCAAATATAAAAAAATTCATCATATAGGAGATTTACAAGGTTGTTATAGTGTTTTAAAAGAATACATTAAAACAATCAAAGAAGATGAATTTTATATATTTTTGGGAGATTATATCAACAGAGGTATAGAAAATGGCAAAGTAATAAAATTTCTTTTAAAAATTTGCGAAAAAGAAAATGTATGCTTATTAGAAGGAAATCACGAAAGACATCTTATAAAATGGGCTAATGGAGAATTGTCAAATTCCAAAGAATTTAATGAAAATACTTTAAAGGATTTTAGAAAAGAAAAACTTACTCCAAGAGATGCTAGAAAACTCTATCCTCATCTAAAAGAATGTTTATACTACAAATTCCAAAATAAATTCATATTTTGTTCACATGGAGGAGTAAATTTTATACCCTCCAAACCTGAAAAAATAAGTTTTATACCAAGCCATGATTTTATTTATGGTGTAGGTGGATATGAAGACAGTCAAAAAATAGCAAATCAATTTTGTAATTTCACCTCGGACAATCTTTATCAAATCTTTGGACACAGAAATAAAGAAAAACTTCCTATGAAAATAGCCAAAAGAGTATTTTTATGCGAGGGTAAAATAGATGATGGTGGATATTTACGCATAGTTACACTAGATAAAAAAGGTTTTGAGTGTATAGAAATTAAAAACCAAATTTACAAAAAGAAATAAGCCTAAAGAGGCTTATTCTTCATCTTTATTTGTTTTTTTAACCACCTTAACACGCTCTATAGAATTCCCGTCCATTTTTTTAACTTCATAGTAACAAAGTTCATCTTCAATGCGATCTCCTACTATAGGCAAGCGTCCTAAAAGATTAAATACATATCCACCTATAGTAACTTGTTCTAAGTCTTCATCATAGTTTATTACAAGCATTTCTTCAACAGTTTCTATATCGCATCGTCCTTGAAATTCATAGATATTTTCAGCAAGTTTTTTATAGCTGTCTTCTTCATGCTCGCTTTTAATTTCGCCAATAATTTCTTCCATGATATCTTCCATGGTTAAAATTCCAGCAGTTCCACCATACTCATCAACTACTAATGCAGTATGAGAGCGTTCTTTATTCATCATTACAAGTACTTTTGAAATGCTGATATTTTCAGGAACCAAAATCAAAGGTTTAACAAAAGTATCTAAATTTTGACTTTTATGGCTTAATTCATTTTGTATTATATCTCGTATGTGTATCATCCCTAAAATAGTATCTTTAGAACCGTCAATATAAGGAAAGCGAGTATGTTTATGTTCACAAATGATTTGCATATTTTCTTCGTAACTTTTTTGTTTATTTAGACAAATCATATCTTTTCTAGGAGTCATAATCTCTTTAGCAACAGTATCTGAAAAATCAACAGCATTGCGTATGATCTCTGTTTCAAATTCATCTAAAACTCCACCTTTTTGACTCTCACTTGCTATGATTTTAATTTCTTCTTCGCTATGAGTTAGCTCGCTTTCTTTAGCAGGTTTTATTCCAAAAAGTTTCAAACTTATAGCTGCTAAAAAATCGAAAATTTTAATACAAGGCAAAAAGAGTATCCAAAACCAATGAAGAGGTCTAGCTATAAATAAAACCGCTTTATCTGCAACTGCAATAGCTATACTTTTTGGCACAAGTTCTCCTAAAACCACATGTAAAAGAGTAATAATACTAAAAGCAATAATAAAAGCTATAGTATGGATAATAACAGTGCTAAAACCAAGATTAATAAGCGGAATTTCTAGCATTTTTGCAATAGCAGGCTCACCTATCCAACCAAGAGCTAGAGAACTTAAAGTGATTCCTAATTGACAAGCACTAAGATAAGTATCAAGTCTTGAAGTAACCTCCAAAGCTTTCTTGGCACCAGCTTTTTTTTCTTTTACCATCTCTTCAAGCTTGGAACGACGTACTTTAACAATACTAAATTCAGACAAAACAAAAAAACCATTTAAAAACACTAGAGCAAGTGCAACAATAACCATAAGTATAGAATATCCTGCATCAAAAGATGCTGTAGAAGTTTGGTTTAAATCCAAAACCTGACTGGGGTCCAATGAAGCTCCTTAAGAAATAAAATATTATTAAACCTTATTATACACAATTAAAAGTAAATTTAATATTTGAATTTTTTCTTGTATTTTATAAGAAAAAACTAAGACTTATAAGAAATATTTTTCTCAAATTCTTTTAAACGCTTATATATACTTCTAAGTTGAGTGACAGTTGTCCAGTTTTTGATAAAAACACTAAAAGAGCTTCGTACTTGATCAAAAGCATTGTTAATCTGCATTACAATACCAAGTCCTATAGCTCCAGCAAAAAGCCCTGGTGCCATGATTAAAAATGGCACTATAACTATCATTTGCTCAAATAAAATGAGCCAAATATTAAAATATCCATAATGTAAAAAAAGTCTTTTATAGTTAAATTTAAGCCCTGTAAAAAGCTCTATCATAGTCTCATTTTTAGCGTATTCTTTGCGATTATCCTCAGCATAAACAAGCTCTTTTCTAAAAGCTGCTTCAGCTTTTTGATTGTTATATTCAAGTCCAGGAAGCTTAATACCTACAAACCATGACACAACCAAGCCTCCTAAAGAAATCAAAAGTGCAATATAAACAAGCAAACCATCAATGTTTTTTAAAAAATAAAAAGAAGAATTTTCGCTTAAATTTGCAAATAAAGCTTTACTCACAACATCACTTAAACTCCATAAAATCGGAATAAATGCTACAAGGGTCATCAAAGCTTTTATAAAACTAAGCCCTAAACTCTCTACGATTTTAGAAAAATTATAAGTATCTTCTTGAATTCTTTGCGAACTTCCTTCTATATTGTCATCTTTATTTTTCCAAAATTTTAAATAAGAAAAAGTCATAGCCTCACGCCACTTAAAAGCATAGACACTAGCAAAATAGATATTAATCGTAGCGATTAAAACATAAGGAATAGCAATAGCTAAAAAAACTAAAATCAAAGCATAAAAATCATTTGCTGAATAATTTGGCTTTTCAATCATAGCCCTAGAGTTGAAAAAATATTCTAATAAATTTTGATAATAATACAATGCGCCTTTATTGATAAAATTAGCTTTTTGGAAATTTTGCTCAGCTCTTTGATTAGCCTCTTGGATTAAAGTGGCATTATTTTCAAGATTTTCTTCTATTTTTTGCGTAGAATTAGAATCCAAAAATTCTATTTTTGGCTTTTGTAAAACATTGTAAAAATCACTATACCATGAATTGATCGCAACATTTAAGCTTGTTTGTATATATAAGAAAAATAACAGTAAAAAAAGTCCCAAATAAGCCCATAAGACCCATTTTTTACTTGCAAAAAATGAAGAAAACATGCTACCACCTTTTAAAAGAAAAATTTTAATCAACTTTATTTAATCAAGAGTTTATTAAAAATCATAAATTTATCAACACATGTGTCAAAAATAAACCTCTTTATTCTTTAAAGAAATATAACAATATAAAGATTACGTCATATTTACTTTTTAATATTAATATTTCTTATCAAAATATCTAAAAGGAATTAATGTCTATGAAAAAAATAATTTTATTTTTACTATGCGTTGGCTTTGCTTTTGCTTGCTCTGAACATTCTCATACCGATTTTAAAGATCTTAATAAAACCGAGTATAATTCTCAATTAAAGGATAAAATATGAAAAAAATCTTCTTTATGTTCTTAACGGCTGTTTCATTTTTAGGTGCTAGTGAGCTTAATATTTACTCAGCAAGACATTATGATGCTGATTTTGAAATCATAAAAAAATTCGAAGAAAAAACAGGTATTAAGGTCAATCATACTCAAGCTAAAGCTTCAGAACTTATTAAAAGACTTTCTCTTGAAGGAAGTAATTCTCCTGCTGATATTTTCATCACAGCTGATATTTCAAATCTTACAGAAGCTAAAAATTTAGGACTTTTATCCCCTGTTTCATCAAAATATTTAGAAGAATTTATACCTGCTCATTTAAGAGATAAGGATAAAGAGTGGTTTGCGATTACAAAAAGAGCAAGAATTATTGCTTACAACAAAAACGCAAATATCGATATTAGCAAAATGAAAAATTATGAAGATTTAGCAAAAGCTGAATTTAAAGGAGAAATTGTTATGAGAAGTGCTACAGCTCCTTATAGCAAAACTCTTTTAGCATCTATTATAGCTAATGACGGAAATAAAGAGGCTAAAGCATGGGCTAAAGGTGTGCTTGAAAATCTTGCGACAAATCCAAAGGGTGGAGATAGAGATCAAGCCAGACAAGTATTTGCAGGCGAAGCTAAATTTGCAGTTATGAATACTTATTATATAGGGCTTTTAAAGAATTCTAAAAATCCAAAAGATGTAGAAGTGGGCAATTCTTTGGGTATTATTTTTCCTAATCAAGACAATAGAGGAACGCATATTAACATTAGCGGTATTGCTATGACAAAATCAAGTAAAAATCAAGATGCGGCTAAAAAATTTATGGAATTTATGTTAAGTCCTGAAATTCAAAAAATTCTTACTGATAGTAATTATGAATTTCCTATAAGAAATGATGTAGAATTAAGCCAAACGGTAAAAGATTTTGGAACTTTCAAAGAAGATCAAATCCCTGTGAGTAAGATAGCAGAAAATATTAAAGAAGCGGTTAAAATTTACGATGAAGTCGGTTTTAGATAATGTATAAAACCCTAAAATACTATAAACTCGGGGCAATTTTACTTGCCCTTTTTCTTGCTTTGCCTATTTTTGGTATTTTTGCTGAACTTTTTTATATTTTATTTCAAAATTTTAATACAAGTGATTTAACCCAATTTTCATCTATTAAAGAAAATTTGAGTCATTTTTTTGATTATTTATTTTTAAAATTCATCAAAGATACTTTTATAATTAGCGTGGGAGTATTGTGTTTAAGCTTGATTTTGGGTGTGAGTTCTGCTTATTTGATCGCAAATTATGATTTTTATTTCTGTAAAATTTTAGAAAAATTACTCATTTTACCCTTGGCCATACCTGCTTATATTTTAGCCTTTGTTTATGTTGGAATTATGGATTTTCAAGGATTTTTTCATGAAAATTTTGGCTTTAGGATGGATTTTTTCAATCATTATGGTGTTATTTTTGTTTTGGCTATTTCTTTATATCCTTATATTTATTTATTTGCTAAAACAGCTTTTAAAAGTGAAGCCAAAGAGGCTTATGAAGTAGCTAAAATCATGAAATATTCTGAATTTAGAATTTTTACACGCGTGGCACTTTTGAGCGCAAGGCCTGCCATTTTTTCTGGAGCTTTATTGGTTTTAATGGAAACTTTAAGTGATTATGGCGCAAGTGCTTATTTGGGAGTGGATACTTTTTCGGCTGGAATTTTTAAACTCTGGTATGATTTGAATGATTCTTATTCTTCTAGTGTTTTATCGGGTATTTTAATGCTTTTTGTATTTTTGATTATGTATGTGGATTATTATTATAAAAATAAACATCATTATAGTTTTAATCAAAATTTAACTCTTTTTATCAAAAAAAGAAAATTAAATCCTATTAAACAAAT
Source organism: Campylobacter jejuni (assembly GCF_001457695.1). Classification (NCBI taxonomy): domain Bacteria; kingdom Pseudomonadati; phylum Campylobacterota; class Epsilonproteobacteria; order Campylobacterales; family Campylobacteraceae; genus Campylobacter; species Campylobacter jejuni. Next base: position 172,767 of record NZ_LN831025.1, on the reverse strand, counting down.
TCTATCCTGTATTTATTGTTTTATGATTGCTTTTGTAGGTTTTATTTTACCTTTTATTTGGCTAGTTTATTGGGGGTTAAAAGATCATAAGCTTTTTGAATCACAATTTTATATTATCAGTTTTCAAACTATAATCTTAGCTTTAGTCACTGCTTTAATTACCACTTTTTTAGCTTATTTTTTGATGTTTAGTTCTAGGATAGTTAAAAATCATTTTTTTAATTTATTTATTTTAAAAATAAGTTCTTTGGGTTATTCTATACCTGCTGCTGCTTTAGGGATTAGCATTATAGTGCTTTTTGTATTTTTGGATAAAATTTTTCACATGAGTTTATTGGGAAATTCTTTACTTGTTCTTATTTTTGCTTATATAATTCGTTTTTTAGCGAGTGCAATTTATTCTTTAGAAGGAGGATATAGTAAAATTCATCTAAATATTGATGAGGCAAGTTTAAATTTAAGAGCGAGTTATTTTATTTTATTTTTTAAAATTCACACACCTTTAATGAAACATTTTTTATTTTTGGCTTTTATTATTGTTTTTATTGATACGATTAAAGAACTTCCTTTAAGTAGAATTTTAGCGCCTTTTGGCTTTGAAACTTTAAGTGTTAAAGCTTTCTGGTTTGCAAGTGATGAAAGAATTTATGATGCAGCTTTGCCTTCCTTGTTTATCGTTTTTCTTTCTTTAATGGTTGTTGTTTGGATGGATAAAATCACAAGGAAAGATGATGTTAGAAATTAAAAATTTATCTAAAAATTTTGAAAAAATACAAGCTTTAGAAAATATCAATCTTCATGTCAAAGAAGGAGAATTTTTAAGCATTTTAGGAGGTAGTGGAAGTGGAAAAAGCACGCTTTTAAGGATTATTGCTAAGCTTGAACAAGCTAGTTCTTATGATTTGTTTTCTTGCAAAGGTGAAGTGGCTTTGATGTTTCAAAATTATGCTTTATTTCCTCATTTAAATGTTGAGAAAAACATACTTTTTGCACTTTACGATAAAAAAGATAAAAATCAAATTTTAAATCATTTGCTTAAAACTTTTGAAATTGAAGATTTAAGATATAAAAAAATCGATGAAATTTCAGGAGGGCAAGCGCAAAGAGTGGCTTTTGCTAGAGCTATAGCAAGAGGATGTCAGCTTTTGCTTTTAGATGAACCTTTTTCTAATTTGGATCAAAATTTAAAACAGGATTTAAGAAGAGAATTGAAAAAAATGATAGAAAATCAAGGCATTACGGCTATTATGGTAACTCATGATATTGAAGATGCTTATTGTATGTCTGATCAAATCGCTTTTTTAGAAAAAGGAAAAATTTTAGCTCATGCAAATCCTAAAGAGCTTTATTTTAAGCCCGATTTTAAAAGTGCGCAAATTTTACCTGATTTAAATATCATAGAAGAAAAACTTGATTTAGAAGATGAATTTTTTGCTTGGATAGCTTCAAAAAATTATATTTTTGGTTATGCAGAGCTTAAAATAGGAAATCGCTTTGAGGCTAAAATTTTACAAAAAGAATTTTTAGGGGCTTTTTGTAGGCTAAAATTACTTTATAAAAATATAATTTTTTTTATTTTGGTGAGTTCAAGTTATGATTTAGAAGAGAAAATAAGTTTTGATATTATCAATTTTTAGTTTAAATTTGATAAAATCAAAAAAATTTTTGAAGGATAGGAATGAAAAATCTTTTAATCATAGGCGCAGGTGGGGTAAGTCGTGTGACTACTGTAAAATGTGCAATGAATTCTGATACTTTTAGTAAAATCACTTTAGCTAGTAGAACAAAAAGCAAATGTGATGAAATCGCTGCTTTTATCAAAGAGCGTTTAGGGGTTCAAATTGAAACGGCACAAATTGATGCTGATGATAGCAATGCAGTTGTAGAACTTATCAAGAAAACAGAAGCACAAATTTTACTCAATGTGGCTTTGCCTTATCAAGATTTGAGTTTAATGGATGCTTGTATAAAAGCAAGAATTGATTATGTAGATACGGCAAATTATGAACATCCTGATTTAGCTAAATTTGAATACAAAGAGCAATGGGCGAGAAATGATGAGTTTAAACAAGCAGGAATTTTAGGACTTTTAGGAAGTGGATTTGATCCTGGTGTAACTAATGTTTTTTGTGCTTATGCACAGCAAAATTTATTTGATGAAATTTCTTATATAGATATTTTAGACTGCAATGCAGGTGATCATGGCTATGCTTTTGCGACCAATTTTAACCCTGAAATCAACCTGCGTGAGGTTTCTGCTAAAGGGCGTTATTGGGAAAATGGCAAGTGGATAGAAACGCAGCCTATGGAAATAAAAATGGAGTGGGATTATCCAGAAGTAGGTGTGAAAGATAGCTATTTGCTTTATCACGAAGAACTTGAGAGTTTGGTAAAAAATATCAAAGGTTTAAAAAGAATACGCTTTTTTATGACCTTTGGACAAAGTTATTTAACTCATATGAAATGTCTTGAAAATGTTGGAATGTTAGGGATTAAACCTGTGATGCACCAAGGAAAAGAAATCATTCCTATAGAATTTCTAAAAACCTTACTTCCTGATCCTGCAAGTTTGGGACCACGCACTAAAGGTTATACCAATATAGGTTGTGTGATTCGTGGTAAAAAAGATGGAAAAGACAAGCAAGTTTATATTTATAATGTTTGCAATCATGAAGAATGTTATAAAGAAACTGGTGCACAAGCTGTGAGCTATACTACAGGTGTTCCTGCTATGATAGGTACGAAATTAATCGCTAAAGGGATTTGGCAAGGAAAAGGCGTGTTTAATATGGAAGAATTTGACGCTAAGCCTTTTATGGAAGAACTGAATTCTCAAGGACTTCCTTGGAAGATTATCGAAATGACTCCAAGCTTAGGAGAGTAAGTGCTAGAGCACTTACTTTTGTCCTATATAAATAAAGTGCTCCACACTGCCTTCAAAATTATACAGATTAATTAATTCATAATCTCCCCAAAATAAAGGTTTAAAAGGTTTAAAATCTTCTTTTAATTCTTCTATGTCTTTAGTAAAGCGTATATATGAAGAACCACTCAATCTACCACTTGGACATCCTTTTACTTCACGCAAGCCATTATCCATAAGTTCTCCTCTTTCATACATACTATAGCCTTTATCGCTCATCATGGTTGCAAATATAATAGCTCCTTCATTGCATAGTTCATAAAATTCTTGCACAGCTTCTTTAAAAGCTTGTTTTGTAAGATAATATAAGCTTTGATTTGCAAATATAAAATCCATTTTTGTATTGAAGAGTTTTTTAAAGCTAGAATTAGGAGATATGATGTGAAAATTTTTAGAATCTAAGCAAGGATCTTTTTCCCAAACTTTTTTTAAACTAGGAACTATATCAATGCCATAAGGCTCTATACCCCCCCCCGGTTATATTTTTAAAATACTTAGAATGCACTCCATTTCCGCAACCAAAATCAAGTAATTTTCCACTTGTTTTGCTTAGTTTGTATTTTAAGATTCTCTCGTAAAATCTTATAACATGACCATCAGGATATTGAAGTCCATAACCTTCTTTGTCATATTTTTGAGTATATGCAGATAAAGAATTATCCATTTTTGTCCCTTTTTGTGTAGAATGTTGACTTAATGTCAAAATCCATTCTAGCACAAAAAAGATTAAAGTTATTTTACAGAGTGAAGTTCATTTGCATAAAAGCTAACTGATCCCATGCCTTCTTTTAAAGCCCATTCGTAAGCTTTTGCAACAAATTCCCAGTTAATATGAGCATAGAATTTTTCTAAATAAGCAGGGCGTGCATTACGATGATCTACATAATAAGCATGTTCCCAAACATCTACAACAAGTAAAGGAACTTTATCTTCAGTAATTGGTGTAGCTGCGTTTGAAGTACCTACAAATTCTAGTTTTTGATTTTTAGTATTATAAACTAACCAAAACCATCCTGAACCAAAAACTCCTGTAGCACCTTTGATGAATTCAGCTTTGAAATTTTCTAAAGATCCAAATTCTTTTTCTAGTGCCGCTTGTAAATTAGCATCTATACTTTGACATGAACCGCCACAGCCACAGCCTGTACTTGGCTTAATGCAATCAAAATAAAAATCATGATTATAAACTTGAGCTGCGTTATTAAATACGCCCCCATTTGAAGTTTTGATAATACTTACAAGATCTTTACCTGCAAATTCAGTATCTTTAATAAGATTATTTAGATTTGTAACATAAGTATTGTGATGTTTTCCATGATGATAGCTAAAAGTTTCAGCACTCAAAAAATCACCAAAAGCATTGGTATCATAAGGTAATTTTCTTAATTCAAACATAATTTCTCCTTTATTTTTAGTTTGATATTGAAAATATTACCATAATAATATTAAAAAGAGTAAAAATATCTTAAAAGCTTAGTGGGTAAAATTTCTATTTATTTAACCTAAATAAAATAAGATACATTTATAATATATTTTAATAATAATTTAAATATATATAAAAAATTATATTTTTTTGAAATATTTTTACAAAAAATATCTATTTGTTGATTTTTAATAATTACAATTAATTTGCAACTAAAAATTATTCATAAGGAGGAAAATATGAAAAAAGTTGTACTAATCTCAGCATTACTAGGTGCTTTCGCAGCTAATGTTTTTGCAGCTAATACTCCAAGCGATGTAAATCAAACACATACAAAAGCTCATCATTCAAAAGCTAAAGCTGATAAAAAACATGAAGCTAAAACTCACAAAAAAACAAAAGAGCAAACACCAGCTCAATAATGCCCAGCCTTGATATAAGTCTATAATAGACTTATATCAAAAGCTATTCGTATTCTACAAAATAAATTATTAATATTTATTAAATTTCAATAGAAAAAATGAAAAAATTGTTATTTTAAAAGAAAAATTAAAAAGTGGTGACCCATACGAGACTCGAACTCGTGTTACCGCCGTGAAAGGGCGATGTCCTAACCGCTAGACGAATGGGCCACTTTTAAGGAGTAAAAAATAAAAATGAAATTGAATTATATATATTTATTTCTTAAAATTTAATTAAATATATCAAAATTATGTGATTTTTATCTTTGTTTGATTATAATTTCATCTTCAATTTTTTATAAAATTTTAGGATTTATTATGGATTTTTATAGTCTTATTTTTTTATCCTGTGCTTTAGGAATGGATGCTTTTGCTGTATCACTATGCAAAGGTTTTAGTGTTAAAAAACTACATTTAAAACATTATCTTATTGTTGGAATTTATTTTGGTGGATTTCAAGCTTTGATGCCAACTATTGGTTATTTTATAGGCATAACTTTTGCATCTTTTATTGCGAGTATTGATCATTGGATAGCTTTTATTTTACTTTCTTTAATAGGATTAAAAATGATCAAAGAGTCATTGGAAAATGAAAATTGCGATAGTAATGCCAATCAATTTGGCTTTAAAACCATGCTAGCTTTAGCAATTGCTACGAGTATCGATGCACTAGCAGTTGGTGTGAGTTTTGCATTTTTAAATGTAAATTTATTATTAGCTATATTTTTAATAGGTATTATCACCTTCATTTTATGTATCATTGCTCTAAAAATAGGGAATAAATTTGGAATTTATCTTAAAAATAAAGCTGAACTTTTAGGCGGATTGGTTTTAATTATACTAGGAGTAAAAATTCTAATAGAACATTTATTTTTCGATTGAAAATTTCATTCTTAAAGTAGCTAAAGCTTTATCAAATTCCAAGGCTTTACTTTGAAATTTTTTATTAAAAGTTCTTTGTCTTTTGGCAAGTTGTGTAGTATGTATCGTGATTAAATTTTCAAGCTCTTTAAAGGAAATTTCTCCATCTAAATATTCTTTACACTCTTTCAAACCTATAGAATTTAATGCTTTAAGTTTATGATCAAATTTAGAAAAAAGAATTTTTGCTTCATCTAAAAGTCCATTATCAAGCATTTCTTTTGTTCTAGTTTTAATACGTTTTTTTAAAATTTCTTTATCCCACGCAAGCTCATAAATTTCTATATCTTTAAGCACCCCAGTTTTTTGTGTTCTTTTTAAAAATTCACTAGGAATTTCTCTTGTTTGTTCATAAATACCCAGCCATTTTTTTAATCTATAAGTATCATTTTTTTCTATTTTATAGTTTGGATCAATATTTAATAAAAGAGCATAAATTTCATCGTTATTTAAAGAACTCTTTGACTCTAAGGTTTTTTCACTTAAACCATCTATCATAGTTTTTAAATAAAATCCAGTTCCACCTACTATAATTAGAGGTAAATTTCTAGCTAAAGCAAATTCTTTTGCTTTTTGATATTCTCTTATGAATAACTCAACATTAAAATGTTCATTCACGCTCAATAAATTTACCCCAAAGTATTTTATACTCGCAAGATCATCTTGTGAAGGCTTGGCACTTGCTATATTAATCTCTTTATAAACACAAAGACTATCAAGACTTAAAACAACAGCATTAAATTCTCTTGCTAAAGTATTGGCTATGTATGTTTTTCCACTCGCGGTTGTTCCTATTAATGCTATTTCAAAAAACATTTTAATATTTATCCTAAAATTTATAAAAATTTTAGTAAAATCATAGCAAAAAATATTTTAAAGTAGAAAAATGAACACATTCTGGATAAAATTTAAAGATATTTTAGAACTTGTAGTATTTAAACATTCTATTTTTGCTTTGCCTTTTTTATTTTCCTCTATGATTGTAGCATCAAAACTTGCAAATGACACTGCTTGGTTTGGTTTTAAGGCATTGATTTTAGGTATTATTTGTGCGGTAAGTGCAAGAAATTTTGCCATGGCTACAAATCGTTTAATGGATGAAGATATAGATAAGGATAATCCTCGTTGTGCAAATCGCCCTAATGTCAGTGGAAAAATAGGTAGAAAAAGTGTATGGATTTTTATTATTATTAATGCACTTATTTTTATATCATGTTCTTATTTTATTAATACCTTGGCCTTTTATTTGTCTTTTCCTGTGCTTTTTGTATTGGCTATTTATTCAGCTTTTAAGCGCTTTAGTTCTTTAGCGCATTTAGTTTTGGGATTTTGTTTAGGACTTGCGCCTATTGCAGGAAGTGTTATAATTATGGGTGAAATTCACATTTATAGCGTTATTTTATGTTTAGGTGTAACTTTTTGGACAGCTGGGTTTGATCTGCTTTATTCTTTGCAAGATATGGAGTATGATAAAAAAGTAGGACTTCACTCTATTCCTGCTAAATTTGGCTCAAAGGCTACTTTATTTATATCAGCTTTTTGTCATATTTTAGCGGTATTATTTTGGCTTCTTTTTGTATGGGAAGTTTGGGGTATAGCACTTGGAAAAATAGCACTTATTGGGGTAATTATAAGCGGTATTATTTTAGCCTTGGAACATAAAATTGTTCACAAGAATTTTGCTCATATTGATAGAGTATTTTTTACTCTAAATGGTTATTTAAGTATTATCTTTTTTATTTTTATTTGGATTGATTTATTATGGAATTAACACTTTTTAAAGCAGGATTTGAAGCTCATTTAGAATGTTGTGAAATAGAAAATAACCGTTTTCTTGGAGAATACCTAAAACTTGGAGCAATTTCTCAAATTTTAAAATGGAAAAAACTTGCTTTACGCATTGATTTTGATGAGGGTGAAAAAATTATTTTTGATCTTCTTTTAAGTCTAAAAGAAGATATTTTAAGGCTTGAAAATTCTTTAGATAAAAATAAAGAACTTATACCACTTAAGCAAAAAGGGGTAATAGAATCTTTAAATTTTGAATATCTAAATTTTTTGGATACTATTTTAGAAGAAGATAAAGAATATTATTTAAGATTTGATTTAAATAATCAAAAAATAGCTATTTTTATCAAAGCTCAAAGTCAAACATTGGCAAAAATTATCAAAATTAAGCCTGAAGACAAAATGGCTTTTGATGCTTTTGTTGTTGAAATTCAAAGAAATATGATAAGAAATAAGAAAGGCCAAGAATGAGTGATGATGTACTTTATTTAGTTTTTATAATTGTGCTTTTAATTGCAATGCTAGCCTATATGAATATCAAAGAAAGAGAAAATAATGCAAAAATAGCAAAACTTCAAAATGTGATAGAAGATATTACCAAAGAACTTCATTATTTTCGTAAAGAATTAGGAGTTAAAGATGATAGCGAAGAGGATGAAGACTATAAAACCTCTCTTTTAAAAGAAGAAATTATGATTGAACTTGATAAACAAATCAGTTCAAAAATCACTCCTGTTTTAAGAACACTAAAAACTATGGAACATATCATAGAAGATTTTCAAAATGAACAACAAAATCGTCTTTTAAATTTGGAACAAAAAGCACAAAGCATGGCTAAACTTACTCCAAATTACGATACAGAAGAACAAAAAATAGAAAATCTTTTCAAAGAAGGAAAAAGCATAGAACAAATCGCTAAAGATTTACGCATTGGCATTGGAAATGTAGAACTTGTCTTAAAATTTAAGAAATTAATAAAATAGAATGGAAAATAAATGCTTATAGATCAATTCGGTAGAAAGATAAATTATCTTAGAATTTCAGTTACACAAAGATGTAACTTTCGCTGCCTTTATTGTATGCCAAAAATTCCTTTCGATTATCAGCCAAAAGAAAATTTATTAAGCTTCGAAGAACTTTTTTTATTTGTTAAAGCAGCTATAGACGAAGGAATTGAAAAAATCCGTATAACAGGTGGAGAACCTTTATTAAGAAAAGATTTAAGTATTTTTATAAAAATGATTAGCGATTATAAAAGCGATATTGACCTTGCTATAACTACAAATGGATTTTTACTAAAAGACTTTGCTAAAGACCTAAAAAATGCTGGACTTAAACGACTTAATATTTCACTTGATACCCTAGATCACAAAAAAGCAAAAACTCTTGCGCAAAAAGATGTATTAGATAGTGTTTTATCTGGAATTGATGAAGCTTTAAATCTAGATTTGAAAGTAAAACTTAATACTGTAGCTCTTAAAAATTTAAACGATGATGAACTGATATCTCTTTTGGAATTTGCAAAATCAAAAAAAGCTCAAATTCGCTTTATAGAATTTATGGAAAATACTCATGCTTATGGTAAATTACAAGGATTAAAAAGAGATGAAATTATACAAATTTTGAGTCAAAAATATCAAATTCAACTTATAAAAAAAGATGAAAAAGCACCTGTGAGTATTTACAAGGCAGATGATTATGAATTTGGAATTATAGATCCTCATAGCCATGAATTTTGCGATTCTTGCAATCGCATACGCTTAAGTGCTGAAGGCTTGTTAATACCTTGCCTTTATTTTGATGAAGCATTAAGCATAAAAGAAGCGGTTCGAAAAGGTGATATTAAAGCCGCTGTAGAAATATTACAAGAAGTATTAAGAAATAAACCAGAAAAAAATAAATGGAGTGTTGTTGATAATGAAACCTCATCTCGTGCTTTTTATCAAACTGGAGGTTAATTTTGCAACTTGTCGAAAGTTTCTTAAGCATTCAAGGAGAAGGCAAATATAATGGAAAATTAGCTATTTTTATGCGTTTTGCTGGTTGTAATTTCAACTGTTTAGGTTTTAATGTAAAAATATCAAAAAACGATAAAACTCTCATTGGATGTGACACGATAAGAGCTGTTTTCACAAAAGATTTTAAAGAAAGTTATGAAACTTTAAATGCTAATGAACTTTTAAAAAGAGTGATAAAATTAAAACAAGACTTTAATCCTATAGTTGTTATCACAGGTGGAGAGCCATTAATCCATTATGAAAATCCTGAATTTATAAAATTTATCCAAATGTTATTAAAAAATAAATTTGAAATACACTTTGAAAGCAATGGAAGTATAGAAATTGATTTTGATAGATATCCTTTTTACAAAGAATGTATTTTTGCTTTAAGCGTTAAACTCCAAAATAGTGGGATAAAAAAAGATAAACGATTAAATTTTAAAGCTTTAAAAGCATTTAAAAATTACGCAAAAGATAGTTTTTATAAATTTGTTTTAGATGCTAATACCCTTGATAATTCATTTTTAGAAATCAATGGAATTCTAAAAGAAGCTCCAAATCAAATTTTTTGTATGCCTATGGGTGAAAATGAGCAAAACCTTAAAAAAAATGCTCAAAAAATTGCTGAATTTTGTATTAAGAATGGTTATAATTATTCTGATAGAATTCATATTCGTCTTTGGAACGATAAAGAGGGTGTATGATTATAAGAAAATTATTTGAATTTGAAAACGCACACATTGTTAGATTTTGTTCTTCTAAACGTTGTAAAAGTAGCATTCATGGACATTCTTACAAAGTTGAAGTTTTACTTGAAAGCAAATATTTAGATAATGCTGGAATGGTCTATGATTTTGGACTTTTAAAAACCTATATACGCCAAATTATTGATAGTTTTGATCATGCTATCACTCTTTTTAAATATGATGACGCAAAATATTTAGAAGAAATGAAAAAATATTCAAGTCGTTGGATTTGCCTGCCTGTTAATGTAAGTGCTGAAAATTTTTGTCGTGTATTTTTCATACTTATAGATGCTTTATTACAACAAACAAAAATGATAAATGGAGAACAAGGAGTGACTTTACAAAGCATCATTGTTCATGAAACAAGAACAGGCTATGCACAAGGCTTTAGAGAAGATGCCTATAGTGAGCTAATGCCAAAAATTTCACTTCAAGACATAGAATTTTCCAATGGCATTAAAGCAGAATGGAATGATATAGATTTTTATAACAAATTAAAAAATGAAGAAATTTTTATAAATCCAAAGGAGATTTAATGCAAAAAGCTAAAATTTTAATTGCCTTAAGTTTTTTTTTATTAGTTTTATCTGCCTGTTCTAATGATGAAAAAAATATTTCCAAGACTCAAAATACAGATCAAGAAGTAGTTCAAATAGAACAAAACGATGAAAAAACAGAATTAAGTGACTCCAACCTGCCTTTACCTGTAGATGATGAAGCACAAAGTTCAGATGATGAACATGAAGCCAATCCTACTATTATCAACTCTTTATATAAACAAAAATGCGCCACTTGTCATGGAGAAAAAGGAGAATTAAAACCCAAAAACAGCACAGCCATTAAAACCTTGGGCAATAAAATTTTTATACAAAAAATAAAAACGATAAAAGATAAAAACCATAGTTTTTTAAGCGATGAACAAATTCAAAATTTAGCTGATTTTATAAACAAAGGAAAATAATGGATCAAAGTTACGAATTCTTTTTAGCTTTACATCTTTATAGTCTTTATGCGAGCGGTTTTTTAATGCTTTTTTATCTTATATTAACACAAGGAAATTTTAAAACCGAATTCATTTTTATTCGCAGAATACGATTGTTTTTACCAATTTATTATTTATTTTTAGCTTTGATTATTTTTACAGGTTGTTTGTTATCAGCAATGAAACAATTTCAAATGAATGTCAATATCTGGGTAATGATTTTTTCTTGGATCTTAATTTTTGCCTTAGCAATTTTTCACTTTGTTTGTTTTAAAAAAGCAAGAAGATTTAGAAAATATGCCACTTTTAGATGGATTAGTTGTTTGATTTTACCTTTTGAAATTTTTTTATTGTTTTTGCCTTTTTTAATAGAAAGATATCTATAAAATGCAATTTTTGTATAACAAGCAAGCTGGAGAAGAGTTTATACAACTTCAAGGTGAAAACTTTAACCATTTAAAAGTAAGAAGAGTAAAGGAAAATTCGGAGCTAAATCTTAGAAATTTACAAGATAATTTTCTTTACAACTATACAATCACAAATTTAACAAGAAATTCTTGCACTTTAAAATTTTTAAACAAAAAATCACAAAATATAAAACAAAGTGAATTAAACTTAGCCTTAGCCATTATAGATATTAAAATTTTAGAAAAAACTCTACCTTTCTTAAATGAACTTGGAGTAAAAAAGTTACATTTGGTTTTTACAAATTTTTCACAAAGAAATTTTAAAATCGATTTAGAAAGATTTGAAAAAATCATTATTTCTTCTTGTGAACAATGCGGTAGAAATACTAAAATGGATTTAATTATCCACCAAAGCACTCAAGAATTTGTTCAAAAATTTCCAAATGCAATTATGGTTGATTTTCAAGGAGAACAACAAAGTCATTTCGATGAAAAAGAATTATATTTTATAGGTCCTGAAGGTGGATTTAACAATGATGAGAGATTATTGTTTAACCGGAAAATCTCTCTTAAAAGCTCTAATATTCTAAAAAGTCAAACAGCTATTATAGCTATAGCTTCAAAAATTTTGCTTTAATTTTTCTTAAATTAATCTCTTTTTTATGTTAAATAATTTATAATCACAGTTTATTGTTTTAATTTTTAAGGAAAACTAATGAAAAAAGAAATTCACCCAGAATACGTAGAATGCAAAGTAAGTTGTGCTTGTGGAAATACTTTTACAACAAAGTCAAACAAAGCAGAATTAAGAGTAGATATTTGTTCAAATTGCCATCCTTTTTTTACAGGCAGTGAAAAAATTGTAGATGCTGCAGGTCGTGTAGAAAAATTTAAGAAAAAATACGCAATGCAATAATTATGCTTTATTTTATTCCTACTCCCATAGGAAATTTAAGCGATATTTCTTTTAGAGCCTTAGAACTTTTAAAGACTTGCGATCTTGTGTTTTGCGAAGATACAAGAGTAAGTAAGTCTTTGATTTCGTTATTAAATACCAAATTTCACACTGATATACATATTTCTAAATTTATAGCCTTACACTCCCATAATGAAAAAGAAGTTTTAGCAAGTATTGATTTAAAGATATTTGAAAAAAATGTAGCTTATTTAAGCGATGCAGGAATGCCAGGGATTAGTGATCCTGGCAAGGCTTTGGTAGAATTTGCACAAGAAAATAATATCACCTATGAAATTTTACCAGGTGCAAATGCAGCCTTAGTTGCTCTTGTAAGCTCAGCATTTTGTCAAAAAGAATTTATCTTTATTGGTTTTTTAGCAAATAAAGGTAAAGAAAGACAAAAAGACATAGAAAAAATTTTAAACCTTCCTTATCCAAGTATTATTTACGAATCCCCTAAGCGTATTTTATCTTTAGTAGAACAAATTATGATTCTAGATAGCCAAAGAGAAATTTTTTTGATTAAAGAAATCAGTAAAAAATTTGAAAAAAAATTTAAAGGCAATGCTAAAGAGCTTTTTGAAATTTTAAAAAAGTCTAATTTAAACGGTGAATGGGTTGTAGTACTGCAATCAAAAGAGCAAAATTTTTTGCAAAATACTCTTTGTGAAAAAGATATTATGGATTTAGAGCTGTCTTTAAAAGCAAAAGCAAAATTATTATCAAAGATCAATGGAAAAAATGCAAAAGAAATTTATCAAAAACTGCTTTTAAGTCAAGATTAGGTAAAATTTTAAGTATGATAGTTTATGGGAAGCAAATATTTTTTTATATTTTAGAATATCATAAAGACTGTATCAATGAGCTTTATTTAGCAAAAGAATGTGATAAAACTACTTTTTCCAAAATCGCAAAATCAGGTTTTAAAATCAAAAAACTTGATTTTAAAACTGCTCAAGCTTATGCGAAAGGTGGAAATCATCAAGGTTTTTTGCTAGATATTAAAGAAAGTTCTTTTGCGAATTTAAATGAGATCAAAAAAAATGATTTTATTGTTATGCTTTATGGAATTAGCGATGTAGGAAATATAGGGGCTATCACGCGTACAGCTTATGCTTTAGGGGTTGGGGCTTTAATTTTTATTGGTGAAAAATTAGCCATGGAAGGAGTAATTCGCACAAGCAGCGGAGCGGCTCTTGATTTACCTATTGTGATAAGCAACGATGCTTTAAGTGTAATAAATGAACTAAAACAAGTAGGTTTTTATTTTTATGCGAGTGATGGCTCGGGAAAAGAAATTCACAGTGTAAAAATAAGCAATGGTAAAAAAGTTTTAGTTTTGGGTAGTGAGGGTTTTGGTTTAAGCTCTAAAATTGTAAAAAAATGCGATGAATGTGTGGGCATTGCGATGAAAAATAATTTTGATAGTCTTAATGTCAGCGCTGCTTTTGCAATACTTTGTGATAGGATGTTAAATGCTTAATTGGAAAAAAATACAAGAATTAAATTTAAAAGAAGTTGCAGCAAAAACGCAAATTGAACTTGATTTTCTTGAAGCTTTAGTAGAAAAGAATTTTGCTGTTTTAAGTCGTTTTAATGTTAAAGGTTTTGTTAAAATTTTGAGCAGAGAATACGAACTCGACTTTAGTGATTTTAACGAAGAGTATGAAGCTTATCTTAACGAAAACAATCCTACTCCACAAACAAAATCAAAAATGATAACCCCAAAACTAGATGCTTATAGTCAAAAATCCTTTAACACTTGGCCTTTTTTGATTGTTCTTATTGTTTTAGTGATTATAGGAAGTGGAATTTATTATTTTGATACACTTAAAACTTTTTTCAAAGATGAACAAAATAATACTAGTGCAACAGTTATAGATATCATAGGACAAGCACAAGAAAATTTAAAATCTTTAGGTGGAAACAATGTTGTTGTTATAGACAACAATAAAGCACAAGAAACAAATCAAACAGAGAGCGTTTTACCAAGCCAAAACATCTCATTACAAGAAAATGATAAAAACATAAGCATAGAAAATAATATCAGTGAAAATAACACAACCCTACTCGATGAAGAAAAAAATACCCAAATCCAAGAAGACACAAATACACCAAAAACTGATTCTTTAAAAGAAGCACATTTTAAAACCTCTACCAAGATTTGGATAGGTTTAATAGATTTAAAAAGTCTTAAAAAAACAAGCTTTGTTAAAGAAAAAGATTTTAATATTTCTTTAGATAAAGATCAGTTAATTTTAACAGGGGCTGCAGCTTTAACAATGTTTGATCAAGAAAATAAAGAACAAAAATTTCCTGCAGGAATTTCAAAACGTTTCTTGATTAAAGATGGAAAAATTACAAGTATTTCAGCTGCTGAATTTGTAAAATTAAATAAAGGTAAAGAATGGTAAAAAAAATTATTATTCTTACTTTTTGGGTTAATATATCTTTTGCAATCTCAAGTCTTGAATTAGCAAAAAATTTAGTAAACAATCCTAGTAAAAATTCTCAACTAGAATTATTATTCTCAAATAATTCTTACATAGATAATAATGGAAATTGTGATATTGCAAAAATATCTCAAATATTAAAAACCAATTCTTTAATTGCCTTAACACTATCAAATCCTCAAAGTCTAAAACTAAATTTTAAAGCAAAAGCTGATGAAATTATGTTTTTTAAAATTTTATCCGATGTTTTAACAGATGCCGGATATATATATTTTATCCCTACAGATTTGATTTTAAGAGAAGGAAATATTGACTATACCATACAAGTAGAATCTCAATATGTTTTAGATCCTGGAACGCTTTACAATCTCTTAAAAGAAAATTCTGTCTATATAGATAATATTAAGCGCATTGGGGCATATGACTATGAATATGATTTAAATTTTTCCAATGCTGTATTAAAAACCAATACAAATGTTAATTTAAATACTCCAAAATCATTAGAAAAACCCCTTAAAGACTATGTGCTTGATTTAAAAAATGCTACAAATTTGATTATTGATGCAAATGATTTAGACAATTGGTTTCCTAAAATCTTCTTTTTAGATAAAAATCTGAATCTAATTAAAGCAGTAAAAAGCGAAAATAAAAATAATCATTTTTCAGAACTTATTCCAAATGGTGCTATATATGCTATTGTAAGCGATATGTATAGTTTAGATAATATACGCAGGGGTTTAAAAATCACACTTAAAAAATAAAGGATTAAGAAATATGTTTGATGAAATCCGTTTTAATACCATAGAAAGACTTCCAAATTATGTTTTCGCAGAAGTAAATGCGATAAAAATGGCAGCAAGACGTGCTGGAGAGGATATCATCGACTTTTCAATGGGAAATCCCGATGGTAAAACTCCACAACACATTATAGATAAACTTTGTGAAAGTGCTAACAAAGATAAAACCTCGGGATATTCTACATCCATGGGGATTTATAAACTTCGCTTAGCAATTTGCAATTGGTATAAAAGAAAATATAATGTCAATTTAGATCCTGAAAATGAAGTTGTAGCTACCATGGGTTCAAAAGAGGGTTTTGTAAATCTTGCAAGAGCAATTATAAATCCTGGAGATGTTGCTATTGTGCCAACTCCTGCTTATCCTATACATACTCAAGCTTTTATTATAGCAGGAGGTAATGTAGCAAAAATGTCTTTAGCTTATAATGAAAAATTTGAGCTTGATGAAAATCAATTTTTTGAAAATTTACATAAAACTTTAAATGAAAGCATCCCGCGTCCAAAATATATCGTTGTTAATTTCCCGCATAATCCAACAACAGTAACTTGTGAGAAAAGTTTTTATGAAAGATTGATAACAATGGCAAAAAAAGAAAGATTTTATATTATTTCAGATATTGCTTATGCAGATTTAACTTATGATGACTATAAAACTCCTTCTATTTTGGAAATTGAAGGCGCAAAAGATGTAGCGGTAGAAACTTACACTCTTTCAAAATCTTACAATATGGCAGGCTGGCGTGTGGGTTTTGTAGTAGGAAATAAACGCTTAGTCAGTGCGCTTAAAAAAATAAAATCTTGGTTTGATTATGGTATGTACACACCTATTCAAGTAGCAGCTACCATAGCTTTAGATGGAGATCAAACTTGTGTGGATGAAATCCGTGCAACTTATGATAAAAGAATGCACATTTTACTTGAAGCTTTTGAAAATGCAGGCTGGAAACTTCAAAAACCAAGAGCAAGTATGTTTGTTTGGGCAAAACTCCCTGAAAGCAAAAGACATTTAAAAAGTTTAGAATTTTCAAAGCAACTTTTACAGCGTGCCAGTGTTGCAGTAAGTCCTGGGGTAGGTTTTGGCGAAGCAGGTGATGAGTATGTAAGAATTGCTTTAATTGAAAATGAAAATCGCATACGCCAAGCTGCACGCAATATCAAAAAATATTTAAAAGAGTAAGTTATGAAAGTAGCGATTCTTGGTTATGGCACTGTTGGAAGTGCTGTGGTTAAATTTCTTTTAGAAAATAATAAACTCATTCGTGCAAGGTGCGGTCAAAGCATAACTCCTGTGATCGCTCTTGCTAGAAGTCCTAAAAAAAATGCTTTAATTCCAATTACTCATAGCGTTGCAGAAATTTTAAATGCTGATGTAGATGTTTTTGTAGAATTAATGGGTGGGGTGGATGAAGCTTTTAAAATAGTGAGTGAAATTTTAAAAAAGAAAAAAGCTGTTGTTACTGCAAATAAAGCTATGCTTGCTTATCATCGTTATGAACTTGAAAATTTGGCTAAAAATTTAGCCTTTGGTTATGAAGCAAGTGTGGCTGGAGGAATTCCTATTATAAAGGTTTTAAAAGAAGGTTTAAGTGCAAATAATATTTTGGCTATAAAAGGGATTTTAAATGGTACGAGTAATTATATTTTAAGTTCTATGAGTCAAAAAAATATGAGTTTTGAACAAGCTTTGCAAATAGCTCAAAATTTAGGTTATGCAGAAGCTGATCCAACTTTTGATATAGAAGGGCAAGATGCAGCACATAAACTGCTTGTTTTATCAAGTATCGCTTATAATCTTAAAGCTAAACCTGAAGATATTTTGATCGAGGGTATTAGCGAAATTGCGCCTGAAGATATGTATTTTGCTAATGAGTTTGAATTTACTATAAAACTTTTAGGTATAGCTAAGGTGCGTGAAAATAAAGTAGAATTAAGAGTGCATCCTACTATGATAGATAAAGAAAAAATGCTTGCAAAAGTTGATGGAGTGATGAATGCTATAAGCATTAATGGAGATTTGTTGGGTGAAAGTTTGTATTATGGAGCAGGAGCAGGAGGAGAGGCCACTGCAAGTGCTGTGATTTCAGATCTTATGGATATAGCAAGAGATCAGGTAAAAGCACCAATGCTTGGTTTTGTGAACACTTTAGAATACGAGCTTTTAAGCAAAGATGAAATTTATACAAAATATTATTTAAGGGTGAAAGTTGAAGATAAAATAGGGGTTTTATCTAAAATCACACAATTGATGAGTGAAAATAATATTTCTATCGATAGTTTCTTACAAAAACCTAAAAAAAATGATGAAAATTACAGTACTTTGTTTTTTACTACGCATTTAACTTATGAAAAAAGCATACAAAATTTGCTTGAAATTTTACGCAAACAAGATTTTATAAAAACCAAACCTTTTATGATGCGTATAGAATAATGGGTTTAAAAGCTTATTTAGATGGAATTTTAGGTGAAGATAAGGCTTGTAAATTTTTAAAAAAACAGGGCTTTGAAATTTTAAAAAGAAATTTCCATTCTAAATTTGGAGAAATCGATATAATAGCCAAAAAAGATGAAATTTTACATTTTATAGAGGTTAAATTTACTCAAAATGATTATGAAGTTTCCGAGCGTTTGGATAGAAAAAAACTTGAAAAAATTTTAAAAACTATAGAATTTTATCATCTTAAAAATGGAATTTCATCGGATTTTCAGATTGATCTGATTTGCATTAAAAATGATGTGATACAATTTTGCGAAAATATAAGTTTTTAAGCTGATATTTAAAAAAATAAAATACAATTAGACAAAAATTAAAGAAAGGAAAAATTATGGGAAAATATATTGAATTAACAAGTGATAATTTTGCTCAAGCAAAAGAAGGTGTAGCTTTAGTTGATTTTTGGGCTCCATGGTGCGGACCTTGTAGAATGCTTGCTCCGGTTATTGATGAACTTGCAAATGACTTCGATGGTAAAGCTAAAATTTGCAAAGTAAATACAGATGAACAAGGTGATTTAGCAGCTGAATTTGGTGTTCGCTCTATTCCTACGCTTATTTTCTTTAAAAATGGTGAAGTTGTAGATCAACTAGTTGGTGCACAATCTAAACAAGCAATTAGTGATAAACTAAACTCTTTACTATAAACTAAAGGCTAGTATAACTAGCCTTCTTCTTAAAAATTTCAAATTTATACTAAATAATAATTTTTATTAACTACTATTAAGAATAATTTTTATATCATTATTAATAATAAAATTCAATATAAAGGAAATATAAATGTTAGATGTAGCAATCATAGGTGGAGGTCCTGCTGGACTTAGTGCCGGACTTTATGCAACTAGAGGTGGTCTTAAGAATGTAGTAATGTTTGAAAAAGGTATGCCTGGTGGACAAATTACCTCAAGTTCTGAAATAGAGAATTATCCAGGTGTAGCCCAAGTTATGGATGGAATTTCTTTTATGGCTCCTTGGAATGAACAATGTATGCGTTTTGGTTTAAAACATGAAATGGTTGGAGTAGAACAAATTTTAAAAAATAGTGATGGAAGTTTTACCATCAAATTAGAAGGTGGTAAAACAGAACTTACTAAAGCTGTGATAGTTTGCACAGGCTCAGCTCCAAAAAGAGCAGGTTTTAAGGGCGAAGATGAATTTTTTGGAAAAGGTGTAAGTACTTGTGCAACTTGTGATGGATTTTTTTATAAAAATAAAGAAGTTGCAGTTTTAGGTGGTGGAGATACGGCTTTAGAAGAAGCCTTGTATCTAGCAAATATTTGTTCTAAGGTTTATCTTATCCACCGCAGAGATGAGTTTAGAGCGGCTCCATCTACAGTAGAAAAAGTTAAGAAAAATGAAAAAATAGAACTTATTACTAGTGCAAGTGTAGATGAAGTATATGGTGATAAAATGGGTGTTACTGGGGTAAAAGTAAAATTAAAAGATGGTAGTATTAGAGATTTAAATGTTCCAGGAATTTTTACTTTTGTTGGTCTTAATGTAAGAAATGAAATTTTAAAACAAGACGATGGTAAGTTTTTATGCAATATGGAAGAAGGTGGGCAAGTAAGTGTTGATCTTAAAATGCAAACTAGTGTTGCTGGACTTTTTGCCGCAGGAGATCTTAGAAAAGATGCACCTAAGCAAGTGATTTGTGCTGCAGGTGATGGAGCTGTAGCTGCATTAAGTGCTATGGCTTATATAGAAAGCTTGCATTAAGATTTTATAAAGTTGCTAAAAGCAACTTTATTTTTATTTAGCTTCCTATCACTCCACCATCAAGTTTTCTTATCATCATTACACTCGATCTTGGCGTTTTTCCATAAGGAAAAGTACTACCTTTTAAACCTTCTCCTGGATGTTGTATGCCTACAAACATTGTAGTATAATCCTCACTAAAAGCAATCCCTGTTAATTCACAAGCAATAGGTCCTGTTAAAAAGCGTCTGATTTCCCCTGTTTTTGGATTTGCTGCTAGCATGCAGTTATTTCCCATGCCTTCGTATTCATCTTTATTAGAATAAGATCCATCTGTTTGTATCCAAAGTCTTCCATCTCTATCAAATTTAAGTCCATCAGGAGAATTAAATTTATTTTCACTTGTAATATTATTTGAGCCTTTATATAAGCCTTGTTGGTTATCAGGATTTCCAGCAAGAGCAAAAATTTCCCAAGTAAAATCATCGTCTTTATGAGAATTTTTTGGCATCCATTTTAAAATTTGTCCATAAACATTTTTAGTTCTTGGATTTGCTGCATTAGGTTTTTGGCAATTTTTGTTGTTCGTTAGTGTTGCAAATACTTCTTTAGAACCACTTTGTCTATGGCTTGCTATCCATTCACATCTATCCATGGGAGTTGCACCTACAATGCTTGCGGCAAGACGCGTATTGATGAGTACTTGAGCTTGAGACTTAAAACCATTTTTTTCATCTAGGCCGTTTTTGCCATATTCTAAGGCTATCCATTTTCCCTGTCCTTTAAAATCTCCCACATTGCCGTTAAACTGTCCTACATACAAAGTGCCTTCATCTAAAATTTTACTTGTATCAGCACCTTTTTTGTATTTGTGTTTGCTAACAAATTTATAAATAAATTCATTCATCTCATCATCACCCATATAAACTATAACAGAACCATCTTTTTCTACGATAATTTCTGCATTTTCATGTTTAAAACGCCCTAAAGAAGTTCTTTTAACAGGTGTGCTTTTTGCATCAAAAGGATTGATTTCCACTATCCAACCAAAACGATTGGCTTCATCGATATTTTTAGCTAAATCGAATCTTTCATCAAATTTTTCCCATCCATAAAGACTAGTTTTGTTAAATCCATAGCGCTTAAAGGCATCATTAAATTCTAGATTTTCATCTGAACTTCCAAAAAAATCGTCAAAATTTTCTTCACAGGTGATATAAGTTCCCCAAGGTGTTTGTCCATTTGCACAATTTGCAAAAGTTCCATGAACAAATTTTTCATTTTTTAAAACTTCTTTTTTAGCTGCTCCACTTACTTGCATTTTAGTGTTTGCATCGATTCTGCGGTTATACTTAGAGTCTAAAACCACGATCCAATCATCACCCTTTTTTTCGATTTCTAAGATACTCACACCCACACTAGCTTGCTCGTATAAAACATCTTCTTTGCTTAAATTTTTACCATGATGATTAAACATGATTTCAGGATTTATATATTCATTATTAACGGCTAAAATTCCTCTGTTTTTTGAAAGTGGAAAAAAACTCATACCATCATCGTTATCTCCAAAAACCAAATGAGCATTTTTAACTGCATTCATATCGATGATTTTACTTTCATCATAAGGTTTTGCTTTACTAAAAAGTGGATCACCCCAAGAAATTAAAACCTTTGCTTCATAACCTTGTGGTACTATAACTTTATCTTGCGTGCTTGCACTAACAGCTTTAAAACCTAGCAAATCCTTATCCTTAAGCATAGCAGCACTTAAATTTGAACTTGCAAAAAAAGCCACCATAGAACCTAAAGCTGAACCTTTTAAAAACAATCTTCTTTCCATTTGTTTTTACTCCATATTAAAATTTAAAACAATGGAAGTATAAAAATATTTGGAAACTTTTTAGAAACTTTGATGAAAAATTTAAATTGAAGGAAAAATTTATACCTAGTTTTTCACTAGGTATAAATTGAAGTTTTAAAACCTCTTCTTCTTAACATCTTCTAAGATATTATTAGCTATATCACTTACTGTACTAGAAATAATAGCTGATTCATTAGCAATTTCAACATTATCTTTAGTAGTTTGATCAATTTGAGCTACACTATCATTGATTTGAGTGATACCTGCAGTTTGTTCTTTAATACTTTCTGCCATATCATTGATAGATTGAACAAGTAAATTAGTATTAGCTTCAATTTCTGATAAAGACTTTTGAGTTCTTTCAGCTAGTTTTCTAACTTCATCAGCCACAACCGCAAAGCCTCTACCATGTTCTCCAGCACGAGCTGCTTCAATAGCTGCATTTAAAGCTAAAAGATTGATTTGATCTGCAATATCACCTATAATACCTGTAACATTTTTAATCTCTTCAGATTGAGCGATAACATCACTAGTTTTAACTGAAACATTTTGCATAGAAGAAGTGATCTCTTCTAAAGCTGCTGCAGTTTCTTCTAAAGAAGCTGCTTGAGAATTTGAAGAAGTAGTTAAGCTTTGAACAGCAGTTTGTAATTTTCCACTTTCATTAGCTAAAGCATTAGCAAAGTCTGAACTTTGTTTTAGCATTTTAATGATTTCTTGTCCTAGTGCATTAGTAGTTACCTCTACAGCTCCATTGGCATCTTTTACTTCAGTGGTAAAGTCAAGAGATTTATAACTATTAAATACTCTTTGAATTTCATTCATATCAGAACCTACTCTAGCTTGTAAAGCATCAAGAAGTCTATTTAGAACATTTTTTAATTCTATTAATTGTGGGTTTCTTGGATTAGCAGTAATTCTTGCTGTTAAATTACCACCTTCTACTACATGAACAGTTTCAACTGATTCTTTAACGGCTTGATTGTCTTGTTCTAAACCTCTTTTAGTAGCAAGAATGTTTTCATTGATAGCATTTGAGATTTGTCCAAATTCATCATTGCTTTTTACTTCTATAGTAGAAACATTTTTTGTTTTATGGTTGATAAAGTCAAAGAATGAAGTTAAACCTGTTTGGATAGCTGCAAGTGGGGAGAGGTATTTTGATACGATGAAATAAAGGAGGATGACGCTAAATACTACTACAATAATGACAACAATGGCTTGAATAAATGCAGCTTTTATAACTGGAGCCTCTATTTGTTCTATTGGCTTTGCACCGCAAGCAGTATAAATTCCAGAAACTTTTACACACACAGCAAATCTTTCACCACCATCTTTTAGTCTAGTATACTCAAAAGGTTCAAAATCTTTCTTGGTTTTTGCAAGATTTGCAATAGTACTAATATCATAACCTTGTTGCAAAAGAGTTTTATCTGTAGAAACAAATACTTTATTTTCTTCATCAAATACAAAAATTCTACCTGGTAAATTTTCAAATTCAGCTTGCAAATCTGCTGCAAGAACATCTATAGCCAAAACTCCTATAAATTTACCATCTTTATAAAGCGGAATAGAATATGTAAAGCAAGGTAAATTTGTAGTTACATCAATATAAGATGGGGTAATATAAAGTTTATTTGTTTTAACTGCTTCTATATAATATTCTCTTGTTCTAGCATCATAATTATCAGCTTTTCCATAAGTTCCAAAATCTAAATTTTTAGCATCAGAGTCTGGATCGCTTACAACAAGTTCGCCATTTGGTTGAGCGATATAAACTGCTAAGAATCTTCCAGCATCTCTAAATTTCTTTAAATCTTTTCCAACATAATGCATTAAAGCATCTTGGTTATCCAACTGTTCTACGGGATGCTTTAAAATGCTTTTAGCCAAACTTTCAAGAGCTAAAGAATTTCTTGCCTTAAAAGACTCTATAGAATTTTTAGCCGTTTTAACATAATTTATTTCAGCATTCACAACTTCATGAAAAATTTCTTGCTTTACAAACATAAATGTTATAACACCTAAAATTACCAAACACACTACCGTGATTAAATTTGCAATCAGTGTAACCTTCAATTTTACGCTTTTCATAATTTAAGCGCTCCTTTCTAAATATTATTTTATAGAGATATCTACATAAAGTTTTAGAATTATAAAAAAAAAAAAATAAATTTTTACTTAAATTTAAAAGTTATAAAAAATTAATTTAATAAATATTTAAATTAATTTATATTTATTATTTTTATTTAAATAAATATCGCTTCGAAAATTCTATAAATATTAAGCTTAATATCGTTATAATTTAAGTTATAATTTAAAAAAATTTATATCAAAGGAAATATTTTGAAAAAAATTATATTATTTATCTTATCTTTAGGGATATTTTACACTTTCACACAAGCTAAAAATTTAGAGCAAGAACAAAATACTAGTAGCAATTTAGTTAGTGTCAGTATAGCACCTCAAGCATTTTTTGTTAAAAAAATAGCTGCAAATACTCTAGATGTCAATGTTATTTTGCCCCCAAATAGCAATGAGCATAATTTTGAATTTAAACCAAGTACTATGAAAAAACTTGAAAAAAGTGATATTTATTTCACTATAGGCTTAGAATTTGAAAAAGTTTTTACGGATAAATTTAAACAAAATTTTCCAAAACTTCAAGTTGTAAATATGCAAAAAAACATAGCTTTGATTCAAACTCATGATACACACGAACACTCTCATGAGCATGAACACCACGAACATGAGCATTTTGATCCTCATACTTGGCTAGATCCTATTTTAGTCCAAACTATGGCTTTAAATATTTATGACACCTTAATTCAAAAATATCCACAAAATGAAAATTTATATAAAGAAAATTTAGATAAATTTTTAGCAGAATTAAATAGTTTAAATTTACAAATTGCCTCAAAATTAGAAAAATTAAAAAATAGAGAATTTGTAGTTTATCATCCTTCTTGGACATATTTTGCAAAACGCTATAATCTTACACAAATTCCTGTAGAAATTTTAGGCAAGGAACCAAAAAGCAAAGATTTGCAAAAACTTATCACTCTAATGAAAGATAAAAATTTAAAAGTCATTTTTGTTCAAAATGGTTTCCCTGAAAATGCAGCAAAAACACTTGCTAAAGAATGTGATGCAAAAATTTACAAAATAGATCATTTATCTTATGATTGGGAAAATGAGCTTTTAAAAACTGCTGATGCCTTTTCTCATAATTTATAATCAGGTTTTTTGATGCTTTTTTTTGAAATTTCTAATCTAAACTACGCTTATGATAATGAAATCATCTTAAAAAACATCAATCTTAACTATGACAATAAAGACTTTCTCTCTATCATAGGTCCAAATGGTGCAGGAAAATCAACACTCGTAAAACTTATCTTAGGACTTTTAAAATCCAAAAATGAAATCCATTTCAAAGCTCTTCAAAGAAAAGAAATAGGCTATGTTCCTCAACACACTCTAGCCAATCCTAATTTTTGTCCAAGAGTACTTGAAATCGTTCTTATGGGACTTGTAAGTAAAAAAATTTTTGGTTTTTATGGGAAAAAAGATAAAGAAAAAGCTATGCAAGCTTTAAAAAGTGTAGGAATGGAAAAATTTTGGAACAAAACAATTGATTCTCTAAGCGGAGGACAAAGACAACGTGTTTTTATCGCAAGAGCCTTAGCTAGTGAATGTAAGATGCTTATTTTAGATGAACCTACCGCAAGCGTTGATAACAAGTCTGCTATACAAATTTTTGAACTTCTAAGCTCTTTGCACCAAAAAGGCATGGGAATTTTACTCATTTGTCACGATATCAACCTTGTATTAGCTTATAGCGATAAAATTGCACATTTAAACAAAGAACTTTTCTTACATACCAACACTAAAGAAAAAGAAAAAAGTTCATTTTTAAAACATTTATACGAAAACCACTCTCATTTTTGTGATGTAGAAATGAGTTTAAATACTTGTTTTTGCGATGAAGAAAATTGCGATAGTAAAAAACTATGCGAACAAGAATTTACAAGAAGAAATTTGAAAAAAACAGAATTTAAAAAAGAAAATTTTTGTTTAAAATTTTCAAAGGAAAATAATGCTTGAAATTTTAAATTTCACCTTTTTTCAAAATGCTTTACTAGGAGCGATTTTAGTCAGTATAGCTTGTGGGATCATAGGCACTTTGGTGATGATAAATCGCCTTTTTTCTATGGCTGGAGGTATAACACATGGGGCTTTTGGTGGTATAGGTATAGCTTTTTATTTCTCTTTGCCCATTTTATTAAGCACGGGAATATTTACTTTATTTTTGGCTTTTTTAGTAGCTTTTTTAGCTAAACGCTATGAACACAGAAGTGATAGTATTATCGCTGTAATCTGGGCTTTTGGAATGGCTGTTGGGATTATTTTAATCGATTTAAGCCCTAGTTATAACACAGATTTAATGGCTTATCTTTTTGGGAGCATTTTGGCTGTAGGAACACAAGATTTATGGCTTATGGCTTTGGTTGATAGCGTGGTGATACTTTTGATCTTTTTATTTTATAGACAATTTGAAGCATTAAGCTTTGATGCGGAATTTGCAAAAGTTCGTGGTATCAATACAAGTTTTTTTCATTATCTTTTAATCGCCCTTATGGCTTTTTGTATAGTTATTTCTATACGCCTTGTAGGGCTTATTTTGGTTATGGCTTTACTTAGTATCCCAAGCTTTATTGCTGAAAATTTTACTAAAAGACTTGGCTTTATCATGATTTTGGCAAGTTTTTTAAGTATGATTTTTTGTGTTTTAGGACTTATACTTAGCTATTATCTTAATCTCTCAAGCGGTGCTTGCATCATAGCTGTAGCTTGCTTTGGTTTTTTAATGCATTTGATAGGGAAATTTTTAAAAAGGTAAAGGTGCAAAAAACACTTGCACTTTTATATCTTTTTGCCTTTGTTCTTTAAAATACAAATGCTCGCTTGCCTTAAAAACAAAAAATTTTTCTGCGATTTTTCTTTGTAAATCTTGAGTTTTCTCACATAAAGGATACACAAGTTTAATATCATAAATTTTAAATTTGCAAGCATAAGCAAACATTTGATACAAATCGCTTTGTGCTATACCCTGTTTTTTCTCATCTTCACTATCATTTGGAATTTTCCATTTGGTATCTAGGATCATTTTATTTTCTATATATAAATCAGGCTTTAACATGAAACAATTTTCATCATTTTTTGAGATTAGATACTTTCCACTGCTTTGGATTTTAATATCTTGAGTTGAATTTACTTTTTTTAGCATATAAGCTACATAATCTTCAAAAATTTTCTCCATAGGAAAAAGCAAGGTAAAAGCTTCATTTTTACCATGATAAGGCATAAAACTTTCATTTTTTAAGAAAATTTTACACCACAAAAGCAAGTTTTCATAATAATCAAAATGTCTTGAAATTTTATAGCTAAAATCTTTTTCATAATTTTTAGAAAATTCTACCTCATCAAGCATTTGCATGGCTTTTATAAGTCTAAATTTATTCAAACTTGTTTTTGATTTTAAAAAATTTAATGTTGATTTTATCAAACGATTGGGTGCTATGTCTAACACAAATTCATCACTACTTGTAAAAAATCTTTCTTTGTGTATCAAATTTTGCTTGATATGCTCGTTAAATAGTAATTTTCCCTTTAAAAAAGCCCTATTTTCTTCGCAACTTAGATAAGATCTCATCAAGCCTTTTTTATACACGCTATCAAATTCATCTAAAAACATAGTGATAAACACTTCAAATAAAGGAATTTTAGAACTTTGCAAAGATGAAATTTGCGATTTTTTAAAGGGAGAGTTTTTTAAGGTTTTTAGCATATTTATCAAAAGATTTTTAGGATTAAATTTAAAATCTTTTTCATAAAAATCATTATTTTTAGAAATATTGTCTAATTCATAACATCTTCTTAGTTTTTCTTTGTCATGATTTGAAGAACTATCTTCTTTTTTATAACTATCTAAATTCGTGCATTTTGGCAAAATCTCCAAAACCCCGCTTTTAGTCTGTATAATGCCGACATAATTTTTAGCTTTTAAGGAATTTTTGTTTTTAAAGCCTAGAAGATTTTCATTATTTTTTGCAAAGTCTTCTAGCTCTTTATAAAACCCTTCGGCCTTTTCTTTGAAAATTTCTTTTAAATCTTCTTTAGAAAAAGCTTGGTATTCGATGATGGAAAAAGTATTACTTGTTTTCATTATTCATATATTTTTATAAAAGTATCTTTACTCCAATTATTACTATCACTAAATTTATAAACAATCTTATCGCTTTCTATAAATTCTGTCATATTTTTTAAATAATCTTTATTTTCAACACTAATTTCCAACATACCATTTTTATTTAAAACTGCGTCAATCAAAGCATAGTCATTGTAAAAATACTCTTGCAAAAGTGGGATGATTTTATTTTTAAAAACCTTTTTTAAATCTTCTAAATTTTCAACACTTATAAAAAATGCATGACCTATGGTTTTTTCTCTATCTAGTAAATATTCTATACGAGTGTTTATAGCTTTTAATAATTCTTGTAAATTAATACCTTCACAATCTATAGATAATTTGCTCACATCAGGCATCATCTCAATAAATTCAAATCTTCTTCTTAAAGCTGTATCAAGAGAAGTTATGCTTCTATCGGCTGTATTCATAGTACCTATGATATAAACATTTTTAGGTACTCCAAATTCTTTGCCACTATAAGGCAAAGTCACTTTTAACTCTTCTTTTTCACCTATCCTTTTGCTAGCTTCTATCAAGGTTATAAGCTCACCAAAAATCTTACTTACATTACCACGATTGATTTCATCGATGATGATTATATAAGGTAAATTTACTTTTTCATCTTTTTCTTTGTAATCTTCTAAACCCTGCAATTTTAAATAATTTAATATAGCTCTAACATATGCTGAATTATATATTTCATCTATATTAGAAGTTTTATATAATTTTTCTATATTATCTATACTTACTGGATAATCTTTATGATTTTTACTCATATCATCAAATTTAATTCTAAATGTTTTTCCATTTCTATATTGAATAGAATATTTAGTATTTGGTAATTCAAAATATTTTTCTGGATTATTATCATCTATTTTTACTTTTTCTTTTAATTTATCTATATAAAAATTAAAATTTTTTATACTATCCCTATTTTCTAAAGCTTTTTCGCAAAGTTCTTTAAAAATTCCATCTTTTACATCATATTTTACTTCTTGAGAATTTTCATCATTGTCTATTATAGGCTTTATACCTTCTACAAATTCTTCATATCCATAGCTTTGATGAAAAGTAGTAAATACTATTTGTCCATTTTTTACATACTCATCAAATATTTTTTTTCTATTTATTCTATCATCTTCACTTGGAATTTGTATTTTTTCTTCTTTTGATATAATCTCTAAAGCTTTATCTATAGTATGATAAGTTTTTCCTGTCCCTGGAGACCCATAAAGAATTTGGTTTAAGGATATATTATTATTTATATTATCCTTTATAATTTTAAAATCATCTTTAGAAAATGTATTTTTTGGTATAGCAAAAAATTTGCAATTTTTATAATATCTATAAAATATTTCTCCATCTTTACTCATAGTTTTTAAATAATTAAGAATAGAAGAAGTCCATTTATCACCTTGACTTTTTGTGTGAAATTCATCTATAAATTTACCTTCTTGATAAACATACACACTCATACCGCCATTTTTTACAACTGCTTCTTTAAATTCATCTTCATCTTTTGGAAAATAATAATACACATTACCATTTTGATCTGCCTTACTTATTTTCCAATCACATTTATTTTCTAACATTGCATGCCTTTTGATTTTTTGTTTTTATTTTAATTATATAAAAAAAATCTAAATTTTTACCACTGTATGAAAGTTCTAGCTTTTTTTATATCATTAAAATTTATAGTAGTTTTTTCTTTATTTTCTAAATTTTCTAAAGTGATATTTTCATCATCTACAGCAATGATTTTTGCTTCGAATTTTTCTTTTTCATTGGTTGTGATCTTCACAAGTTCACCTATACTTTTTGCAAAATGTTCTATCTTGCTAAGTTTTCTTTCAAGTCCTGGTGAAGATACTTCTAAAAAATACTCCCCATTTACAGGTGGTTCTACATCAAAAATAGGCGATAAAATTTCACTAAGCTTTGCACAATCATCAAGATTTACCCCGCCTTCTTTTTGCACATAAATTCTATAAATTTTTTTACCATTTTCACTTACTAGCTCATCATCATAAAAGCTAAGTTCTGCTTCTTTGCAAAGGGCTTCAAGATTCATTTTTATCCTTTTTTATTTTTTCAAAAAGTGCGTCCATATGGTTTTGATACTCAAGCCTATCATCAAATTTAAAATGAAAATTCGGACACCTATACCAGCCCTGCTCGCTCATGCAATAATTTTGCAAAGCTCTACTTGCCTTTTTTAAAGAAGATAAAATTTTTTCTTGCTCATGAACATTAAAAAACATTTTATCAAGATACACAAAAGCATCGTATCTGCCTTTTTTACACTCTACATCCACTACACACAAATTTTTCAAATTTTCATCATCTAAATTTGCTAAAGCTTCAGGGATCAGCTCTTTTAAGATACTTTCAGTGCGTAGTTTTTTAATCTCACTTGGGTTCATAGACTTGCTTGTTCCTCTACTTCTTTATAGCTTTCTATATAATCACCCACTCTCATATCATCACACCCTTCTATACCTACGCCACACTCATAGCCTTTTGCCACTTCTTTAGCATCATCTTTAAAACGTTTAAGCGAGCTTACATTTCCTTCATAAACCACAACTCCATCACGGATAAGGCGAATTTTAGCTCCACGGTTAATCACCCCTTCAGTTACCATACAACCTGCGATTTGTCCGATTTTTGGCACATTGATCACTTGTCTAATCTCTGCTTGTCCTAATTGCTCTTCAGAAATAATCGGGCTCATCATACCACCAAGTAAGGCTTTTACATCGTCTAAAAGATTATAAATCACATTATAGGTTTTAATTTCTACGCCTTTATCCTTAGCACGCTCTTTAACTTCCCCTGTTGGGCGTATGTTAAAACCTAGTACTATAGAGTTTTCACTCGCACTTGCAAGCTCTATATCACTTTGTGTGATCCCTCCTACCCCGCTATGAATGATATTCACTTTAATCTCATCATTTCTAAGTTTTTCTAAACTTGCTTTTAAGGCTTCTAAAGATCCTTGCACATCAGCTTTTAAAATAACAGGCAAGGCTTTTAGATTGCCTTCTTTGATCTTAGCTCCAAGCTCATCAATGCTAACTTTAGTGGATTTGCTAAGTTCTTTTTGGCGGTTGTATTCGTGGCGTTTATTAGCGTATTCTCTTGCTTCTTTATCTGTTTTTACTGCGATTAAAATTTCACCTGCATCTGCTACTTCACTAAGTCCTACGATAACCCCACATTCACCTGGTTTGATTTCTTTTAAGGCTTTACCTTGATCATCGCTCATCGCACGCACTTTTCCATAAGCCTCGCCTGCAACCACAGTACTTCCTACAGTAAGTGTTCCATTTTGCACGATGATAGTAGCTACCGCGCCACGCCCTTTTTGCACAGAACTTTCTATAATGCTTGCTTTAGCAAAACTTTTTGGATTGGCTTTAAGTTCTAAAATATCAGCTTGTAAAAGCACAATTTCAAGTAAATCTTCAATCCCCATTCCTGTTTTAGCCGAAACTCCTGCAAATTCATAAGATCCGCCCCATTCTACTGGCATAATTTCCATTTCTGCGAGTTGAGTTTTTACCATATCAGGATTTGCCGCTTCTTTATCCATTTTGTTAATAGCGATAATAATAGGCACACCTGCTGCCTTAGCATGATTTATCGCTTCTTTAGTTTGTGGTTTTACTCCATCATCTGCAGCTACAACGATGATTACAATATCAGTGATACTTGCACCCCTTGCACGCATAGCAGTAAAAGCTTCGTGACCTGGAGTATCAATAAAAGTAATTTTGCGCCCGTTTTTTTCTACCATATAAGCACCCACGTGTTGGGTAATACCCCCTGCTTCTCCACTTGCAACGCGTGATTTTCTGATATAATCTAACAAAGAAGTTTTACCATGATCAACATGCCCCATGATAGTAATCACAGGTGCTCTAGTCACTAAATCTTTTTCATCAATCTCTTCTTCATAGTCTTTTACATAATCAAACTCATCAGCCTCGTTAATGATATTGATCTCTATACCAAATTCAGCAGCCAAAATTTCAATCGCATCTTCATCTAAGAAATCATTTTTTGTTGTCATCATTCCAAGCATGAAAAGTTTTGAAATCACTTCACTAGTGCTTTTTCCTATCTTATCAGCGAATTCATACACACGAATTTCTTTAGAAATAGCAACGCTACTTACTTCTTCTACTTCCTTTTTTTCAATCTTTTTAGGTGGTTTTTTACGACTTCTTCTTTGAATTCCACCTTCAAGTCCAAAACCCGCAGAATTTCCAACAGCTTGTCTTATAAAATTAGGTTGTTTTTTATTGATATTTTGTGGTTTTTCTTGTTCTTTTACACTAAAATCAGGTAACACTACCTCATCTTCATCATCTAAAGAAATATCACCAAAATCATGTTCATCTAAAAAATTCATTTTTTCGGTACTTTCTTTTTTACTCGCAGCAATAGATTTTTTTTCTTTTTTCTTTTTCTTTAAACTCTCATCAGCATTTGAAAACATAGTTTTTAAACTTAAGCGCTCTTCATTATTGATAGATATATCATTTGAATTTTTTACTTCTTCTTTTTTAACTTGAATTTCTTCTTCGTCTTTTTTCTTTTTAACAATGACAAGTCCGCGTCTTTTGGCTAAAGTTGCACTAGCAAGGCTTTGTGGCTTATGAGCATCAATAATTTCTTGTTTTTCTTCCTCTTTTGCATTTTCTTTTTCAACTTTTAATTCTTCTTTTTTAACTTCTTGTTTAAGCTTTTCTTCTTTTTTAGGTTCTTTTTTTTCAGATTCATTTAGCTTTTCTTGTTCTTTTATATTTTCTTTTTTAGGCTTTTTTGCCGTAGGAGTTTTGATATTTTTCTTAAAAGCTTCTGGAATTTCTCTTGTTTGTATATACTCATAAATAGCTGCCGCAATCTCGGGTTCTACAGCATTTGATGCTGTTTTAATTCCAAGTCCTAATTCATTTGCCTTTTCAATAATTTCCTTACTATCATAACCTAATTCTTTTGCGATTTCATGAATTCTAATCTTTGCCATTTAAAAATATCTCCTTAAGTCCTTGCTGAGTAATTTTAGTATTTAAATTTTTACATATTTTAGAAAATGCTTTTTGTAAGATTTTATCTTCTTTCTCAATACAATTTTGACATAAATATCCGCTTCTTCCATGTTCTGCTTTAGGTGCAATATCTCCTAAAACAACTTTAAATCTAAATAACATATTTTGCTCAAAGCGGTTTTTACACACTATGCACATTCTAATTGGTATATGTTTTTTCAAAATTATATCTTTTTTTTATATTTTTTAGCAAATTTCAAAGCCATTATCA
Organism: Campylobacter jejuni; assembly: GCF_001457695.1. Lineage (NCBI taxonomy): Bacteria > Pseudomonadati > Campylobacterota > Epsilonproteobacteria > Campylobacterales > Campylobacteraceae > Campylobacter > Campylobacter jejuni. The sequence goes on along the minus strand of NZ_LN831025.1, from coordinate 139,278 downwards.
TCAAATTCTAAATATTGCACACGAAAATCTTTAAATTTTGTTTGCATTTTCTTTGCTAAAGCTAAAGCATCATCTTTAAAAGCTAAAGAAAAAAAGCTCGATCCTGAGCCTGAAAGTGTGCTCATTAAAGCTTTATTTTCTAAGGCAAATTTTTGCACTTCAAAAAGCTCGGGTAAGTTTTTCATACGATTGATTTCATGAAGCTTATCTTGACTTGCAAATTTTAAAAATTCATATTTTTTCTCCAAAAAACAAGCGGTTAAAAATGAAGCATGAGAAAGGTTGAAAACCGCATCATTAAAACTTAAATTTTTGGCCAAAGCTTGGCGTGATTGTTCCGTGCTCATTGCCAAATTTGGGATCACAACCACAGCAGCTAAATCTTTATCAATCTCTTTTTTGATACTATAAACTTTATTTTTTTCAACCAAAGAACACACAAAACCACCAAGAGTAGCTGGAGCGATATTATCTGGATGGTTTTCATAAATTAAAGCCTCATCTAAAATACGTTCTTTTTCTACCTTAAATCCACTCATATAATAAGCACTGGCAATAGCTCCAACAATCACAGCTGAAGAGCTTCCTAACCCTCTTGAAAGAGGAATGTTATTTTGAAAAATAAAACGAAAATTATCTTTTTTTCCGCTTAGTTTTTCATAAATTTCATAAAAAATATTTACAAATATATTGTTTTTTTTAAGAAAAATATTATCACTGCCCTCACCTCCAATACTAATGCTAAAAACACCTGATTTTTGGATTTGAGTTTCATTAAAAAGCTTTAAACTAAGTCCTAAACAATCAAAACCTGGCCCTAAATTCGCACTCGTAGCGGGAACTAAAATTTTCAAATTTCATCCTAAATTGCATCTAAAAAATAAAAAGGAAGATTATCATTATTTAGTTTAAGCTCTTGTAAATTTTTTGGTAAAAAAAACTCTGCTGGGATATTTTGCTCTAAACAAATTTCACCTTCTTTATATACAAAACAAAAATTTTTATTTGCACTTATGGGTTTATAGCCATTTAATTCAAAAGCACTCACCGCAAATAAAGGAATATTTTTTACTATACTTAAAGTACTCAAACTTACATAAGAAATTTTAATCCCCATATAAGAACCTGGACCATTAGCATAGATTAAACTTGTAAAATCATATTCTTTAAGCAATTCATCTAAAATTTTTGGTAAAAATTCGCTTGCTTTTTCTTCACTTTTATAAGTTTTTATAAGTTTATCATCTTGATAAATTCCGATCATTAAAGGCTTAGATAAAGCATTAAGCAAAAGAGAGGTTTTTATGCAAATACCTTTTCATAAGCTTTTTGGGTTGTTTTTTCAAGGCTTACAATTTCATAAGCATCTTTATCTTTTAAAACTTCTTTAGTGAGCAAATGATTTAAATGATGACTCCCAGCATATGAAGTATAATCTCCAAAAACACGATATCCAAGTAAGGTTAAATCTCCAATTGCATCTAAAATTTTATGTCTTACAAACTCATCTTTGAAACGCAAACCCTCAGGATTTAAAATACGATTTTCATCTACCACTATAGTATTTTCTAAACTTCCACCTAGTGCTAAATTCATACTCCTAAGAGCTTGAACATCTTTTAAAAAACCAAAAGTTCTAGCCCTTGCTATGTTTTCTATATAATTTTTTTTGCTGAATTCAAAATTGTAACTTTGTTCACCTATAACAGCATTGTCAAATTTAATTGTGTAATTAATACGGGGTTCTTTAGTAGGAGTTAAACGCACAAATTTATTACCATCTCTTACTTCTATAGGCTTTTTAATTACCATAATTTTTTTAGGCACATCAAGTTCTTTTACCCCTGCTTCATCAAGCATCATACAAAAACTAATACTTGATCCATCCATAACAGGAGCTTCATTTGCATTTAAAACTATGCGTACATTATCGATTCCATAAGCATTAATCGCACTCATTAAATGCTCTATTGTAGAAATAAATCCACGATCATCTCCTAAAACAGTTGCCATTTGAGTATTGATCACATTTTCAGGACTTGCCTTATAGCTTGCATTAAGATCGCTTCTAAAAAATACTATACCACTATTTGCTTCTAAAGGCTCTAAAGTAATTTCTATGGGCTCACCCTTATGAAGTCCTATACCTACGCCTTTGACAGTTTTTGCTAAAGTTAATTGTTTCATTAATTTTTTCCTAAAATTATCTTTTTACCATCATTTAAAACATTGTAAATATTATTTTCTATCCATTTTTTATCTTGCCATTGTTCAGGACGCGTTTCAACTCCTTGAACCAAAACTCCAAAATGCAAATGATCACCTAAGGCTAAACCACTTGTTCCTGTTTTGCCTATAATGCTTTGTTTATTAATCATTTCATCTAAATCAACATTTTTAGAAAAACAGTGCCCATAAAGACTATATACTCCAAAACCATGATAAATAATTAAATTTAAACCATAAATTCCATTTTCAGCAGCAAAAACAACCTTGCCTGCGTTATTGCTTATGATAGGAGCTTGTGCTACGCTTGCTAGATCAAGCCCCATATGATAAGAATCACTCACAAATTGCCCATTATAAGAATAATACCTATGATCAGCAAAATCCGCTACTTTCATACCATTTTTAAGAGGTAAAAATAAATTCAAATCAAAATTATCAATTTTTTCCTCAGGTACTTTTGAAGTGATTTCATGGATAAGTTCTTCATTGCTATTTCTTAAAGTTTCATTGACAAACTTAAATTTTTCATAACGATTGAGATTATTATCTTTTGGAGCATATTGATTTGCTAAATTCTCAATCTTTCCATCTAAAAATTTATCCGTTAGATTGATATTTGAAACACGATATTTACGATTAACAAAATAATACCTTATACATTCTTTTGAAATATTTCCCGCTTTATCCGTAGCGATAACAAATGCACGAAATTCCTCATCTCTTGCATCCCAAGCAATCAAAGCCGCATAATATCCTTCTTTTACATAAGGTGTGACTTTAAAGATTTTACCTTTATTTGTTTCTATATACACCTTATCTAAATTAGCATCATCGGCCTTAAAAACAACTGCCCCGGCACCGCCTTGCTCGATTTGGTAAGAATTGCTTATGATATTGATTTTTGGAGCCGTATTATCTACCAATACCGCAATTTGTTTTCTTGCTTCATTACCACTAAAAAAATTCCAAAAACTAGAATCTTTAGCTATCACCTCCAAAACAAAAGATTTTACATTTTCTTTGTAACCAAATTTTGGCAAAGCAACTTGTAAGGTAATATCTTTTAAATTAGAAATCTTTTCATCTGCTATAACCATTGTACTAGTATTGTCGTCTTTATGCAATATAATTTGTACATTTTTGATAGAACTTTCATCATCTTTAACATGCACTAAAATAGGTTTTTTAAGATCAGTATATACAACATCTGGCATTAAAATTTGAGGAGGATTTTTTTCAAAAATACTTAATCTTGAAATAAAAAAAATCAAAATTGCTATTAAAACTAAAATTAAAACAGATAAATAAGTTTTGCCTTTTCTTTTTGCCATAACCTTCCTTAAAAATTTTTAATGTTTTTGTTGTTTTTAGTATAAATTCTATTATATTTTCAGTAAATATCTAGCAAATTTATAAAATTTCTCTTAGAGTATTAGCCTGTTTCATCCATTCTCTTAATTCATCATTTTTGTCTAATTGTATCATTTGTTTACATCTCTCTAATTCTTGTTGAAAAAAATCAATAGAACTTAATACGTTATCTTTATTTTGTAAAAAAATACTTTCCCACATTTGTGGCGATGATTTGGCAATTCTGCTCATACCTTTAAAAGATCCTCCAGCTAAATGAACAATATTTCTTTTATCTTCTTCCTTCATTACAAAATTTGCCAAAGAAAAACTTATAACATGAGGCAAATGAGAAATAATAGCAGCATGATGATCATGGGCTTTACTATCCATAAAAACAATTTTCATCCCTAAATGAGAAAAAATTTCTACCGCTCTTTTTTGATGCAAGTCATCAGCTATTTCACTATCACAAAGAACACAAACTGCATCTTTATAAAGCTCTTTAAAAGCCGCTTTTGGACCTGAATTTTCAGTTCCTGTCATAGGATGAGCAAAAAGAGTTTGTTTGATTAAATTCTTAGGCAAACTTTCTATAATTTTTCTTTTTGTACTTCCAAGCTCTATAATTGTTACATTAGAAGGCAAATCAACTAACTTTTGCAAAATTTCTATAATAGCATTAACAGGAGTTGCGATAAAAATCATATCACATAAAGCTAAATCTTTAAATTCTATAAGCTCATGAATAAGACCTAATTGCAGGGCATCTTTTTCATTTTCTTTGCTTAAATCCATACCATAAACACAAGAAATAAGCTTATTTTCTTTCAAACAAAGCCCTAAAGATCCACCCATAAGCCCAAGCCCTATAATTGCTATTTTCATACTTTCTACCTTAGTTTTTTTGTTAAATTTTTTTTGCTATTATACAGCTTTTAATAAAGCTTTAGGTAAAAAAATCAATGAAAAAACATCTTATTAGTATTTGTGCTTTAGTTGCTATAGCCAATGCAGCAACCATTAAAGATATTAAATTTATCGGATTAAACCACTTATCAAATACAAGTGCCATGAATATTACAGGGCTTAAAATAGGCGAGGAAATAAATCCTGCAAAAATCAACACTGCTATTCTTAATCTTTATAAACAAAATTATTTCGAAAATATCGCGGTAGAAAACAACAATGGAATTTTGGAAATTATAGTTACCGAAAAACCAACTATAGCAAAGATTACTATCACAGGTATAGCTTCAAATGATAGAAAACAAGTTGAAAGTATTTTAGGGATTAAAAGAGGCACACTACTTGATGAAGGAAGTATAAAAGAAGCTATTGAACGCATTAAAGCTTATTATGAAGCAAAAAGTTATTTTGATACTATTATAGAATACAAAAAAAAGACTTTAGAAAATACTGATGGACTAGAGCTTGAATTTATAGTAAATCGTGGCGAAAATATCATTATTGATAATGTTCATTTAAGTGGAGCCAAGAAATTTTCATATTCTGATATAGAACCTGCTGTTGTTAACAAAGAAAAAGAATTTATGGGATGGATGTGGGGACGCAATGATGGAAAATTAAAAGTTTTTGAACTTAGTAACGATAGTTCAAGAATTGCTGATGAATATATGAAAAAAGGATATTTAGATGTTCAAGTATCCTCCCCTTATCTTAAAACCTACACAGATACTTATCAAGCAAATTTGACTTATTTTATCAAAGAAGGAAAGCCTTATAAAATTAAAAGTATAAGCATAGAAAATCCTTTATTTGATGATAAACAAAATACACAAACCGTAAAAGATTTAAGATCAAGCACTGGCAAAACTATCAATATCGAAGACATTAGAAAAGATGTTAAAACCATAGAAACACAAAGTGCTGATTTGGGTTATGCGTTTGTAGAAGTCTATCCTGATATTCAAAAAAATGATCAAACTCAAGAAGCCACCGTTGTATTTAAAGTAATCCCTCACGATAAAGTTTATATAAGAAATGTTATTATTTCAGGAAATTCACGCACTGTAGATCGCGTCATACGCCGAGAATTATATATAACAGAAGGTAATTTATACAATAGAACAGACTTAAGCGAGTCAAAAAATGCTTTAAAAAGAACTTCTTATTTTGACGATGTAAATATCAAAGAAGAAAAAGTTGATGATACACATATTGATTTGATTGTTGATGTTAAAGAAGCTTCTACAGGAGCTATTTCTGGAGGCATTGGCTATGGATCAAGCGATGGTATTTTACTTAATGCTTCTTTATCAGATACAAATATCTTTGGTTCAGGAATAAAAAGCTCTGTAAGCGTGGATAAAAGCGATGATACCTTATCAGGAAGGATTAGTCTCATAAATCCACGCGTTCTTGATAGTCAATATAGTCTAGGCGGAACACTTTATTCAAATGACTATGAATGGGATAATTATTCAGAAAAAAATTACGGCTTTGATATAACAGTTGGACGCCAATTTGCAAGATACTATAATGTAAGCTTAACTTATAATCTTGAACAAAGCGATATATATCACTTAAGTCCAACTCTTTTAAGAACAGGATATGAACTTGGCAAAAGTATTAAAAGCTCTATAACTCCAGCAATCACCTTTAACAATACAGATGATTATTATCTGCCACGATCAGGTATCATTGCTTCAACTAGTTTAGAATACGCTGGACTTGGCGGAGATCAAGAATTTATTTCATCAAGCTCTAAATTTAACTTTTATCAAGGTTTGCAAGACTATATAGGATATGATCTTATTTATCGCTATAAAGCGAGTTTTTATAAAGTATGGAATGAAGGTTATTTACCAATTAACCAAAGAATTTATTTAGGTGGTATTAGATCGATACGCGGTTTTGAAAGCAGAACGGTAAGTCCTAAAAATCAATGGGGAGATGAAGTAGGTGGAACCATAGCTTTTGCCAATTCTGTAGAACTTAGTTTTCCTTTGATTGATAGAATCAAACTTCGTGGTAGCGTGTTTTTTGATTATGGTATGATAGGACGTAAAAATTTAGATGAAATAAAAAGAATGAGTACAGGTATAGGCATTGAATGGATTACACCAATTGGACCTTTACAGCTTGTATTTGCCAAACCTCTTAATGATAAAAAAGGTGATAATACTAATAGTTTTGAATTTAATCTTGGAACACGCTTTTAATGAAAGAATTTTTAGATGCTTGCTTAAATGCAAATTTGCAAATACACAAGTATCTAAATAATATCCCACAAAATGATCTTAAACTTTGCTCTAAATTAGGCTATGATGAAAATCAAGGCTATGAGCTTGACTTAAAATGTGAACAAATTTTCATAAAATATCTTAGTTGTTTTGGACAAATTTTTTCTGAAGAAAGCGGATTGATCGGAAAAGCTAGGCCAAAACAAATGATTCTTGTTCCTTTGGATGGAAGTTCAAATTTTGTTTCTAAAATACCATTTTATGGAACTTCTATAGCTCTTATGGAAAAAGATCAGGCAAAAAGCGCTTTTGTTTGCAATCTTGTCAGTCAAGAAATTTTTGCTTTTAATAACAATCAAGCTTTTAAATCCAATCTTTCCGATCCAAAATACTCACCCTTAACACCCAATCTATTTCCTAAAATAGGTATAGTTGAAAAAATTTCACTTTATCCAGAACTTCTCGATTTTTTAACAAAAAATCAATTAAAATTTCGCTCTTTGGGTGCAACAGCCTTAAGTCTCGCTTATGCTTCGTATTTTAGTTTTGTATTAATTCTTGGAAAAACACGAATTTTTGATACAGCAGCTGCTTTAACAATTCATCAAAATTTATATATAGAAAAAAATGAAAATTTCCTTCTCCTAAGCCAAGACAAGAAAATTTTTGATATAATCTTGGAATTTTTAAAAAATAATTAGGTGAATATATGAATTTTGCAGATATTTTTTCAAAAATAAGAAGACAACAACCTAGTATTAAAGAAGCTCCAAATCACTGGGTAAAATGCCAAAGTTGTCATGCTTTGATGTATTATAAAGAAATAGAATCTTGTTTTAATGTTTGTCCTAAATGTAATTATCACATGAGAATTTCAGCTGATGAACGTATTAAACTTTTAAGCGATGAAGGCAGTTTTATTGAGTATGATGCAAATTTAGAAGCTATAGATCCTTTAAAATTTGTTGATAGCAAATCCTATAAAAAACGCCTTAGCGAAGGTGAAAGTAAAACAGGTAGAAAAAGTTCTGTTATCAGCGGAGAATGTGAAATCAATGGTTTAAAAACCCAACTTGTTGTATTTGATTTTTCTTTTATGGGCGGATCTTTAGGTTCTGTTGAAGGAGAAAAAATCGTTAGAGCTATACAAAGAGCCATCACAAGCAAAACCCCTCTTGTCATCGTAAGTGCAAGCGGTGGAGCTAGAATGCAAGAAAGTACTTATTCTTTAATGCAAATGAGCAAAACTAGCGCTGCACTTAAACTTCTTAGCAAAGAAAAACTTCCTTATATTAGCATTTTAACTGATCCTACTATGGGTGGGGTAAGTGCTTCTTTTGCTTGGCTTGGAGATTTAATCATCGCTGAACCTGAAGCTTTAGTAGGTTTTGCTGGTGCAAGAGTTATCAAACAAACCATAGGAGCAGATTTACCTGAAGGCTTTCAAAAAGCAGAGTTCTTGTTAGAACATGGACTTATAGATGCCATAGTTGAAAGAGGAGAACAAAAACAATATCTTAGCGATGTACTAAAATTTTTTAGTGGAAAATAATTTGCAAGTTAATATCTTTTGTATTCAAAAAAGTGATGAATTTAAAACTTGGAGCGAGAAATACTCTAAACTTATTTCTAAATACGCCACTTTAAAAGAAATAAATGTTTTTAATAAAAAAATAGCCTTAGCTCAAAATTTAAATGCCATAGAAGCAAAAAAAAGCTATGAAGAAGCTTTTATGCCTTATAAAAAAGGCTATTGTATCGCTCTTGATGAAAAAGGGAAAGATCTTACAAGTCTAGAATTTGCAAAACTCATCCAAGATAAAAATGAATTAAGTTTTTTTATAGGCGGTGCTTATGGTTTAAGAGAAGAATTTAATCAAAGTTTGGATTTTAGACTATCATTAAGCAAACTTACTTTAGCACATCAATTTGTTAAAACCTTACTTTTAGAACAAATTTATCGCGCATTTTGCATCAACAACAATCACCCTTATCACAAATAGAAAGTTTTAAAATGAAAAAAAATGAAATACAAAATTTCAAAAATATTTTAGAAGAAAGAAAAAAAACCATCTTAGAAAATTTGCAAAGCAATTCAAATGAAATCGAAGCTCTTCACAATAGCGTCCCAAGCGATAGTGTAGATTTTTCTGTCATAGAAACAGGCTCTCAAATTGACTTTACTATCAGCACCAATCTCAAAGAAGAACTTATAGAAATCGAAAATTCTTTAGATAAAATCAAAAACGGCACTTATGGAATTTGCGAATCTTGCGATGATGAAATCGACTCTCAAAGACTAAAAGTCAAACCTCACGCAAGATATTGTATCACTTGCCGTCAAATTGCAGAACAAGGAAAAAAACATGAAAATTAAACTCTTCTTACTTGCAAGTTTTATTTATATAGCACTTATTTTTGCCTTTGCTTGGCATCTAGAATTAGGAAGCTATACTCTAAATATCAGCACTTATACCTTTGAACTACCTATTATGATATGGCTTGTTATTCCTTTATTTATTTATATGATTTTAGCCGTTTTACACATAGCATTTTATGGATTTTTGCGTTATTTAAAATTTAAGCATTTTTTTAAAGATGCAGCTAAATTTGAAACTTATACTCAAGATTTACTCCTTGAAAAGGATCTTAAAACCACTTTTCAAACGAAAGAATTTAGAGCTGTGGCACAACTTTTTAAAACCATAAAAACACATGAAAAAATTCCACACTCAAATAAAATCAATGAAATTTTAGATCTTATTGATGGTTTAAATAAAAACGAATTTTTTAACCTTAGCAAATTTAAACTTGAAAATAACAATGCTTTATATTTGCAAAATGAAAAAAATCATCTCAAAAACGATGCAAATTACGCCTATAGCAAACTTAAAAACCTTAATGAAATCAAAGATGAATTTGAAGAAATTGCTTTTAACACTCTTATAGAAAAAGCTAGTTATGAGCAAATTAAAAATGTAAAAATCCCTAAAAAGCCTTCTGAAATTCTCACACTTATCAAGCGTTTTAAAGAAGGAAATTTAGAACTTAGTGTAGCAGAATATGAAGTTTTACTTTCACACAATATACTAAGCGAAAAAGACTATCTTAACGCAGCAAAACTAAGTATCAAACTTTTAAATCCTGATGCTATTTTAGGAATTTTCAATAAAATTAAAAATGAAAAAAGTGAAGCTTTAAGAGCGTATTTATATCTTTTAGCTGAATTTGGACTTTTAGATGAGCTAAGAGAGCAAATTCACAATGATGATAAGAAATTTAATGATTTTAAAGCCTTTTTAACCCTGCGTGAAAAAAATATCAAAATCGATCTAAACCAACTCATACAATGATAGATTTTAGCAAAAAACCCTTGTTTTTAGCCCCTATGGCAGGTTTTTCAGATCTGCCTTTTCGTAATGTAGTAAAAAAATTTGGTGCTGATATTACCATAAGTGAAATGATAAGTTCTAATGCCTTAGTTTATGAAAGTTCTAAAACTCTACATATGCTAGAAAGAGCTAAATTAGAAAATCCTTATATAGTCCAAATTGCAGGTGGAGATAAAGAAGTGCTAAAAAAAGCAGTACAAATGCTAAATGAAATGGATTTTGTAGATGGGATCGATTTTAATTGCGGTTGCCCTGTCAATAAAGTTGTTAAACAATGTGCAGGAAGTGCTTTGCTAGAAAATTTAGAGCTTTTTAAAAATCTTGTAGGAGTGATTAAAGAAAACAATAAAAAAAGCCTTACAAGTGTGAAATTTCGACTAGGATTTAATGAAAAATATCCTGAAAAAATGGCTAAAATTTGTGAAAGCTTGGGGGTGGATTTTGTAAGTATTCATGGACGCACAAGAAAACAGCTTTATAGCGGAAAAGCCGATTATGAATCCATTGCCAGCGCTAAAGCGAGCGTGAAAATTCCTGTGATTGCAAATGGCGATATCAACGCACAAAACGCTAAAGAAGTTTATAAAATCACAAAATGCGATGGACTCATGATAGGGCGTGCAAGCGTAGGAAATCCTTGGATATTTCATGAAATCAAAAGTGGTAAAAGTGTAGATGAAAAATTCAAAAAAGAAATCATACTCACTCATTTTGATGAAATGATAAAACACTACAAAGATCAAGGCATAAGTATATTTCGCAAGCATTTACACGAGTATTCTAAAGGGCATAAAGACGCTTCAGCCTTTAGAGATAGCGTTAATCGTATCGACAATGTCGAAGAAATGCGAAAAAAAATAGAAGAATTTTTTAGTTTAACTTGATTGATTTTTATAATTTAAAAAATCTTAAGCCTTAATATCTATAATTTTTGGTGCAGAATTTAAAGAAAGGATTTTATTAAATTCTCCTGCATCATCACTAAATTTCATACCAAAAAGAAGTTCTAATTCTTCACTAGTGCTAAATTTACCTTCTAATAGTTTTTTTACAAGTTCGTTTCTTGTACTATCATCTTTGTAAGTTTCTTTGTTTTTGCTTTCGCCTTGAATGGCTTTGAAGGGTTTTTCACTTTGTTGAGTGATAATTTCATTATCACTAGAAAGCAACATTTTATCGCCCATAGCCATTTCGTATTCTTTCACAAATTCATCGTGTCTTTGCTTAAAATCTATGTATTTAGTTTTAAACTCATCTAAGCTTAAATCTTTACTTATAAGTGCGTCAAATTCTTTATAAAATTCATCGGCTTTTTTGATGATGTCGTAGCCCAAATGAAACATCTTAGAATAAGAAACAAAAAAACCTAACATCATTTTCTCCGTAGTTGGGTCCCATTTTGTATAAGCAGGATTAAAATCTTTTAAAGGAGATTTTTCTATTTTATTGGGGTCTTTTAAAGCATTTGACTTCATAAAGTTGTTAAATTCTTGCATATCTTTTTTGCTAATACTTTCATCAAGTCCGAATATTTTGGGATTATACTCAAATTTTTTTCCACGATAAGGCAAAGCACCTTCTCCTGTTATAACGGCTACTCCGTGTTTGTTGATTTTAAAGTCAATATTTTTATCTTGTTTAAAATTTGAAGTGTTGTAATCATAGTTTAAATTTGAGTTTAGACTATTTATCATTTTTATTCCTTGCAAATCATATCGGCAAAGTAACCCAGTAGCTTAATATTTATTTTGTTTCTTTTTGTGATATATTTTTAAAACCACTATGAATAAAATAATGCAATAGGTTAAAGAAAAAAATAGCCACAAAAATATATTTTCGATATTCACAAAATGTAGCAATAAATATAAAATTATAAAAAAGAAAAATCCTATTTTGCTCATAAAAAAACGGTTGCATAAAACATAGAGAAAAAGCAAGATTATCAAAATATTTATGCAAAGTTCTAGTGTGGAAAAATTCATAATTAAAGATTTAAATTTGCTCCTAAAAATATCCATAAAGCTTTGAAAAAATAAAAAACAAAATAAAAGCACCAATAATAAGAAAAATGAGGCAAAAATAACCCTTATCCTTGCAGTAAATAAAATTTTCTATTATTTGAGCAAAAAGATTTTCTAACATAAGCTTATGGACGCCAACCATGAATTCCAATGCCACTATTTATAGGATGTCTTTCTTGATATGCACCCCAAGCTGCGTATCTTATACCCCACATCGCAAGTTGTCTGCCACCATAAACTAAAAGAGGTGCTATCCTACCATCTTGAGAAATAGCTCCACCCTTAACTTGCTTCATCTCATCTAAATTAAGAGCTTTAACCCCTTGAGAATTATCACTTAAAGCACCATTACTAACTTTAGCTAAAAAATCCCCAGCAAAAGCAGAACTTGCCAATAAAGAGCCTAAAATCAATGAGCTTGTTAATTTTTTAACATATAATTCTCCTTTTCTTAACTATTTTACTCTTTATTTGAATAATATCATAAATTATATATTAAAATCAATTTTTTTTATTTGGATAGATATAATAAAGGTGGTTATTCTTTAATTAAAAAAGAACTAAGACCTTTCAAGTAAATACTCCAAAATCTTTACATTTTGATTTCAGCCCTTTTAGTTTGTTTTGATTTTAATTTTATTTAAATCTATATTTATTATTTTTGATTAGAGAGCTAAACTTTTTATCTTAATTATTCTAATCCTTCTTTTTAGAGCCAATTTCTATGATTTGGACGCCGAAATTATTATTTTAGTTCAACCTTCTAAAGTCCTTACAATCAAACTTTTGGGCAAATTAAAATGCTCTATAAGTTCTTTCTCTTTTTCTCTCATTTCTCCATTATCATTTTCATGATCAAAGCCTAGTAAATGAAGCATAGCATGTATAAAAAGCAAGCTTATTTCTTCTTCATAGCTATGCCCTAATTCTTTAGCCTTTTCTTTTGCCAAATCCACATTGATCACAACAGAACCCAAAGGCAAACTCTCATCGATATTTTCAAGCGGAAAAGAAAGCACGTCAGTGGTTTTATCTTGCTTTCTTTGCTCTAAGTTAATTTCTTGCATTTCCTTACTTTCTACAAAAACAAGCTCCACATGCTTAGAGCTTAAAAAACTTGCTATAGGTTCTAAAAAATCACATTTTTCATCACTTAATATCATAAACCTTCCTTAATCAAATGGTATAAATTTTCTATTTCTTCATCATCAAAAATCGCACAATTTTTACTGCTATAAAATTGTTTTAGTTTTTTCTCTTCAAACTCAAATCCTAAAGCGCATTGAGAATGCGAAGGTAAAAAAGCCCTTAACAGTGTAATGGAATTTTGAATTTTCTCATCACAGGCAAAACAAAAAAAATCTTTATGCAATCTTCCTTCAAATTCCAAAATTTTTAAATAAGCATCGACAATGACACGCTTTGGATTTTGTTTTTCAAATCTTTTCACACACTCTTGAAGTAAATCAAAATAAAAACTATCAAGCTCTTCTACATCTTTTAAGTGTCTATATAAAAGACGGATAAATTCTTGCCAAATAAGCATTTTATCCCTTTGCATGATCCATAAAAATCCTAAATGCAACACATCTTTAAGTCTTGGCAAAAAACTAGGATTTTCTTCTAAAGCAAAATCGATTTTATAACCGCTTAAAATACTAGAATGTCTAAGTCCATAAAAACGATAAACCTTAATAAGCATTTTAGGACTTAAAATATAAACGATCAAATCCTCATCTTTAACTTTTTGAGTATGGAGTATAAAGCCTTGCATTAAACAATTTCAATACCATAAGCTCTAAGTAGATCAAAAGCAGATTTTTCTAAATTTTTATCAAAACTTGCACTTAAATTTTGGTGTAAAATTATCCTTGCATTAGGCTTAGCACCAAAAGCTAAAATGATATTACAAAACACACAAATATGAGAAACAAGCCCTGCAAAATGAAGTTCTTCATAATCACTTTTTTGTATGAAATTAGCTAATTCTAAGCTACCAAAAGTATTTTTATAAAAAATTTTATGAGCTTTTTGTAAAAAAGGTTCAAATTCCTTTGGCATTTGCCAACCCAAACTCTCTTTAATGCAATGTTTTACAGGTAAATTTAAACCTTCTTTACTTTGTAGATAATGCTCATCATGCGTATCATAGGTTAAAAGCAAATGCGTGTTATTAAAATCGATTTGATTTAAGGCTTTAAGAATATTTTCTTTGATCTTTAAAGCCTTATCAAAACCTAAACTTCCATCAATAAAATCATTTTGATAATCCACTAAAACAAAAGCTTTTTTCATGCTTTTATGCCTTTTGAAGCCAAAAACTCTCCGTGTGTAAATTGGCAAAAGCGGTTTTTAAACTTGTAAAAAGCTTAGGATGATCTTTTTCTAAATTTGCTAAAAGCTGTTTAGCTTCTTCTCTAGCGTGTGGAAATTTTACATTTTTTTCACTGAGTTTCATACCAGGACAAAATTCATTTCCTATCACGCTAAGTTCATTTTGCGTAGCATTATCTCTAAGCTGTCTTTCACGCACAAAAATCAAAGGGCGTATCACAGTTATACCGCGTTTGCTTTGATAAATAGGCACTAAGGTTCTTAAAGCTCCATTATGAATAAAATTCATAAAAAAGCTTTCTGCTGCATCATCTAAATGATGGGCTATAGCAAGCTTGTTAAAACCTTTTTCAAGAGCGTAAGTATATAAAGCTCCACGACGCATTCTCGAAAAATAACTACAAAAACTTGAATTTTCTCTTATGGTATCGCCTGAAACTTCATAAATATTTGAATCAAGCACGCTATGTTTAATGCCGTGTTCTTCACAATGTGCATGAAGCCCTGAATAATCCTCGCCCATACCATAACTCAAAGTTACCGCTTCAAATTCAAATTTAAAAGGAGCGTGAGCTTGCATACGATTTAAAAGATGGGCTAAAGCCAAAGAATCTTTCCCGCCGCTAAGCCCTAAAAGAACCCTATCTCCATCTTTAATAAGTCCAAATTTAGCATTAGCTTGTGCAACTTGGCGTATGAGTTTTTTGCTAAGATTTATCATAATTTCTCGCACATTTTAAGCACAAAATTGGCTGAAATTTTAGCTGAATTGATCACAAACTCATCAAAATCAAATTCAGCCTTTTCCCCTGCTTTATCACTCATAGCTCTTAAGATAAAACAAGGCACCTTTAAAGCATCACAAACCAAAGCCACACTTGCGCCTTCCATTTCACAAGCATCCGCATTGAAAATTTCTCTAATTTTTGCTTTTTTTGCTTCATCGCAAATAAACTCATCACCCGTTGCAATAATACCTGCACGCAGTTTGATATTTAATTCCTTAGCAACTTCTAAAGCAAGATTGTTTAATTTCTCATCGGTTTTGATAAAAATTTCATTACCTGGAACAAAACCCAAAGGATGCCCAAAAGCAGTAATATCAAGATCGTATTGGGCTAATTTTGTTGCATAAAGCAAATCGCCAATTTCAAGTTCAGGATTAAAAGCACCTGCAACGCCCGTAAAAAGCAACACTTGTGCGCCAAATTTTTCTATCATCACGCTGGCACTAAGAGTAGAATTTACCTTGCCGATTTTAGAATACGCTAAAACAAGTTCATGGTTTTTATACTTTGCAAAATAATAAGTATTGTTAGCGTGTTCTATTTTCGTATAATCTTTAAGTGTTTCAAGTAAAGGAGTGATTTCTTCACTCATGGCTCCTAAAATTGCTATTTTCATCATACAACCTTTAAAAATTCATCAATATCATTCATATTTGTTAAAGCATAAGTTTCTTTTGAAGTGATTTTTTTATTTAAACCCTTAAGCACACTTGCGCCAAATTCTATGAAATAATCTACTTCATTTTCACATGCCTTAATGCTTTGTTTATAAAGCACAGGAGAGATAAGTTGTGCTTTTAAAAGTTCAAGGGCTTCTTCTTTGCTTGTATAAATTTTAGCATTTACATTAGAAATTACGGCTTTAAAATTTGGTTTTAATACCTTTTCAAGCTCCACACAAAGCTTAGCTGAAGCATTTTCCAAAAGAGGACAATGACTTGCCACGCTCATATTTAAAAGCATAGCTCTTTTAGCTCCTGCTTCTTTAAATACACTTTCATAACTTGCTAAATCAGGTTTTAAACCTGCTACAACGATTTGTCCATTGCAGTTATAATTTGCAGCGAAAATTTGCTTGTTTTCTTTTTGTGCTTTTTGGCAAAGCTCTTCAACCTTTTCATCATCAAGCCCTAAAACCACCATCATACCCGCTTCAACTTTTGCACAATCTTCTTGCATAAAAAGCCCTCTTTTATTGACCAAAGAAAGAGCCTCTAAAAAATCAAAAGCACCATTGACAGCTAAGGCTGAAAATTCTCCCAAAGAATGCCCTAAAGCAAATTTCGAACTTAAATCAGGTTTTTTTTCAAGTAAAACACTATAAGCCATTAAAGAATTTAAAACGATGGCGGGTTGAGTAAATTCACTTTGATTGAGTTTTTCGTTTTCTTCAAAAAGCAAATGTTTAAAATCAATCTTACAAAAATCACTTGCGTTTTGAAGGAGTTCTTTAGCTTTTATAGAGTTTTCATAAAAATCTTTTCCCATGCCAAGACTTTGCGAGCCTTGACCTGGAAATATAAACGCAACATTCATTAATGACAACCACCGCCACCGCCACCGCCACAGCAACCGCCACCGCCGTGTCCATGTCCGTGATGATGATCGTGTCCATGCCCGCTTCCACAACCACAACTATGACTTCCTGCGATAATACCTGTAAGAATTTCGTCTTCGCTCGCAGCTCTAGCATCTATAATATTTAAAGAAAAAAGCAAATCGCGACCCGCATAAGGGTGATTATAATCAATTGTCACATCATTTTCACCGATTTCTTTTACAGTTACACGAACGGTTTCACCATTTTCACCTTCGCCAAAAAGCTCCATGCCTACTTTTAAATCAATACCTGCAAATTGCTCTTTTGGCAAAGTTTGAACCGCATTTTCATCGTATTCGCCTAAACCTTTTTCTTTTTTAATTACCACATCGGCATTGCTAGGGCAATCAAGCTTCATCACTTCTTCTTCTAAGCTTTCTAAAATCTGACCTTTGCCTAAAATAAAAGAAATAGGTTGAGAATATAAATTTGATTCTAAAACTTCATTTGTATTTGCATCTTTTAACTCATAAAACATTGAAACTACACTATTTTTTTCTATAGCCATTTTATCTCCTTAATTTATTTTCTATTAGGTGAAGCTTTTGCTTCGGGTGAATTTGGATAATTAGTTTTTAAAGCTTTATAAAAACCATTTGCTGTTTTTGTATCACCTGTTTTATCCAATGAAATAGCAGTATGATATAAAAGTTTTGGGAAATAATCTCCTTTTGTACTCAAAGAAGAACTTTTTTTATAATAAACAATAGCATTGTTATAATTTTTTTGTTTATACTCGATCTCCCCTAACCAAAAATTTGCTCTTGCAGGTTTATACTGCTTTGTTATGAGAAAATTTAATTTTGCTTTGGAATCTTCAAAAGCATTTTTATCAACATCTTTTATCGCTAATTCTAAAATTTCATTATTTTTTTTCTTTTTCCAAGATTCATCAATTTGTTTTGCTTTATCATCTTGGGTATTTTGAGTATTATTGTTTTCAATGGTACTATTTGAATCTGTAGTTGAAACAACAACACTAGGTGTAATAGTTTTAACGCTTAAATTTGCATCATTTAATTCGTTTTTAGAAACATAATTTGCATTAATAGCATCTACTAAAGAACTAAGTTCGGCTAAAACTTTTTTTACTTGCTTATTATTAGCTTCTTGAATTTTTCTACTTTCTTCAACATAAGCCTTTAATTTTTGAATTTCACTAGTAAAATTATTTTCAATATTTTGATTATTCTCTTCAACTTGACTTAATCTAGAATTTGATTTAGCATATTGAGAATTTATACCTTCTAAAGTGCTTTGTAAACCCTCGATTCTTTCGTTAATTTCATTAATTCTAGCATTTGTTTGTATATTTTCATTATTTAAATTATCTAACTTTTCTTTAAATAATTTTTCATTTGAAGTTAAACCATAAGAAGAATCGCTTGTTATATCTCCTGCACCAAAAGCTGAGCTTTCTGCATAAAGTAAAGTAGCTCCAAGAAGAGCTACTGTGAATATTTTTTTCATTAATTATCTTGATAATTTAAATTCAGCACGTCTGTTTTGCGCATCGCAAGCTTTAGTTTTTTCAGTACACACAGGATTTGTTTCTCCATAGCTTTTAACAGCAATTCTATCAGCATTTACACCTTTAGCAATTAAAGCTTCTTTTACAGCTTTTGCTCTTTTTAAACCTAGAGCTTGGTTATATTCATCGGTTCCCCACTCATCGCAGTTTCCTTCAACAGTAATACTTACACCGCTTACTTCAGTGTTAAAGATATTAGCATTTGTGCTTACAACATTTTGCATATCAGGACGAATGTTGAATTTATCAAAATCAAAATATACTTTATTTAAAGTATCATTAAGTTGAGAAATTTTTGAATCAATATCCCAACCATCACTTCCACCTGAACCACGATTTGAATCAACGCTACTATCACCGCTTACACTAGTGCTTTTTGTGCTACAACCACTAATAACAACTGCAAGAGCTGCAATTGAAGTAAAAAGAATTTTTTTCATTTATGACCTTTCAAAGTTAATAAATTCTTACTATTATACCTAATTTTTAATTAATTTTAACCTAAAATTGAAATTTTTACCAATCAATTGATTGAATTTTTCCAACCCTAAGAGGAAAATAAAAAGTCTTATTTGCATTTACACGAATAACACCTAAAGCACTTTGCGCACCTAAATATTTGATAAATACTATACTTCCACCGTCACTAGAAAATCTTGGAAATAAATTTTTTCCATTTGCTGTAAGTTGACGAATATAATCACTATTAATTGACATCAAATAAATATTAAAAACACCTGCTTGATTTGGTTCACGACTTGAATAAACCAAAAAATCTTTATAAGTCGAAACAGCCGAATTGTTTCTACCATGAAAAACAACTTGTTCAGCACTATTACTATTTAAATCTTGCATAAAAATATTAGGATATCCTAAACGATCGCTTACAAATACCACTTTACTATCATCTAAGCCAATAAAATTTCCATTAACATCAATACCAGAATAATTAGTTAATTGTGTTAGATTTTTAGTATTTAAGTCATATAAATAAACATCAGGCTGATCTTTTGGAGCCATGGTAACAAGTAGTTTACTTCCATCTACACTCACATCACTTGCTACAACCATACCGCCGCTTGATAAAATTTTACTAGCTTTATTGGTATTTAAATCATAACGGTATAAAGTTGGCTTATCATGATCATAAGCTGTATAATAAAATAGAGTTTGTTCTTTATTTCCCCATTTTGGAAATAAATTAAGCCCGCCATCAACAATAACTTTTTGATAAGTTAAAGTATAATCAGCCATAATAATTTGACTTTTTTTAGAGCTAGAATTTCTCGCGATCAAAATTTTATGATCCATCCAATCAACAGGTGCAAGTCCTAACGCATTTACAGAAGCTTTGACGCTTTTATGTGCCAAAAATGGATATTGCTCTAAACCATTTAAAGTATAAGTTTGCTCTGACTTATCAGAACCGCCAGCTTTTATTTTTACATTTAAACTCAAAGTGTTACCATTTTTATTTAAAGCGTATTCAAAAGTATAATTACTTGTCTCAGTTGCATTAGCAACAACTTCAAAGTTTGAACTTACTTTCAAATCGTTCACAATGATATTATAAAAGCTTTTCTTTAAATTCTCATCACTTAAATTTGAATTGTCTTTAACAATAATCTTTGGTAAAACTACACCAGAATTAACAACATCAATCACTGGATCTTCTGCCCAAAGACTTCCTAAAAAGACTAAAAAAATTGCTACAATTTTTTTCATTTTTTTCTCCTAATCATTTTTAACTTTTGCTTCATCTCTTAAATTCATGGTAATGCTTATATTTTTATTTTGCGGAGGATAAGTAATAAATTTACCTTTTTGACTTTCTAAAAATTCAGCCACTTTAGCATCATATAAAGGATTCCCACTTTTTTCAACTGAAGTATAGCCAAATTTTCCATTTTCATCAATAAAAATTTTTACCTTAACAGAAATTTTTTCACTATTTGGATAATACTGAGTCCATCTTTGAGTGATAATACGCACAACTTTCCCTAAAAATTCATCATAAATTCCAATCTTTTGCGCCTTTGTGCTTTCGCCTTGCGTTGAACTTTCTTCTTGAAGTAAACTATCATTAAGTTGTTTTACAAGTTCGGAAGTTTGAGGTTTTGGGGCACTAGAAATTCCTGATTTAGCACTTGATTGAATTTTTGTAGTCTTTTCTTCTTGTATTTCTTTAATATTTCCAAAAAGCTCATTAAAATTACTTGCCTTTTGGTCAATATCTTCAGTTTTAACTGTTTTATTTGTAGTCTGAGCAAAAAGCTTTTCTATATCAATTTGCTCTGTTGGTTTTTGTATTTCTTTAGGAGTGTTACTTTGAGTAATAACTTGTTTTGATGGTTCAGCAAGTTCAATATCTACAAAACTATCTTTTATATCGGTATATTGTATAGCAGGTTCAACCTCGCTTACAAGTCTAAAAAAAACAAGAATTACTATACTAATATATATTGCTAAAGCAAGTAAAAACGAATTTAAATTACTCAAACCATAATTTTTCATGATTATTCAGTCTGTAAAGCAACTTTATTAAATCCTAAATTTTTTACACTTCTTAAGACTGAAATAACATCGTCATATTTTAAGCTTTTATCAGCGCGTATAAAAACCGGATCTTCGGTATTAAATTGTGCTTTTCTTTGAGCAAGATTGTCAGCAAAACTTATAAAATCGTATTTTTCTTGATTTAAAAAAATTTCTTTTTTTGCATTAATACTAATAATTAAACTCTTAACAGTTGGAGCGCTAGTATTTTTTTGACTACCTTGTGGAAGATTAATTTTTTCTTCATAAGTAATGCTTGGAGCTGTTACCATTAAAATCGCAAGCAATACAAGCATAATATCTACTAAAGGTGTGATATTAAGCTCAGGTTTTTCATCATCAAATGGCATTTTTAACCTTATTTACTCGAACTTATAACTTTAATCTCGCTATCAATAATGCTTAAAAGTTCGAAAGCTTTTCTTTTAATGATGAGATGAAATGTATAAGCAGGAATTGCTACTAAAATACCACAACCTGTAGCAACTAAAGCCTCGCTGATTTTAGGAGCTATGATACTTAAAGAATTTTGAGTTCCAAGCCCACCAAAAGTTTCAAGTATAGAAATAACCGTCCCAAAAAGACCTATAAAAGGTGAAGTTGAAGCAATAATACTAAGCCAAGTAAGTCCAGCAGAAGCGCGGCGACTTGCTAAATTTTTATAGATTTCTAAATGATTTGAAGTTGTATCATTGCATTTTCTTAAAATCGAATCAGTACGACTTAAATCCTTCTCACCCAAGAGCAAAGTTTCTAAACTTTCTTTTTCCTTATTTCTCCATGTAGCCAAATAAGTCAATCTAGCAAACAAAATACTAAATGCTAAAATAAAATATAAAGAAAGCCATAATAAAACTATATAAGTAATAATACTTGAACTATTGAAAAAATGAAATATAGCTTCAAAATTCATTAATGCATCCTTGCATTATCAAGTTTTGAAAAAGTTGCTGCTAAAGCTGCATTATCAGAACTCATAGATTTAATCAAATCTTTTGCTTGAGCAAGATTTTTTTCAATCTCACTTTCATCACTTCCACAAACCCAAACCGCACCCTTTGCTAACACGCAAATCTTATCTTCATCTACCTTTGCGTGTCCAGCATCAATAGCAATTAATTCATGGTTTAAATCAGCTTTTTCAATATCAATTACTCCAGATTTTAAAGAAGAAACCAAAGCAGCATGTCCTTTAAGCACGCCAAATTCTCCTTCACTACCTGGTAAAGTAACAGATTTTACTTCTCCTTGATAGATTACACCCAAAGGCGTAACTATCTCGAAATTAATCAAATCGTTCATAAATTAACCTTTTAATTTATCCGCTTTTGCAATAGCTTCATCTATATTTCCAACCATATAGAAAGCATTTTCTGGCAAATGATCATATTTACCTTCTAAAATTCCTTTAAATCCTGCTATTGTATCTTCAAGGCTTATATATTTTCCTGGGCTACCTGTGAAAACTTCTGCAACGAAAAATGGTTGTGATAAGAATTTTTCAATCTTTCTTGCTCTTTCAACTACAAGTTTATCCTCTTCACTAAGCTCATCCATACCTAAAATGGCAATGATATCTTGTAAATCTTTGTATTTTTGAAGTACTGATTGAACACCACGAGCAACTTTATAATGTTCTTCTCCAATGATATTTGGATCAAGCATTCTTGAAGTTGAATCAAGTGGGTCAACTGCAGGATAAATACCCTTTTCAGCAATAGCTCTATTTAAAACTGTTGTAGCATCTAAGTGAGCAAAAACAGTTGCTGGAGCTGGGTCGGTTAAGTCATCAGCTGGAACATAAACAGCTTGAACTGAAGTGATTGAGCCTTTTTTAGTTGAAGTAATTCTTTCTTGGAATTTACCCATTTCACTTGCTAGGGTTGGTTGATAACCCACAGCTGATGGAATTCTTCCTAAAAGTGCTGACATTTCAGAACCTGATTGTGAAAATCTAAAGATATTATCAATAAACATAAGCACATCAAGACCCATTTCATCTCTAAAATACTCAGCCATTGTTAAACCTGTTAAAGCAATACGATTTCTTGCTCCTGGTGGTTCATTCATTTGTCCATAACATAGAGCAACTTTGTCTAAAACATTACTTTCTTTCATTTCATTATAAAGGTCATTTCCTTCACGAGTTCTCTCACCCACACCTGCAAATACAGAATAGCCGCTATGCTTAAATGCAACATTGTGAATAAGCTCCATAATAATAACAGTTTTACCAACACCTGCACCACCAAAAAGACCTACTTTACCACCTTTTGCATAAGGAGCAAGCAAATCTACAACTTTAATCCCTGTTTCAAAAATCTCACTTTTTGTGCTTTGATCTTCAAAAGCTGGCGGATCTCTATGAATTGCCCATTTTTTATCAAAAGAAATTTCTTCACCTTCATCGATCAAATCTCCAGTAACATTGAAAATTCTTCCTAAAACTTTCTCACCAACAGGAACACTAATAGGAGCACCTAAAGCCTCAGCTTTTAAGCCCCTTACCAAACCATCTGTCATATCCATAGCAATAGTTCTAACTCTATTATCTCCTAAATGAGCTGCTACTTCTAAAACAAGTTTATGTTTTTTTCCTTCGCTTTCAAAATTTACAACAATTGCTTCATTAATTTGAGGTAAATAGTCGTTAAAATCTACATCAACAACCGGACCTAATACCTGTGAAATAAATCCTTGCATTATTTATCTTCTCCTTAAAATTTACTATTTCATTGATTCAACACCACTGATAATTTCTATAAGCTCAGTGGTAATGGATTCTTGTCTTGCTTTGTTATAAGCTAAATTTAGTTGTTTCACCCTTGCCTTTGCGTTATTAGTTGCATTATCCATAGCTTGCATTCTTGCACTATGCTCTGCCGCCAAAGAATCGATTAATGCATAGTACATATTATACTCAAAATATGTTTTCATTAAATCTTCTAAAAGCTCAGTTCCTTCCGGTTCAAGCTCTAAAAGAGAATTATGAGTCTGTTCAATACTCTTTGACTCAACTGGAATAAGATGATTAATTTTAAGTTCTTGGGTAATCATATTTTTATAACCATTATGAACTAAAATCACTTCATCTGTATTTCCATTTAAAAAATCATCTACAGCAGCATGAATTACTTCACATGCTTTCTCATAATCAGGACTAGAACTAAGATGGAAATATTTCTCTAACAATTCTATTTTTTGAAAATTAAAATATTCAATTCCAGTTTTACCTATAGCTCTAAGACGAATATTAATATTTTTTGCTTCATATTCTTTTAGCATTTCACTTACTGTTTTTAAAGTCTTAATATTAAAACCACCACATAAGCCTTTATCTGCAGTGATAAATATTAAATCTATGGTTTTAATTTGTTCTTTTTTATGAAACAAAGATAAACGCACATCATCTTCATTGTGAACAATTTTATTGATCTGAAATGAAATTTCACTCAAAATTTCATCGATTTTTTGTGCATAAATTTTTGATCTTTTAGCTGCTTCTTCTGCTTTTTTTAACTTAGCAGTAGAAACTAGCTTCATAGCATTTGTAGTCTTTTGAGTGTTATGAACACTTTTAATTTTTCTTTTAATTTCTTTTAAATTAGACATAAAAGACCTTATAAATGATTTGCTTTAAACTCATTAATGGCTTTAGCTAGTTTTTCTTCCAAATCAGAATCTAAAGCTTTTTTAGAGCGAATTTGCTCAAAAATATCTGGATGTTTTGCCTCAATAAAAGGATAAATTCCATCTTCAAATTCCTTAATTCTAGAAACAGCAATATCATCTAAGAAACCTTTGGTTCCTGCAAAAATTAAAACTACTTGTTTTTCAACGCTAAGCGGAGAATAAGGTGGTTGTTTTAAGAGTTCAACCATTCTTTGTCCACGTTCAAGTTGTTTTCTACTTGCCTCATCTAAATCACTAGCAAATTGTGCAAAAGCTTGAAGCTCTCTATATTGAGCAAGGTCAAGTCTTAATGTGCCTGAAACTTGTTTTGTAGCTTTAATTTGAGCAGCCCCACCTACACGAGATACTGATAAACCAACATTAATTGCAGGACGAATTCCTGAGTTAAATAAATCAGTTTCTAAGAAAATTTGTCCATCTGTAATTGAAATAACATTAGTTGGAATATAAGCAGAAACATCTCCTGCTTGTGTTTCAATTATCGGCAATGCCGTCAAAGAACCAGCACCTAATTCATCATTTAGCTTGCTTGCTCTTTCAAGCAATCTTGAATGAAGGTAAAAAACATCGCCTGGATAAGCTTCACGACCTGGAGGACGACGTAAAATCAAAGACATTTCGCGATAAGCTACAGCATGCTTGCTCAAATCATCATAAACAATTAAAGCATGTTTTGCGTTATCTCTAAAAAATTCACCCATGGTTACACCAGTATATGGAGCTAAGTACTGTAAAGCCGCAGGATCTGAAGCACCGGCATTTACAACAATAGTATATTCCATAGCACCATGTTCTTCTAGTCTTTTAACCACTTGTGCCACTGTACTTTGCTTTTGACCAATTGCAACATATATACAGATAACTCCTTGACCTCTTTGAGATATAATAGCATCAACAGCAACAGTAGTTTTACCTGTTTGTCTATCGCCTATGATAAGCTCTCTTTGACCACGACCAATTGGCACAAGTGCATCAATAGCTTTAATTCCTGTATGTAAAGGCTCATGAACACTTTTTCTCGCCATAATACCTTTTGCTTTTTCTTCAACAAAACGATATTCATTAGCATTGATCACACCTTTAGCATCAATTGGCTCACCTAAAGCATTTACAACACGGCCAATCAAAGCCTCACCTACTGGAACTTTAAGTAATTTCTTAAGTCTTTTTACAGAAGCACCTTCTTTTAAACCTTCTCCTTTTCCAAGTATAACAATACCTACACTCGACTCTTCAAGGTTTAAGGCCATTCCTTTATCACCATTTTCAAATTCTACCATTTCTCCAGCCATAATATTCTTAAGTCCATATACCTTAGCAACACCATCAGCTACAGAAATAATCTTTCCTGTTTCTTCAATTTCAAGATTTAAATCAAAATTTTCAATTCTTTCTTTGATTATTGAACTGATCTCATCAGCTTTAAATTTCATTTACTTTTTCTCCTTAGATAATTTTCAATATATATTCGTTTAGCTTATTTTGAAGAGCTTTCATAGAAAAAGAAAGTTCATAACCTAATTCTTCTAATTCTATTTTAACACTATCATCTTGATTGATTTTATTGTTTAGTTTAATATTTGCATCAAATTTTTTGTTAAGTTTGACTTCAAGATCTTTAAGATTTTCTTGACTTAATTTTTCTTTAGAATATACAATACCAACAAAAATATTTTCTTTAAAAGCTTTTTGTCTTTCAAGTTCTTTAACTATTTGAGGAATGCATTCTAATCTTGAATTTTCAATCAAAAGTCTTAAAAAATTTTGAAAACTAGAATTTTTAATATCAAAAAAAGAATCAAGAAATTCCATTTTTCTTTCTTTTTTAATCTCGTTAGATTCTATAATATTTTTAAATTTTGGCAAAACAAAAGCAGAATTTAAAATACACAAATTCTGATAAAAAACATTTATATCAGCTCTTGAAGCTATCGCTTTTGCATATCTTCTTGCAATTATATTTTCCATATTTAAGATACCTTCTTCATCATAAGTTCTATTATTTCACTCTGTTTTAATGTCATATTTGGATCAGAAAAAATTTCATTTAAAGTATTTGATACTAATTCTTTTTCCATTTTTCTAAATTCATAATCTTTTTGTTCCTCAAAATGTTTTTGAAGTAAATCTAACTCATCTTGAGTCTCTTTCTTAATATTTTGAACTAAAATTTCAGCTTCTTTTTTTGCTGTAACTAAAGCGGCAGTAGCACTTGCCTTAGCTTCTTCAAGTTTTTTCATCATGTCTAATTTCTTAGCTTTACTTTCTAAAAGTTTTTTTTGAATTTCATCAAGTTTAGAAGAAATTTTTACAATACGGTTTTTGTAAAAATTTTTAAATGGAGTTGCAACAAAATAATACAATATAGCCACAAAAATTAGAAAATTAATAGTCCTTGGAATAATATCATATTCTCCACTACCATTTGATGCACCAAAAGCATATAAAGGTAGTAAAAATATAATAAAGAATAACTTACTCATTTCTCTCCTCTTAAATTTTCTTTATGTTATTTTGCAAAGCTTGCTTAAGCTCAGGTAAATGTATGTTTAAATGTTCTTGCAACTCTTTTTTTTGAACGGCTAAATCTGCATAAAAACCGGCCATTTTTCTTTCTAATTCTTCTTTCTTGCTTCTAAGAATTTGCTCTGCCTCTTCTTTAGCAGCAGCTATAGCACTTTGTTTAATTTTTTGAATTTCTTCTCTAGTGTTAATATGAATAGCTTCTAATTCATCATTCACACCTAAAACTTCTTGAGAATTTTCTTTTACTTTATTCTCATCATTTTTTATAGAATCATTTCTTTCATCCATAAATTTTAAAAGCGGCTTATACAGCATACTATTTAAAATAACTATCATAGCTAAAAAAATAGCCATAGTAGCAAGCATTATGGAAGGATGCATATCTTCAAACATAATTCTCCTTGGTTAGAATTTTCGAAGGACTATTTTACCATAAAAAAGCTAAGATTTTGGTTAAAGCTTTTCAAGCATTTTGATTAATTTTTTAATTTTATCAATATTTTCTAAATGAATTACAAAATCATTATTTTTATTTTTGCAGTCAAATCCAAAGCGATTTAGTATTTGTTTTAATTTTTTTATTTCATCTTCAAATTCTTGATTAGGCAAGCTTTCATTATTTTTTATTTTTTTAACTATTTTTTCAGTATCTCTAACATTAAGTTTTTGACCTATTATACTATCAACCAACATTTTTTCATCTTTTTGATCTAAACCAACCAAAACTTTAGCATGACCCTGAGAAATTTTTCCAGAAGCAATCAACTCTTGAGTTCTAATATCTAAATTCAGAAGTCTTAAAGTATTTGTTATTTGAGTACGAGACTTATGAATAAGTTCTGCTAAATTCTCTTGAGTAATTTTATGAACTTGCATTAAATCCTTATAAGAATTAGCAAGCTCAATAGGGTTTAAATTCTCTCTTTGTATATTTTCAATAAGAGCCAATTCTCTAAGCTTATTCTCATCAATATCAGCAATAAAAGCTAGAATTTCTTTTTTTCCTAATGCTTTCACTGCTCTTAAGCGACGTTCCCCAGCAATTAAAATAAATTTATTATTTTTTTTAAATACAATAATAGGCTGAATAAGTCCAAATTCTTTGATAGAATTAGCAAGCTCATCTAAAGCTTCTTGATCAAAATTCTTTCTTGGCTGAAATGGATTGGGTGAAATTTGATCAATTTCTATCATAGTGCTTTGATTTTTATCAAAACCCAATTCTTTGCTATAAACAGTATCCATATCACTGATTAAACTACTTAAACCCCTATCTTTATTTAACCCCATTATAATTATCCTAATATAGAATACGCCAAATTTTGATAAGCAACAGAACCTGGCGATTTAATATCATAAAGAATTATAGGCTTTCCAAAACTTGGACTTTCTGCAAGTTTTACATTGCGAGGGATCACAATAAAGTCATCTTCGTTTCCATTAATAGTAAAAAGTTGTTTTTTAAAATTTTGTTTCAAATCATCTACAACATCTTTAGAAAGATTATTTTGAGAGCTATACATTGTCGGTAAAAATCCACGAACCCTGAGTTTAGAATTAATAGTTTTTTTGATAATTTTAATTGTATTTAAAACCATAGCTACACCCTCAAGCGCATAAAATTCACACTGTATAGGGATAATTACGCTATCACTTGCTGCAAAAGCATTTATAGTAATACTTCCAAGGGCGGGTGGAGAATCAATAATAATAAAATCATACTCATCAATTACTTCTTGAATTTGATTTTTAAGTAACATTTTTTTCTCATTATTTTCACCTTTAGCAAGCTCTTGTTCTATACCTACAAGACCTATATTTGAAGGAGCTAAATGAAGTTGTGGCAATTCTGTTTTTAAAATAATATCTGAAAGCTTTTTTCTTCCTATAAAAACATGGTAAATATTATACTCATAATTATTACGATTAAAACCAAGCCCTGTAGTCGCATTAGCTTGTGGATCAACATCAATCAAAAGTACTTTTTTTTCAGCCACAGCCAAAGAAGCGGCTAAATTTACTGCTGTTGTAGTCTTTCCTACTCCACCTTTTTGATTTGCTATTGTAATAATTTCGCTCATCTTAAACTATACACCCTTTTATCGCCTAGTAAAATTGAACCATCTTCGTACAAAAAAGAATTTTCAAGTGAAAAAACTTTACCTTCATGATGGACGCTACATTTTCTTGATTTTTCAAATTCTAACATATACTTGCTAAAAATATTCTTCCATAAAATTTTTTTTTCTACTTTTTGCAAAAACTCACTCACTAAATCTTTAAGCGAAATTTCTATATCGCATAAAGCTGTATTTTGGGGTGAAAATTTCAGATTTAAACCCATACCGCCTATGATAAAATTTGAAATTTTAGCACTTATAACTCCTCCAGCTTTTTTATCATCTAAATATAGATCGTTAGGCCATTTAAGCCAAATTTTAGAACCTTTTTCTTGTAAAACTTCTTTAAGTAAATAAGCAAAATAAATACTCACAGAAGCTAAAGGTAAATCTTTTGGTAAATCTTCTTCTTTAATACAAAAAGAAAGATGTAAATTTCCTTTAGAGCTTTGCCAAGAATTTTCCCTACTTCCAACTCCATTTGTTTGTTCTAAAGCATAAATAGCAAAATTTTCATCAATCTTTCCATTGCGTATTTGCTCGCATAAAAAAAGATGAGTTGAGTCTATACTTTCAACACAAACTATCTTCACTTTTAAGCCTTTTTCCATTTAAATAAGTCCTGCCATCAAGAGCTTTTTTTCCACTTTCTTGAAGTTTTTTAATACGCAAAACTCCTTGTTTGCAAGCAAGCAAAAAACTTTCTTTTTCTAATTCTAAAATTTCACCCATCTTAGCATTTTGTTTTAATTCATCCACAAGTTCAAGTTCTAAGAATTTAAGTCCATTTTCCAAGAAAACTCCAGGCCAAGGGGTGAAAGCTAGATATTTTTGATAAAGTTCTCTTGCATTTTGCAAATTTATAAGCCCATCTTCTTTTTTGATTTTTCTACAAAGTGTTGCTAGACTTTCCTCTTGTTTTTTAGGGGTGATTTTATCGAAATTTAAAAGAGTAGAGAGGATGAGCTTAGCGGCCAAATTTGCTAAAAGTTCAAAAACTTCACTTGAATTTTTATCTTTTATATCACATTCTAAGCTTTCAAGTATAGCACCTGTGTCAAGCCCTTCTTCCATGAGCATGGTGCAAACTCCACTTTTTTCATCTTTGTTTAAAATCGCACTTTGGATCGGACTGGCACCACGGTATTTTGGAAGTAAAGAAGCATGCAAATTCACACAAGGTGCTAAATCCAAAATGGCTTTAGGTAAAATTTTTCCATAGGCAGCAACCACGATAAAATCAGGATTTAAATCCTTAATCTCTCTTATAATATTTTCATCTTTTAAAGAACTTGGAGTAAAAATAGGAATACTAGGATAATTTTGACTTAAAAAAGCCTTAGTATCACTTGGAGTTAAAATTTGCTTTCTACCTACGGCTTTATCAGGCTGGGTAAAAAGTGCTACGAGTTTAAAATTTTCATTTTCTACTAGTGCTTTTAAAATACAAGTTGCGTAAGATGGAGTACCCATAAAAATAATTTTTTTCATTTTTTCGCTTTGTGTGAAATTAAAAGCCTTAATTATAACAAATTTGAATTTAAAGCTTTATTATCAAATCCAATCCAAAAAAATATTTATAATGTTATTTTGGCTTAGAATTTCAAGAAACCTTTCATATATTTCTATCATTTGTACCACTTATTTTATATTACATCGCAGATATTTTAAAAAAATAATTTACAATATATAGCTTTTGATACTCTAAATATTGGCCTTACTTGAAATATTTTAAAACTCTAAATTTTTCTAATATAAATTTCTCTTTTCATTATTCGTATTTAACTTTTTTAAACATTATCTATCTTTAATTCAATTATATACATTGGCTATAAACCCTACACCTTAATTGCTGATGAGAAGTAAGATACAAAAATATCCATTTTAATTTAGAGCATCTTTAAAAATTTATAAGGTTTTAAATATAGAAATTATGGAATTTTAAAGGAATTTAATTTATTTTTGTTTAAATTTTAAATCAATCATTTGGCTGATTTTTATTGTATTTTGTAATTTTACTACAAGTTTTGAAATTATATTAACATCGAGCATTTGTTTATTCTCTCTAATAAGTGCTATATAATTGCGTAAAATCAAATCAACCACATTGCAATTGCTTTCAAATTTAAAATTATCTTTTAAATAATTTTGAATACCTATTATTAAATTTTCTTTATTTTTTTCTCCATCAAAACTAATATTTCCTAGATTTCCATAAATATAGCATATATCTAACTTGGAACAATTTTGGATTAAAATAAGCAATCCCTCATAAAGAGAAATAAAAGCTTCATTATCAAAAAGTATATCATTATCATTTTTACAATAAGGCTGCAAACTTTCACACCTATTAAGTAAAAATTCTATATCGTTTTGCTTATAGTCTGATTTTACATATTCTTCAACCTTGAAATTTTTTATAAAATCATGAAAGGTTAAAGTCTTATTAATTTTCATAAAATTAAAAATTTTATACAAAAATCGCTCTTCGTATTTTTTTCTTTTGTAATCATAAATCACAAGTGGTATAAATTCATCAATCAACCATTTGTGCGTATCTTCTACATTAAGCAGACTTTTTTCTAGATCTAAAGAAGTAAATCTATCAAACTCCCAATAAAGACTATTCCAGACCAAAATAACATCATCTCTATAAATTTCAAAACTAATAATTAAATTTCCATGAACATTTTTTTCTTTATTTTGAAAATCCACTTGCATATTGTTACCTACAAGATAATATTGCATCTTAGCTTTTTTATTTTCATTATTTTTGATAAATAAAATCATCTTTTCCCATAAATTTTTATCAATTTTTATAAGCTTATAAGCATTTTTATATTTATAAAATTTTGGATAAAAACAAGCTTTTAAATTATTTTCTAATGTTTGCATTCTGTTATAATAAACATCAAACAATTGATCTAATCCATTTGCAAATTCTTGGCAAGTTTTTTTAGGCAAGAAAAAACTACTAAATCCTATGGTTACCATATATTTTTCTTTATCATCGCTGTCTTAAAAGGCAATCCATTCTCTTTCATTAAGATCTGCTTTATAGCCAGAAAATAATTTTTCTAAAATATAATCTTTCGAAAGTGTAAACATATTTTTATCCAAACCATCAATATTAAACATTACAAGCATAGAAAGATCTAGTCTATGTTTATAAGGTATATAAGCACTGATGTAAACATTATTTTTTAAATGAGTAAATTTATCTTTATCTATTTTAGCTTTTATAACTTGATTAAAAAATGAATCATTTTTTGGCAACTTATTTTCAATATTTTGATTTGATCTATCAATATTTGATACATGATTTATGTTTGATCTTTTTTCTAATTCATTTAAAATATCTAATTCTTTTGTAATTTCGTTTTTTAGTGGTATATTAAATGTTTTGCTTTTTTCTTATCAAAACTAGTGCTATTTTCTAACAAAACATCTAAAAATTCATAATAACACTTCTTTTTTTGAATATCGCAAGCAACTATCATAACAAGCCCACAATTGCAATAATAATTTAAAGTTTTAACTTTAAGCGTAATAGAAATTTTATCCTGTATTTTTCTTTACTTTTTAACTGAACAAAAAATGGATAAGTTAGTTTGCCATCTTTTTCATATTGTATAAGATAATCAAGACCATAATCATTTTCTCCGGGAATTTTACTTTCTATCCAATCTAGTGGAATAGAATAACTAAAAATTCTCTCACCCTTTCTTCCTGTTTGACGAGCTTTAGTTTCTTTGGGTATTTTATTTAAATCACTCAAACAAAGTTCCGCCTATTTGTTTATCTTCTAATAAAAATGTCTTTGCCACACTTAAATCAAAGCCACTTGCTAAAAACATTTTTTTATTGTGTTCAAGTAAAAATTTAGCTGCCTTAAGTTTGGTTACTATACCACCCGTTCCGTGCTCACTACCTGTTTTTATGGTTGCTTGTAGCCATTCTTCTTTAATATGAGTGATTTTTTCTAAACGCTTTGCATCACTAAATTCACTAGGATTTTTATCATAAAATCCATCAATATCGCTTAAAATCGCAAGCAAATCCGCATCAAAAAAATGCGTAGCATAAGCACTTAAGCTGTCATTATCACCAAAGACAATTTCTTCTATAGCTGTAGCGTCATTTTCATTGATAATAGGTAAAATTCCTAAATTTATCATCATATCGATAGCATTTTTTGCGTGTTTGGTAGCTTTTCTAGAATCAAAATCCTTACCTGTAAGTAAAATTTGTCCACCTAGTTTATTAAATTTGGCTAAAAGCTCGTTATAAACACTGATTAAAAAAGGTTGTCCAATAGCGGCTAAAACTTGTTTATTGATGAGATTTTTTCTATCGATATCTAGTTTGGTGTGTCCTGCTGAAATAGCCGCTGAAGTTACTAAAATTACTTCATATTTTTCCATGAGTTTAGCTAAAAATGCGACTAAATTTTTAAGACGCTCAAAACTTAAAGTGTTTTCTTCGCTAATCACATGAGAACCCACTTTAACAACTATTCTTTTCATGCTTATTCCTTGAAAAATTTTTATAATTTTAGCCAAAATTTCATATAAACTAGTTATTTTTTGAAAAAATAGGGAGTGTTTGAAATTTTTAATATAAAACACTTCCTAGATTGTTAAAATTTTTATTTGTTATTTCTTAAAGTTTTAATTTCTTCTAAAAGCATAAATTTAAGTTCTTTAAGTCCTGTTTTTTCAAGGCTTGAAACTTTGATTAAAAAGCTTTGCGGATTATTTATTTCTTTGAGATAATTTTCTAACTCATTAATGTTTAAAGCAATTTGCTCGGCAAATTCTTCTCCTAAATTAACACTATCACTTTTTGAAATCATGATGCCAAATTTACGCCCAAAAAGTTCATTGGAAAATTTTTCAAGTTCTTTTCTTAGTACTATAAATTGTTCTTTTAAAGGCATTTCTCTCATAGGATCTAGCACGAAAAGTAAAAAGCTCGTTCTTTCTATGTGCTTTAAAAAGGCAAGTCCTAAGCCTTTACCCCCACTTGCTCCTTCGATAATCCCTGGAATATCAGCCATTACAAAAGAATTATACTCATCTACATCTACGAGTCCAAGTTTTGGAGTAAGGGTGGTAAATTCATAATTTGCAATTTCAGGTTTTGCATTTGAAACAACACTTATAAGAGTAGATTTTCCTACATTTGGAAAGCCTACAAGCCCTACATCGGCAATAAGTTTAAGCTCGAGTCTGACTAAACGACTTTCTCCTTTTATACCAGGTTGTGCGTAATCGGGGCGTTGATTAGTGGCGTGTTTAAAATGAGTGTTGCCAAGTCCACCTTTTCCACCTTTTAAAAAAAGCTCTCTTTGTCCTTCTTTGGTAAGATCGAGTAAAATTTCATTAGTTTGTGCATCGATAACTTGTGTTCCTTCGGGCACTATAAGTTCTAAATTTTCACCCTTTTTGCCATTTTTATTGCGTCCCATTCCACCAGCACCATTTTGCGCACGTAATTCTCTTTTGCCTTTGAAATTTACAAGAGTGTGAGTATTATTATCACATACGAAAATAATATCGCCACCATTTCCACCATCTCCTCCATCAGGGCCACCAAGTGGAACATGTTTTTCACGGCGAAAACTTACAGCACCTTTGCCACCATCGCCTGAAGCTAAAGTAATTTTAACACTATCAATAAACATTTAAATTGCCTTTGACTTTAAATTTATAAAGCTAAATTTGAGTAAATAAAAGAAGTTAAATTTATAAATTTAAAGTTTTCAAGACGCTAAAAAAGCGTCCTAAAAACTTATGCAGGATATACAGAAACTTTTTTTCTATCTTTATCTTTTCTTTCGAATTTTACAAAACCATCAATCAAAGCAAAGATAGTATGATCTTTTCCCATACCTACATTGTTACCTGCATGAGTTGCAGTTCCTCTTTGGCGGATGATGATATTTCCAGCTCTAACAAACTCGCCACCAAATTTTTTAACACCTAAACGACGACCTATAGAATCGCGGTTATTTTGAGTTGAACCTTGACCTTTCTTGTGTGCCATTCTTTACTCCTTAAGCTTTGATATCTTTTACTACAACGCGAGTAAATTGTCTTCTGAAACCGCGTTTGAGTTTAGAATCTTTTCTGCGTCTTTTTTTGTAAATCACAACTTTTTTATCTTTTCCGTGATTGATCACTTCCAAAACAACTTTTGCACCTGCTACGAAAGGCGCACCTACCTTTAATTCTTTATCATTGATAGCAAGAACTTCGCTTACTTCAATACTTGCTTTGCTTTCAGCTTCAAAGTGATCTAGTTTTAGCTCATCGCCAACACTTACTTTGTATTGCTTTCCGCTGTGTTTGATAATAGCATACATTGCTTTTCCTTATAAATTGGTAGTACCATAAAGCACCGCAATAACGGATTTAAAAGCTTTAGTGGTTTAATAAAATTTCGATTTTACAAAATTTTTCTTTAATTTTTGATGAATTTAAGAAAGGATTTAGAGTTTGAGAAAAATCAAACTCTAAAAATTTAAAAGCCTAGATTTACTCCGCCACCTTCTTGGGTTTGATAATTTGCATCACGACCTATAGTGTAGCCATTTCCACTATTGCTACCGATTAAAGGTCTACAAATATCGCCTACTTTTACACTACCTTCTGTGATTTTTGCATAAGAAAGTTTAGGGCTTGTGCGAGTGATTTCAATACTTCCTGTTTTGCTTTCTACTCTTCCTGTATTTTCTTTTGTATAAGTATCTTTTATAACCTTCCCAAGAGCAAAACATTCATAAACATCACCTTGATTTAAGCTTTGAGAAAATACTACTTCATTGTTTTCAACGCTTGCAACTTTCAAAGGATAAATTGCATTTAAAATATCTCCTGCAATACGATTTGCAATTTGTTTGAGTGCAGCTTCATTGGCACTAAGACTATTGTCTTTAAGATTGACTTTCATACTTAAAGTATTAGAAAATTTAATTTGTCTTGTAGCAAATAAAAGCACACGATAATCTACGATAACTTCAATTTCAGTTTTGCTTTTTCCTGTTAAATTGCTTGTTTTTTGTTTACCTTCAAGTCCTGAAATAGAAAACAATAAAATATAATCAGTTGCTAACACATTTTTAAGTTTATAAACTTCATCACTAGCTGCGTCACCACTTTTGATTAAAGCTTTTTCCATTTCATAATAGCCACTAGAATCACGGTCTAAAACATTAAATTTACGACTTTGCAATAAATCAGAA
Organism: Campylobacter jejuni; assembly: GCF_001457695.1. Lineage (NCBI taxonomy): Bacteria > Pseudomonadati > Campylobacterota > Epsilonproteobacteria > Campylobacterales > Campylobacteraceae > Campylobacter > Campylobacter jejuni. Next base: position 102,686 of record NZ_LN831025.1, on the reverse strand, counting down.
ATGATTTTTTGTTGTAAAGCTGAGCCTATGCCTCTTTTTGCAGCATCTGGAGTAGAATCAAAAACAGTAATACTTCTTCTATTATCTGCACTTAAACCTGGAGCTTGATACTTTTTTGTTGTTGTGGTTTTAAAAATCGTTACATTGGCTGTATATTTACCATTTGTATCTTGTTCAACACTATTGATTTCATAAGTATCGGCTCTACCTTTGGTGGCTTTTGAAATTTGCTCGCTGTAATTATCTTGTATGTTTGAACCTGAATTATCAGTTGAAACGCTAGTGTTAGATTTCTTAAGAGAATTGATGCTTACTCCGCTCATTTTTCCTATAGCCTCTATAATGGCATTGTTTATCGCATCTTCCCTAGTCAAGCCTGTGCCTTCACCTGTGCTTGATTTTGTTGAAGTTGTGGTTATAACTTTAGCATTAAGACTTAGGCTTAAAAATAAGCCTAAAAAAAGAATTTTAATTATTTTCATCTTTTACCTTTAAAAATCATCCATGCTATTTACAACATTAGAGCTTCTTTGTATGCTAGAAGATTTTTTAGCTTCATTTTTTGTTGCATTTGACTTTGAATTTAAAGCCTCATTTGTGTTAGCTAAATTTTCATAAGAATAAAATCTCACAGCTCCTACATGTTCAATACCATTTTCACTTGTATAGCTCCATTTTTTAAGAGTACGAATACCACGAATTTTACCGCTTGCGCTTGCTTTTATTTTACTATTTACTTTGTCAATAATATTTGTTATGTTTTGAGTTTGTTCTTGAGTGGAACTATCATTAACATTAATACTTTGTTTGATGATTTCCTCGTAAGTATCACCAGTTGTTCTTTCATCTTTAAGACTTAAATTTGTATTAATAAACTCTATAATAGCAGCATCAGCCATAGTAAGTGCTGTTTCTTTGGCTCTATCTTCTAAAATATTTGTTTTTTTAGCATTGCTAGGATCTGCTACATAACCCCAGTTTCCATAACTTAAAATAATAGGTGCACCATTTTCATCATAAACTAAGCGAATTCCATATTCATTTAAAAAGCCTTTTGTATCTTTTGGCAGATACTCACTTATTGCCTTGCCTTTACCCTTAATAGCACTCTGTCTTGCTAGTGCCATATCTTTTGCTAATTGGCGAGTTTTATTGGAAATAACAGCAATAACACCTACATCATACTCACCTCTTCTTTGTGTAACTATAGTTTGCACAGGAACAAGTCCACTCATAGAACCTATGGCATTTGTCATAGTTTTATTAAGAAATTCTTGCTTTAATAAAGTCTTTTTTCTGTCTTCGCTTAAAGAATTTGTATCTATACCTAAATCTTTTAATGCCTTATCAAGCTGAGCACCAGCTAATTGTGTAAGTTTATTTAAAATTTGATCAACCTTATCACCTTTTGGCAATTCATCAAATTCCTTAGCATTCGTAGAATTATCTGCTTCATAATTTTGAATCCTGCTTGTAGCAATTCTTCCAAAAGCATCTCTTATAAATTCGCTTTGCAAATTTAACATTGCTTTTTGATAAGCATTTTGTAAAGCTTGTGCAAATTGTGGATCAGTATCATTTACAGCAACAGTACTTTTTCCTGTATAAAAAGTTTTTCCATCTTTGGTTATACCATATTCTATACCGAAATTATCCGCAAATTCTTCAAAAAAACCTTCAATTGATTTTGGGGTAATATCCTTAGTACTTGCGTCAGACATTTCATTTTGAGTATTTATATCTTGTTGTGTAATTTCTACAGGCTGGGAACCTTGTGCATAAAGTAAACTTGCCATAACTAAAGAGCCGATAAATAATATTTTTTTCATTTCGTATCCTTTTAAAAATCATAAAAAAAGCCCAAGCTAAACACTTGAGCTAAAAAATTTTATTCATAAATTAATTTTTATTTTACCAAGTAACTGATTTACTAGAACCGGTTTTATCAATAGTTTGTTCATCTTCCCAATAAACTAAACCTGATGTTAAATCAGTAAGTCTTAGTAAGAAAAAGTATTCTACTTGAGTTTTACCATTGCTAAGTTTTACATTATCTTGTCTAATTTTACCCGCAAGAGAAAAATCAGGCGATACCAATGTCCCTTTTTTTGCTATGGTTTTTTGATTAAACTCATCATTATCTCTTAATTCTCTTACATCTTCACTCATGCTATCAAGTGCTCCGCCTGCAGCAACTGCTGAAGTTAGAACAAATTTACCTGATTTTCTTAATGCAGAAGTGATTTTTGCGGTGAGTTTTTCAGTATCGATTCTTTGCGGGGTATCATTCACAACCCTACCAATAGCAATAACCTTTCTTGTACCTGGTTTAATATTTGCAAAAGCAGGATCGCTTAACATACTATTTATCATAGTTTCAGCTGCACTTTCAAAATCTTGTCTATCAAGACCCAAAGTTAAAGCATCGCCTTTTTTCACCTGACTTGCCTTTCCATCTGTATAAGCTGTTTGCGCACAACCACTAAAAAGCAAAGCTCCAATAAGAGCTGTTCCTAAAATTTTTGTTTTTTTCATGATTTATCCTTCCTAAAATGAGATTAATTTTTTGCTTTAATTTCTAATCTAAAATCCTTCGCTCTTATATCAGATGCAAGTTTACGAAGAATCACCTCTTGTCCTGCTGGAATTCTAAGAGCTTGATAGTCCTCATTTAAAACATCTCTTAGCACAAAACCATCTTTATCTAACCAATCCACTTTATAAATTAAATCTTTAGCAAAAGTACTGCGTAAAATCACTTCAAATTCTAAATAACCATTGCTATTTATACGCTTTTGAAATTGTTTTACTAAACTTTTTGGTAAATTTAAACCTAAAATTACAGTATTTTGATTTGAATTTATTTGATAACTTGGTGCACAAGCACTAAGTAAAAACATTAAAATAAATAAAATAATTTTTTTCATCTTTTAGCCTTATTTTTCCATGATAGCAACACTTGCGGGTAAATACGGAGCAAAAGAACGCACTATCACAAGAGCATTTTTATTTTTATCCAATGATTTTTGAAACAAAATATTACCTTGTGGATCTTTGATTTCTAAATTTCCGTCGTTTTCTATTGTTGCTATGGCAATACTTTTTGGTAAACCTCTCCAAGAACGCACATCAGCTTTATTGGTTGCAGCAGTTGCTACTGCTGTTGCAAGACTTAGCCATCCACCTGTAGAGTCATTATTTGCAACAGCTACATTTAAAGTGGTTTTAATTATAGTTTGAGCTAAGGCTTTAGCAATCATTGCAGGCATATTTATTTTAAATTCAGTAGCGACAATATTGTCTAAATCTACAAAATCATTTGTATTTTGACCATTTATATTTAAATTTACAAAAGAAGCTTCCCTTTTTTTCAAGGTTTGTAAAGCAATATTTGTGCTAATAATTTTTTTATCCACTATAAAAGGTAAGGTTAAAGCAAATTCATCCTTAACTACACCAAATCCATTTTCATAAACTACAAAAACATATTTTTTAGCTTTTTTGACTTTTATTTTTGTGGCATATTCTTTAAAAATTTTAGCCTCTTTTTTGATAGTTTTATTTTTTGGATAAATAATAGCTACTTCTCTAAATAAATCTGCAGCTTTTCTATAATCTTTATCCATAAAGAAAAATATTGAAGCAAGATAAGTCGCATAAGGATTTATGAAATTTTTTGTTGTATCAAATTCTTTAAATAAGTTGTCATATTGCTCTTCTATAACTTTTGAATTTTCATTCATATTTTTATCATAATTTTTATCTTCTTTTGCCTTATCTAAATCAGCACGATTTTTTTCAATTTCTTTAGCAAAATATTCTTTTGCCTTATCTTGACGCATTAAAGCACGATTAAACTCAACTCTTGCATTTTCATAATCATCTTCTTCCATATAGTTTAGAGCTTTATATATATTAACCATAATTCTTTCATATAAAGAACCATCATAATCTACTATAGTATCATTAAGCAAGGTTGTACCAACAAATTTAGTTGCTTTAGAGCCTACATTTTCTAAATCCACATCATATTTATAAGATTCTTCCGCAGCATCAAAAAATACATTACTTTTGTTAAAATCACCACAATTTCTAGCAATCAAACCTGCATTTAATCCTGTATAAATGACATCATCATTTTTTTTAATTTTTTCTAAATTTTGATTGAAAAAATCATCACCACAATATTTTTGTGTTAAAGCATTTTCAAATGTTGTATTTTGTTTAACCTGATTAACACAAGCTGTTAAAAAAAGGCAAACAATACCTGAAAAAATCAACCCAACTTTTATCTTCATTAAATTCCTTTCTTAAAGAAAATTAAAAATGAATATTATAGCGTAGTATATACTTAAAAACTAATGAAAAAATTTTAACCCTAGGAGAGAAAAACCTAGGGTTTGATTTAAATAAGCATAGGAGCTAATACAAAGCCTAATGCTACAGCAATTGCAATAGCTAAAACTCCTGGTACAAAGAAAGAGTGATTAAATATAAATTTACCAATTCTAGTCGTTCCTGTATCATCCATTTGCACAGCACCAAGTAAGGTTGGATAAGTTGGAAGCACAAAAAGTGCCGAAACTGCTGCAAAACAAGCTACAAGCATATAAGAATCATGCGGATTTGCTGCTGAAATTCCTAAAGCGGTGATAATTACAGGTACAATGGCCTTTGCGGTTGCTGCTTGAGAATATAAAAGCATGCTTGCAAAGAAAAATGCAACTGCTAACATAGCAGGGGTTTGTTTAACCCAGTCGCCTGCTACTTCTTTAATAGAAGCTTCGTGTCCTGCAACAAAAGTATTTCCAAGCCATGCTACACCAAAAACGCAAACACAAGCAGTCATACCACTTTTAAATACACTGGTATCAAGAATTTTACCTGGTTCAACTTTACAAAGCCAAGTGATCAAAGTTGCTGCAGTAAGTAAAAAGCTCATAATAGCTGCATCTCTTGGAACCACAACAGGATCAATCCATTTAATATTGCTTGAAATTGCGGTTGCATAAAGTACAACTGCCAAAACAGTGATCAAAAAAATTCCTACTGAAAGTTTAGCACCCGGTTTATCTTCACCATGTAAAATAGCTCCTGCATCTTTAACAAGTCCTGCTTTTAAGCGTTCTTGATAAACGCTATCTTTGCTTAAATCCATAGGAGTGATTAAACTCACTATAAAAGCTGTAAGCATACAAGCTATAAAAGTTGTACTGATCCAAATTCCAATTAAAGTTGGATAATTCCATCCAAGTGGCTCTAAAACGCCGCTCATATAAACCACAGCTGCACTCACAGGAGAAGCAGTGATTCCAATTTGCGAAGAAACAACCATTAATGAAAGTGGAACACTAGGTTTTATATTTTGAGATTTTGCAACATCAACTACAACAGGCATTAAAGAAAATACTGCATTTCCTGTTCCTGCTAAGATTGTAAGCAACCATCCACAAGCTGGAGCTAAATAATTTATAAATTTAGGGCTTGATCTTAAAATTTTTTCTGTCACCCTTACCATATAATCAAGTCCACCTGCTTGTTGCATAGCAGAAATTGCTGCAATAGCTGCAGCAATAATTAAAATAACATCCCAAGGAATATTACCAGGTTTCATACCTAAAACAAGTCCTAGTATAACTACACCTAATCCTCCAGCATAACCTATAGCAATGCCGCCTAGGCGAATACCGATAAAAATCGCCCCAAGAAGGACGATTACTTGCAAAATTATCATTATATCCATATTAAATCCTAAAATGCTATTTTTTAGCTTCCATGTGAGGATTTAGCATATTTGATGGAGTTAAAATTTCATCAATTTGTTCTTTACTTAAAAGCCCTCTTTCAAGCGCAATATCAGCCACTCTTTTTCCAGTGTTCATTGCCTCTTTAGCTATAGAAGCTGAATTTTCATAACCAATATAAGGATTTAAAGCTGTTACTATACCTACTGAATTATAGACGAAGTCTGAACAAATTTTTTCATTTGCAGTAATACCATCTATACATTTATCAGCTAAAGTATACATTGCTTTTTCTAGCATTACAATAGAATTAAATAAGCTATACGCTGCAACTGGTTCAAAAACATTAAGTTGTAATTGTCCACCCTCACAAGCAAAAGTTACAGTTACATCTGCTCCAATAACAAAATAACAAACTTGATTAACTACTTCAGGAATAACAGGATTTACCTTACCTGGCATGATAGAACTACCTGGTTGCATTTTTGGAAGATTAATCTCATTAAGACCACATTTTGGACCACTGCTTAAAAGTCTTAAGTCATTACATACTTTAGAAAGTTTTGTTGCAACACGTTTTAAAACACCTGAAATTTGTACATAAGCTCCCGTATCTTGAGTCGCCTCGATCAAATCCTCAGCCACAGTATATTCAAAACCTGTCACTTCTCTTATTTTTCTTTCTACAACCTTCGGATAATCAGGATGAGAATTAATTCCCGTTCCAATAGCAGTTCCACCCAAATTGATCTCTAAAATTAATTTTCTAGCTTCTAATACTCTTTGTATATCTTCGCCTATCATTACAGCAAAAGTTTTAAATTCACGACCTAAAGTCATAGGTACAGCATCTTGCAGTTGGGTTCTACCCATTTTAAGAACATCTTTAAATTCTTCAGCTTTTCTCTCATAAGCTTTTTTTAGATGTTCCATAGCTTTTGCCAAATCGCTTAAATAATCATGCAAGGCAAGGTGTAAAGCTGTAGGATAAGCATCATTAGTACTTTGACTTAAATTAACATGATCATTTGGATGAAGATATTGGTATTCACCTTTTTTATGACCCATAAGTTCAAGTCCTATGTTTGCTATAACTTCATTAGCATTCATATTTGTACTTGTTCCAGCACCTCCTTGGATCATATCTACTACAAATTGATCATAATATCCGCCTTCTAAAATTTTATCGCACGCTTTAATAATCGCATCTTGGATATTTTTATCCAAAAGACCTAATTCATGATTTGCCATAGCTGCAGCTTTTTTTACTCTAGCCAAAGCTCTAACAAAGCGAGGAAAATCTTTTAATCTATCATGAGAAATATCAAAATTTTCAACAGCTCTAAAAGTTTGCACTCCATAATAAACCTCATCAGAGATTTCTAATTCCCCAATAAAATCATGTTCTTTTCTTGTTCCCATTTTGAACCTTTCATAAAAGTATTTTAATTTAAAATCAAAAATTTTTGATTTAAATCATAAAATAATGATATTGCATTTTTAGTTAATAATTGGTTAATAATAAAACTACTTTCAAATACAATAAATTAAGTATTTTTATATCCTATTATGTCTTTATATTTAATTTTTATTAATATAAAAAATTTTATTTACTTCAAAAAAAATTAATATATTTTTGCAAGCTTTTTTGTTAGAATAAAATTTTTAATAATTTAAATAATTAGGGATAATATGGAAGAAATTACAATAAACATAGATAAGATTAAAATAAATGATGACTGGAAAGAATTTTTAAGAGACGAATTTCAAAAAAAATATTTTCTAGAAATCAAAAAACAATACCTAAATGCGATTAATCAAAATATAGTTATTTATCCGCCTGCAAATTTAATCTTTAATGCTTTTAATTTATGTCCTTTAAAAGAAATTAAAATTATTATCCTAGGACAAGATCCTTATCATCAACCAAATCAAGCAATGGGGCTTAGTTTTTCGGTTCCAAAAAATGTAAAAATCCCACCAAGTCTTAATAATATTTTTAAAGAATTGCAAAATGATTTAAACATCACTCCAGCAAAAAGCGGAGATTTAAGCTCTTGGGCAAAACAAGGAGTTTTGCTCTTAAATTCTATTCTTAGCGTTGAAGCAAATAAAGCAGCTAGCCATAGTTCGTGGGGTTGGCAAGAATTTAGTGATGCTATAATACATAAATTAAGTAATGAAAAATCAGGGCTTGTTTTTATGCTTTGGGGAAATTACGCAAAAAACAAGGAGATTTTGATTGATAATACTAAGCATTTGATTTTAAAAGCAGCTCACCCAAGCCCTTTAGCTAGAACAGGATTTTTAGGTTGTAAGCATTTTTCAAAGGCTAATGAATTTTTAAAAAAAGTTGGTAAAATTCCTATAGATTGGAAAATAGTTTAAAAAATTATTTTAAACTTTAATAAAAATATTAAAATATATTTATTTATTTAAAAATAAATCATATTTCTATGAAATATATTGTAATAAAACGACTCAAAAATTAATTCTTAAGGAGAAAAATGAAAACCATTGGTATTATAGGCGGAATGAGTTTTGAAAGCACTATTACTTATTATAAAACAATAAATCAAGCTATAAATGATAAATTAAAATCTTTAAATTCTGCAAAAATTTTACTTTACAGTGTTAATTTTGAAGAAATAGAAAATTTACAAAGCCAAGATAAATGGCAAGAAGCTGCACAAATTTTGACTCAATGTGCTAAAAAATTAGAACTTGCAGGGGCTAATTTTATAATAATTGCAACTAATACTATGCATAAGGTTTTTGATGAAATTCAACAAAATATAAATATCCCTATTTTACATATTGCAAAAAGTTCTGCTAAGGCTTTAAAACAAGAAAACATACAAAAAATTGGTTTATTGGGTACTAAATACACAATGACGCAGGATTTTTATAAAAAAATGCTGATTGAAGAAAATATTAGCGTTATTACTCCTAGTGATGAAGATATAAAAATCGTTAATGATATCATTTTTAATGAGCTTTGCAAAGGTGAAATCAAGCAAGATTCTAAAGAAAAATATTTAAATATTATAAAAAAACTACAAGAAAAAGGGGCAAAAGGAGTGCTTTTAGCTTGCACTGAAATTGGTTTATTAATATCCAAAAATGATACAAATATCAAAATTTTTGACACAAGCCTTATTCACGCCCTTGATGCTGCTAATGAAGCTTTAAAAGATTTATGATTAAAAGATGCCCAAAAATGGGCAAATTGCAATATTTTGAAAAGATTTATACTTATATCGGTTTAAATCTTATCTTGCTTTATAGTTTGCTATCTTTTTCTAATTGATTGATATTTAGCATTATAAATTTATAGCTTAGATAAATTACTAAAGGCCAAGCCAATAAAAACAAAGCATGTAACATTTTTTCTCCTTAATATGCGTGATCATCATTTGCGATTTCTTCGCGTGTGATTTTTACTTTATCCATTGCATTCCAAACATAGATAATATAAGCTAAAACAAAAGATACAAGTAAAGACACATAAGCCATGACGCTTAGAGTATAATAGCTTGAACTTGCATTTTTTAAAGTTAAAGAACTTTGCAAATCACTTAAAGATGGGTAAAAAGCACTTTGACCTAAACCAATGCTTGATAATAAAGCAAAAACTGTTAAAACCGTTCCAAGTCCTAGGGTAAAAATAGCTTTAGAGCAACCTTTTGCTCCTTGAACCATACCTAAAAGCACTAAAATCACACCGATAGCAAGCAAGATAGCAAAAATCATTTGATTTAAGAAATTATATAAATACAAATTCGCACTCATGCTTACAACTCCATTTACATCTACACTAAAACCATCTTTTAAGAAAATCCACGCTAAAAAACCTAAGAAAAAAGGTAAAAACAAAATGCTATTGATCATAAGTTTTTTCATAGCTCTTATTTTGATATTCTCATCATTGATATTGTTTATAAAATACGCTGCGCCTAAAAGCCTTGCTAAAAATACTAAAGCTAAGCCTAAGAGATAATTAAAAGGATTAAGTAAAAGTTCTAAGCCGTGCAAAGGATTTTGCCAAGAAACAAAATTATGCTCATTTAAGATAAATTCAGAACCGCTAAAAAAGCTACTTAAGGCAACTCCGATTAAAAATACCCCTAAATATCCATTGATTTTAAGAAAAATTTCATAGGTTTTAGAGCCATAAACATTATTTTCTTTTTTACGATACTCATAAGCCACAGCTTGTAAAATAAAACAAAATAAAATACAAAGCCAAGCCCAATAAGCTCCGCCAAAACTTGTACTATAAAAAAGTGGAAAAGCTGCAAAAGCTGCTCCGCCAAAAAGTACGAGAGTTGTAAAACCAAGCTCCCATTTACGCCCTAAAGAATTGATTAGCATGGTTTTTTCAAGCTCATCCTTGCTAAGCTCATCGATTAAAGTCTGTCCACCTTGGACAAAAAACATAAAAACTAAAAGTCCGCCGAGCAAACTTAAAATCAACCACCAATAAATTTGCAAACCTTCAAGTTCTAAACCAAAAAACATTATTTTTCTCCTTTGCCCATAAGTGGAGTATGTCCTACATGTGCGTCAAAACCTTTTTTAATCTGAGCAAGTATGATTTTAACTTCTGCAATCAATAAGGCTGTAAAAAGCACTGCAAAAATCCAAAATGAAATTTGAACATTGACTTTTCCAAGTTGTGTTGCTGCGATATGTACAGGAAGTAAGTCTTGAATTGCCCAAGGTTGTCTGCCTACTTCAGCAACGATCCAACCTGCTTCAGCGGCGATATAACCCAATGGAATGGATAATAAACACACCCAAAGTACTTTTCTAAATTTCTCAATATCATTTGCCATAGTAAGATAAAGTGTAACGATGAAAAGCAAAAAGAAAAAACTTCCTAAAGCAACCATGATATGAAAGCTATAAAAAGTTAAAGCCACAGGCGGAATAGTATCGCTTGGTTTTTCTAAATATCCATAACCAAAATCTTTAAAATGAGTTTCTAAAATGGATTTGTGATTTGCCATAGCTATTGTATCATTGTTTTCTTTAGCAAGTTTATAGTCTTTTAGAGCTTGTATAGCGATTTTTCCTCTATCGATACGATTTTGCATAGGTTCTATACCTTTGCTTTCATTTCCATAGATCAAATCTTCAATTCCTGGAACAAAAGAATTTGGATCACGGTTTCCTAGTATAGAAAGAGCGTAAGGTATAGTAATGTCAAATAAAAACACACTTTCGTTATTATCTATGGTTTTTTTAGGGTTTAAAATTCCAAAAGGCACAAGCCCTGCACGATGTTCGCCTTGATAAACCCCTTCCATAGCTGCAAGTTTCATAGGTTGAGTTTGAGTTACACGATAAGCACTTTCATCTCCACTGAAAAATAAAAAGATTGAACAAACCAAACCAAAACTAGCTCCTACAACTAAGCTTTTTTTAGCCTCGATAATATGGCGTCCCTTTAACATAAACCAAGCTGAAATTCCCATTACAAATAAAGCTGAAATCACATAACCACTGCCTATGGTATGTAAAAATTTTGAAATAGCTACAGGAGAAAGCGCTACTTCAAAAAAGTTTTGCATTTCATTTCTTGCTGTATCAGGGTTAAAGCTCATTCCTACAGGATATTGCATCCAACCATTTGCCACTAAAATCCAAAAAGCAGAAAGATTGCTTCCTATAGCCACACACCAAGTTGAAAGCAAGTGAAAACCCTTACTTACTTTATCCCAGCCAAAAAACATAACTGCAAAAAAAGTAGCCTCTAAGAAAAATGCCATAATACCTTCAACCGCTAAAGGTGCGCCAAAAATATCACCCACAAACCAGCTATAATTTGCCCAGTTTGTTCCAAATTCAAATTCCATTATAATGCCTGTAGCTACACCGATAGCAAAATTTATGGCAAATAATGAAAGCCAAAATTTGGTGATTTTTTTCCATCTTTCATTTTTAGTTTTTACATAGATGGTTTCCATGATAGCAATCATAAAAGACAAGCCTAAGGTTAAAGGCACAAACAAAAAATGATAAAGTGCAGTTAAGGCAAACTGCGCTCTTGACCAATCAACGCTACTAAGTTCGTTCATTTATTTTCCTTCGAGTGTAAGATTTTTGAGTACAAAAGTGCTTTTTTCTTTGTCGCTTTTAAAAATAGAATTAAAATTTACATCAAAAACAAAAAGTTTTAAAATCACAAACATAACAAAAAGTTTGATAAAGATAATTTTCCAAAGGGTCTTTCCAAGAGTTAAATTTTTAAAACCTTCTTTGTAAAAATTAAAAATTTGAGAGATGCTAAAATATAAGTGTTTAAGATACATGTAAATTCTACCTTTAAAAACAACAAAATAAAACATTTTTAAAAAGCGGAAAATTATAATGAAATTTATGTTATTATTTTCTTAAAAATTTCAATACATATCAAGGTTTTTAATGCAAAAAATTATAGTTTTTATTTTATGTTGTTTTATGACTTTTTTTCTTTAAATGCATGTTCTTCTAAATTTGAAAATGTAAATCCTTTGGGGCATTCATTTGGAGAATTTGAAGATACTGATCCTTTAAAACTAGGACTTGAACCTACTTTTCCTACCAATCAAGAAATTCCAAGTTTAATTAGCGGTGCTGATTTAGTACCTATTATTCCTATTACCCCACCTTTAACTAGAACAAGCAATAGTGCCAACAATAATGCAGTAAATGGGATCAATCCTCGCTTTAAAGACGAAGCTTTTAATGATGTTTTAATTTTTGAAAATCGCCCTGCGGTTTCTGATTTTTTAACCATTTTAGGCCCTAGCGGAGCAGCTTTAACGGTTTGGGCTTTAGCACAAGGAAATTGATTTGGGGCTATACTTTAATCGATAGTAAAGGATTTGGCGATGCTAGAGTTTGGCAACTTTTGCTTTATCCTAATGATTTTACAATGATTAAAAATGCCAAAACCAATACTTGTCTTAATGCTTATGGCAATGGAATTGTCCATTATCCTTGCGATGCAAGCAATCACGCACAAATGTGGAAATTTATCCCTATGAGCAACACAGCAGTTCAAATTAAAAATTTAGGAAATGGAAAATGCATACAAGCACCTATTACAAATCTTTATGGTGATTTTCACAAGGTTTTTAAAATTTTTACCGTAGAGTGTGCAAAAAAAGATAATTTTGATCAACAATGGTTTTTAACTACTCCACCTTTTACCGCAAAACCTTTATATCGCCAAGGAGAGGTACGATGAAAAAAATTATATGTTTATTTTTATCTTTTAACCTTACTTTTGCAAATTTAGAAAATTTTAATGTTGGCACTTGGAATTTGCAAGGCTCATCCGCAGCCACAGAAAGCAAATGGAGTGTTAGCGTAAGACAACTTGTAAGTGGAGCAAACCCCTTAGATATCTTAATGATACAAGAAGCAGAAACTTTACCAAGAACAGCCACTCCAACAGGACGCCATGTGTACAAGGTGGAACACCTATTGATGAATATGAGTGGAATTTGGGAACTCTTTCAAGGCCTGATAGGGTTTTTATTATTCTCGCGTTGATGTAGGAGCTAATCGTGAAATTTAGCTATAGTTTCAAGAACACAGGCTGAAGAAGTGATTGTTTTACCTCCACCTACTACAGTTTCAAGACCCATTATAGGAATTCGCAATGGAAATGATGCTTTTTTCAATATCCATGCTTTAGCCAATGGAGGAACAGATGTAGAAGCAATTATCACAGCCGTAGATACACATTTTGCAAATATGTCTCAAGTTAACTGGATGATAGCAGAGGATTTTAACCGTGATCCTTCTACTATAACAAGTACAGCGGATAGAGAATTAGCAAATAGAATTAGAGTGGTTTTTCCAACTAGTGCAACTCAAGCAAGCGGAAGAACTCTTGATTATGCAATTATAGGAAATTCAAATAGACAACAAACCTATACTCCACCGCCTTTAGCTGCGATTTTAATGCTTGCAAGTTTAAGATCATTTTCAGTAAATTTTAGGACATTTAATATGAAAAAAATTATTACTTTGTTTTTTATGTTTATAACTTTAACCTTTGCAACTCCTACTGGAGATTTGAAAGATTTTACCGAAATGGTTTCTATAAGAAGTTTGGAAACGGGAATTTTTTTAAGCGCCTTTAGGGATACCTCAAAAGATCCTATTGATCAAAATTTGGAATATTAAAGAAATTGTTTTAAGCGATGAGTTAAAACAAAAAGATAAATTAGCTGATGAACTTCCTTTTGGTTATGTGCAATTTATAAATCCAAAGGAAAGCGATCTTTGTTTGGCCATCTTAAAAGATGGAACCTTTGGAGCAAAATCTTGTCAAGATGATCTAAAAGATGGTAAATTAGAAACTGTATTTTCTATAATGCCAACAACAACTTCAGCTGTGCAAATTCGTTCTTTAGTTTTAGAATCTGATGAATGTATAGTAACTTTTTTGAATCCAAATATTCCTATACAAAAACGCTTTGGAATAGCCCCTTGCACCTTAGATCCTAATTTTTTTGCTGAAGTAAATGAACTAATGATTATAACCCCACCTTTAACAGCTGCTACCCCTTTAGAATAAGATTTTTATCTTGTTCTATTTTTATATTTATTTAATATTTATGATATTACTAAAATACACAAAATAATTAATAATAATACAATGTAATTTACTTTACTCTATAATTTTTTTATTTTAATGTAATTTTTTGTTACAATAAATTTATACATAATAATTATCAAGGAGGAAAAATTGGAACAAATTTTAACATGGCAACAAATTTATGACCCTTTTTCAAACATTTGGCTAAGTGCTTTAGTGGCATTTTTACCTATACTATGTTTTTTAGTTTGTTTGGTTGTTTTAAAACTTAAAGGCTATCAAGCAGGTTTTTTAACTGTTATACTTGCTACTTTGGTAGCTTTATTTGCCTATAAAATGCCTTGGAATTTAGTGGGTGCAAGTTTTATTCAAGGCTTTACAAATGGTATGTGGCCTATAGCTTGGATTATCATCGCGGCAATCTTTCTTTACAAACTTTCTATCAAGTCAGGTTCTTTTGAAATCATTAAAAAAAGCGTGATGAGCATTACTCCAGATCATAGAATTCAAGTGATTTTAATAGGTTTTTGTTTTGGTTCATTTTTAGAGGGTGCTATAGGTTTTGGTGGCCCTGTGGCTATAACCGCTGCACTTTTAGTAGGACTTGGCTTGCGTCCTTTACAAGCTGCAGGGCTTTGTCTTATCGCAAATACCGCTCCTGTTGCTTTTGGTGCGGTGGGAATTCCTATTATTGCTATGGCAAATCTTGTCGGCATAGAACAGCATTCAGTTTCTGCCATGGTAGGTAGAATGCTAGTTCCTTTAAGCCTTACTATACCTTTTTTCATAGTTTTTTTAATGGATGGATTTAAAGGCGTTAAAGAAACTTTTCCAGCTATTTTAGTTGCGGCGCTAAGTTTTACAACTACTCAATTTTTAAGCTCAAATCACTTAGGAGCGGAATTGCCTGATATTATTTCAGCTGTAGTTTCTTTAGCGGTTACAACTATATTTTTAAAATTTTGGAAACCAAAAAATATTTTTAGATTTGACAATGAAAGCAATTTCACTCAAGATAACACCTTAAGTTTTAATCAAATTTTAAAAGCTTGGTCACCTTTTATTTTACTCATTGTTTGTATTATCATTTGGACACAACCTTGGTTTAAAGCTCTCTTTGATAAGGACGGAATTTTAAGCTATACAAGTATTACTTTACAATTTAGCAATATCACAGCTGGAATTTTAAGCCCTTCTATCACAGGCATAGGAGAAGCTAAGCCTTTATCTTTGGCCTTGAGTGTAGATTTAATCAATGGAAAAACCGTAGCTCAAGCAGGAACAGCGATTTTACTTGCCGCTTTTCTAACTATAGCTATTTTAAAAATCAAAGCCGAAGATGCTGCAGAATGCTTTTGGGTTACCTTAAAAGAAATGGCTATACCTTGTATTACCATAGGTTTGGTTGTGGCTTTTGCTTTTATTTCTAAAAATAGCGGTATGAGCACTACCTTAGGGCTTGCTTTTGCACACACAGGTAATGCTTTTTCTTTCTTTTCACCAATCATTGGTTGGATAGGGGTATTTTTAACAGGCTCTGATACAAGTGCTAATTTACTTTTTGGAACCTTGCAACAAGTAAGCGCTCAAAAACTAGGTATTAGTGAAGCTTTATTTTTAGCGGCTAATTCAGTAGGCGGAGTCGTTGGAAAGATGATCAGTCCGCAAAGCATTGCTATAGCTTGCGCGGCGGTTGGACTTGTAGGAAAAGAATCTGATCTTTTCAAATTCACATTAAAATATTCTGTAGCTTTTATTGTTTTAATAGGAATTTGGACTTGCATTATAGCTTTTTTCTTACAAGGAATCATCCCTGAAGTTATAGTGAAATAATTAAAAATTTAAGTTTTATTTCAACAAATATTCGTTTTTAGAATATTTGTTGGAAATTTTACTTTGCTTTTATTTTTACAGGATTAGAGTATTTATCCTAAATTATCCCAAAAGGAGAGATGATGAAAAAGGTGTATTTTTACGCCACATGCTTAGGAACTGCTGCTATGCAACAAAGCGTTTTAAATGCAATAAAACTTTTAAGGCGTGAAGGTATTGAAGTGATTTTTAAAAAAAATCAAACCTGTTGTGCTCAACCTTCTTTTAACTCAGGTTATTTCGATGAAAGTCGTGAGATTGCTTTATATAATGTAGATTTATTTGATAAAGATTATCCCATCGTTGTGCCAAGTGGTTCTTGTGCGGGTATGATGAGTCATGACTATAAAGAACTTTTTAAAAACAGACCTGAATTTTCTAAAGTCAAAGATTTTAGCTCTAGGGTTATAGAACTTTCACAATACCTTGATGAAGTTTTAAAAGTAGATTATGAAGATAAAGGTGCACCTATAAAAGTAACTTGGCATTCTAATTGCCATGCTTTAAGAGTGCAAAAAAGCATACAAGCAAGTAAGAATCTTATCAAAAAACTAAAAAATGTAGAATTAGTAGAACTTCAATACGAAGAAGAATGCTGCGGTTTTGGCGGAACCTTTTCAGTAAAAGAGCCTGAAATTTCAAACGCTATGGTAAGAAGCAAAATCAAAGATATACAAAATAGCGGTGCAAAATATCTCATCAGTGGCGATGGAGGTTGTCTTTTAAATATAGATGGCACAATGAAAAGAATGGGTTTAGATATAAAAGGCATGCATTTATATGACTTTTTACTTAAACGCTTAGAAGGAGAAAGACTATGAGTCAAAAAATTCCTCACGAACAAATCGTTCAAATTAAACTCAATGACAAGCAAATGCAAGAAAATTTAATGACTGCCATGCATACTTTACAAAAAAATAGACTCAATGTTATTGATGCTAGATTTAAAGACTGGCAGGGTTTAAGAACTAAAGCTAAACAAGCTAAGAATAATGCCTTAATGAGTTTAGAAGAAAGGCTTTTAGAATTTGAAAAAAATGCTACAAAAAATGGCATTAAGGTGCATTGGGCAAGTAGTGATGAAGATGCCTGTGAAATCGTCTATGAAATCATGAAAGAAAAAAATATCACCAAGCTTTTAAAAGGCAAGTCTATGGCAAGCGAAGAAATAGGCCTAAATCACTACCTAGAAAAAAAAGGTTTAAAAGCTATAGAAACCGATCTTGGAGAGCTTATTTTACAACTTAACAAAGAGCCTCCTTTACATATAGTTGTACCTGCTATACATAGAAACCGTCATGAAATCGGAGAAATTTTCAAAGAAAAATTAGGAGCAAATTTAGAAAACAATGAACCTGAAAGTTTAAATGCGGTAGCTAGAGAGCATTTAAGAAAAGATTTTGAAGGCTTAAAACTTGGACTTAGCGGAGTCAATTTTGCCATGTCAAGAGAAGGAGCTTTTTGGCTTATAGAAAATGAAGGAAATGGCAGAATGTGCACTACAGCACCTGACATTCATATCGCACTTTGCGGCATAGAAAAAGTCATGGAAAGCTTTGAAGATGCGGCTACTATGGTTTCTTTACTCACTCCTTCAGCTACAGGACAATTTATCCCAACTTATAACAATATCATCACAGGTCCTAGAAAAAATGGAGATTTAGATGGCCCTAAAGAAGTACATGTGATTTTATTTGATCACAATCGCTCTAAAATGTTAGCTCATGAGGATTATTATGAGGCTTTGCGTTGTATTCGATGTGGAGCTTGTATGAATTTTTGCCCTGTTTACGATCAAATCGGCGGACATGCCTATCAAACCACTTATCCAGGACCTATAGGAGAAGTAATCAGTCCTAATATTTTTGGTATAGATCATACAGGAGATATTTTAAATTTCTGTTCACTTTGTGGGCGTTGTTCTGAAGTTTGTCCCGTGCAAATTCCTTTAGCTGATCTTATTCGCAAATTAAGATGTGATAAAATAGGACAAGGTAAAAATCCACCTTTAGGAGCAAATAATGTTCATCACAATGCCCTAGAAGCCTTTGCTTTTAAACAATTTAAAAATATCGCAACCAATGGCGATAAATGGCGTTTTTCACTTTCAAAAGCACATTATTTCAACTGGACGGTACAAAATTTCGCAAGCATTTTGCCTGTGATTAAAAAATGGCACGCTTTTAAAGAATTACCTCAAATTAAAATGGATCTTTATAAAGAAGTGCAAAAACTAGAAGGAGTAAGCTATGAGTAAAATCGATGAAATTTCAAGCAAAAGCAAAGCAAATATTTTAGAACATCTTAAAAAAGCTTACAAAGAAACAACTTTCACGCGCATTGAAAGTATAGATCCTGTAGAACATATCCAGACAACCCAAGATATGCTTACAGAAATGAAGCAAAAAATGAGCGATAACAAATACATCGTTGAAAATGCTACAAAAGATACCTTAGAAGAAAAAATCAATGAAATTGTCGCAAAATATGGCTTTAAAAGTATGATTTATGGAGCGGATTTAAATTTAAATTTAGAACAAATCAAAGCAGAAAAAAAGATTTGCTTTGATAAAGAAATCGAAAATTTAAGATCTGAAGTTTTTCATAGTGATTTTTCCATCATTCACGCAAGAGCAGGGGTAAGCTCTCACGGAGTTGCACTTATACCTTCAAGTAAAACCCAACCTAGAATGCTAAGCCTTGCACCTAAACTTTGCATAGTATTACTTAAAAAAGAAAATGTTGTTAAAAGTCTTAGCGAAGCTTTAAATTTAGTAAAAAAAGAAAATGAAATTTTACCTACTAATATCTTATTTATAGCAGGGCCTTCAAGAACAGCAGATATAGAACTTATCACTGTTTTTGGTGTTCATGGGCCACAAATTGCACATATTATTATTTACTGATTCTATACTAGAATCAGTAAGTCTTAATTTTTAATATTAATTATATATATTTTTTATATTATACAAATATAAATAAAATAAATAATTTCTAATTAATAATATTTTAATAAAATATTATGTAATATTTCACTCAAATATATTAAATTAATTTTAAATACAAAAATTAAAGAAGGTGCTTTTGGATAAATTAATTCCAACTTGAAATGAAAAATACAGTATTCATGACACAATGATTGACATTCAACATCAAAAACTTTTTGAACTTGCAGGTAAAGTAGAGTTTATGTTTGATAAACCTGTTTACAAGGATGATGTAAAAGCTTTATTGGCTGAATTTTTTAACTACATGAAAGATCATTTTAATGATGAAGAAAAATACATGAAACTTATAAGATATCCTGACTTAGAAGAACATAAAAGAATTCATAAAGAAATCATTCAATCCATGATAGATCTTATTAAAAATATAAAGTCCACTAATGATTTAAAAGAGAAGCTTTACACAGTTTCTAAAAAATGGCTTTTAGAACATATACTTTATGAAGATATGAAAGTTGAACAATACAGAAGATCTTCTTTAGCTTCTGAAGATGATGGGGAAGTAAGCTTTGAAGAAGTCAAAGAAGAAAAAGATGATGAAAATGCAGTTTATCTTTATACATGTGAATGCGTAGGACAAATGCATGATGTACCTTTTGGAATTCATCAAAAAATTCAACTTAAGGGTGTAAAATTTAAATGTAAAAAATGTAAAGAAGCCATACAGTTTTATAAAAAATATTCAGAAAATTTCTAATTAACTATTTATGCGTTAAAATAATAAATAAAGTATAAGTTAGACAAAGAAGGAAATTTAAGGATAAAAAAATAAAATATTTTATTTTGGATAAATTTGACTATTCCTATCCTATACTAACCAAAGATACAAAATGCTCATTTTGTGAAAATTTTTTCTCGATAGAATATAGCTCAAACTTAAAAACAATAGAAAAAGAATGTCCATTTTGTAATAATAAAATGGACATTAAACTTAAAGACTAAGCCTTAGTTTTACTTACAATATTAATAATATTTGAAGCTACTTCATCAGCAAGTTCTAAATGAGAAGTAAAACCTACACAAGAACAATTAATCTCGCCTAAAACATATTTATCATTGCCCTTTTCATCAGTATCTAAAATAAAATCAGCCGTCCAAATCAATGGTAAGTCGTAATTGCCTAATTTTTCCCTTACCTTAGGAAGCTCGCCTAAAAACATATCCACCAAAGTTTTCCAATCTTCTGGCTTATCATAGCGATATTTTGCCCCACTAAAAAGCGTAGCAGAAAAAGCATCAGCATCTTCGGCTGGTTTTTTATGCACTACATTTACAGGGGTGTTATAAAGCATTAAAAGTCTGATTTCACCTTCTTTAATGCGCGGTAAAAAAGTCATATCCACAAGCATACCATTATCACCTATGATATATTGCTCACAAAAATCCATAAATTCCCCAAGCTCTCTATGTTCTACATGATTATCCTTAGCTTCTGTACATTTGATTTTTGTGTTTAAAGGCAAACTATCTCCACTAACATTACCCTCTACACTCACACGCCAAATTCCCTCTCCTGTAGAGCCACGATTTTGTTTTAAAACCCTTTCACCTTTAGCCAAACTTTTTGGAAAATTTTCTTTAAAAGTCTTAATATCATAGTAAGCATAAGTATCGCTTGGAACAAGATCAGTATCTGCTAATTTTGTAAGTGCATCTTTAGCACCATAACCTATCATAGCATCAGGATGAGGCATACCTACAAGCTTATCGGCACAAAGTTTTCTTAACATATCAAAATACTCATTTTCTTCTTTAAGATTGCCAGGATTGATGCGAGAAACATAACCATCAAAATTTTCTTTCACATATTTGTAAATTTCATCTTTTTTACCCACTTCAAAAAAAATCACCTCAGCATTCCAACCCTTAGCTTTTAAGGCATTTACCATAGGCATAGTATCTTTTCTATAACCATCTTTACCTTTATCACTCCCACCTTTAACTTCGAAAAAAACAATATTTTTTTTCATTATTTTACTCCTTATCTAAGATATAAATAATTATTGCATAAAAATATTACAAAAATTAAATAAAAATATTTATATATTTTATCTAGCGTTTATAAAACTGCTATTAGTCTTATAAGCGATTTCGATTAAGCTTTTACTTATCAAGCTTGATGCTTGTCCTTCTAGGCGGTTAAGAAATTTATCAATCTTATCTTCTTCTTTCCAAATAGGATTTGAAACATTAGCAAGTTTTTCAAGCTCCTTTTTAGCATTTTCATAATTACTAAGCTCATCTATAAGACCAAGCTCCTTAGCCTTGGCAGCTAAAAACACTCTTGCATTTGCCCATTGATCTTTTTTGTTAAGATCTAATGCTCTTTCCTTAGCAACAAAACCTGTAAAAAGATCATAACTTTGATCTATTAAACCTTGTAAAAAATTTCTTTCATTCTCATTCCAAGCTCTTGCAAAAGTTCCAGCACTTTTAAATTCACCCGCTTGAATAGTTTGTTCTTTAATACCGAGTTTATTAGCCAATCCGCTTAAATCAGCTCCTTGCATAATCACACCGATAGAGCCTATAAAACTTGCTGGATTGGCTAAAATTTTATTGGCTCCAACTCCTGCTAAATAACTTCCGCTTGCCATAGTTCCGCTTGCATAAACAAGCACAGGCTTTTTAATTTTTAAATCCTTTATAGCTAGAGCTAGTTCCATACTAGGAGCAAAAGCTCCACCAGGAGAGTCTATAACAAAAAGCACTCCTTTGATATTGCTATCATTTTTAGCATTGATAATTTTTTCTAAAACTTCAGAGCTATCAAAAATTTCACCCTTTAAATCAATGCGTTCTAAATTTGCAAGATTGGAGCTTGAATTTGCACTAGGCATTAAAATCCATATAACAATCAACAATAAAACAAAGGTTTTAAAATAAGTATTGATAAATTTTATACCGCATCCTAAAGCCTTAAAAAATGATTTTAAAATTTGCATTCTTTTCCTTTTATAAATAATTTATCCACTTCCTTGGCATTTAAAATAAACTGCAAAGGAGCTTGCTTTTTATCACATTCTCCTAGCTCAAATACGCTAAAATCAGCAATTTTACCTTTTTTAAGCTCTCCTAAATTTAAATTTAAAGCCCTTGCAGGATAAAGTGTTACCATTTGCAAAAGCTTAGAGGCTAACTCTAATAAATCAAAATTCTTATGTATAAGCAAATTCGCGCGCATTTCATCAAGTAAGGACAATGAAATATTCGAGCTAAGTCCATCGGTTCCTAAATGGATATTCAATCCACTTTTTAAAGCCGTTTTTAAATCTAAGCTTTTTTGACTTAAAAGGCGATTTGAAAATGCACAATGTGTAATAGAATGTAAATTTTTATCTAACCATTCATATTCTTTTAAATAAACACAATGCGTAAAAAGAGTCCTTACTCCTTTAAAGAGTTTAGCAAAATCCTTTGGTGTATAAAGAGGCTTAGGATGAAGTGTGAAATTTTCAAGCCATTTTTTAAAACTCCCTTTAGACTCTCTAAGCCAGATATTTTCAGCCTTACTTTCTAAAAAATGCGTACTAACTAGTAAATTTTGCTTTTTAGCTAAATCAAGAGCAAAATGAGCCAAACTAGGATGAGTTGAATAAGGAGAATGAATCGAAATTGCCGGGATAAAAAAATCATTTTTAAATTTCAAAGAATTTTCAAATCTTTTTAAAAATTCTTGTTTTTTATCTTCAACTTGATTTTCATTTGTACCCAAAATTTCATTAAAAAATACTATACGCATACCCTTGTGACTAGCCTTTAAGCAAGGATCTAAATCACTCCCAAAACTTGAAATTTCACCTATAGTGCCTATACCGCTTTTTTGCATTTTTTTAATGCTTTGAAGTATTAATTCTTCTTTGGCCTGTGCATTTAACATGGAACGAGAATTTATAACACTTTTAAGCCAAATTAAAAATTCTCCAAAATGTAAAGTTGTTGAATTTGCACTAAATTCTAAGTGTGTGTGAGGATTTATAAAAGCAGGTAAAATAACCGAATTTTTAGGTGTTTTGATGATTTTAGCCTTGGGATATTTTTTTCCTAAATTATCCAATTCACCCAATTCTAAAATTTTATCTTCAAAAACAAAGGCTTGATTTTCTAGTATTGTAAAATCTTCATCGCATAAAAAAAGATATCTTGCAGCAGCTATAAACACGATTTTCCTTTCAAAAATTACATTGTAGCAAAAATTTATTTTTAAAATGTTATAATAAAAGGTTAAAAAATAAATTTTTAAGGTTAAATCCATGAAAATAATGATTATCCAAGGCCCAAATGTTAATATGCTTGGCGTAAGAGAAGTGGGAATTTATGGTGCTATGAAAATGGAAGAAATTCATGAGCAAATGAAACTTGCAGCATCGCAAAACAATGTAGAACTTGACTTTTTCCAAAGTAATTTTGAAGGTGAAATCGTAGATAAAATTCAAGAATGCCTTGGAACAGTTGATGGAATTATTATCAACGCAGCAGGCTATACTCATACTTCAGTAGCTATTCGCGATGCTATTGCAGCAGTAGCTTTGCCTACAATTGAAGTACATATTAGCAATGTTTATCGCAGAGAAGAATTTCGTCAAAAAAGTCTTATAGCACCTGTATGTTCTGGAACTATTGTTGGTTTTGGTCCTTTTGGCTATCACTTGGCTTTAATGGGTATAATTCAAATTTGCGAACAAATAAAAAATTTGCGTGCGATGCAACAAGCACAACAAACGAATAAATAATAATGCTAAAAATTCAAGGAGTAAAACACTTTGAAAAAAGTCGTTTTTTTCCTTTTTTTAGTCAAAATATACGATCTTTTAAATATTTAGCTCTTATAGGCTTAGGAAGCAATATAGAGCCCGAAAAAAAAAGATTTGATATGCTTTTTCGAGTAATGATGGATGATAAAAGATTTAAAATTTTATCCACATCTCCTATGTTGATAAATGAAGCCTTTGGTTTTAAAGAGCAAAAAGATTTTACCAATGCTGTTATGTTGATACAAACTAATTTGCATGCACGAGCACTTTTGAAAGTTTTACTTTATTATGAAGTAAAATTTAAACGCAAGAGAACTTTCAAAAACGCTCCTAGAACGCTTGATTTAGATCTTTTATACTTTTCACAAAAAGTCAAGCGTGATAAGTGGTGTGAGGTGCCTCATAAAGGGGCTAAAGAAAGAGTGAGTGTAATTTTGCCTTTAGGCATGATATAAGGAATATAAATGGGACAACTTATACATACTTTTACTGTTGAAGATACAGAACAAATTATACCCAAAGTAAAAGAAGATTACGGAGATAAAGCTTTAATTATAACAAATAAACAAATTCGTCCTAAAACCTTAAATCGCAGTGCGCTTTATGAGGTTATGGTAGCCATAGAAGAAAGCGACTATGAAGAACACTTAAAAAAACAAGGAAAATCTTTACCTGCAAAAAAAAGCTCGCCAAAACCATCTTCTACCTCTCTTGCAGAAGAAAAAATTAGATCTCAAATCCCTCAAGAAGATGAAGATGTAGTCTTGGATTTCTCAAACACTCGCTTAAATACAAATTTAAACACTGTAAAAAACAATGACTTAACTAAAAAAACCTATCAAGATTTTCCACAAAACAAAATCAACCCTCATCAAAATAAGACTCTAGGCTTTGATGATTTTAAAGAAAAACTAAGTGAAGTTAGCAATGAAATTTCTAAAGTCACAAACACACCTTTAGAAAATTACACCCCTAATCCAAATTATAATAAAAAAATAGAAAATTTTGAAAAGCAATTTGAAAAACAAATCAACAAGCTTAACGATAAAATAGATCTTCTTGCAGATATGATGTGGGACGATAAAGCTGAAGCTAGAAAAAATCTTATGATACCTCCTGAATTTGCAAGTATTTATAAACAAGCCAAAGAAAGTGGAATGCTTGAAAATCATCTAGAAGCGATTATGAAAGCAACTATAGAAAATATGCCAGCTGCTATGAAAACCAACAAAGATGCGGTTCAAAGATATTTTCACTCACTTTTAAGAAATATCTTGCCTTGTCGTGTTGAAAGCGATATAAAAAAACAAAAAATCATGATGCTAGTAGGCCCAACAGGAGTCGGAAAAACAACAACCTTAGCTAAGTTAGCTTTTCGCTATGCTTATGGAGATAAGCGTTATAAAACAGGTATTATTACGCTTGATACTTATAGAATCGGTGCGGTTGAGCAACTTTTTCAGTATGCAAAAATGATGAAACTTCCTATTATTGATAGCATAGAACCAAAGGATTTAGATGAAGCGATAAAAAGCTTAAATAATTGCGAAGTAATTTTAGTTGATACTATAGGAAATTCACAATACGATCAAAGCAAACTTGCTAAAACTAAAGAATTTTTAATGCACTCAAATGCAGAAATTGATGTAAATTTAGTGGTTTCTGCAAACACCAAACAGGAAGATTTAATGGAAATTTATAAAAATTTTTCATTCTTAAATATTGATACTTTGATTATTACTAAATTTGATGAAACAAAGGTTTTTGGAAATATCTTCTCTCTTGTTTATGAAACAAATATTCCTCTAAGCTTTTTCTCTATAGGACAAGAAGTGCCAGATGATTTAGAAGTAGCCAATAGTGATTTTCTAGTTCATTGTATTTTAGAAGGGTTTAACAAAGGAAAAAATAATGAATAACCAAGCAAATAAACTTCGCAATCTCATGAGTCAAAATGGAACCAAAAAATCCCAAAACACTCATTTTATAGCTATTACAAGTGGAAAAGGTGGCGTTGGAAAAAGTACGATTAGCGCAAATCTAGCCAATGTTTTAGCAAATAATGGCTATAAAGTTGGGCTTTTTGATGCTGATATTGGCTTGGCAAATTTGGATGTCATTTTAAATGTACGCATACAAAAAAATCTCTTGCATGTTTTACGCGGAGAATGCTCCTTGGAAGATATTTTAATAGAAGTTAAGCCAAATTTATGGCTCATCCCAGGCGAAAGTGGAGATGAGATTTTAAAATATAATGATAAAAATATTTACGAGAGATTTTTAAATCAAGCAAGTATTTTAGATGAGCTTGATTTTCTTATTATCGACACAGGTGCGGGTATTGGTGGAAATATTTTAAATTTTTTAGAAATGGCTGATGAAGTTATAGTAGTAACCGTTCCTGATCCTGCAGCAATCACTGATGCGTATGCAACCATAAAAACAACTTCTAAGACAAAAGAAAATTTACTAATGCTCTTTAATGTTGTAAAAAATGAAAATGAAGCTTTAAAAGTTTTTGAAAATATTAAAAAAGTTGCAGATGCAAACATTAAAAATCCTTTAAATTTAGAATTCTTAGGTCATTTAAGCGCTTCTAAAGATGTAAGTGGTAGTATTAAAAAAAGAACTTTATTTAGCGATGAAAACACAGCCTCAAGTGATGAGCTTAAAGCCCTAGCTTCCAAGCTTTTATATAGATTGGAACGGAAAGTGCTTGATAATGTTTCAAATCGTAGTTTTTCAAGTTTTTTTAGAAAAATTATTGAAAGATTTTAGCAATAAAGAGAAGAGATTATGAGGCCAGAAAATTACGTAGCATTTTTCACTGTTTGTGGATTTTTTATAGGACTTGCATTTAGCATTATTAGTATAGATGAAGCCTTTGATATACTGATTTTTACTTGTTTTATTACTTTTATGTTTTATGTTTTTGTTCATATTGCTATTATGAATTTTATAGATGTAAAGAAAATTAGTGGCAGAATCTTTAATAAACACGATTATGAAAAAACTAGCAATAATATTATCAACGATTTAGTTATTCGTGAAAAGAAAATGGATATAATTTTAGAAAAGCTCAATGAAGAAAGAGAAGAGCTAAAGAAAAATGAATCCAAAGAAAGACGAAGAAATGCTAAAAGAGCCGCCTAAAGCTTATGCACAAATGCTAAAGAAAGAGCAAGATGAGCTTGTGCTTTCTTACATGCCAGCTCTGCGTGCTATGGCTTTTAGACTAAAAGAACGCTTGCCTTCAAGTATAGATGTTAATGATCTTATTAGCATAGGCGTTGAAGAAATGATAAAGCTTTCACGCCGTTACGATAAAGAACAAAATGATAACTTCTGGGGTTTTGCAAGAAAAAGAGTTAACGGCTCTATGCTTGATTATCTTAGAAGTCTTGATGTAATGAGTCGCAATAATCGCAAAATTATTAAAGATATTGATGCAATCATGGATGAATATTTCCTTGAGAATGAATGCGAACCTGATGATGAGTATCTAGCCAAAAAACTTGATTTAGATGTAGAAAAAATCAAAGAAGTAAGAACAGCTCATGCTATTAGCTATACCCTGCCCATCGATGAACAAATCGAACTTTATAATGAAGACAATACTTTAGAAAAAATTGAAAAAGAAGAACTTTTAGAAAAAATTCACGAAGTGCTAGATGATCTTAAAGAGCGCGATCAGTTAATTATTCAGCTTTATTATTATGAAGAATTAAGCCTAAAAGAAATCAGTGAAATTTTACAAATCAGCGAAAGCAGAATTTCACAAATTCACAAAAAACTTCTTAAAAAACTTAGAGAAAGGCTAGTGTAATGGCTGAGATACTTTCCCAAGAAGAAATTGATGCTCTACTTGAAGTTGTCGATGATAACACCGACACACCCATAGCCTCAAATTCAAAAGATGAAAAAGATGAAAGAAATATCGTTGTATACGATTTTAAGCGTCCAAACAGAGTTTCAAAAGAACAACTTAGGACGATTAAAGGCATACATGATAAATTGGCAAGAAATTTAGCCTCTCAAATTTCATCGATGATGAGAAGTATTGTTGAAACTAAACTTCATTCAGTCGATCAGATGACTTATGGAGAGTTTTTAATGTCTTTGCCAAGCCCAACAAGTTTTAACGTTTTTTCTATCAAACCTTTAGATGGAAACTGTGTTTTAGAAATCAATCCAAGCATAGCTTTTCCTATGATAGACAGGCTTTTAGGTGGTCAAGGCGATAGCTATGAAGCTTCGCGTGAGCTTACGGATATTGAGCTTAATTTACTTGATTCTATTTTGCGTATCATTATGCAAAGACTTAAAGAAAGCTGGGCTACCGTAACTGAAATTTATCCTAGTATAGAAGCTAAAGAATCAAGTCCAAATGTTGTGCAAATCGTATCTCAAAATGAGATTGTTATCATGGTAGTAATGGAAATCATCATAGGAAATTCAAGCGGTATGGTAAATATCTGCTATCCTGTAGTGCATTTAGAAAGTATATTAAGCCGTTTGGCAAACCGCGACATTATGATGGGTGAAACCTCAGCCAAAAAATCACGTAACAAAGAACTTAAAACTTTAATCGGTCGTGCTGAAGTGGTATATGAGGCAATTTTAGGAAAAACCTTAATTAATGTTCATGAATTTTTAGAACTTAAACAAGGCGATATTTTAAGGCTTGATAGAGAAGCAGACGATAAAGCTATAGTAAGTATCGATAAAAAAGATGTTTTCTTAGCACAAATTGGATTGCATCGTTTTAGAAAATCTATTAAAATTTTAGAACTTATACGCACAGATAAAGATGAAATCAAAGAAATTTTGGAAAAATACGAAGAAGAGCGTAAAGCTAAAGCCAGTGTTTATGATGAGCCTGAAGAGGAGGATGAAGAAATATGATCAATGATTTTTTAAAAATGTTTACAAATGAATGCATCAGCACCATTGAAGGTTTAACAGGAAAAAGTGCTGAATTTAGCGAATATAAAGAATTTGATGTCAATACAAGCGATACTTTAAAAGCACCTTTAGTGTATGCTATATTTAATATAGCAAATGGTGGAAAAATAGGAATTTTAGCTGGTGCTGTTTTAATGAGTGCTATTGGTGAATGGATGATGGGTGAAGAAGAGATCACCAAAAACGATAAACTGGGTCCTGATGAAATGGATGCAGCTAAAGAAGCCATCCAAAATATCATTTCAGCATTTTCTACAACCTTAGGAGCCCAAAAAGACATTCCAAAAATGGATTTTAGCATAGAATCTTGTGAATTTGTGCCTGAAAGCGTAGATTTTAAAGATTTTAAAAAATTATTTTTATATGATGTAAAAATAGGCGATTTAGAAGAACAAGTTTCTTTAGCCATGGATCAAACACTCCATAACATCCTAAGCGGGAAACCTGCTGAAACAGGAAATACAAGCACTGATTCTAATCACAATACTGAAGAAAAAGCGATAATGCTTAGCGAAGAGCTTAAAAATATCAATCTTATCATGGATGTGCGTTTGCCTGTTCGTGTGCGTATAGGCAATAAAAAAATGCTTTTAAAAGATGTTTTAACTATGGATATAGGTTCAGTTGTGGAGCTTAATCAACTTGCAAACGATCCGCTTGAAATTTTAATTGGGGATAAAAGAATTGCTTATGGCGAGGTAGTAATTGTCGATGGTAACTTCGGCGTTCAAATTACAGAAATCGGTTCTAAAAAAGAAAGATTAGAACAACTAAGATAAAAAGTTTTAGCCTACAAATTAAGAATAATAAATATAAATGAATTAAAACTAAAACAAACTAAAAGGGCTGAAATCAAAATGTAAAGATTTTGGAGTGTTTAACTTGAAAGGTTTTAGCTCTTTTTTAGGAGCAACAATTAAAGCATAACCACCTTTATTATATCTATCCCAAATGCTAAAAAATTGACTTTTAGAACTTATATATTCTCCATGGCTTGGATCAAGCACTTGTAAATAATTACCTTTATGATTGATAATTATAACAAAATGTGGAAAGCGTGGATCATCTTCAATTTTTACAAGCATTGGAATATTTACAAGTTTATCCAAGTTTTCTCTATTGATTTGATATGAATTGCTTTGAAAGCCCAGTTTTTTAACTACATCGTTTAAATCTGCAAAGCTTACCATATCCGTATAAAGTTCTTGTCCGCTCACAATCTTTAAAAGTTCAAGTTCATCAAACTTTTTTTGATCATCAAGTATATTAAGTAAAGTTGCTAAAGATGAAGCACCACAAGATTGCTCATAAGTTTGTCTTATTACTCTTTCGTTTTTAATTTCTTGATAAGACTTAACTTACCCATTCGGCTTTTGTACTCAAAGCAAGAATGGGTAAAAAATAATAAAATTTTTAGAATTTTTTCCATAAGCTTATCCCAAATATGCTATCAGGAGAAGCAGAGCTTCCTCCAAAACTAGCATTAACAGAAACTGCGGTATCTGAATTAATGCTATAAGTAGAACCTAAACTTAAAGTTGGAATAGAACGCGCTTCAGAATTTTGATAGCCATTGATTTTTTGTTTCATTTGAAATCTTTGCTCTGCTCCTAAATCTAAAGTAATTTTAGGACTTAGAATAATAGATAAATCCCCGCCCACATAAATACTATTTCCATACTCTATTTTAAGGGTTTTAAATTTTCTTGATTGATTATAACCAAATCCTGTATAAATACTATAAACTACAGTCGCTATATCCCCTTAAACTAGCTTGTAAGCTTTGTGATTTTAGATAAAAGTTTTTGGTTTGATTGATTGCTTTTTCTCTTTGAACAACTGCAGTTTGAAAGGTAATTTGTGGAATTAAATCTGCAATGCTATCGCCTGTATAAATAAAACCTAACCATAAACTATCAAAACCTATTCTGTTTTTACTAGAATACTCATTTGTAAAAAAGTTTGTATATTCAGCTATTGCATAACTTCCGCCCCCTGAAATAAGTATGTCAAACTTAGGTGTTATGGTATAAATGAAAGTTTGAGTTAAAAACACTTGCTTTGTATCGTTTCAAATGGTAGGATCTCCGCCTATTGTTATATTAGGATAAAGAGAATACGAGTTTGCATTTCCTGTGCTAAGCAAAGAAAAGCTTGTAATGCTTCTTAAGCCTATTTGCTTTTTAAATAAACTGTCTATATTTAGCTCATCACTAGCAAAAACACAATTAACTAAAACCATAAATGCTAAGAAAATTTTTTTCATTGTCAATCCTTACATTTTAAATAATCAGCTCAAGTTAATTTTAAAATTTAATCCTTGATATTGAAAAGTTTATTATTCTAAATAAAGTATTTTAAAATCTTTAAATATTTTTACTTGCTTAATATAATTTAAGATAAAAATAAAAATTTATTACAAAAGGAAACAAACCGAGAATAAAATTTTAAGTATTTAAAGAAAATTCACTTAACTTTCAAAGCAAGATTAAACTTTTGCTAGAATAAGTCGATAGTAGTTTTAAAGAACTTACAAAAAGAATTTATGAAAAGATTTTCAATGAAAAAGATTTTTGCTTTATTAGCTTTAACTTCTTTACTGACTAGTTCTGTTTTTGCTGAGGATTTTTTAGCTAAACTCACAAAAGGTGCCTTAAGCGATACAAGCCCGGGTGTAAAAGAACTCAGCCTTGAAGAGATGAAACAAGTGAAGGGTGGGTATGTAGTTGAGTTTGAATTTTTCAAAGACAGACGTAATTTAACTTCAGAAGTTTATGCTATTGCAGAAATTACACTAGAAGAACGGAAGAATCTTGATAAAGGTTTGTGCGGTGCAGGAGAAGATAAATGTCAAAATCCTAGTAGAGACAGATTATTTGCTTGGTTGCAAGTCAGTGCGAATTCCCCTGCTGATTATCATCCTGTATATAAGGTAAAAAGACAAATTAAACATTCAAATTTAGGACAGCCTTATGTTTTATTTACTTATGGGGTTGCTGTTTATAATGTAAATAATGGACAAATCTATCAGTATAATTCCTCTCCTATGCTAAATAACAATAGAATTATAAGAGAAATCGCCCATCAATATAAGAGCGTGATAGAAGATGCTATGGGTGGTTGGAATCCAAGATTATTTTAGTATTTTAAAAAAGGATTTTTATGATAAGTCTTAATTCTCACTATCCTAATATCAATTATCCAAATAATGCTTTAAGTATTAAAAAAGATGAAAATAACGAATATGCTTATGCTAAAAAAGATGAGCCAAAAAGTGAAGAAGATGCTTATTGGGAAGATTTTGTGCAAAAATACTTTGGAGAAATGCTTAGTAAAGAATATGCGAACAAATACGGCTATAATGGATCTCCTGATGTAAAAGAAGTAGAAAACTCTTTATATAAAAGATATATGGAAGATAAACTAAGCAAGGATGAAATAAAAATACTTAATGAATTTGGCACAGACTATCTTGTAGAAGGCGTAGATTTGACCGCACTTATTAGACGAAAAGTTGATCTTTTAAAAACTCTTACAAGTATGAATGAATTTGAGAAAATATGGGGTGCTGAAAGGGCGCAAAGAGAAAAACAATTTTTTAATGAACTTGGTAAGCCACTTACTCAAGAAGATATAGATAGGTTCTTAGCTAATAAAAACAATCAAAAAGAAGACAAAAAAACTTTCAAACCTATACAGGCAGAAAGTAAAAACAAAGAAACTTACAAAGATGATAGTACAAGAAACGAGCTTGTAAAAAAACTATTAGAAGGTAAATTTAACACTAGTAAAGAATTAGAACTTCTTTTTGGTATGAAATTTAGTGATGATAGTGCAGGAGAATTTAATAAATTTCTTTCTCAAAACACTTCGGCAAAAATTATAGATATAAAAGCTTAAGGATTTAAAAGTCTTTAAATTCCTAATCTTAATAAAATAAACCTATTAAAACTTATAATAAAGAACTTATTATAAGTTTTTAGCTAGAATGGAATTTATTTTAACTAAAGGTTGAAAAATGAATGAAAAAATAAGCCAAGATTTAGAAAAATTTGCTAACATACCAAACCTAAAAAATGCCGTAACTTTTTTTGGTTCTGCAAGATTAAAAGAAGATAATTTTTATTATCAGCAGGCTAAAATTTTGGCACAAAAATGTGCTCAAAATGGTTTTTGTGTGATAAGTGGTGGTGGTGGAGGCATTATGCGTGCAGCCAACGAAGGTGCTTTTTCACAAAAAAATAATACAAATTCAATGAGTTCTGTAGGGTTTAATATATTTTTACCTCATGAGCAAAAACTTAATGATTTTGTAGAATATAATATTACTTTTGAGAGCTTAGCCATACGCAAAATGGCTCTTATTGAAAAGAGTCTAGCTTTTGTGATCTTCCCAGGCGGCTTTGGAACACTTGATGAATTGTGTGAAATTCTTACATTAAAACAATTAGAATTTAAAAAAGATGTTCCTATTATTTTGTTTGGGAGTGAATTTTGGCGAGGTTTTGATGAGTTCGTCAGAAATTCTTTACTCAAACTTGAAGTGATTTCTAAAGGAGATGAGTTAAAGTATAAAATCACTGACGACTTAGATTTTATAATTAATACTTTAAAGGAAATTTAATGAAAATTCTAGTCGCTATGAGCGGTGGAGTTGATAGTACAGTCACTGCTTATAAACTTAAAAATTTAGGTCATGAAGTTATAGGTTGTTATATGAAGCTTCATGGCAAGCCAAATTACCACGAAGAAAATATCAAAAAAGTAGAAAAAGTTGCAAACTTTTTGCAAATTCCTTATCATATTTTAGACTTACAAAAAGATTTTAAAAACAAAGTTTACATGCCTTTTGTGGATACTTATAAAGAGGGTAAAACACCAAATCCTTGCGCTTTATGTAACCGCTTTATCAAACTTGGAAAACTTTTAGAATTTGCTAAAAGTTTAGGTTGTGAAAAACTTGCCACAGGGCATTATGCAAGACTTGAAAACAACTTAATAAAAACCGCGGTAGATGAAAGCAAGGATCAAAGCTATTTTTTAGCTAGCGCAGATAAAGAAGCTTTAAAATATCTTATTTTTCCGCTAGGCGAAATGAAAAAAGAAGATGTGAAAAAATTTGCTTCCACTATAGAGGTTTTAAAATCTTTTGCCACTCAAAAGGAAAGTTCTGAAATTTGCTTTGTTGAAGATACTTATGTGCAAGTTTTAGATCAGTTTATGGATACAAAAATTCCTGGAGAAGTATTAGATAGTAGCGGAAAAGTGGTAGGCAAACATGAGGGCTATATGCACTATACCATAGGCAAAAGAAGGGGCTTTGAAGTGCGTGGGGCACATGAACCACATTTTGTTTTAAAAATCAATCCTAAGCAAAATCAAATCATCGTAGGAACCAAAGAAGAACTTAAAATCAGTGAATTTAAGCTAAAAAATATCAATCTTTTTATAGACGCTAAAGAGCTTGATTGCGAAGTAAAAATCCGCTATCGTTCAAAATCTACACCTTGTAAGGTAGAAATTTATGAAGATAAAAGCGCAAAAATCACTCTAAAAGATCCTGTTTATGGACTTGCTAGCAGACAAATGGCAGTCTTTTATGATCATGATAAAGTCATAGCAAGCGGTTTTATAGAATAATTTCTAGGAATTAATTCCTAGAAATTATTAATAAAATCCTAAAATTTTCCACCAAAAAAGCCCAACAGCTATCATCACTACTATATCAACTATGGAAATCACAAAACCTATACTCCACCATTTTTTAAGAGTTACATAGCCCGTTCCAAAAATAACAGGAGCTGTTCCTGTTGCATAGTGAGTTAATGCCATCATAACATTACCTGAAGCTATCATAATAAAAGCATAAAGAAGTGGTGGTGCTCCTAAGGCAAGCCCTGCACTATAAAAAACAAAAAACATTGCTGATATATGAGCTGTAGTAGAAGCAAAGAAATAGTGCGTATATAAAAAAGCAAGGCTTAAAAATATTATAATAGAAATTTCCCCAAGTCCCATAGCAGAAGCAAATTCACCTAAAGCTTCAGCTAAAAACTGTGTAACACCAAGTTTGCCAAGTAAAGTTGCCATCATTACAAGAGCTGAAAACCATATTAAAGTATTCCAAGCAGCTTTTTCAGCCAAAACTTCCCCAAAAGTTAAAACTCCACTAATCAACACCAAAGACAACCCAAGCAAAGCCACGCTAGTCGCATCAAGAGAAATTCCAAAAAACAAGCCCAAAGCTCCAGCCCATAAAAGTAAAAGCATTAGGCGTGGATTTAATTTCTGGCGGAGAGAGAAAATAAAGCACCAAAGGCATCAAAAGCATAGCAGCTATACCAGGTAAAAACATCCCTAAAGCCTATTACCCCCAAGTTAAATGCACTTCTAAATTTGTAGCTTGTGCTATAAGATCAACCACCAAAGGATTTGGAGCTGTAGCTGTAATAAACATAGCTGATGAAATAGGATTGGCTCTTGATAATTTACCAAAGAAAGATAAGTGCCTATTTTATTTTGTGTTCCATCTTCAGGAGTGGATTTAAAACTTCTTGCAATAACTTGAACTATAGGATTTATGATAGCCCCTGCTCTTGCAGTATTTGAAGGAGTAACTGGAGCTAAAATAGTTTCACAAAAAGCTATAGAATAAGCAATACCTAAGTTTTTTTACCAAGAATACTGATAAAATGATAAGCCAAATGCTCTCCAAGTCCTGTTTTAATAACTCCACGAGCCACAATAATAGAAATCACTATAAGCCAAATAAGAGAATTTGAAAAACCACTTAAAGCATCTTTTATACCCGTTTTAGATTTTAAATTTGATATAGCAGTATTTACCTTTTCATCTTATGCTCTTTTGATATAAAAAATCAAGTGCTGAAGTATTTAAAGGAAATTTTAGTCTCATCAATAAGTTGTTGCGTAGAAGTTTTCGAAGTAGCTTTGGTGTAAATTTTACTTAGATTTTCAATTGGGTAGTGGTAATACCACTAAGAGCTACTATGGCAATAGCTATAAAAGGCATTACTTGTAAAATCACTGCCATAATCACAGCAAGAAAATGCCAAGAATTATCTTCCAAACCTACAAGGAGTAGGTATAAGCCAAAACACAGCCGCAATTAAATACACAGCACCAACAAGGGAATTTTCTTTCTATCCATTGTTTATCCTTTGATATTGGTAATGTAATTTACAATGCTTAAATTCTAGTTAACTAATATTTTAATAAATCTTAAAATTATAATTTTTAAATAAATTTTTAATTTATAAAAAAGCTAGCCTAATTGAAAAATGGGAATTTTAAAATGAATAAAACCCTTCCCCAGATAACTGCGGCACACACTAAAATCAAGTGCTCTGCTGTGTTCCCACCCTGAAGCGGTGCTTAAAAATAGCATTGCACAGGTCTAAGAAAAGGCTTAAAAATTATATCATAATATACTTAAAAAGCCTTGAGTTGTTAAGATTCAATATATAAATTTGCAATCAATCCATTGTTTTTATAAGAATTTTAAAAATTCATTTGTAAAATTATTATTTTATTTTCAAAAAATACGATATAAAAATAATTATTACATCCAAAAAGGAAAAATATGGAAGTTAAATGGAGTAGAGATTTTAGCATTAAAAATATGCAATTAGACAAACAACACGAACTAATTTTTGAAATTACCAATCTTGCAAATGATTTAGCTCTAAACATTCAAGATAATAATACACAACACAAAAATGATTTAAAACAAATTCTTGTAAAGCTATTTCAATACATCAAAATTCATTTTAAAGATGAAGAAAAATTTATGGAAAGCATTGATTTTCCTTTGATTGAAGAACATAAAAAATCTCATCAAATATTAGTAGAAAAAACTAAA
This sequence comes from Campylobacter jejuni, assembly GCF_001457695.1. Classification (NCBI taxonomy): domain Bacteria; kingdom Pseudomonadati; phylum Campylobacterota; class Epsilonproteobacteria; order Campylobacterales; family Campylobacteraceae; genus Campylobacter; species Campylobacter jejuni. Next base: position 65,866 of record NZ_LN831025.1, on the reverse strand, counting down.
GAGCTTTTAGAACACTCAAATGATATTGTAAAAATGTCTCAAGAACTTTCCATATTAACCAAAGATTGGATTTTAGATCATTTTGCTAATGAAGATTTATGGATAGCTAATTTTACAAAAAAAGCCCTACACCTTCAAGAAATCCATTATACCTTAGAACAATACATAAAACTAAAATCAATCAAACAAGACCTAAGAGCTGAAAAAACTCATGATTATATTTGCAATTGTTCTTTGCGTATCCATGCAGTTCCACAGACTATACATCAAGAGCTTGTTAGCAAAGAAAATACCTTAAAGTGCGAAAAATGTGGGCAAATTTTAGTTCATTTGGATTATTTTGATTTGAATCAAAATTTCGAAAAATTCAATGCTATTTTTGAAGATGCACTACAAAATCACCATTTCACGACTCAAAAAAATGATATGGGGGGGGGGATAGATGAATTTTCAAGTAAAAACCTTAGAAACTTTCAATCCTTTTGAAAGTTTAAATCATGAACAAGCAAACACAGAACAAATTCTTGATTTTAGAGTTATAGATTTTAAACTTCTGTGTTCTAGTGTAAAACCAGCGAAAACAAAAACTTATGAAAGAAAGGATTTTGACTTATTTTATGCAGATGATTTTTTTGTAAAAAACTACAATACCATAGTGCAAAAATTTCTTATAGAAATTTATCCAAAAAAACAAAGTTTTCCTTTTACAGTCAAACTTAGATCCAACTCCAACCTAACCCATCTAAAAGCCAGTATCAACCTTACAGAAAATTTTAAATATTACCCTAATTTAAAATTTGATATTTTGCAAAATATCTACAAAATAATGATCAAACAAAAATTTTTAATCTTAAGACTTGATAAAAATTTATTTGACAAGATTGATGATTTTATCTTATCGATACAAAAAAGTCCATCTATTAAAGAAATAGAGCTTGAAATTGCCAAAGGTGTAGATAAGATTGAACATAAAAGTGATGAAATTATTTATCATAGAGATGTTAACGAAGAATGTTTTGACGAAAATATTAACTATGATGAAGGAAACTACTGTAAACCTATTGAAAAAAATGAGCTACTTTTTGAATACATTTATAGAATTCTTGGAAAAGAAGGACGAAATTTAAGAGGAGAAATCCTTCATTTAAATCCAATAGCCTTTCTTGATAATCCTTTTATCATAAAAGATGAAAGCATTTACACAGAAGAATTAGAAGATAGAATTAAATATTTTAGCGCCAATTATGGATTTTTAAACAAAGATCATACAGGATATTGTATCGCAAATAATTTAAAATTATCACAAATAGGGCTTAAAACAACCGGTTCAATCAAAACAAATATCGATGAAAATATAAACTTAGAAATCACTAATTTTGATATAAGTGATGATGCTATTAAATCAGGTATTGTAAATGTTCAAGCTTCAAATATAAAAGTAAATGGGAATGTTGGAGCAACAAAACTTTATGGAAAAAATATCAGCATCAAAGGCTTAACTCATGCAAAAAGCGAAATTTTTGCACAAGATATTTTTATTACAACACACAAAGGAACTTTGCAAGCTGACACTGTATATATAAAAAATTTAGAAAATGGGACAATTATAGCTAAAAATGTATTTGTTGAAAACTGCATGGGTGGAAAAATAGAAGCAGAAAATATTTATATTTGCAATTTACTAACGGATAATACTTTATATCCAAGAAAAAATCTAATCATAACAAACAATATAAAATTTAAAAACAATATCGTAGTTTCACCACTAGTTTCTATTGAAAACAACTCAGATACAGAATGCGAAAATCTTAAAAATCTAAGCCTTAAAATAAAAAGTAAGCTTGATGACACCATAAGCAAAATGCAAAATTACTATGATTATCTAATCAAAAATCAAATCAAAATCATCAAACTTCAAAAGACTAAAAATCCTAGCGCCATAGAAATGAAATTTTCAAATCTTTATCACGATATCATAAAAAAATACAATCATCTTAGCATTTCGTATAAAAAACTTGTAAAATTAAAATATCAAATTGATGCGAAATTAAATTTCTTAAATGAAATGGTTTACAATGTAAAAATATACATAAAAGCCGAAAATATCGGAGAGGATAATTTTTTAAAATTTTATCCTAACACAAACACCAACCTTGAACTAAAACATCATATAAATTTAAAAGACTATGAAAAGGTTTTATATCTTGAAAAAGGACAGCAAGTAAGTTATATTAAATCAAGCCATAATTATAGCGAAAGCGACATAGAAGAAATTAAAATTATTTTTGAAAAATTAGAAAAAGATAATTCCTAAGAATTATCTTTTCATATTAATGGCTTTTTGTATCATCTGATCACTTGTAGTGATACTTTTTGAGCTTGCATCAAAGGCTTTTTGAGTTACGATAAGGTTTGAAAGCTCTGCACTTAAATCAACATTTGATTGTTCTAAGAATCCGCCTTTAAATTTAGCTGTATTAACAACTTGACCATCTTTCATAATAAAACTTGCATCACCGCTATTTGCCGTTGCTGCAAAAATATTATCTCCCATAGCAGCCAATCCTTGCTCATTGATAAAATTATATAAAGCAAGCTTTCCAACTATGGCATTTTTACCATTGCTAAATTGCGCAACAATACTTCCATCATCGGATATATTATATTGTTCAAAAAACCCTTCAGCTACACCATCTTGTTGTGTAACTACATTTTTTTCGACGCCTTCTTTAATATAAATCCCACTATAACCCGAACCAGGCTTGTTAGCATCATAAGGAGAGCCTAAATCAATATTAATTGTTCCACCATTTGGATTTGCAATGCTTGTAATATTGTTTTGAAGCAAAGCACCATTTTTATCAAAAACCATATTTCCTTCAGTTGGATTGCCTACAGCATTGCCATTAGAATTATAAATTTGTGCAATAGCTTTATATTGTATATTATCGCCTTCTTGCGGTAAAACTCTTTCAAGTGTAACCCTTAAAGTGCTTTTACTTCCATCTGCATTATAAATAGGGGATTCTAAAATATCTTTATTGGCTTTTTGTTGCTCTGTTGAAATTTGAGCTGTATCAAGCTTGATGCTATTTTCATCCAATCCTTTTAAATCAAGCTCGTTACTTTTAAAATTTAGATTTTCATCTAAAGTCGCTTCAAAGCTTGTTTTTACGCCATTATCATCAGTGAAATTTAAAATAATCCTATCACCCGCTTTAGCACTAAACACATCTTCTTTGCTAACACTACCACTAACTACATATTTTCCATCTTCAGTTTTTGTAATGTTAAATTTACTAGGATCAAGATCTACTTTAACTACTTCTGTTGTTGTGTTAGTATTTAAACTTCCACTCCATTTTACATTTTGAGTTACTTGAGGAGGTAAATACATATTCACAGGTACTTTAATAGCCCCTTGAGAAGCGGTTGTGCCTATACTGAAAGAATTATTTGAATTTACAGTAAAACCATTATTTACCGGAGTTCCTGTGTTAAGATAATCCCCCATAAGCCCAGCAACTCTATCGCTATAGTTAATACCAGTAAAAGCAGGATTCATTGTTCCTAAAACAAAATTTCCATAAGAATCTACCAAATATCCATTGGCATCTCTTCTAAATGATCCATTTCTAGTATAGTAAGCATTACCATCAGCCCCTAAAACCCCAAAAAATCCTTTTCCTTGCAAAGCCACATCAAATTCGCCATCACTTGCAACAGGAGAACCCTGTTCGAAAACAACTTGAGAAGATGCTGCACCACTACCATAACCACCTTGAGCAGGGTTGGTTGATTGGGTTGTTATGGTGGTATAAAAAATATCTTTAAATTGAGCATCAGAGTATTTAAAGCCTGTGGTATTGACATTTGCTATGTTATTAGCAGTGATATCAATACCAAAGCTATTGCTTTTTACTCCAGAAATCCCATTATAAAATGAATTCATCATGGCTTATGCCTTTTCCTCTTTGTCGCCATCTTCTGTAGATCCAGAAGAACCTCCATCACTTGAACCACCACTTGAGTCTCCACTTGAACCGCTTCCTCCAGTAGATCCAGTAGATGAAGATGAACCAAGTTTATAATCTGTTATTTCTTGTATCGCACCAAAAGGAACTTCTTTTCCAGCCATTTTTGCATAGGCAACACCATCTTTAAAAACAACACCTTCGATAGGATAAGTTCCGTAATTTGCAGTGATTTTTTTACCATTTTTATTATTATAAACCATTTTAACAGTGTACTCACCATCACCTGCATAAACCCCATCGTTATTTCTTCCTGGCCACTCCATAGTAAATAAACCTTGAGAAATAGATTTAGCATCGCTTTTTTCACTGAAAACAAGTTTATTATTGCTATCATAAATTTCTAGCGTAACACCGTTTTCATCAGAATCTTCAGGCAAATACATTTTAAGAGCGATAAGCTCATCTGCACCTGTAAGTTTGATTTTATTATCTGAAACAGTTGCCATTTTACCAATAGCCCCTAAAGCTGAAGTACTCATACTTGTACTAAAAGAATCAGAAAGCTTTTGCATAGTTTCAACCATTTTTTGCATAGTTGTGTTGGTATTTTGCTGCATTTCAAGTGCGCTAAGCTGTGAAGTTTGAGTAAGCATTTTATCGCTATCCATAGGATCTGTTGGATCTTGATGTTGAAGCTCTATCAAAAGAAGTTTTAAAAACGCATCCTTATCTAAGGTAGCGTTTGGATTGCTCACTATTCCTGAGCTACTGCTTGAATCTGTTCTAGTTGTTCCACTAGTACTTCCTGAAGAAGTAGCACCTGAAGTTGTAGCAGCGGTATTTAAATTCCAATCCGATGATGATATCATTATAAACTCCTTTTTATTTAGTTTTTTATTATTTAAGCAATAAGTGTTCCAACTTAAAAATACTTCGCTAAAACAAGCTCTAGATTGACTTTTTCACTTTCATTTTTTCCATCTAAAGCATCTTTAAAACCATATCCGCTACGATTTTTTCCTTGATTTTGATTTTGCTCTCTTTTACCTTGATCACTAAAATTCATTTCAAGTCCAGTAAATCCCATATTTACAAGAGAATTTTTAAACTCGGCTTGATTTTGGATAAACAAATTCATTGCATTGGTATTGGAATTGAAATTGATATGAAGGTTATTACCTCTTTGTATCAAAGTTACCTCCACTTCTCCAAGATTATTAGGATTTAGATTGATACTAAGTTTAGTAATAGGTGCTTTGTATTGATCCACAGCCTCTTTTAAATCTTGTGAAAAATACTGCAAAGTCTCTTTAGGAGTGATATTGCGAGCATTGTTTTGTGTTACTTTATTTAAATCTTTGACTAAAGAATTTAACTCATCTAAGCTATTTTTATCTATATTTTCGCTGTGCGTTTTTGTTTGCTCTTGAGTAAAAGTTTCTTTATTAGTATTGTTATTAAAATTTGCATTATTCTCTTTGTTTTGAACTACTTGAGTTTTATTTAAATTTTCAAAATTTAATTTTTGATCAAAGAAATTTTGTTTTATATCTTTATTTTCTTTGTTGTTTTTAGGTTCTTTATTTAGATTAAAATCTTTTTGTGTTAAATTTGAAACTAAATTCTGAGTATCTTTGACAATTTCTTTATTTAAATTTTTATCAAGATTTAAATTTTGATTATTATTCTTTAAATTTTTATTTTGTCCTTGCATATCCCCTTGATTTTTATTTAACTCTTTATTAAAATCTTTGTTTAAGTCTTTGTTTTCTTTATCTTTTATATTTAACTCTTCTGTTAAATTTTTTGCAAACTCATCATTTTTGATATTTTTTAAAGTATTTTTAGCATCTGCAGCATCTTCTTCTATTTTTGATTTAACTTTATCTTTTTTTTCGTGTTTGCTTTCTTTGGATGAAAGTATGGAATCTAAATTTTTTAAAGTTTGAGAAAGCAAAGAACCGCTATCTTTAGAATTTGTTTTTTGCGTAGAATGAGTGCTTGTAGTATGAGTTGTATTTTGTAAATTGTGATTTAAATTTTTACTCACATTGGAAATTTTATTATTGATGATTTCTTTAAAAACATTATCCACAGCACCCTTAAAAAAATCAGCCTTATCTAAATTTGGAAAAGTTGCTTTAAGATCAAGAAGACGATCTACTTTAATATTTTTTACATTTAAGCCCAAATCTTTAGCTATGTCCAAAAGCTCGCTAAGATTTGATGCGCCTTTTAAAGCATTAAAATTAGCCTCTGTTTTGATAAGACTTGAAAGTTGAGTAGAAAGATTTGACAGTTTAACATCTGCTGTATCTGTTTTTAGCTTATCCAATAAAGAAAGAATTTGCATAAAAGAAGCAGATTCGAAAATGCTTATCTTATCACTCTCATCAAAAGCTCCTTTTTGAAGTCTGCTCATCGCTTCATTAACAACTTCTTTTTGACTGATCTTCATATGATCAGGTAAAAATTCATTGGTTTCATCGATAGAATTAAGCAAAGAATTTAAAAAACTCTCTGTATCATCTTGAGTTGAATTTTTACTATCGCTACTTTCATGTTCTTTATTTTTACTTGTTTTACTAAAAGAACTACTAGTAGTAGTAGAAGTTTTACTCGGCGTAAGATTTAAAACATCATTTTGCGGAGCTAAATTTGACATCACTTTTCCTTCAAAAAATTATTTTAAAAATTTATCTACCATTACATTAGGAAATTTTTCTTTCAAATAAGAATCTTCATATACTTTAATCATCTTATCTTCATTTAAAGCAGTTAAGATATTTAAAAGCTCTTCTAAATTTTTAGCATTTAAAATTTTCTCTAAATTTTCTTCATTTTCTAAAATTTCTGTAAGCTCGCTTGAAATTCTTGCCATTTTTTCGTTTTCATCTGATCTAAAAGTTTCTAAAAGTTCTAAAACTTGAAGCAAAACTTCATTTTTTCTTTCAGCTAAATCGCTTTTAAATTCAACAAAAATCTCTTCATTTAATGGTTTTGACATTTTAACTTCCTTTTTAAAATTTTAATTTCATAAGTTTTTAAAGCAAGAAGTGTTCCAAGTTTTGATACTTTGTAGTTTAAGTTAAATTTTTGTATAATCTAAGCTTTTAAAAATTTAGCTTTGGAGAAGAAAATTTGGAAAACATTAGAAATATAGCAGTTATAGCTCACGTTGACCATGGTAAAACCACTATGGTAGATGAATTGTTAAAACAATCAGGCACCTTTAGCGAAAGAGAACAAATTTCAGAACGCGTTATGGATAGCAACGATATAGAAAAAGAACGCGGTATTACCATACTTTCAAAAAACACAGCGATCAATTACAAAGGTACAAAAATCAACATCATAGATACTCCAGGGCATGCTGATTTTGGCGGAGAAGTAGAACGCGTTTTAAAAATGATTGATGGAGTTTTGCTTTTAGTAGATGCTCAAGAAGGCGTTATGCCACAAACTAAATTCGTGGTTAAAAAAGCTTTATCTTTAGGGCTTAAACCTATAGTTGTAATCAACAAAATCGACAAACCAGCTGCTGATCCTGAAAGAGTGATCAATGAAATTTTTGATCTTTTTGTAGCCCTAGATGCAAACGATGAGCAACTTGACTTTGCCATAGTTTATGCTGCAGCAAAAAATGGTTATGCTAAGCTTGATCTAAACGATGAAAGTGATAATATGGAGCCACTTTTTAAAACCATACTTGAACGCGTTCCAGCACCAAGTGGCACAAATGACAATCCTTTACAACTTCAAGTTTTCACTTTAGGGTATGATAATTTCGTAGGTAAAATAGGCATTGCTAGAATTTTCAATGGGGTTGTAAAGAAAAACCAAAGCGTAATGCTTGCAAAAGCTGATGGCACCAAAGTAAATGGTAGAATTTCAAAACTCATTGGCTTTATGGGCTTAGAAAAAATGGATATTGAAGAAGCAGGAAGTGGAGATATCGTAGCTATAGCAGGTTTTGAAGCTTTAGATGTGGGTGATAGCGTTGTAGATCCAAACAATCCTATGCCACTTGATCCTTTACACATTGAAGAGCCGACTTTAAGTATAGTATTTTCTGTAAATGATGGCCCATTAGCAGGAACTGAAGGAAAACATGTAACTTCAAATAAAATCGCTGAACGCTTAGAAGCTGAAATGAAAACTAATATCGCTATGAAATACGAAAGCACAGGCGAAGGCAAATTTAAAGTAAGCGGTAGGGGCGAACTTCAAATCACTATTTTAGCTGAAAATATGCGTCGTGAAGGTTTTGAGTTTTGTATGGGAAGACCTGAAGTTATCGTAAAGGTTGAAGATGGGGTTAAAACAGAACCTTTTGAACATTTAGTTATCGATGTACCTGAAGAATTTAGCGGTGCGGTAATAGAAAAACTTGGCAAAAGAAAAGCTGAAATGAAAACCATGGCACCAACAGGCGATGGACAAACAAGACTTGAGTTTGAAATTCCAGCACGCGGACTTATAGGTTTTAGAAGCCAGTTTTTAACCGATACTAAAGGCGAAGGTGTGATGAATCATAGCTTTTTAGAATTCCGTCCTTTTAGCGGTGCGGTTGAAAAGCGTAATAATGGAGCTTTAATTTCTATGGAAAATGGCGTGGCTTTGGGGTATTCTTTGTTTAACCTTCAAGAGCGTGGAGTGCTTTTCATAGAGCCTCAAACTAAAGTTTATACCGGTATGATTATAGGTGAGCACTCTCGTCCAAATGATTTAGATGTTAATCCTATCAAAGGAAAGAATCTTACCAATGTAAGAGCGAGTGGAAGCGATGATGCAATCAAGCTTGTGCCACCTAGAAAATTAAGCCTTGAAAGAGCTTTAGAGTGGATAGAAGAAGATGAACTTGTAGAAGTTACGCCTGTAAATGTGCGTGTTCGCAAACGCTATCTTGATCCAACTCAAAGAAAAAGAATGGAAAAAGCAAAATCTTAATGGATTTAAAAAGCTTAGAAAATAATAGACTTTATATACTTAAACGCTTAGGAATCTTAAAATTCCTAAGCATTATCGAAGCCTTACTTGTAGGCTTTTTAGCCTTTGTTTTTATAAGAGATGCCTTAATTGCAGTGATTTTAGCTGTTTTTGTAGGTGTTTTTTTCTTTCGTTTTACAGCCAAAAAACTAAAACTTGCACAAAAAGAATTACAAATTGACGCTTTAAATTTATTTTTGCGTCGTTTTGGGGCGAAATTTAAAAAGCAAAGTTTAAGCCAAAAAGACTTTTTACAACTAGGGTTTACAAAGGATTTAAAAGAATTTAAAAGTCAAAACTGCTTTGAATTTAAGGATTTTAAAATTTATGATATTCAGTTTTTGGATGAAAACAAACGCTTTTTTTGCGGAATTTTACTCGAAATTTTAAGTGCAAACCAAAATCCTAGCTTTGAAGATGAAGAGCAAATTTATATCAAACTTAAAGATAAAAATTTCACTTTAAATCATATCTTTTCTAAAGAAAATCATTATCTTATCGCTACTTTAAGCAATCCTTTCTTTATAGACATGAAAAAAGATTTAAAAAGCAATTTCAAAGATTTAGAAGAAAATCTAAATTCTATAAAAAATAAATTATTTAAATAATTAATATAAAGTTAATATCATAAAATTTTAATAAATATTAATTATGTACTTTAAAAATATATTACTTTTAGCAACACTTTAAAATTTAATTTTATTTAAATTATTCTTATTATGCTTAATATTTAAGAAAAAATACATTAAAATCAATTTGAACTGCAAATAAAAAGGAGGAAAATCATGAAAAAACACATTTTATTTCTTGGCTTATGTCTTAGTTTGAGTCTTAGTGCTAAAAGCGTGAGTGATTACAAAGTAGGAGAAGAATTAAGTGACAAGGAAGGAGTAAAGTATTTTAAGGAACTTTCTAAAAGACCTGTGCAAGAATGGCCAAATAAAATTTAAGCATCAATGATGTTCCAAAAGGTAAGCAAGGGGATTTAATCCGTTATGGCATAGAGCTTTTAAGCAAGACAGAAAGTACTCTAGGACCCTATAGCAAGCTAAAAAAGACAAGCAATGAAGTAAACTGTATTTCCTGTCACATGGACAATGACGGCAATGGTTTACCAGGGACAAAAAAATATGTTATTTCATTTTTAAATGTCCTAAACAATTATCCAAGACTTGATATAGAAACGATGAAAATCATCTCTGTTGAAGATAGAATTCGCGGAATGGGTGGAACTGACTCTCATAGATTTCCTAATGATTCTAAAGAAATGAAAGCAATTTTAGCTTATTTTAAATGGCTAAAAGAAGCTTATGGCATCAAAGACGGCGTAAAGCTTGAAGGAGATTTTTTCGCTAAGATGAATTTTCCAAATCGCCCAGCTGACCCTGTGCGTGGAAAAAAACTCTTTGAAGAAAATTGCGTTGCTTGCCATGGCGAAAGAGGACTTGGGGTAAAAAATGATAATTACGAACAAGGTAGCGGACATTTATATCCATCTTTACTTATCTATCCTGATGGTGGACACATGGCTATGATACCATTTTTAGCAAGATTTTTAAAATCAGCCATGCCTTTTGGTGCGAGTGCGGATAATCCTATATTAGGCGATGAAGATGCACTAGATATAGCAGCTTATGTCAATACAGGTTTTGTAAGAATGCCTATAACCACTACAGAAAATCGTGCAGGACTTGATACAGCTTATAGCAAATCCCCATCATTAAAACCTAAGTATTTTGCCTCACCGCAACAAAATTTAGACCCTAAAGAATACATAAAAGTAAAATACGGACCTTGGAAAAATCCAAATCACTTCCCAGGAGAATGATTAATTTTGGGCTTAGCCCAAAATTAATCCTCATCTTTGGCTAAATTTTCAAGACTTTTAATCCCTTCTTCGCCTATCAAATTTCCACCTTGTAAGTCGCTAAATATCGCATTTAAAGAACTCACTATGGCAGTGGAATTAAAACTTAGATTTTCTATAGCTCTTTCTCTTTTTTTCCATATATTTTGCAAAGCCCTTTTTTCAGCTTCTAACTCTTCTTTCATATTTTGGTAAGTTTTGAGTATAAAAGTGATTTGCGTGTTAAATTCCTTAGAATTTAAGTATTCGTATAAAATGTGATTTTTTTCATCTTTGTTTTGCAGGGCATTTTTGAGTTTATAAGCGTTTATAATGCTTTCTCTAAGCACTGCTAAAACACCTTTGAATTCATTAAAAGTACAGATCAAAATTCCTTCTTTAAAATGCGTTTTTTCTTTATCTTTTGGCATAGTTTTTGTAATCAAAACCGCTATATCACTTTTTGCAGCTATGCTGTCTAGTTTAAGTTTATCAAGCCATTCTTTGTTAAATTCTTTAGTGCGTTTGCTCTCATATAAAATACTTCCGCAAATATTTCCAAAATTATCCTTTACTATATGCAGACAATCGGCTCCATTTACGCCCTTTGGTACTTCTTTTACTTCATCACTTAAATACTCACTTTGTATGTATTCTTCTATGAGTAGTTCGGCTGCTTCGCCTTGGAGTTGCTGTGAGCCTTGTTCTATCCTGCGTTGTGCGTCTTCTAGCTTTTGAGCTACACTTTTAAAATTCGTTTCTAATTCTTTGTACTTAAGATCTTGTTCTTGAGTATTTTTTTGAAATTCAAGACGCATTTTTTCTCTTTCAAATTCCAAATTTTTGCTTTCTTGTTCTTTAAATTCTTTAAAAGCCTCTTCTTTGGCTTGAAATTTCAATCTTTCTTCATTTTCTTTTTGCTCTCTTTTTAGCCTTTCATTTTCAGCCTTTATGCTTAAAAACTCGCTAAGTTCTTTGCTTTTTTTCTCGAGTTCTTCTTGCATGATTTTCATTTCATTTTCATGCTCTTTGTTAAATTTCTCGCTGAATTCTTTTTGGAAACTTTGCTTTTGTATAAGAAGTTCTTGTTCAAATTTTTGCTTTTCTAAAAGAAGCTTTTGGCTTACTTGCTCGTTTATGAGTTTTTCTTGTTCTATCTTTTGAGTTTTTAAATCATTTAAAGCTTTGATATATTCAGCTCTTTTAGCATTTACCTCATCATCAAATTCTTTTTTTTGTTTTAGCATTTCTTGCTTAGCTTTATCTAAAATTTGAGCATATAAAGCAGTGCTGATATCGATAAAACTTCCACAACTTGGGCATTTGATTTGTTCATTTTGGTTTAAATTTTGCATAAAATTTCCTTAGAATTTTTCCCTAAATTTAACATAGAAAAACAAAGATTATTCTAAGATTGACTTGTTAAAATCATTCTTTTAGAATAATTAGGATTACAAATGCAAAAACACACCAAAATTCACGGCTTTGCTAAATTTAAACTCATCGTTATCCTTGCTTTGATGTCAAGCATAGCACCGCTTTCTACAGATATGTATTTGCCTGCACTTTCTCATGTGGAGCAAAGTTTTCAAACTAATTCTTTTTTAACCCAACTTAGTATCGCAAGTTTTTTTATCGCTTTTGCTTTAGGACAGCTTATATATGGGCCTTTAAGTGATATTTTTGGGCGTAAAATTCCAGCTTTGGTGGGGATATTTTTCTTCATCGTTTCGAGTTTGTTTTGTGTGATTATCGATGATATTTATGCTTTTATCGCTTTGAGATTTTTTGAAGCACTTGGGGGTTGTGCAGGTGTGGTTATCGCAAGGGCTATTGTCAATGACTTGTTTGAGATCAAAGAAGCTGCAGGGATTTTTGCTTTGATGATGGTTTTTAGTTCTCTTGCTCCTATGCTTTCGCCAACTTTTGGGGGAATTTTGCTAGAGTATTTTTCATGGCATAGTATTTTTGCGACTTTGTTTGCTTTAGGAATTTTACTTTTTTTGATGATACTTTTTGGTTTAAAAGAGTCCGCACCTCATCTTAAAAACAAAAAATTTTCCCATCATGAAGCGATGAAAAGCTACAAATTTGTTTTAAGCGATAAACGCTTTTTAGTTTATATACTATGTGCTTCTTTTGCTTTGGCGGCGATGTTTGCTTATATCACAGGATCAAGCTTTGTTTTTACGCAGTTTTTTAGCTTAAGTGAGCAAAAATTTGCCTTGCTTTTTGGGGCAAATGCTTTAGGTTTTGTCATCTGTGCAAATATCAATGCAAGATTGGTTTTAAAATACGAAAGCGAAAAAATCTTAGCAAAAGCTTTGATGATAATGTTTATATCGACTGTGATTTTACTTGCAAATGCCTTTTTTCACCCAAATTTCTTGCTTTTTGAGCTTAGTATTTTTACAAGCATCGCTATGCTTGGTTTCATCGCACCCAATACCACGACTTTGGCTATGGCAAGGTTTAAAGAACATAGCGGAACTGCTTCTGCGGTGCTTGGAACGGTGCAATTTGGTTTTGCAGGTTTTATCTCCTTCGTGGTTGGGGCTATTAACGCAAATACGCCGATAATCCTTGCTTTTGTAATGTGTGCTTGCGTATTGGTTGCAAATATGATATATTTTCTAATCAAAATAAAGGAGAAAAAATGAAAACAAATAATATCTTTATGGCTTTAGCCATAGTTTTAGCAAGTTTGATTCTAGCTTTTGGATTTAACAAGGCTTTAAGTGATTTTAAAACACTTGAAAGAAGTGTAAGTGTAAAGGGTTTAAGCCAAAAAGAAGTCGAAGCAGATACTTTGATACTTCCTATAAAATTCACAAGATCAAACAACAATCTTACAAATTTATACGAAGAACTAGAGCAAGATAAAGAAAATATCATCAAATTTTTAAAAGAACAAGGCGTAAAAGAGGATGAGATCAACTACAACTCGCCAAATATCATAGATCGTTTAAGTGATCCTTATAGCAACGACACTCAAGCTGCATACCGATACATAGGCACTGCGAATTTACTCATCTATACGCAAAACGTAAAACTTGGAAAAAGCATACTAGAAAATATTTCAAGTCTTGCAAAATTTGGTATAGTAACAAAAATCGATGATTATGACATAGAATACCTTTATACTAAACTCAATGAGATAAAACCACAAATGATAGAAGAAGCAACGCTCAATGCTAGAAATGCAGCGATAAAATTCGCACAAGACTCAAACAGCCATCTAGGCAAGATAAAAAAGGCTTCTCAAGGACAATTTAGCATCAACAATAGAGATAAAAACACACCTTACATCAAAACCATAAGAGTGGTTTCTACTATAGAATACTATTTGAAAGACTGATGATGAATTTTCAAGCTAAGCTTTAAGGCTTAGCTTGGGACTATGGAATTTTAAATTTAGTTTTTATTGTCTTTAATAGATTTATAAATTTTATATAATTGTGGATAAAAATTTTTTTGTGATTCATTTGTCTTAAAACCTATATCACAAAATGAAAAAATTATTTTATTTTCTAAAAATTGATTTATTTCTTCTTCTGTTAATTTATCTATTTTCTGCATATTTTGTAGAAAATGAGCGTAGTTTTCTATATCCTTATATTTGTTTTCAATTTCAAGTTTGTATAGCTTACAAGAATCAAGATTTGATTCTTGTGTTTTTTTAATTTTTAATTTCTTATCATATTCTTTTAATTCTTTATTTCCATCACATATTATATTAATAATTTTTTCATCATAGTTGCTAACATTTGCTAATTTTAAACAATATTTTTTTATCTCTAAAATTCTTTTATTATTATCAAAATGAAACATTTGATCAAGTGCTATGAAATTTATAAAACCTAAGTTATACACCAAATCATTTAATTTCTCTTCATTTATATTATTAAAAATTTTTTCAATTTCATCTTTATTGTTTTCATTTGGATATTGAATGCTATTTTTTAATAAATTTTTTAATTTAGCCAAATCAACATAGAATTTAAAATTTTTTAATTCTTTTTTAAAATTTTCTTTTTTGTCGTTAGATATGAAATAATTTGCATTATCAAAATAGTTTTGAATTATATCATCAATAATTTGTTTTGATATATACTTTATATGAATATATTTTTGTTCTATATTATTTATTTTGATATTTTCAAATCTTAATACCACTTTTTCTAATACAAGCTCAAATAAATCTTTATAATTTTTTTCTTGATTTAAATTTTGTGAAAATTCTAATTCTTTATTGAAAATTTTAAAAGCTTTTATTATTTTGTTTAATGTTCTTAAATTATCAATTTTGTATACTAAAGATGGAATTATTTCTTTTAGTATTTCAGGACTTTTTTCTTTTAAAATTTGTGATATAACTTCTGCTTTGGAATGTATATGTATATTTAAGTCTAGAGATTTTTCTTTATATGCATCAAAAATTTCTTTATCATTAGATAATTCATTTTCATTTGATATTAAAATAACCTTACATTTTTCCTCTTTAAGCTGATTAATCAAACCTAAAATATCTTTTATACTAAGCTTATCTGATTTTCTTTCTAAATCATCAAAACAAATTATTAAATTTTTAAAATCATTTTTTATAAAAAATTGCAAAAAAGCCCCTATAGAAATCTTCCAAAAAGTTAAATTTCTTAAAAAATAAAGTATTTTTTTATAATTATAAGTTTTAAGCGTTACCTCTTCTAAAATTTCTTTATAATGTTCTTTGCCAAATAACGATATATAAACAATATTTTTCTTAATTGGTTTTGGCTTGCATTTATCAAAATAACAAAAACTAAAATAATCAACAATAAATATCAAAAATTTTTTACCATAAGTTTTTATAAATTCTATCAATAATAGTATATGATTAAAAAAATTAAAATTAGATTTAAATCTATTGTAAAATTCTTTTTGATCATTCTTCAGATTAATTTCATTTTCAATCTCTTTCCATAAATAAGTTTTCCCCACACCCCATGAGCCATTTATAAATAAGCTATAATTTTCCTCATCTTCTAAAAAAGTTTTAATTTGTTTTTTGTAATCCATCACTTGCCTTCTATGATTTTTATTTCTTCTTCGGTTAAGTTATAAAGTTTATAAACCAAAGAATTGATTTTATTTTCTAACTCTTGGGTGTTTGCGTTTTTGTCTTGTTCTTTGGCTTTTAAAATTTCATCGACTAAATTTATAAGTTCATCGGCTAATTTTTCATTTTTGGAATTTATTTTTGGTATAGGAAGTTTTTCTATATATTGTCTTATCCACCTAAAAGCACCTTGTCCTAAGTGAGATGATATATATTGCATATAATAAACAATTAGTCTAGAATTTAAAATTGCTAATAAATACTTATAATCACAATGCGTAAAGAAATAGCAAGTTTGATTTGTAAAAAAATTTGAATTATCATATACAAAACAAGCTTCTTTGGTCATTTCTGCCCAAACTATCTTTTCTTTTTCAAATTCTTCATAATAAGCGATATTATCTTGAGTTTCAAACCATTTATTGCTAGTTTTCTTTCTACAACCTTTTTCTCCGCTTTGTTCTATGTGTGGTAAAAATTGAGATAAATATTGCTTTAAAGCAGGATATTGTTCTATATTGATTTTTAAACTTGGAAAAGTTCCTATCACCCAAAGTCCCGCCCACTCGTAACTATATCTTTTTATATCGCGTCCGCGTAGCATTTTGCGTATGAGTTTGGCGGTGCGTTCTTTTTCAGCTTCATCTTTGCAATTTGCTAAAATTTCATTTCTTTTTTCAGTGGTGATGATAAAGGCTTCATTTAAACCCGTTTTTATCCCATAGTTGATATTAAGCCCATACCATTCTTTAAGTGGAGTTCCTATGCGTTCTATCTTGGCCTTTAAAGCACTAGTATTCTCATCGCTAAAAGTGAAGCTTTCTTTGCTTAAAGAATTTTGCGAAAATTCTGCAAAGTCCTTATATAAGCCAATGTCATAAGCACAAGTTTTTAAAATTTCATTGCTTAGGGCAAGGTATTTGAATTTATTATCTTTGCTTTTTGATTTTTCAAAACAAAGTATGGAAGTATCCACTGTAGCACTATCAAAAACTTTTATGCCGTTTAAATCAGTGTATTCTAAAACCTTAACATTTTTAAGCAAAAATTCACGCAAAGCTTCCCCATATCCTGCACGCGTGTATTTGTTAGAAGTGATATAGCTCAATACCCCATTATCTTTTAAAACATTAAATCCTAGTTCATAAAAATAAGTATAAATATCGCTCGTGCCTTTATAAACCTTATAATTTTTAGCTAAATGGGACTTGAGTTCTTTAAGCTCCTCTTGTCTTATATAAGGCGGATTGCCGATGATGAGATCAAAGCCTTTGAAATTTCCATCATCGTCCAAAATTTCAGGGAATTCAAAACGCCATTCAAAAGGATGATTGCTTTCTAGGTTGAAGATATTGTCGTATTCTTTTTTAAGATTTGCAAATTCTTTTGTGGCTTCTTTTTCATCAAAGTCAAAAAGAGTCAAATTCGCGCTAACAAAGAATTTCAAATTTTCATCATTTATAGCTAAGAAATTTCCGTATTTTTTAGAGTATTTTTCACATTTATCGTTAAAGCCTTTCATTTCTTTTTTAAATTTATCCGCAAAGCAGAAATTTTTAAAAGAAATTTTGAGATTTTTTATCTCTTGGTTGATGTGGCTTTTATCTGTGTAAAAGCCTTCTTTATAGTCTTTTACTATGCGTTTGTATTTGCCCATGCGTTCTTTGATGTTTGGATAGTGGTTTAGGCTTTTGCCTGTTTCAAAGTAAGATACCAAAGAATTTCCGCATTTTATGTTTATATCGATGTTTGGCAGGGTTTTAAGATCGTGATAATTCTCATCATCAAAGCTTTGATAAAAACTATGTTTTAAAAGCTCTATCCAAAGCCTTAGCTTGGTGATCTCGCATGAGTTAGGGTTGATATCGACTCCAAAAAGGTTGTTTTCTATGATGTCTTTTTTGGTATGAAAAAGTTCTTGCTGGATAAGATGGGCTTTATCTTTAGGTGTTTTTGGGCGTTTATACTCTATAAACTCACCTTTATGATTGGTGATTAGAATTTCATCGTTTTGCACTTCTAGGTAAAACTCTTCATCAAAAAGATTTAACTCATCATAAATGCTTAACATAACATTTAAAGCAGAAACTAAAAAATGCCCGCTTCCCACTGCAGGATCGCAAATTTTTATAGAGTTTAAAAGCTCTTTTTGTGCTTTTTTGTCTTCTTTTCTTAAAGACTTTCTTAATTCGTTTATATTTTTAGCATCAAGATCAAATTGAGCATTGAATTTATCAAGCACAACTTTTGTGATGCTTTCTTTACACATATAAGAAGTGATAAAGCTTGGCGTGTAAAAGCTCCCTTCTTTGTAGCCATTGAGTTTTTCAAATACATTTCCTAAAACGCTTGAGCTTATGAGTTCTTTTTGGCTTAAAATTTCGCTTTGCTCATCATCGCTACCAAAATCAAAACTATCCAAAAATTCAAACAAGTATTCTAAAAGCCCCACTTGTCCTTTTTTAGCCTTGCATTTATCATCTTTTAGCACGGTGTTTTTATAGTAAAAAAGCTTTAAGTCATTGCTTAAGCTTGAAATTTCAAGCGTGTTTTCTATGCTTTGTTTTTCAAACAAAGAAGAATTTAGATAAGGCAGATAAGCAAATTCGCTTTTCTTTCGCGTGCTTTTTTCTTTGGCTAAAACTTCAAAGAAAAGTTCGCTAAGCTTGTCAAAATCAGGGATTTTTTTGAAATTTAAAAATTTCAAATTTTTATCATCATTAAAACGCACCAAATTTGACTCTATAAGCTTTAAAAACAAAATGCGATTAAGCCATAAGATCAAAAGTTTTAAGATGGTTTCAAAATTTTCTTCTTTAAGCTTAGAATTTATAGCGGTGTAGAAAGTGCCTTGCTCTTCTTTGCTTTCTTCACTTTTTGCGATGATGAGTTTTGAGTTTTGTTTGCTCTCACAAAGCCCTAAGATATATAAAAGCTCTTTGTAAAAAGCGTTGTTGAGTGAATTTGCATCGTTGGGGTTAAACTCACTTAGCAAAAAGTCTCTATGAAAAGTTTTATAAATACTTGCTAGGTTTTTAAAATTTGATTTTTGTTTGTCTTTTAAAAACGTCAAGTCAATCAAAAAGCCTTTTAAGTTTTCTTTGGAATTTTCTATGAGTTTGGCTACTTCTTTATAGAATTCTTCAGTATTGCCTTTGAAAAGTGAATTTGGATTACAAAATTCTTCAAAAAGTTTTTTAAAACTTGGATTTTTATAAAAAAGCTCTTCAAACTCACTAATTTTAAAAATGTAAAATTTATAAAAATCTGTGATGATAATAAATTTTAAGCTAAAACTATACTCTCTATTTCTAAAATAATATAAAATAGTCTCGTGTAAGGCTTTAGAATTTACCTTTGTATGAGTGATAAATTCTTTTGAATTTGGCTTTTTAGCCTCAATAAGAACTTCTAAGTCTTTACTAAACTCATCTTTAGAGATGGATAAGTCAATCTCACTTTTGCCTTTTTGCTTGGTTTTGATGTGGGTTTTGAAATTTAACATGGTTAAAAATGGACTAAGTGCATTAGCTACAAGATAATCTTCATTTTCACTTTGCGAACTTTCAAGTCTTTCTAAATACTGCATTAAAGCCTTGTTAAATATATCAAATTCATTTTGAATGATTTGCTTTTTGCGGTAGTATGGGTTGAAAAAATCTTTTTCATTTAGCAAAGTGAAATGCATTTTTAACCTTTATAAAAAATATTTTGTATTTTATCAAATTTTACTTTTATATAAAATTTTTTAAGAATTTAATATATCATTAATACCTTTATATGCTTCCTGTATAGGTTTTTGAATAAAAAAATCATTTAAAATTTGAATAAAATCTTTTTTAGAATTTTGATTTTCAATCAACCAATAAATAAAAGCGTATTCTCCTTCTAATTTTTCATTGTTTATTAATTTATCACAATAATAGTGATTTTGATATTTTCTAACATTTTCTTCTTTTACATCTTTAAATAATTTTAAACATTCTTTATATTTTTCATTTTCTATATCTTCTTCATCATCATTTGAAATTTCAAATGTCAAACCAATAATATCATAGTATTTTTTTTTAAAATAAATATATATACATGGATATATGCTTTCATTCTTATAATCAATAGGATAAAATATAAACACACCATGATTAACACGATTTTCTTCTATTTTATTGCCGATAAAAGTTATATCACCTATTTTAATTTCCTTGTGTTCAAAACTATCAAAAAATTCTTCTATTATATATTCGCAGATGTTGCTCCATTTATGCTGGATAATATCTTTAGCTTTCTTATAGTTTTCTTCATTTAAATTTTTAAGCTCTGATTTGTTTTTGTTATATCTATATAAAATCATCGCATTTTTTAAATTTTGCATTTTTATATTGTTTTGAAAAATAAATTCTAGTACATCATCTCTTTGAGTATACTCATCTGTCATATACCATTGTAAAATACTTTTGTATTGATTTAGAGTAAAAATAATGTTTTGTATATCAAGAATAAATTTTTGATCTTTGGTTGATTTTTCTTCATATATTTTTATACACTCATCAATCCATTCCTTAATCCATATATAATCCATCTTCAAATAATAGCTAACATTATTTTCATTTTTATCTTTAATCAAATTTGTCTTTATTGTAAAATTTCCCAAACTATAATCACTAGGACTAGCACACTCATCTTGATGCAAATATATAGTCAATATGTTTTTATAACAATCTTTTATATTTTTGATATTTTTTCTTACAAAATTAATATAATCTTTCAATTGATTTTTTTGATCTTTTGCATAAATTTTATTTTCTATTATAATATATCTTTTATCACTTAATGTTATTAAAATATCTATCCTTCTATTATCTTTTATGCAGGCTTCTGTTTCTACGCTTTTTATATCTTCTATGTTTAAATTTTCAAATTTCGTATTTACTAAACTCTTACCAAGTTTTTCTAAAAATACCTTTGCAAAATTTTTTTGATAATGATCCTTATTTATATCAATT
Organism: Campylobacter jejuni; assembly: GCF_001457695.1. Classification (NCBI taxonomy): domain Bacteria; kingdom Pseudomonadati; phylum Campylobacterota; class Epsilonproteobacteria; order Campylobacterales; family Campylobacteraceae; genus Campylobacter; species Campylobacter jejuni. The sequence goes on along the minus strand of NZ_LN831025.1, from coordinate 44,953 downwards.
AAATAAGCTATAAATTTAGAATGATAATTTTCTTTTGTTTCAATATTCAAAGCATCAAATATATTTATATCACTCAAACCATTATTCACATCTTTTTCAAATTTAATATCTTCTTCAAGCAATCTTTCAATAAATTTTTCCATGTATCACTTTCCAAATTTTATACAATTTTACATGTAAATAAATTTTTAATTACAAACTAAAAAAACTGATTATTAATTTTATAGGCAAGTTAAGTAGAATTAACAAGTCCGCAATGAGCTACTTTCCCCCTGCCAGTAAGGCGTAGTATCATCACCCACGATGTGCTTAGCTTCTTGGTTCGGGATGGAGCAAGGCGTTTCCACATCTGTATAATCACGGACATTGTTATTTAAATATTCTTTGAAAGATTGAATTTAAGAATAAAGCCTAATCTTTTATTTCTTTACTTTTTTCTTATCTTTTATCTTTGATAAGTTTTTATATAGAATACTTAAAAAACAATGTTAAGAGCAAGTTCTAATACAAACTCTACTTGAAAGATTTCTACTAAACTCTAAATATTATCTATATTTAAAGTATTCTTAAAAACCTTAACAAGGAAGTGATGCTTTATTAAAGATAAGCCAAACGCTCTATTAGTACTGGTCAGCTAAAGGACTTTCATCCATTACACACCCAGCCTATCAAACTAGTAGTCTTCTAGAGAGCTTAGAGAAGATTCATCTTAGAGTTGGCTTCACGCTTAGATGCTTTCAGCGTTTATCCTTTCCAAACTTAGCTACGCTGCGATGCTCTTGGCAGAACAACAGCTACACCAGTGGTTTGTTCAACCCGGTCCTCTCGTACTAGGGTCAAATCTCTTCAATCTTCTTACGCCCACGGCAGATAGGGACCGAACTGTCTCACGACGTTCTGAACCCAGCTCGCGTACCGCTTTAAATGGCGAACAGCCATACCCTTGGGACCTGCTCCAGCCCCAGGATGCGATGAGCCGACATCGAGGTGCCAAACCTCCCCGTCGATGTGAGCTCTTGGGGGAGATCAGCCTGTTATCCCCGGGGTACCTTTTATCCTTTGAGCGATGGCCCTTCCACACAGAACCACCGGATCACTAAGACCGACTTTCGTCTCTGCTTGACTTGTATGTCTTGCAGTTAAGCTGGCTTATACCTTTATACTCTACGAACGATTTCCAACCGTTCTGAGCCAACCTTTGTAAGCCTCCGTTATTATTTGGGAGGCGACCGCCCCAGTCAAACTACCCACCAGACATTGTCCCACTTGAGGATAACTCAAGCTGGTTAGCTACCCAAATAAGAAAGAGTGGTATCTCAACAATGGCTCATATACAACTGGCGTCATATACTCAAAGCCTCCCACCTATCCTGCACATTCTTATCCAAGTAGCAGTGTCAAGCTGTAGTAAAGGTCCACGGGGTCTTTCCGTCTTGCCGCGGGTAGGAGGAATTTTCACCTCCACTACAATTTCACTGGATCCCTCTTTGAGACAGCTCCCATCTCGTTACGCCATTCATGCAGGTCGGTATTTAACCGACAAGGAATTTCGCTACCTTAGGACCGTTATAGTTACGGCCGCCGTTTACTCGGGCTTCGATCAAGAGCTTCGCTAATGCTAACCCCATCAATTAACCTTCGAGCACCGGGCAGGCGTCACACCCTATACATCCTCTTACGAGTTAGCAGAGTGCTGTGTTTTTGGTAAACAGTCGGGAGGGACTCTTTGTTGTAAGTTTCTTCGCTTTCGGAGTAAATCCTAATACAAAGCTAACCACACCTTATACCGAAGATACGGTGCTATTTTGCAGAGTTCCTTAAAGAGAGTTCTTCCACGCGCCTTAGAATACTCATCCCACCCACCTGTGTCGGTTTACGGTACGGGCAACATTAGCTAAACTTAGAAACTTTTCTTGGCTCGACGGCATCAGGGGTTCTTCTATCCATCCGAAGACTTCAAAAAGCCTTTCAGTTCTCGGAGTATTGTTATACGGATTTTCCTGTATAACCTCCTACGACCTTAGACTAGCACTTCCATCCGCTAGCCCCCTTAGCCCTAAGCGTCCTTCCATCGCACACTAATGTTGGTATTGGAATATTAACCAATTTGCCATCGTCTACCCCTTTCGGACTCGACTTAGGACCCGACTAACCCTACGATGACGAGCATCGCGTAGGAAACCTTGGGTTTACGGCGTTAATGATTCTCACATTAATTATCGCTACTCATGCCTGCATGCTCACTTCTATTCGCTCCAGCACTCCTTACCGGTATACCTTCGACGCAAATAGAACGCTCTCCTACCACTTAGTAAACTAAGTCTACAGCTTCGGTACTTACTTTAGCCCCGTTATATTTTCCGCGCAAAATCACTAGACCAGTGAGCTATTACGCTTTCTTTAAAGGATGGCTGCTTCTAAGCCAACCTCCTGGTTGTTTAAGTAACTTCACATCGTTTTCCACTTAAGTAAGATTTAGGGACCTTAGCTGGTAGTCTGGGTTGTTTCCCTCTTGACGACGGATTTTATCACTCGCCGCCTGACTGCTGTGATTACATATAAGGTATTCGGAGTTTGATAGGGTTTGGTACATTGGTGTATGCCCTAGCCCATTCAGTGCTCTACCCCCTTATATTACGACACAACGCTATACCTAAATATATTTCGGAGAGAACCAGCTATCACGAAGTTTGATTGGCCTTTCACCCCTATCCACAAGTCATCCCGGGGCTTTTCAACGCCTATGGGTTCAGTCCTCCACTAGTTCTTACACTAGCTTCAACTTGCTCATGGATAGATCACTTCGTTTCGGGTCTGCAGCATCTGACTAAGCGCCCTATTCAGACTCGCTTTCGCTACGGCTTCGCGTTTGCTTAACCTTGCCAGACACCACAACTCGCAGGCTCATTATGCAAAAGGCAGTCCATCACACTGTATTGCTACATAGTGCTCTGAATGATTGTAAGCAAATGGTTTCAGGTTCTATTTCACTCTGATCACCTCAGTTCTTTTCACCTTTCCCTCACGGTACTTGTGCACTATCGATCTGGTATTAGTATTTAGGGTTGGATCGTGGTCGACCCGGATTCAGACAGGATTCCTCGTGTCCCGCCCTACTCAGGATACTGCTAGCTAAGCTTTGTTTTTCGCATACGGGACTATCACCCTCTATGGCTATACTTTCCAGAATGTTCTGCTAAACTCAGCTCTTGCACATTGCAGTCCTACAACCCCCAGTGCAAGCACTGGGTTTGCCCTCTTGCGCTTTCGCTCGCCGCTACTGACGCAATCTCTATTGATTTCTTTTCCTGAGGGTACTAAGATGTTTCAATTCCCCTCGTTCGCTCCTATATAGGTAATGTATATCTCTATACATTGGGTTGCCCCATTCGGAAATCTACGGATCAAAGCTTCTTGACAGCTCCCCGTAGCTTATCGCAGTCTAGTACGTCCTTCATCGCCTTTACCAGTCAAGGCATCCACCATTCGCTCTTAGTAGCTTACCTTTTTTTACCTTTTATTATTGATTCTAAAACGCATCACTTCCTTGTTAAAGTTTTTATGATAAGACTTCTTTATCTTAAGACGGAAAGCATTCAAACACTTAATATAAAACTAAATGATTTAGTCTCAACTAAGCTGTGAGTTTGAAACTTGTCTTTAATTTATAAATCTTAAATCTAATATTCTCTTTATTATAGAAATAAAGATAATTAAAAGATATAAGTTAAACCAAAGAAAAGATAAATAGGTTTTATCCTTTAACAAGTCCTGTAAAATTGTTTTTATTAAAACTTGCTTGTGACTCTTAACAATGATAATTAAAAAGAACATTTAGGTTTAAAACCTAAAGGAAGCATATATATTAAATAATCTCATTATAAATATAAATACATAATGTATATGTTATTTATATTTATTAAAGTATATTCTTTTATAGTTAAAGATAAAAATAAATCTAAGTATAGAGTTTGTATTTTATATTTAATCTACTTTATATACTTGCTTTAGATTTTAAAGCTTTTTTATTCAAATCTTTTTTATGGTGGGCCTAACAAGACTTGAACTTGTGACCTCACCCTTATCAGGGGTGCACTCTAACCAGCTGAGCTATAGGCCCTTAATAGATGGTGGAGAATAGCGGGATCGAACCGCTGACCTCCTGCGTGCAAAGCAGGCGCTCTCCCAGCTGAGCTAATTCCCCATAAACAATTAGCTTTATCATCAATCTTTGAAATCTAAACAAGAATCAATTGAGTTTATATATTGAAGTAATAGTTGTGAGACTTATTACTTTGTACTCTAGAAAGGAGGTGATCCAACCGCAGGTTCTCCTACGGTTACCTTGTTACGACTTCACCCCAGTCGCTGATTCCACTGTGGACGGTAACTAGTTTAGTATTCCGGCTTCGAGTGAAATCAACTCCCATGGTGTGACGGGCGGTGAGTACAAGACCCGGGAACGTATTCACCGTAGCATGGCTGATCTACGATTACTAGCGATTCCGGCTTCATGCTCTCGAGTTGCAGAGAACAATCCGAACTGGGACATATTTTATAGATTTGCTCCACCTCGCGGTATTGCGTCTCATTGTATATGCCATTGTAGCACGTGTGTCGCCCTGGGCATAAGGGCCATGATGACTTGACGTCGTCCACACCTTCCTCCTCCTTACGAAGGCAGTCTATTTAGAGTGCTCGGCCGAACCGTTAGCAACTAAATACGTGGGTTGCGCTCGTTGCGGGACTTAACCCAACATCTCACGACACGAGCTGACGACAGCCGTGCAGCACCTGTCTCTAAGTTCTAGCAAGCTAGCACCCTCATATCTCTATAAGGTTCTTAGGATATCAAGCCCAGGTAAGGTTCTTCGCGTATCCTCGAATTAAACCACATGCTCCACCGCTTGTGCGGGTCCCCGTCTATTCCTTTGAGTTTTAATCTTGCGACCGTACTCCCCAGGCGGTACACTTAATGCGTTAGCTGCATTACTGAGATGACTAGCACCCCAACAACTAGTGTACATCGTTTAGGGCGTGGACTACCAGGGTATCTAATCCTGTTTGCTCCCCACGCTTTCGCGCCTTAGCGTCAGTTGAGTTCCAGCAGATCGCCTTCGCAATGGGTATTCTTGGTGATATCTACGGATTTTACCCCTACACCACCAATTCCATCTGCCTCTCCCTCACTCTAGACTATCAGTTTCCCAAGCAGTTTAATGGTTAAGCCATTAGATTTCACAAGAGACTTGATAATCCGCCTACGCGCCCTTTACGCCCAGTGATTCCGAGTAACGCTTGCACCCTCCGTATTACCGCGGCTGCTGGCACGGAGTTAGCCGGTGCTTATTCCTTAGGTACCGTCAGAATTCTTCCCTAAGAAAAGGAGTTTACGCTCCGAAAAGTGTCATCCTCCACGCGGCGTTGCTGCGTCAGGGTTTCCCCCATTGCGCAATATTCCCTACTGCTGCCTCCCGTAGGAGTCTGGACCGTGTCTCAGTTCCAGTGTGACTGATCATCCTCTCAGACCAGTTAAGCGTCATAGCCTTGGTAAGCCATTACCTTACCAACTAGCTGATACTATATAGTCTCATCCTACACCGAAAAACTTTCCCTACTCAACTTGTGTTAAGCAGGAGTATAGAGTATTAGCAGTCGTTTCCAACTGTTGTCCTCTTGTGTAGGGCAGATTAACTATACCTTACTCACCCGTGCGCCACTAATCCACTTCTAGCAAGCTAGAAGCTTCATCGTTCGACTTGCATGTATTAGGCACGCCGCCAGCGTTCACTCTGAGCCAGGATCAAACTCTCCATAAAAATTATAGATAGTTTAATCTTTTTCTTCAAAGAAAAAGTTATGAAAGATTAAAAGAAAAGTTTTTAATCTTTTTAATTATTAGATTGAATAGATTTTACATAATTGCTTATGCCTAAATCTTTCTGGCTCAATCGATCACTTATTTAGATTTCAAAGATTGACTAATAAGATTTGAATAACAATACTAATTTAAAAGAACAAAACAAAAAACCATTTTTAAAAGAAAAGTTTTTAAATTAAAAAACAAGATTTATAAAAAAGCTTTTAGTTTATAAGATAAAAACCAAAAGAGTTAATTTATAAAATCTACTAAGCTAGTGAAACTTTATAATTTAAAAGATTTTAAGTCCTTTTTTCAAAAAAGGAAATGAAAGTATAACCAATTAAACTTAAAAGGGGATTAAATAAAGGATTAAATAGTATAAATATTTGTGTAAGTATTTATATTAAGTATTTGGTGGGTTGAAAAATGGGGGGGGGGTATATTTTAATGATAATAAAAAATGCAAGATATAATATACTATTATTTAGGATTAAAAGGCTTGACTTAGGGAAGATAAATTCCCTAAGTTTAGAAATATTTAAAAAATTTTAATATTTTAAAAAATACTCTTGAATTTTTTTAGGATCACTTGTTTTTGTAAGCGCTAACATAAGTAAAACTCTTGCTTTTTGAGGATTTAAATCTTCAGCACTAATAAAACCTAATTTTTTATCTGAATCACTCACAGCAACACGACCTGCTACAACCCTTGAACTTACAACAACATCAAGTCCTTTTTTCATAAGCTCTTTTAAAACATTTTTTTGATCTTCATGTATACTTCCTGCACCACTACCTGCAACAACTATACCCTTAGTTCCATGTTCAAATAAAGCTTTTGCAGCGACACCACTACCATCATTTGAATAGCTATAAAGAATATCTACTTTTGGCAAACTTGTGAGTTTGCTTACATCAAAAGGAGCGTTTTTTGTGTGTGCTTTAGCAATATTATTATAGAAAAAGACTTTACCATCTACTATATAACCCAAATCCCTAAAATCAAGAGAAGAGAAAGCATCAACATTTAAACTATGGGTTTTTACCACACCTCTAGCACTTAAAATTTTATCATTCATAGCTACCATAACACCCTTGCCCTTAGACTCTTTATCAGCAGCTAATGCTACAGCATTGTAAAGATTTTTTGGTCCATCTGCACTTATAGCAGTTGATGGACGCATAGCACCAACTAAAACTACAGGCTTATCACTTTTAATGGTTAAATTTAAAAAATAAGCAGTTTCTTCCATGGTGTCAGTACCATGAGTTATAACCACACCATCCACCCCTTCAGCAAAAAGCTTATTGATTTCTTTGACAAGCTTTAGCCAAATTTCATCACGCATATTTGAACTATCGATATTTGCTATTTGTTCCCCGCTAATATTAGCTAAATCTTGAATTTGTGGAACCGCTTTGATTAAAACATCTACACCAACAACCCCAGCTGTATAACCTGTTGTGGCAACAGCGCTATCAATAGAACCTGCTATCGTTCCACCTGTTGCTAAAATAGCAATCTTTGGTTTAGCTTCTGCCATACATGCTCCTATAGATAAAAATACTAATACACACAATAGTAACTTTTTCACAATTCTCCCCTTATTTTGTTAAAATTGGTTTCATTAATGAAACTTATACAATATTAATAAATAATAAATAAAAATTTTATAAATTTTATAAAATTTCTTTAATAACAAATTGTGGAGTTACTAATCCTCTAAATTCATTCTTAGAAATACTTCCAAGCAAAGAAATATTTTGATTCAATTCTGGCTCTTTATCAAAATTAAAAAATAAAGCTTCTATGGTTTTATTTTCCTTGGTTAAAATAAGCTTTAAGTGTTTTTCATCTTTACCTAGAAGTTTTTTATTTTTTACACAAAGATTTTCTAAAACAAAAAAAGGTCGTGGATTTTTATGTCCAAAAGGTTCAAAAGATTCTAAAATTTCAAGCATTTCAAAATCAATTTCACTAGGTTCTAAGATTCCTAAAATTTCATCCGTATCCAAAAATTCACTTTCAGAAATTTGCGAACATTCTTTTTTGATTTTATTTTTAAATTGTTCAAAATTTTCAGAGTTTAAACTGATTCCAGCAGCGCCTTTATGACCACCATAATTGCTTAATATAGAATTTGTCTTAGAAATTAAAGCTAAAATATCAATCTTGCCAACACTTCTTGCGCTACCTTTTAAGTGTTCTTCATTTTGAGAAAATACAAAAGCAGGTTTATTAAAATGTTTAGCTAAACGACTTGCCACAATCCCTAAAACCCCTTCATGCCAATTTAAACCCGATACCACAATACAAGAATCGTTTTCATCGATTTGATTTAAACTATCTTCAAAAAGCTGTTTTTCTTCATCTTTACGACTTTCATTAAAACTAACAATTTGCTCTAGATATTCTAAAGCTTTATTAAAATCTTTAGTGTGTAAAAATTCATAAGAAATACTTGCATCATCCATTCTTCCAGCACTATTTATAAGTGGAGCAATTAAAAATCCTATATTATCAAGAGCAAATTTATCCTTTTGATAATAATGCTTAATAGCCCTAAAAGCAGCCCTTTTAGATTTGTTAATATGATCTATACCACGCCTTACTAAAGCACGATTTAAATCTCTAAGTTCCATCATATCTGCAATAATCGCAATCGCCAAAAGTTCTAAAAATTTACACATGTCATATTTAAGCTTGCACACCTCTTTTAAAGCCGCTATCAAATACCATGCAACTTGAGCTCCACAAATTTCAATTTCTGGAAAATCACAATCTTTTTGCTTTGGATTGATAATGGCAAAAGCATCAGGTAAAACATCTTGAGGCATATGATGATCAGTGATAATCAAATCTATATTTTTTTCTTTACAGAGTTTGGCTGCTTCAAGAGCAGCTATTCCATTATCTACTGTTATTATTAAATTTACATCAAGTTCGTTGATGATCTCAGCATTTAATCCATATCCATCTTTAAAACGATTTGGAATTCTTATAATATAATCAAAACCTATATCATCGAAAAATTCTGCCATAATAACACAAGAAATGATTCCATCAACATCATAATCTCCTACTATGGCGACTTTCTCATTTTTTTCTACAGCTTCTTTGATGCGATTAGCTGCTTTATATGCATCCTTTAAACAGCATGGCAAAGGCAGATCACAAAGTTTGGTATGCAAATCTTTTTCAAAGCGTGAAGCCAAAATTTTTTTAATTTCATTTTTATTAATTATCTTCATAGTTTATAGCTGCCTTGATAAAACTGCAAATCACAGGATTAACATGCTCAAGTCTTGATGTAAATTCTGGATGAAACTGCACAGCCAAGAAAAAAGGATGACAGTTAAGCTCAACCGCTTCGATCAATCCTTTGCTTTCACCACTTACAATCAAACCGTGTTTTTCAAAATCTGCTCTATATTTTGGATTTGCTTCATAGCGATGACGATGGCGTTCTTTTACACTTTTTGCTTCATTATAAACCTTAGCCAAAAGGGATTTTTCCTTGATATCACATTTATAAACCCCTAAACGCATAGTTCCACCTAAAGGAGTTTTTGCAGTACGAATTTGTTTTTCTCCATTTGTATCCATAAATTCATCAATCAAATAAACCACAGGATTTTGGCATTTTTCATTAAATTCACTTGAATTTGCATCTTTAAGTTTTAATACATTTCTAGCAAATTCCACCAAAGCAAGCTGCATACCTAAACAAATTCCTAAAAAAGGAATTTTATTTTCTCTTGCGTATTGAATGGCTTTTATCTTACCTTCTATACCACGATATCCAAATCCCCCAGCAACCAAAATTCCACTCACATCTTTAAATACTTCAGCACTTTCCATATTTTCAAGTTTTTCACTATCTACCCATTTTAACTCCACTTTAGTATCTAGGGCTGCACCTGCGTGTATAATAGCTTCAGTAAGGCTTTTATAGCTTTCTTTTAAATCCACATATTTGCCTACAAAAGCGATTTTAACTTCATTACTTGGAGCTATAACTCTTTTTACCAAAGAGTCCCAATTTTCCATATTAGGTTTTAAATTTTTCAAATCCAAAATTTCAGCAATAGGATTTAAAATATCTTGCTTTAAAAAATTAAGTGGAATTTGATAAATACTAGCCGCATCAACACTTTCTATCACGCAATTTTTTTCCACCCCACAAGAAATAGCAATTTTATCTTTTAAATCCCTATCAAGAGCTTTTTCACTACGACAAATAATCATATCAGGACTAATACCTATGCGTCTTAACTCGCCTACACTATGTTGAGTTGGCTTTGTTTTTAATTCCCCTGCAGCTTTAATAAAAGGTACTAGAGTAAGATGAATATTCATAGCATTATTTTTACCCACCTCCAAACGCAAAGCACGAATGGCTTCTAAAAAAGGCAAGCCTTCTATATCCCCAACAGTTCCACCTATTTCAACGATGAGTATATCTTTGCCCTCTCCTGCTTTTTTAATGCGATCTTTGATTTCTCCTACTATATGCGGGATAACTTGAATGGTTTTGCCAAGATATTCTCCACGCCTTTCTTTTTCAATCACACTTTGATAAACGCGTCCTGTAGTGAAATTATTATCTTGAGATAAACTCTCATCCAAAAAACGCTCATAATGCCCCAAATCAAGATCCGTTTCTGCTCCATCATCAGTTACAAAAACTTCCCCATGCTCAAAAGGACTCATAGTACCTGGATCGACATTGATATAAGGATCAGCTTTTAAAATACTCACTTTAAGTCCTGAATTTTTTAAAAGTGTTGCGATAGAAGCAGCAGCTATTCCTTTACCTAAAGAACTTAAAACTCCACCTGTTACAAAAATATATTTTGTTTGTTTCATTGATAATAAGCCTTATTTTTTTATCTAATTATAGCTTGATAAAACTTTTTATTTCATTAGAATTTTAAGTAAAAAATGCAAGAATTACAAAAAATATTTTTATCAAAAAGGAATAAGCATGCAAATCACTTTACTTTTTCACACTCCATTATCTGTTTGTTCTCATGCAACAAGAACTTGTTGGCAAAGCTTTGAAAAAGGCGATTGCGGTGGCGAAAAAGATAAAGAACTTATCGATCGTGTGGGTAATAAATTCAAACACGCTTCAACCTTAGAGCATTTAAACTATACTTTTTATATACAAGGGATTTCAAGAGCTTGTTTGCAAGAAGTCGCAAGACACCGTCACACTAGTCCTAGTGTAAAAAGCACGCGTTATACCTTAAAAGAACTTCGCAATGAAGGTGAGTTTAAAATAGGAGATTTTAAAAATGCAAGCCGTTATCTTGTGCTTTGCGGTAATGAAGAGGTTGATAACGCAAGCATTAAAGCCTTAGAAAATTTACGCACTATTTTACAAAAAAGCATTAGTCTAGATATAGCCAAATACTGCTTACCAGAAAGCTATAAAACCGAACTTACACTAACGATTAATGCAAGAAGTTTACAAAATTTCATTTCTTTGCGTAGTTCAAAATCAGCTCTTTGGGAGATTAGAAATTTAGCAAATGCTTTATTTGAAGCCTTACCACAAGAACACAAATTTATATTTGAACATTGCCTACATAAAGATATAGAATAAATCATACTAATTTTATCTTATTTAAAATATTTTTATGTTACCATTTATAAAATCAAGCTTTATGCAAGTATATTTTCATATACCTTGTGCTTGATTATAGTTTCTTATAAGGACTTTTTATGGATAAACAATTTTTTCAAGATTTTCTAATGCTTTCACAAGCTCATACTATAGCTACTCTTGCTATACTTTGTGTTGTTTTTTACGCATTAAAAAAAATGCGGGATATAAAAATCAATTTTTCTCTTCGCATGCTATTTGCGCTTTTAATGGGTTTGGGGTTTGGTTTTGCTTTGCAATATTTGGCAAATTTTCCAGATGCTAAAGAAGCAAGTAATATTCTTTGGTATAGCGAAACAAAACATTGGTTTGCATTTGTAAGTTCTGTTTTTGTAGCTTTTATAAAAATGCTGGTTGTTCCTCTTGTAAGCATTTGCATTATAAAAGTAATTATAGAAATTGATAAAAATATCAAAATATCCTCCTTGCTTGGAATAAGTCTTTTTTGGATACTCTTTAGCACAGCCATAGCTGCAACCTTGGGTATATTTTTAGGTTATAGTTTTGATTTAGGAAGTAATTTTGCTATATATGAAGAAAATAAACAAATTCGCGAAATTCAAACTTTTTCAAATATTATACTAGGGCTAATACCTAGCAACATCATTGCAGCTATTAATAAAGAAAATATTATAGCTATTGTCATTTTTTCTTTTTTTATAGGAATTAGTGCTAAAAAAATTTCTAAAAAAGAAGAGTATGAACAAGCCTTTAAAAGTTTTCATAATTTTATCCTAACCTTTTATAATATTATGATGAACATGACTGCTACAGTTATTAGATTTATGCCTTATGCTGTAGTTTGTATGATGGCTAATGTGCTTTTAAGCAATGGTTTTGAAGCTATCAAAACAGCTGGACTTTTTATAATGCTTATTTATATAGCTATGTTAATGATGTTCGGGGTGCATTTTTTACTTCTTGCTTCACAAGGGCTAAACCCTATAAAATATGCAAAAAAAGCATTTCCTGTATGGTTATTTGCATTTAGCTCAAGATCTTCTTTGGGCACTTTGCCTATGACTACTTCAACTTTGCAAAATAAATTTGGAGTTAATTCAGCTATAGCTAATTTTGTAGCATCTATAGGTACAACAACAGGACTTAATGGTTGTGCGGGATATTTTCCAGCTTTAGCGGCAGTTTTTGTAGCTTTTGCTACACATACACATATTGATTTTACATTTGCTTTAATGATAGTTTTGGTAGCTGTTATTGGATCCTTGGGTATAGCTGGGGTACCTGGAAGCGCAACTATGGCAGCTTCTATTATGCTAGCAGGGATTGGATTTGGTAATAATTTTGTCATGCTAAGTTTGATTTTAGCCATAGATCCTATTATAGATATGGCAAGAACAGCAAGCAATGTCTCAGGAGCTATGACTTCGGCACTTTGTACTGCAAAAAATCTAAAAGCCCTAGATAAAGAAATTTACAATTCTTAATCTTTTAAAACCCAATGCTTTTCATTGGGTTTTAGTATTTATTGGCAACCTTCACATTCTATGCTACGATCTGCAACATTGACTTTTTCACTATCAGGGCTTTCACTTCTTAAATAATAAGTAGATTTTACTCCAAGCTCCCAAGCGAGTTGATAAATTTCATTTAAATATCCCCCACTTGCTTTATCAAGTGATAAAAAGATATTTAAACTCTGCCCTTGATCGATCCATTTACCACGCACAGCAGCAGCCTTTACAAGAATTTTTTGATCAAGTTCGTAGGCTGGAGTATAGTATTGCCAAGTATCAAGGCTTAAATTTGGCACAACAACAGGTATCATACCACTTAAATTTTGTTCAAACCACTTTCTTTTGTAAACAGGTTCTATAGTCTGAGTAGTACCCACCAAGATAGAAATAGAAGAAGTAGGCGCAATGGCCATCAAATAACCATTTCTCATACCATCTTTTTTAACTTTTTCTCTAAGTTTAACCCAGTCGCATTCACTTTGATCAAATAAGCCTTCTCTTAAAGTTAAAGCTTTAGCCTTAGGACTTGCTACATCAATAGGAAAAATCCCCTTGCTCCAATTTGATCCTTCAAAATCTTCATAAGAACCTTTTTCAAGAGCTAAATTTGAACTCGCATTAATAGCTTCAAAGCTAATTTGCTCCATAATCTCATCGATTTTATTTAAATGCTCATCGCTTCCCCAATGAATCTTAGCCTCAGCAAGCATTTGTGCCTCACCCATGACTCCAAGACCTATGGCGCGAGATTTTAAATTTGTATCTTTTACTTTTCTATGAGGATAAAAATTTAAATCAATTACATTATCAAGCATACGAATAGCAGTTGGTACAACACGCTCTATATCTTCTTTAGTATACACTTTGCTAAGATTTATACTTGCTAAATTACAAACAGCTGTTTTTCCATCATTTTTATATTTTTCCACTATATAAACTTTATTACCATCAATACTATCTAAAGTTGAGATTTTTTTGGCTGGTTTTTCATATCCCCCATCGATCACAACTTTTTGTTCTTCATCAAAATGAAGCTCATCTCCATTTTCAAAAACTACTTTGATTTGATAATAATTTGGCTCGGTATTTTGAAAAATTTCAGTACATAAATTTGAACTTCTAATAATTCCTACATGAGCATTTGGATTTGCTCTGTTAGCACTATCTTTAAAGCATAAAAATGGCAAGCCTGTTTCAAAATAATTTAGCAAAATTTTCTTCCAAAGCTCTTTAGCTTCTACGATTTCTTTGGTAATGCTTTCATCTTTTTCATATTCTTCATAGCGTTTTTCAAAAGCCTCGCCATATAAATCACACAAATCCGCTGTATCTGCAGGATCAAAAAGAGTCCATTTATCATTAGCTCTTACTCTTTTCATAAAAAGATCATTGATCCATAAAGCAGGGAAAAGTTCATGAGCACGGCGTCTTTCTTCGCCTGAATTTTTACGCAAATCGATAAAATCACTTATATCCATGTGCCAAGGTTCTATATAAACGGCTATAGCCCCTTTTCTGGTTCCTAGTTGATCTACTGCCACGGCAATATCATTAGTAATTTTCAAGAAAGGTATAATCCCTCCTGCGGCATTTTTATGCCCATCTATGCTTCCACCCATAGCACGCACTTTAGACCAATCCCAACCTATACCACCACCAAATTTAGAAAGCAAAGCCATTTCTTGATAAGAATCAAAAATACCTTCAATATTATCAGGGGTTGATCCTATATAACAAGAGCTAAGCTGATGGCGTGTTGTTCTTGCATTAGATAAAGTCGGAGTTGCAAGCATGAGTTCAAATTTAGAAATAAGATCGTAAAATTTCTTCGCCCATTCTTGAGGATTAAATTCATTCTGCGCTAAAAACATCGCAATGGCCATAAACATTTGCTGAGGAAGTTCTATAGGCATACCTTTACTATCTTTAATCAAGTATCTATCATATAAAGTTTTAATACCAAGATAAGTAAACTGCATATCGCGTTCAGGTTTAATATAAGCATTTAAATCATCTAAATCATATTTTTCTTTAAGACCAAGTAAAATTCTTCCTTCTTTTTCACCTTTTTCAAAATACTCACACAAATGATTATAGCGATTCATACCATTAACTTTTTTATATAAATCAAATAAAAAAAGTCTAGCTGCAACAAAGGTCCAATTTGGACAATCAATATCTATCTTATCTACTGCAGTTTTAATTAAAGTTTTTTGAATTTCTTCAGTTGAAATTCCATCACGAAATTGAATCTTTGCATCGAGTTCAAGTTCGCTTAAATTCACACCCTCTAAATCCTTTACAGCATCAGAGGTGCATTTTTTGATCTTAGAAATATCCAATTCTTCTGTACGACCATTTCTTTTAATAACTTTCATTGCCTTCCTTGCTTTTTATTTAAATGTTCTTTTAAAAATTGCATCAACATTTTTTGTATAGTAGTTATAATCGAAACATTTTCTTACATCCTCTTCGCTCAAACTTTTTCTTAAATCTTCATCGCTTAAAAGCGCTAACAAAAACAAACTTTCATTTTTTTCATTGATAGCAGCCTTGCCATTTTGCAAATCTGCCCAAACTTTCATAGCGTTTCTTTGAACTATTTTATAAGCTTCTTCACGACTAATGCCTTTAAATGGAAGCTCTAAAAGCACCCTCCCTGAAAATACAAGCCCGCCTGTAAGATTTAAATTTTTCATCATATTTTCAGGATAAACCAAAAGCTTATCAATCAAATTTGTAAGACGCATAAGCATAAAATCAGCCGTGATAAAAGCATCAGGCAAAATAAATCTTTCAACACTAGAATGAGATATATCTCTTTCATGCCAAAGTGCAACATTTTCTAAAGCTGGAGTTACAAAAGATCTAAGCACACGACAAAGCCCTGTGATATTTTCACTTAAAACAGGATTTCTTTTATGCGGCATAGCTGAACTTCCCTTTTGTCCTACACTAAAATACTCTTCAGCCTCATAAACTTCAGTTCTTTGAAAATGTCTTATGGCTACAGCGATTTGCTCACAACTTGAAGCTAAAATCGCAATAGCAGAAATAACCTGAGCATAACGATCTCTTTGAATCACCTGATTTGAAACAGGAGCGGCCTTAAGACCTAAATTTTTACAAACTTCTTCTTCAAATTCTAAAGGAGCATGAGCAAAATTTCCCATTGCACCGCTGATTTTTCCATAGCTTATCACTTCTTTTGCATGTTCTAAAAGCTCTTTTGCATGCAAAATTTCATCATACCAAATAGCTAACACCAAACCAAAAGTGATAGGCTCTCCATGAATTCCATGACTTCTTCCTACCATTAAGGTGTTTTTATGCTCCAAAGCACGCTTTTTGATCACTTCTAAAAGCAAAGAAACATCTTCTAAAATAAGCTCCAAACTCTCTTTTATCTGTAAAGCAACAGCTGTATCTATACAATCAGAACTTGTCATTGCATAATGCACAAAACGACTCTCTTCTCCCAAACTTTCACTTACACTTGTCAGAAAAGCTATAACATCATGTTTTGTGGTTTTTTCTATTTCGTCTATTCTTGCAATATCAAATTTTGCATTTTTAAGAATTTTTTCGCAGTCTGTGTCATTAATGAGACCGAGTTTATTCCAAGCTTTTACAGCGGCTAATTCTACTTTTAACCACGCATCGTATTTTGCTTGCATGTCCCATTTTTTAGCCATGATTTCTCTGCTATATCTTTCAACCATCTTTGAAACCTTTTTAGCTATAATTTTATATTTTAAAAAAACAGGAATTATATCAAATTATCCTAAGAAAGTTATTAAATGGCCTACATAAAAATAAAACTCTCAAACAATGGAAAAAAGGCGTTTCAAGTCCTTATGGAAAATTTAAAAATTAGCATAAATGAAGCACAAAAACTCATAGACAAAAAAAGACTTTTTTGTGATGGAATTTTAGTAGAAGAAAAGAATAAAATTTTAAATGGTTTAGTAGAGCTTATAGTCTATGAAAACAACCCCAAAGGAGTAGAAATTGTCTTTGAAAATGAAGACTTTGCCATACTTGAAAAAGAAAGTGGAATCTTAAGCCATCCAAATGGTAGACATTGCAAATACAGTCTTAGTGATGAAATTTGGCATCTTTGGGGAAAAGAAGCTTGCGTAGCACACAGGCTCGATAAAGAAACGAGCGGACTTATACTTATAGCCAAAAATAAAAAAGCACAGATTGATCTTAAAGCTTTGTTTGAAAAAAAACTAGTTCAAAAAGAATACCTTGCTCTAGCTCATGGAAAAATAGAAGAAAATTTTATAGTTGATAAAGCTATAAATTTAACTAAAAACTACGATGATGTAAAAACAAGAATGCAAATTTGCAAAGAAGGAAAACAAGCTATCACTGAATTTGAAATTTTAGAATATTTTCCTAAAATCAACGCTACTCTTTTACTTTGTAAACCCTTAACAGGTAGACAACACCAAATAAGAGTACATTTACACTATAAAAACCATACCATTTTAGGCGATCCACTTTATGGGCTTAGCAAAGAACAAATCGAAAATATTTTAGATGAAAAATTAACCCCCAAAGAACGCTTAAAACTTACAGGTGCCTTGCGTTTGTGTTTGCATTCTTATCGTTTGAAATTTCAATATAAAAATCAAAATTTTGATATCAACTCAAAAATAAACATAAAAGAAATTTTCAACAATTCCATAAAATAAAATAATGTTTCACTACGCTACAATCAATCACTTTTTTACCAAATTTTAAAACAAAAAAATAATTCTTGCTAAAACTTTAAGTATAATTAAATAAAAAAGCGAGATTTTCCAAATGAAATTTGTTAATTTTATACAGGGTCAAAAACCAGGTCTAGGAGTGCTAAATTCTAGTGGAAAAATTGTAAGTTTTGATGATCTTGGCATTGAAACTAACGATATGAATGAATTTATTATCCATTTTGATAAATTTAAACACAAGCTTACAGACTTGGATTCTAAAATAGCCTATGAAATTCCACAAGAAAATTATCTAGCCCCTATTATAGAACCTCGCCAAGATATTATATGTCTTGGGATTAATTTTTTAGATCATGCCAAAGAATCTGCCAAATTTAAGGGTGAAAAATTTGAAGAAAGAGAATATCCTGTATATTTTGGAAAACGCTGCAATCAAGCTACGCCACCTTTTGGCGATATACCTTTACATGCAGATGTAACTTCTCAGCTTGATTATGAATGTGAGCTTGCATTTATTTTAAGTAAAGATGCTTATAAAATCAAAGCTAAAGATGCAAAAGATTATATCTTTGGCTATACTATTATCAATGAAATTTCAGCTCGCGAACTTCAAAAACGCCACAAACAATTCTACCGAGCAAAAAGTCTTGAAGGTAGCACTATAATGGGACCTTATATCACAAGCGTAGATGAAATTTCTTATCCTCCTAAACTCCAACTTCAAAGCTATGTCAATGATGAACTACGCCAAAACTCTAACACTCAATTGTTTATTTTTGATATTGCTTATGTCTTAGAAGAACTTAGTGCAGGCATGCTTTTAAAAGCTGGAAGTATTATATCTATGGGAACTCCTAGTGGAGTAGGTATGGGGTTAAATCCACCTACTTTTTTAAAATCAGGAGATAAAGTACGTTGCGTTATAGAAAATTTAGGAGAACTTTGTAATAAAATAAAAAATATCAATTATTAAATAATTTACTAAAATTATACTATAATGGCATTTTAAAAACTTAAATTAAGGCAAAAAATTTATCATGAAAAAAATAATAATGATTTTATGTTTATCTTATGCAAATATAGTCTTTGCAGTAGATATGATAACCCCTATTCCAAATTCCATCTCTTATGATAAAGAAAAAGCTGAACTTGGAAAAAGTCTTTATATGGATAAAAGTTTATCTAAAGATGGAAAAGTTTCGTGCAATACTTGCCATAGGCTTGATCAACACGGTGTTGATGGGCTTGAATTTTCAATAGGAGTTGATAATCAACTCGATAAACCCTTTAACACTCCTACAACCTTTAATTCTGTGTTTAATTTTGTGCAATTTTGGAATGGCAGAGCTAAAGATTTAACAGAACAAGCTATGGGACCTTTTTTCAATCCAAAAGAAATGGGGCTAAGTCCTGAACTTCTTTTACAAAAAGTTAATTCAAATGAAAATTATGTAAAAACTTTATGGAGAAGTTACAGTAGAAAACATAGCTCTTGCAGTTGCTGAATTTGAAAAAACCTTAATCACCCCAAATTCTCCTTTTGATCGCTATCTTAGCGGGGATCAAAATGCTATTTCAACTCAAGCTAAAAAAGGTTACGAAGATTTTAAAGCTAATGGCTGCATCTCTTGTCATCAAGGTCAAAATATAGGTGGGAATATGTTTCAAAAAATCGGTATTTTTGAAGAATACCCAAACCAAGAAGATTTAGGGCGCTATGAAATCACAAAAAGAGAAGCTGATAAAATGATATTTAAAGTTCCTAGTCTTAGAAATATAGCCAAAACCGCACCTTATTTTCATGATGGATCTATACCTACTTTAGATGCTTGTGTTCAGTTTATGGCTTACTATCAACTAGGAAAATTTTTAGATCAAGAAACAGTTGACAATATAGTTGCATTCTTAGAAAGCTTAACAGGAGAATATCATGACAAATAAAAAAAGTTCATTTTTGATAAAATTTATTATTTTATCTACACTAGTTTTAGCTTTCATTCTTGTTTTATTAGGTATTATTTTTAATAACTATTCTTCATCTAAAGATAATAAAGAATTGATAAACATAGTTCAACAACTAGAAATTTCAGATGAAAAAATCAATTCTGTTTTTCAAAATAGTTTTAATTTTATCAACTACGATCCAAGTGTTCAAGCGATAAAAAAAATGCAAGAAAACTTTACAAAACTTAAAACTTTTGGGATTGACATAAACAAAGCAGAAGAAATTTTTAATGCCAAACTAATCCAGCTTAATTATTTTAAATCCGCAAATTCCATAGCAGTAAATTCAAAACTTTATTTATTTGAACTAGCTAAAAATTATTTTGAAGAATTGGAACAAAACCATGAAACAAATAAAAACAACTATAAAACAATGAGTTCTATGTTAAGCGTTCTTTCAACTGAAAATATTTTACAAAAAACAACACTAAATCAACTCAACAATCTTATGAAAGAAATCAAAAATGATACAAAAAGTGAAAATTTACAACTTTTTTTAAAACACTATAACATGATTGTAAAGCAAATTTCTATTATGCAAGATAATTCTTCTATTTATGAGAATAATTCTCTCATGAAAGAGTTAAAACAACTTAACACTTTTACCCAAAATACTATAGAACAATCTAATTTATTTAAATTTTATATCGCTTTAGCAGTATTTGGAATTACTCTTGTATTATTTGTATTTTTTATTTTATTAACACTAAAAAAAGTCATCATGCCAATTCATACTTTAGAAAAACTAAGCGCTAATTTAGCTAGCAAAGAAGCCAATCTACACTCTCGTTTAAATATAGATCCAAAAAGTGAGCTTGGACAAAGTGCTCAATATATTAATTCATTTATTTCCACCGTTCAAAACTCAATCATAGAAGCCATAGAAAATGCTAAATCAAGTCATCAAAATTCACAAAAACTCAAAAACAACTCTATGATGCTTGAAAACAGCTCTAATTCGCAACATGAACAAATTCAAGGAGTTAAAGAAATCACTCATGTTTTAGATGATCATATCAATCTTGCGGGAAATTTAGCACAAGAAAGTATAGAAAATATGCAAGATATGCACATACTGATGGATAAGGTAGAACTTACTCTATCTGAACTTGTAAATTTAATAAATGAAAACAATGAAAAAGAACAAAATATAGTAGCCAATATGGACAATCTAACCCAAAGTGCGGATAATATTATAGAAATCACAAACTCCATTAAAGACATAGCTGATCAAACTAATTTACTTGCCCTAAATGCAGCTATCGAAGCTGCAAGAGCAGGCGAACATGGGCGTGGATTTGCTGTTGTAGCCGATGAAGTTGGACAGCTTGCTGATAAAACAAGTAAATCTCTTTTAAACATCAATGCTACTGTTAATACTATAGTCCAACAAATCAATGACAACAAAGCCTTAATGGATCTTATCCATGATTCTATGAAAGAAACCTCTTCAAAAACCAATGATTTACAACAAGAACTTGTAAATTCTATGCATAAATTGGAAAGCTCTATAGAATCAACCCAAACCATGAAAGATAAAAGCATGGAAGTAAAAGATAAAATGCTTATCTTAGGAACAAATATAGATAAAGTTAACGAACTTGCAAATTCTGTTAAAGATTTATCATGCGAAATCAATAACATCTCTCAAAATGTTCTAAATGGTGCTTCTAAACTCTCTGAAAAATTAAGTAGCTTTCAGTAACTTTTTTCGTGTTAATTTAAATTAACACGAAATTTTAATAAAAAATTTATTTTTAATTTATGTTTTTCAAGTAAAATTAGCAGTTTTTATTTCAAAGGAGATACTATGGAGTTTCTTGAACTTTTATTAGTTTTAATCGCCTTGATACTGATTATCAAAAAACCAGAAAAAGAAAATTTGGCTTTTGGTTTGGTAATGGTAGCTTGGCTTTTAATGGTTTTTTTCTATGTTGGCCACAAAACAGGCGCACTATTAACAATAATGAATCTGTAAGGAAGGGCTAAATGAACGAAATCAATAAAACAAAAAATTTCTACACACTAATGTGTTTAGCAGGCTTTTTGATTATACTCTTGCCTGTAGGTATTGCAAATTTGATATTTGGTTATATGTTGGGCGATAGTCCTTGCACGCTTTGCTGGGGACAAAGAGAAGCAATGATCTTTATCGGTGTAATGGCGCTTTTCATTGTTCGTTATGGTATGAAAGGTAAATACCTTGCTGCTCTTTTAATCATGACAGCAGTAGGGCTTTATCAATCTTTTGCTCACTATGGTAATCACGCTCATAGAGATTTAGATCAAGGTTTTGGTTTAGCAGTTTTTGGTATCCATACTTATTTTTGGGCTGAAGTAGTATTTTGGGCTGTTGTATTGCTCTTAGGTGTGATTTTTGCTTTTGCTCCTAAATTTAATGCTTTTGAAGCTGAACTAAATGGAGAAAAGTTTAGAAAATATACTAAATTTAGCTTTGCAGCAGTTTTAATCAGTGCTATCATCGTAGCATCAAATGTTTTCCAAGCCTTTGTTAGCACAGGTATTCCTCCTTATGTAGGACAAGGCGATCCTGTAAGATTTAGTTTAAATCCAAAATACATCATTTGGAGTAAAGAAGGTTGGAATGGTTTATGGCAAAATATTTCTTTCTTAGGAAAACGCGATGTTAAAGCTCCTGATTATGCTTTTGCACCTGCAAGTGAAAAACTTGGCATAAAATTTGATAATGATATCAACAATGCTCCATTTGCAAAAATCAATGATGAGCTTAAAATCACAAATGAACAAACCATAAATTTTGACAAAGCCATCAATACTCTTGATTATATCAATAACGAATTTGTAGCAAGTTCTAAATGGGATGTAGCTTTCTTAGATAATAATTTTAGCGCTAAAGAAGGTTTTGAACTTGATCCTTATTTTTCAGCTACTATTGATCCAATCATCGGTATCATACCTTATATGAACGATAAATTCATTCTTATGGGCTCAAACAAATCTTTCTTAAGATTTGCAAAAAATCCTAATGCAAGTGAAGAAGATATCGCTAAACAATACGCTGATTTTGTAAAAGGTAATGATAAATTTAAAGGCCAAGGCGAAGGTTTAGGTCGTGGAAGACTTGATACTGTAAGAGCGAAATTTAACCATGTAGCAAGCATGACTACAGATGGAAATTATCTTTATCTTGCAACTGTTCCAAACAACAAAGACACTAAAACTTTTGTAATCTCTAAAGTTGCTTTAAAAGATCGTGTTCTTTCGGGAGAATTTACTCCAAAAGCAAATCTTAAAGAAGGTAAAACTTTAGGTGATCTTTATGTAACTTCTATGACTTTTAAAGATGGGGAAATTTATGCACTTAGCAAAAATCACAATGTAATTGCCGTAATTGATCCAGTTAAGGAAGAAGTAGTAAAAACTATCGCTTTCCCAAGCTCTATCACTAATGCTAGAAGCATTTTCTTTAAAGATGGAAAAATCAACATTCTTTCTTATCAAGATGGAGCAAACAAGCTTTATACTCTAAACTAAGCTTTAAGTCCTAGTGAAAACTAGGACTTATATTTGATCTTATCTTTAAATCCTGCTTTTTCAAAACCTCTTAAACGAAGCAAACAACTATCGCACTCCCCACAAGCTTCATCTTCACTCTCATAACAAGACCAAGTAAGTTCTAAAGGTACATTTTCTTTTAAGGCTAGTTCTACAATTTTAGCTTTGTTTAGTCTAACAAGCGGAGTTTTTATACAAACTTTGAAATTCTTACTCGTACCTTCATTGATAAATTCTTGTGCCTTTTGTATAAACTCATCAGTACAGTCAGGATAACCACTGCCATCTTCTTCTACCACCCCTATAAAAATACTCTCACAATTTTCCTTTTCAGCCAAAGATCCTGCTATACTTAAGAAAATTCCATTGCGAAAAGGCACATAAGTGATAGGTGGAGTATCGCTTATGCAAAGCTCATTTTTAGGGATGTCTATACTTTTATCGGTTAAGGCATTGCCCCCTATATCTTTGATAAAACTCACATCTAAAATATAAGATTTTTCTACTTTTAAAGCCTTGCAAATTTGCTTAAAACATTCTCTTTCTTTTTCTTGAGTGCGTTGTTCATAATCAAAATGCAAAGCGATGATTTCATAACCTTCTTTTTTGGCTAGATAAGCACACAAAGTGCTATCCATACCACCACTTATAATACAAAGTGCTTTTTTACTCATTTTTATCCTTAAATTTGCTATAATTTCGCAATTTTAACGAAAATTTTTAAATTTAAATTGCAAAAAAGGCAAAAGCATGATAAACATAAAACTCATAGAACACATTTTTAAAGCCGCTTCTATCAGTCGTTGGAATGATTATCCAAGAATGGCAAATTTGGTTGAACTTGACAAACAAGCTCATAAATTCATCATTGCATATTTTATCGCTAAAATGGAAAAAGATGTGGATATGAGAGTGATTATAGAAGGGGGAATTTTTGAGTTTTTAAGTCGTGTGGTAGTAACCGATATACGCCCTGATGTATATCATGAAATCGTGCGTCAAAAAAAAGCTGAAGTTAATGCTTGGGTTTTAAGCAAAATCGAACCTATGATAGAAGATATAGAAGATGGGGAATTTCTAAAGCGTTTTGAAGCGTATTTAAACGGCAATGCTTACGCTAAAGAAAAGCTTATCTTAAAAGCGGCTTCGTATTTTGCTACAAGATGGGAATTTAACATAGTTTATCAAACCTCAGCTTTTTTAAATGATATTGATGAGATTAAAAACAAAGTTGAAGAAGAATTAGAAGATTACTATGAGCTTATAGGAGCTAGAAAAATCGCTTTAAATCAAAAAATTGCAAAAATCATCGATCTTAGCGGAAGACTTCGCTTTCAAAAGCGTTGGGCTCAAACTCCACGCATACCAGAAACCGCGGTTTTAGGACATATGCTTGTGGTGGCGATTTTAGGATATTTTTACTCACTAAAAATAAAGGCTTGTGATAAAAGACTTGAGAATAATTTTTATTGTGCTTTATTTCATGATTTGCCAGAGTCTTTAACGCGTGATATTATCAGCCCTGTAAAATACGGCATTGATGGGCTTCATGATATTATAAATGATTATGAAATGAAACTGATCAATGAAAGAATTTTACCCTTTGTGCCTGAGGGTTTAAGGGCTGAATTTTCTTATATCTTAGGCATTAGAGAGGGCAGAAGCAATGAAGCAAGTTTTGTCAAAAATGAATTTGAAAATCGCACCTATAAAAATGCCAAAATCGAGCTTTGTAGCGGAAGCTTAAGCTCTTTTAATCAAAATGAATTTGGAGCGATTGACGGCAAAGCTTTAAAATACTGCGATAAAATCGCTGCTTTTATCGAAGCAGGGCTTAGTATAAGCTATGGAGTAAAGTCTAAAGAACTTGAAAGCGGTTTTTTAGGAATGCATGAGTTTTTTAAAGAAAATCCTACTATAGATGGGGTGAATTTTTTTGAAATTTGTGAAAGTTTAAGAGAGTATTTTAAAATTTAAATAAGATTTTTATACTTCTATTTTCAATATGTTTTAAATAAAAATATTATAATTTCAAATTTTATTTTGTATAAAACATAAAGGAGTTATTATGAAAAAATACTTTCAAAAGTGCTATACTTTAGCCTTTTTTATAGGTATATTAGCGGGTATTTTCGGAGCTATTGTTAAATGGGGTTGGGAAGTACCTTTTCCTCCAAGAAATCCCAATGTTTTTTGGCCAGCAGATGCTTTAGAACGTGTTACTCCACCTAAAATTTTTCTAGAACAACTAGGCTTACCTACTGAAAGGTGCAGTTTTTGGATTTTTTGTTTATCTTTTTGCCCATGTTATTGTAATGCCTTTAATTGCAGAAGTTCCACCACTTTGTGAAATTCCTTTTGATGAACACCTGTCTGAAATTTTTGGACATATTGTTTGGCTGTGGGGCATGGAAATAGTTCGTAGAGATATAAGAAATCGTATAACCAAAGAAATAGAAGAATGAAAGGTTTCCTTTCATTCCATATCCAAAACCGCACCTTTACTAGCATTGCTAACAAGTTTTTGATACATTCTAAGCCATCTTGAAGGCACTTCTTTTTGAGGCAATACAAATTCTTTTTTGCGTTGAGTGATTTCTTCTTCGCTTAAATTTGCATGGATGGTATAAGCATCTACATCAATTTCTATTTCATCTCCATCTTTTAAAAGTCCTATAAGACCACCTTCAGCTGCTTCAGGGGAAATATGACCTACGCTTAAACCCCTTGTAGCCCCGCTAAAACGACCATCGGTGATTAAAGCTACATCAGCACCCAAACCCATACCCATTAAAAGTGAAGTAGGACTTAACATTTCTTGCATACCAGGGCCACCTTTTGGACCTTCATAGCGTATCACACAAACATTTCCTTTTTTCACCTTGCCTTTGATAATGCCTTTTATAGCTTCATCTTGAGAGTTAAAACAAACAGCTTTGCCTTTAAATTTTCTTTCTCCGATTATTCCTGCGGTTTTTATAACACAACCTTGCTCAGCTAAATTTCCAAACAAAATAGCAAGTCCACCTACTTTTGAGTAAGCATTGTCTACTTTGCGAATGATATTTTCATCTTTGATTTTAGCATTTTTTAAGCGTTCTTCGAGACTTTCTCCTGTGATAGTCAGTGCATCAAGTTCTAAAATATGTCCTTGTCTGCTTGAAATTTCAGTCATAACTGCACTCACACCACCTGCTTTGTGGATATCATCCATATAAACACTATTTAGCGACGGGGCTATTTTTGCTATGTGTGCAACTTTACTTGAGATGAAATTTAAATCTTTAATATCTAGTGCCACCCCTGCTTCACGCGAAATGGCAAGCATGTGTAAAACAGTATTGCTACTTCCACCCATTGCCATATCTACTACCATAGCATTACGCACGGCTTTTTGAGTGATGATATTGCGAATTTTAAAACGCTCATCTAAGGCGATTTCACAAATACGACGCGCTGCTTTTCTTAAAAGCTCTTCTCTTTCTTTGCTTAAAGCTAAGATGGTTCCATTACCTTCTAGTGCTATACCCATAGCTTCGCATAAGGTATTCATAGAATTTGCTGTAAACATTCCCGAGCAAGATCCACCACTTGGACAGGCTGAACATTCTATATCTTTAAATTCTTCTTCGCTAATTTTTTTGGCTTCATAAGCCCCTACAGCTTCAAAAACAGAGCTAAGACTAATCTTTTCTCCTTTTTTAGTTACCCCTGAAGCCATAGGCCCACCACTTACAAAAATGGTTGGAACATTTACTCTTAAAGCTCCCATTAACATACCAGGAGTGATTTTATCGCAGTTTGGGATGCAGATTAAAGCATCAAGTTGATGAGCATTCATCACTGTTTCAATGGAATTTGCGATGATTTCACGACTTGGTAAAGAATAAAGCATACCTTCATGTCCCATAGCTATACCATCATCTACACCTATGGTATTAAACTCAAAAGGCACACAACCATTTTTGCGTATCTCATCTTTAATGATTTTAGCATAATCATTTAAAAAATAATGTCCTGGGATTATATCTATATAGCTATTTGCTACACCTATAAAAGGTTTGTCAAAATCTTCATCTTTCAAACCACAAGCACGAAGTAAAGAACGATTAGGTGCTTTTAAATGTCCTTTTTTTATCGCATCGCTTCTCATTGTAACTCCTGATAATAATTTTTTAAAATTATATTTAGCAAAGCTTAATTTTTGTGAAATTTATTTTGATATACATTTTCATAAATGATAAAAATTATTAATTGACAAAAATATTTTTTTATAATACAATGCTTTTTGATAATCAAAAAAGGAGTCAAAATGAGACAATATGAAACCTATAAATGCCAAAAATGTGGTAATGAAGTAGAAGTTCAAAATGTAGGTGGCGGTAAGCTTAGCTGTTGTGGTGAAGAAATGAAATGTATCACTACAGATTTAACTGCGGTAAATTTGATGAAAGCTTTTGCGGGCGAATCTATGGCGAGAAACAAATACGATTTATTTGCTGATGTAGCTGAAGAAGAAGGTTGGCATGCGGTTGCTAGACATTTTAGAGAAGCGGCTGAAAATGAAAAATGGCATGCAAGAGCAGAATTTAAAGCTTATCATGAAATCGTTGATGGCAAACCTTTAGAAGTAACTACAAAAAACCTAGTAACTGCTGCAGAAGGTGAAAACTATGAGCACACAACTATGTATCCAAATTTTGCAAAAATCGCTGAAGATGAAGGTAAAAAGGCTATAGCGAGATTATTTACAGCTATTGGTAAAGTAGAAATCGAACACGAAAGAGAATATCTAGCGCTTAAAAAAATGCTCGAAGAAGAAGAATTTTTTAATAGTGAAGTAGAAGAATTATGGGTTTGTGAAGTATGCGGACATATACATCGTGGCAAAAAAGCTCCAGCAGCCTGTCCTTTATGTAAAGCACCAAAAGAGTATTTTAAACGCGAATTTTTGGGTTAAGTTAAGAAATTCTTATCCTTTTTAAGATAATATTATAATTATTTTTTAATAAAAGGATAAGAAAATGAAAAAATTACTATTTTTATTTTTTGCTTTAACGGCTTTTCTCTTTGGTGCTGTAAATATCAACACTGCAACACTAAAAGAATTAAAAAGTTTAAATGGTATTGGCGAAGCTAAGGCTAAAGCGATTTTAGAATACCGCAAAGAAGCAAATTTTACAAGTATTGATGATCTTAAAAAAGTTAAAGGCATAGGTGATAAGCTTTTTGAAAAAATCAAAAATGATATCACAGTAGAATAAAAGGGCATTTTTGCCCTTCTTTTTAGAAAAATTTTGAAAACTTTATTTGACACAAAAGAACTTTTAAATGAATTTGATATAAATTTAATCGGTATTGATGAAGCAGGACGCGGTGCTTTAGCAGGTCCTATGATGATGGCGGCTTGCAAACTGAACAAAAAACTTGATGGGTTGTGCGATTCTAAAAAACTAAGCGAAAAAAAACGCGAAGAATTTTATGAAATCATCATCAAAAATTCAAACTATCTCATACTTGCTTTTTCTTCAGAACAAATCGACGCACTAGGCTTAAGCACTTGTTTAAAAACAGGCTTAAAGCTTATAAAAAAGCATTTTAAAACAGAAAATAACTTCTTATATGATGGAAACACCAACCTAGGTATAAACGGGATAAAAACACAAATCAAAGCCGATGCTAGCATTTTGCAAGTAAGTGCAGCTAGCATACTTGCAAAAGTTAGTAAAGATAGGGTGATGAATTTCTTAGCTAAAGACTTTCCTTGTTATGAATTTGAAAAAAACAAAGCCTATGGCACAAAAGCTCATAAAGAACTTATAGCTAAATTTGGAATTTGCAAACTCCACCGAAAAAGTTTTAAACTTTTATGATTATTTTGCTAAATTTTGATGCAAACTCAAAGCACATTCTATACCATCTTTTATAGCCCAAACAACTAAAGATTGTCCTTTTCTAGCATCTCCGCAAGCAAAGATTTTTTTATGAGTGGTTTGGAAATTTTCTGTGCTTATGTTGTTTTTCTCATCTAATTTCACTCCAAAATTTTTAGCGATAGCTTCTTCGCACCCGCTAAAACCCATAGCCAAAAGTACTAAATCTACTTTATAAGTTTTTTTAGAATTTGGAATTTCAACATTTATAGCCTTGCCTTCTTTAAACTCGCGTTTTAAATCATTTGCTTCAACGCCTTCTACATGAGTTTTTCCTAAAAATTTCTTTGTCATTTTTTGATATTCTCTAGGATCTTTGCCATATACAGCAATGGCTTCTTCTAAACCATAATCAGTAGTAAAAATGTCAGCTTTTAAAGGCCAAGGATTGTTTTGGCTTCTTTGCAAAGGTCTTTTTGGACTTCTTTCAAAACGCACTATAGATTTAGCCCCTTGTCTTGTCGCCACAGCGATACAATCCACACTTGTATCCCCACTTCCTATAACCAAGACATTTTTACCTTTGGCTGCATCTGCACCCTTACCTGTTTTTAACAAAGTTTTGGTATTTTGCGTTAAAAAATCAAGGGCAAATTCAACCCCTTTTAGCTTTCTACCTTCTATATCAAGATCTATAGGCTTGCTTGCTCCTGTGCAAAGCACCAAAGCATCAAATTCTTTTAGAAGTTTTGAAACCTTATCTTTGTTGTCTATATTTTCATTCACTTTAAATTCAATCCCGCTTTTTTTAAGCAAATCCACCCGTCTATCAACTATACTTTTATCAAGCTTCATATCAGGGATACCATACATCAAAAGTCCGCCTATTTTATCGCTTCTTTCAAAAACACTTACTTTATAACCTAGCGAATTTAAAGTGTTAGCACAAGCAAGCCCAGCAGGCCCACTTCCTATGATAGCGATTTTTTTGCCATTGTATTGCTTAGGTTTATTTACTCTTACTAAATTTTCTTTAAAAGCATTTTCTATGATGGATAATTCATTATTTTTGATACTCACACTTGTGCCATTTATCGCACACACACAAGAATCCTCACAAGGAGCAGGGCAAACACGACCGGTAAATTCAGGAAAAGGATTGGTAAGATCAAGTCTTTCATAAGCTTCTTCCCATAAAGAACGATAAATAAGATCGTTCCATTCAGGAATGAGATTGTTTAAAGGACAGCCCACATCTTTTCCTTCGCTCATCACACCCGTATGACAAAAGGCCACACCACAATCCATACAACGCCCGCCTTGAATTTCTTGTTCTTTTTTATCCAAAGGTATAGTAAATTCTTTGTAATTTAAAATCCTTTCTTTAGGAGCAATTTTTTTAAAATCCATTCTTTTAAAGTCCAAAAAACCTCTTGTATTTCCCATTTTTTACTCCTTAAAACTAATCAATATTTTGCTTAAAAAAGTCTACTAATCTATTATAAATCTCTTCATTTCTCTTTTCAATATCTTCCTTTAGCCAATCATTTTTAGTATACTTGGATAATTCTTGTGCTTCTAAAAAGTTTGATTCTTTATATTTTTCTTTCTTCTCATCAAAATAATTGTTGCCTGCTTTAATATTTAATCTTTTTTCGAGCCACATTTTATTACCAATAGATTCAATGTAAGACTTTGCTTCTTCTTTATCCCAACCTGTATAACTTGGTCTCCATTGTGTAGTTTTTGGGAAAATATGTTCAATTTCAGCTTTAATATCAGTTTTTTGATTCGGATATTTTATATAAAGATTAAGAGTTAATAGTGCTGGAATAAGTTTATTTGCTTTAAAAAACTGTTCTTTAAACAATATCTCATTTTCTAAAATTTGCTTTGAATCTGTCTGAAAATTTAGTTCTCCTTTAGAATATAATGATGTATATGCATTAAAAACAATTGGTTTGACTTCTGCAATAGTCGGCTTATTGATAAGTTTTACTAAAAAATTAGCAATTATTTTTGCTAAAAAATTCTCATGGTTTTTATAATAATTTATTTTTTTATCTTGACAATACATATAATATGCACTATCTAAATATTTCCAATATTCATTTGGTAACTCATTTAAAACTTCATAAAATTGATATGACCTATTATTATATAAATCACTAAATTCATCATTCCAAAATTTACTAAGCTGTTCAATTTCACTTATAATATTATCATCTTGTAAAATATTCTTGTACTCTTTAGTAAAAAAAACTCTTAAACCAATTTCACTTGTTTTAATTTTATTTCTAGCACGAATAACATGCATATAATTTCTAAATATAAAATCCATATCTTTTTTATCTTCAAGTTCTTTCCACTTATTTGCAAATTCTTTTCTTCTTTCTAAAGTTTTTTTGCTTTTAAAAATAATACTTTTAAAAATATCAGAATCACTAAGTGGAATTCCTCTATTATTTAAAGTATTAAAAATTCTTAAAGCATTCTCAAGCCTAGAATCTTCATCATAACCTTCGCATTCTATAGGAAGCAAAATACAAGATTTTAATAAAACTACACAAAATTTTTCCCATTTAGTTGGATTTTCTTTTGCAAATTCATCAGATTTTAAAAGAAAAAATAAATAATTTTTCTCATAATTAGATTTAACTTTTTTAATCTTTGTTTCAATATCATTATTTTCTAGTCTATATTCATTAGTCAAAATTTGTTTTAATATATCTTCATCTTCTTTCGTAATAACATCACTTTCTAAATGTGACGCGTTATAGTCTGCTTTTCCGCTAATATCATCAATATCCCATAAACAGCTTTCAAGCATTGCCACAAGATTTTTTGTTTCTTCACTTCTATCTTTAAAAGCTTTTACATATAAAGCTTTTAACAACAAACTTAAAGATATTGTTCTTTGTTGTCCATCTATAATATTTTGATGATTATTTTGCTTATACATCACAATACTACCCAAAAAATATTCATCTTCAGGTTTTCTATCCTCATCATTAAAAAAAGTAACAATATCATTCCACAACTGTTCACATTCTTCTAATGTCCAAGCATAAGGTCTTTGATACATTGGGATTAAAAATTTATTTTTAGAAAGATAATCTAAAACACTTTTTCTTTCTGTTTTCATTTCAGCCATAATTTCTCCTCTAATAAAAATTTATTGTGTGATTTTCAAAAATGCTGCTAAATTTGGATCTTTTTCATTTTTACAAAGATCAAGCATTTTTAACATCTTTTCATAATCTCTTGGCATGACTTTAAAAAAGTCTTTTTTATCGAATTTTTCTAAGATATCTTTAGCCTTTTTAGAATCTGTATAAGCGATATGTTTTTCTATCACGGCTTTTAATTCTTTTTCATCCTTAGCATTAAGATCTTTAATATCCACAAGCTCGGTATTTACATGAGCTTCATTGTGTCTTCCAAAGATATAAACAACGCCCCCACTCATACCAGCAGCGAAATTCGCACCCACATCTCCAAGAACTACAACTTGCCCACCTGTCATATATTCACAACCATGCACGCCTGTTCCTAAAACCACAGCTAAAGCTCCTGAATTTCTTACACAAAATCTTTCCCCTGCTATACCATCTAAATACACTTCACCTTTTGTAGCTCCGTATAAACAAGCATTTCCTGCGATTATATTTTCTTCAGGTGAAAAAGTGGCTTCATTTGAAATTTTTGCTATGATTTTGCCACCACTTAAACCCTTGCCTAAATAATCATTGCTATCGCCTATAATCTCAAGTTTAATGCCCTTTAACAAAAACGCTCCAAAGCTATTGCCTGCATTGCCTATAGCTTTGATATGGATACTATCTTCATCTAAAGCATCTTTTCCATAAGTTTTTAAAATTTCACTTGAAAGCATAGTCGCAAAAGTACGGCTTTGATTTCCTACTTCTAAAGAAAGTTTGATAGGCTCTTTTTTCTCCACAGCATTTTTACAAAGCGGAAGTAAAATTCTATAATCAATCGTTTTTTCAAGCTTGTTATCTTTATAGTCTTTAAAATGCACAGCGGTTCTATTATAAGTAGGCAAGGATTTTAAAATTTTATCTAAATTTAGCTTTCCTGCTTTACCTTGCACACTTTTTTGGCGGAGTTTATCCACACGACCTATCATATCATCTAGGCGTTCAAAACCAAGCCTTGCCATATACTCCCTAAGTTCCTCGGCTATAAAATACATGAAATTAATCACATCATCCACTTTGCCTTTGAAACGATCTCTAAGTTCTGTATCTTGAGTGGCTATACCAAAAGGACAGGTATTTAGATGACAAACTCTCATCATCGTACAACCTAAAACAATCAAAGGCGCTGTTGCAAAACCAAATTCTTCAGCTCCTAAAAGTGCTGCTATGGCTAAATCACGCCCATTCATAAGCTTTCCATCAGTTTCTAATCTTACCCTATCTCTAAGCTTGTTTAAAATCAAAGTTTGATGTGTTTCAGCCAAACCTAACTCCCAAGGAATTCCTGCATGCGGTATAGAAGTTCTAGGACTTGCACCCGTACCTCCATCATAACCTGAAACAAGGATTAAATTCGCTCCTGCCTTAGCCACACCTGCAGCAACCGTTCCTATGCCATTTTCGCTTACAAGTTTTACTGAAATTTTAGCGTCTTTGTTAGCATTTTTTAGGTCATAAATAAGTTGAGCCAAATCTTCTATAGAATAAATATCGTGATGAGGAGGTGGGGAAATAAGCGTCACACCTGCAGTAGAATGTCTAGCTTTGGCTATCCAAGGATAGACTTTAAAGCCCATTAATTGTCCGCCTTCACCTGGTTTTGCGCCTTGAGCGACTTTGATTTGAATTTCTTTTGCATGACTTAAGTAGTTTAAATCCACGCCAAAACGCCCACTTGCTACTTGCTTAATGGCTGAGTTTTTATCCACACCCTCTTTGATTTCATAGCGTTCTTCATCCTCGCCACCTTCACCTGAATTTGATTTAGCACCTATTTTATTCATAGCCTGTGCTAAACACTCGTGTGCTTCTTTAGAAATAGAACCATAACTCATCGCCCCTGTTCTAAAGCGTTTAACTATACTTTCTGCACTTTCAACCTTATCTATACTGATAGCTTCACTAAAATCAAATTCCATCAAAGAACGCAAATTAACTTGTTTTTCATCTACTAAAGCCGAGTATTTTTTAAAGCTTTTATAGTCTTTGTTGCGACAGGCTTGCTGAAGATTAAAAATCACAAGCGGATCGATTAAATGTTCTTCTTTAGCACTTCTAAAACCATGAATTCCTTTAGAATCTAAAGCCTTATGTGTATCGTTAAAAGCATGTTTGTGTAAAGCAATGAGTTCTTTTTCAAAATCTTCTAAATCCATACCTTCAATGCGTGAAGTTGTAGAAGTGAAGTATTTATCAATCACCTTAGAGCTTAAGCCCAGACATTCAAAAAGTGCAGAGCCATTATAACTTTGCAAGGTAGAAACCCCCATTTTAGAAGCAATTTTGACTATACCACTTGAACTTGCCTTGATGAAATTTTCTACCGCCTTTTCATAACTTAAATTTAAATCTTTATTGGCAATGAGTTTTTGTATGCTCTCATAAACCAAATAAGGATTAATAACAGTCGCACCATAACCTAAAAGACATGCAAAATGATGAATTTCTCTAGGTTCACCACTTTCGATAATAAGACTTGTGTGTGTTCTTAAATTTTTTCTTACTAGATGATTATGCACTCCAGAAACAGCAAGCAAAGCGGGGATATAAGCGTTTTTTTCATCCACTCCTTTATCGCTTAAAATGATAATAGAAACACCTTTTTTAACCTCATCTTCTATCTTAACGCAAAGTTCATCTAAAGCCTTTTCTAAAGTTTTTTTAGAATAATCATAAAGTATAGAAAATTCTTTAACTTGAAATTTATTTAAAGCCTTAACTTCAAAAAGTTCTTCATTGCTTATCACAGGCAAGGCTATTTTTACGCGTTTTGCATTGTTTTCATCGGGTTTTAATAAATTGCCTTCGCTTCCTAGATAAATCCTTGTAGAAGTAACGATCTCTTCTCTTATGGCATCAAGAGGAGGATTAGTTACTTGTGCAAAAAGTTGTTTAAAATAATTATACAAAGGTTGATAAGTTTTAGAAAGTATAGCCAAAGGAGTATCTACACCCATAGCTGCTATAGCTTCTTTACCATTTTGAGCCATAGCAGCCACACTCATTTTAAGCTCATCATAACTCCAACCAAAAGCTTTTTGGAGTTTTAAAACCTCATCTTCTTTTAAAAACTGATGTTTATAAACTCCGCTTTTTTGTTTTTCAAGTTCAACTAAATTTTTAAGCCATTTTTTATA
This sequence comes from Campylobacter jejuni, assembly GCF_001457695.1. Lineage (NCBI taxonomy): Bacteria > Pseudomonadati > Campylobacterota > Epsilonproteobacteria > Campylobacterales > Campylobacteraceae > Campylobacter > Campylobacter jejuni. The sequence continues at coordinate 9,450 of NZ_LN831025.1, read as the reverse complement.
AGGCTTAGCATTAGCATAATGCTCTTTGATTTCATTATCAGCTATAACCCTACCTCTTGCTGTATCAACGAGTAAAAGTTTTCCAGGTTCTAAGCGTTTTTTGGCTTTGATATTTTTTTCATCAAGTTTTAAAGCCCCTGTTTCACTTGAAAGTATGAGCATATCATCTTTTGTAAGATAATACCTTGAAGGACGAAAACCATTTCTATCCAAACTCGCCCCCATAATCACTCCATCAGTAAAAACTATAGCAGCAGGCCCATCCCAAGGCTCCATCAATAAAGAATGATATTCATAAAAAGCACGCTTTTTGCTTTCCATATTTTCATTTTTATGCCAAGGTTCTGGCACCATCATCATAAAAGCTTCTTCTAAAGTACGACCATTTAGAGCTAAAAATTCTAAAGTATTATCAAACATTGCAGAATCACTGCTAGGCTTAGCTATGATGGGAAAAATTTCATCTAAATTTTCAAAATACTCACTTTGCATCAAACCTTCTCTAGCTCTTATACTATCAACATTTCCGCGTATGGTATTAATCTCTCCATTATGTACCATATAGCGGTTTGGGTGGGCTCTTTCCCAACTTGGAAAGGTATTAGTCGAAAAGCGAGAATGCACTAAAGCAATGGCTGATTTCATATTAACATCTTTAAAATCGAGATAAAAATCGCTCAATTGAGTTGAAAGAAGCATTCCTTTATAAACTATAGTACGTGAAGAAAAACTTGAAAAATAAAATTTTGGCACATTAATAGCTCTTTTTTCTATGAGACGACGCGTACTATAAAGCACTCTTTCAAACTCAAGCCCTGCACTTATTTTACTTGGTTTTTTCACAAAGGCTTGTAAAAAATAAGGCATAGCTTTTAAAGCACTTGCACCTATATCGCTAGGATTAAAAGGCACTTCTCTAAAACCTAAAAATTCAAGTTTTTTATCCTTTAAACCTTGTAAAAATATCTCTTTTGCTTCTTCTTTTGCATCAGTATTGGGTGATAAAAACATCTGTGCTACGGCATAATCACCCTTTTTAGGAAGTTCAAAACCCAATTCTTGAGTTTTAAAAAAATCATGTGGAATTTGGATCAAAATCCCCGCCCCATCACCTGAATTTTCTTCAGCTCCTGCACCACCTCGGTGCTCAAGATTCATCAAAATTTCTAAAGCATCACAAATAACCTTATAAGAGGCAATACCGCGTATATTAGCAACTGCAGCGATACCACAGGCATCGTGTTCGTTCTTTGGGTGATATAAACCTATGCTTTGATTATTTTCTAGGATATTTTCTAAATCCATTTTGCTCTCCTTATAAGACTGATTTAAATTTTGTTAGCTTTATAAGGATTATAGCATACATTTTTTTAAAATCGATATAATTTTTATCTTAAAAATAAATAAATTAAAAAATATTTTGATAGATTTGTAAAAATTATAAAAACATGGCGATAATACTACCTAAAATCAATAATGGGCCATTATAGAAAATAAAAGTTGGTATGCAAGTATCTTTAATGTGATCGTGTTGTTTATCAGCATTTAATCCTACAGTAGTTCCCATGGTTGTTTCACTGGCTGGACTTCCTGCATCTCCTAAAGCTCCTGCTACTCCTAAGATAAATATAATAAGTGCTGTACTAAAACCAAGTTCCAAACAAATAGGACAAAAAAGCGTAGCTATGATAGGTATAGTTCCAAAAGAAGTACCTATACCCATAGTGATGATAAGTCCTATTAAAAGCATGAAAAATACTGCTAAAAATTTACTTTGCTCCATCCAAGGAACGACTGAATTTACAAGATCTACTACTGATCTACTTTCTTTTAAAACTTCTCCATATCCTGCAGCAACAAGGATAACAAAAGCTATAAAACCCATCATTTTAAGCCCATCATCAAAAACTTCATTGACTTTTGAAAATTCAACTCCACCTAAAATAACCATTAAAACAAAACCCAAAAGCCCTGATAAAGGTAAATTCATAGTCAAAATTTGCAAAATTAAAGTTAAAACAAGCCCAGCTAAAACGCCCCATTCCTTACGCGTCATTTCAAGATTTTCTAAATCCACTTTAGCAATTTCTACTTCTTGATACTCTCTTGGCTTACGATAAAACACAAAAAGCGCTAGAAAAAGTCCTGCTATCATACAAATAGCAGCAAAATACATAGTATTTGTAACATCATTTAAAGATACACTTACATTATTTGCATTTAAATTATCTTTTAAAAGATCTTGAAAAGTAAGCCCAAAACCTACTGGCAAAACCATATAAGGCGTAGTAAGTCCAAAAGTTAAAGCACAAGCAACCGCTCTACGATCGATTTTAAGTTTATTAAAAAGACTTAAAAGAGGTGGAATCAACAAAGGTATAAAAGCTACATGAATAGGAATTAAATTTTGAGAAAAACAAGAAATCAAAGCTATAGACAAAAGCAATAAATATTTTTTATGAGATATAAAATGACTTACTATCTTAATCAAATATGCAGTTAAATTTGTCTTTGAAATCGCTGCGGCAATGGCTCCTAAGAGTATATAGCTAAGAGCTGTTTTTAAATTTTCTTTCATTCCGCTTATAAGTATATTCATAGTATCTACGAGTTCAAGATGAGAAAATACACCTGCAATAAGAGCTGAGATCAAAAGACTCAAAAGCACATTAAAACGAAACAAACAAAGTAAAGTCATCAAAACAACACTGATAATGATAGGATTAGTAAGTAAAATCAAAATCATTCCTTAAATAATTTTAAAAATTTAATTGTAGAAAAAACTTAGTTAAAATGTAATAAAACTCGAACATATGATGATTTTATTTTAATATGCAAAATTATAAAAAATAATTAATTTTTTTAATTTAAATAATTAATTATATTAATTATTTAAATTTTTAAAATTTATAATAAAATAAAAGATTATATAAATATTTAAGGATATTTCAATGAAACAGAACGATCAAAAAGAAAATCGTAGAGACTTTCTAAAAAATATAGGACTTGGTTTATTTGGCATTAGTGTATTGTCAAATTTTTCTTTTGAGAATTTTTTAGGAAGTAAGGCTTTGGCAAAAGAATTGCCTGATTTTAAAATAGAAGGTAAAAAAGATCTTATCTACCATGGCGAAAAACCATTAACAGCAGAAACTGAAATTTATGCTCTTGATTCTGATTTTACTAAACCTGAAAATTTCTTTGTTAGAAATAATGGCTTACCACCAAGCCTAGAAACGATAAAAGAAAGACTTCATAAAGGTTGGACTTTAGAAATCGATGGAGAAAGCATTATCAATAAAAAATCTTACACCATAGAAGATTTAAAAAAGAAATTTAAAACCTATACTTATGCCTTAACAGTTGAATGCGGTGGAAATGGTAGATCCGAAGTTATACCTAGCACAAAAGGAACTCAATGGGGTTATGGTGCAGTAGCTTGCGGTAGATGGACAGGAGTGCGTTTAAAAGATATTTTAAAAGATTGTGGCATCAAAAATGATGCGGTTTATATCGGATATTATGGCATAGATACAAAATTAAATGGTGAAGAAACTTCACCTATTAGTAGAGGAGTTCCTATTTCTAAAGCTTTACAAGATGAAACTCTAATAGCTTGGGCTTATGAAGGCAAAGATATTCCTTTAGTCAATGGCTATCCACTTAGACTTGTTTGTGGTGGTTACCCTGCAAGTACAAGCGGTAAATGGCTTTATAAAATTTCAGTAAGAAATAAAATTCATGATGGTGAAAAAATGGAAGGTTCTTATAAAGTTCCTATAAATCCGGTAAAACCAGGAGATTTTAACTATAAAGGCGAGATGAAAATCATAGAATCAATGCCTATAAGATCTGTAATTACTAATATCAAAAATGGTTCTGAAATAAAAGCAAATAAAAAATTTGAAGTTAGAGGTAAAGCTTGGGCTGGAGAACTTGAAGTTAGTGAAGTTTATGTAAGCAATGATTATGGCGTAACATGGACTAAAGCAAAGGTAGAAAAACCATTAAATAGATTAGCATGGCAAAAATGGAGTGCTCAAATATCAATACCAACAAAAGGATATTATGAAATTTGGGCAAGAGCTATCGATAGTCAAGGTAACAGTCAACCTATGGTTTTAGCACAGTGGAATCCAGGAGGATATATCAATAATGCATGCCATAGAGTTAATGTTTATGGAGTTTAAGAATGATGAAAAAAATTATATTGATCTTAGCATTGTTTTTAAGTGCAAGTTGGGCTCAAAATCTTGAAATTAACCCTGATACAGGATTGATTATCGATCCTGATTCACCTTTAGTGGAAGCAAATTGTTTAGCTTGTCATGGATCCAATCTCATTACCAACATGCATGCAAGTAGAAAAGCTTGGTTAGCAGCTATAAGATGGATGCAAGATAGTGAAGGACTTTGGGAAATAGAACCTGAAGATGAAGAAAAAATTTTAAATTATCTTGAAAAATATTATGGAGAAAAATACGATACAAGAAGAAGAATTCCTCTAGCTATATTCTTACAAAATAAAACTCATTGAAGAAATCATTTCTTCAATGATAAATTTACACATCCAAATGCTTTACATCTTTAGCGTGTGCTTGGATATAATCGCGTCTTGGTTCAACCTCATCACCCATAAAGAGATTAAAGGTATCATTTGCACTTTGTGCATCTTCAATAGTGATTTTTAAAAGTCTTCTTACACTTGGATCCATTGTGGTTTCCCAAAGTTGCTCAGGATTCATTTCCCCTAAACCTTTATAGCGTTGTATAGTAGCACCTTTTTTAGCATTGGTTTCAACATCTTCAAGAACTTCTAAAATATCTTTATCAAATTCCAAGCCTCTATCTTTAATCTTATCAAAAATATAACTTGCTTCTTCATATAGTGGATGAGTGAAAAGTTCTTCATTAATCACAAGTTCTTCTAAGCCATTTTGAGTTTGAACGAAAGCTCGAATTTCATTTTCATTGATATAATGATTTAAGATATTGTGTCCTTGTGTTTCTAAAAATTGTTTGATTACACTAAATAATTCTTCATTATTTCCTTTAACTAAATTTGAATTTTCTATCATATAGCGTATCACAGAAATCACATTAAAACGCTTTTCAAGATCTTTTAAAATTGCACGATAAGCTGCGACGATTTTTAAATAATCTTTTAAATCATTCATTCCTATACCTTCATAGTTTAAACCTTCTATTCCCGTTTCTATCAGGTATTCGCTCAAAGCTTTTTCATCTTTTAAATAAATTTGCTTTTTAGCTTTTTTATAAAGATATAAAGGTGGTTGTGCTAAATAAATATGTCCATTTGCCACAAGTTCATTCATAAAACGGAAGAAGAAAGTTAAAAGCAAGGTTTGTATATGTGATCCATCAACATCCGCATCTGTCATGATGATGATTTTATGATATCTAAGTTTTGAAAGATCAAAATCTTCACCTATACCACAGCCAAAAGCGGTAATCATATTTTGAATTTGCTCAGATTTTAAAATTTTATCTAATCTTGCTTTTTCAACATTTAAAATTTTACCACGCAAAGGCAGTATAGCTTGAAAAGATCTTTCTCTACCTTGTTTTGCAGAACCTCCTGCAGAATCCCCTTCCACAAGATAAATTTCACTTTCACTTGGATCTTTACTTTGACAATCAGCTAATTTCCCTGGTAAAGTTCCTACGCTTAAACTTTCTTTTTTACGCGTTAATTCTCTAGCTTTTTTCGCTGCTTCTCTTCCTCTAGCTGCCATTAAAGCTTTATTCATTATAGCTTTAGCTTCGATAGGATTTTCTTCAAAATATTTAGTCAAATACTCAAAACTTGCTTTTGAAACTATAGGACGCACATAAGTTGAACCAAGTTTTCCTTTGGTTTGTCCTTCAAATTGTGGTTCAGGCACCTTTACACTCACAACAGCGATCAAGCCTTCACGCACATCTTCGCCTGTGATTTTATTATCCTTTTCTCTAGCACTTGCATTTGCTTCTATATAGTTACTTATCACACGAGTTAAACCCATTCTAAAACCAGCTTCGTGTGTTCCACCATCTGGAGTTTTGATATTATTTACAAAAGAGAGTAAATTTTCACTATAAGTATCATTGTAAAGCAAAGCTACTTCAACATTCACATCTTCTTCATCTACGCTAAAGAAAATTGCTTTAGTTAAAGCTTCTTTTTTATTTAAGTCTGTAACAAACTGAGAAATTCCACCTTCAAAGTGAAAACTTTCATGTTTGCCTACGCGGTTATCTTTAAAATTTATAGTGATTTTTGGATTTAAGTATGCAAGTTCACGAAATCTTTTAGCCAAAATTTCATAATCAAATTCAGTCACTTCAAAAATTTGATCATCAGGCCAAAATTCTATAGTTGTTCCTGTTTTTTTACTTTTTCCTATCACACCAAATTCACTGATAACTTTACCTTCTGAAAATTCTTGACGATAAATTTCTCCATTTCTTTCAACTGTAGCTACAAGTTTTTTGGAAAGTGCATTTACAACCGAAACCCCAACACCGTGCAAACCACCTGAAACTTTATAAGTATCTTTATCGAATTTTCCCCCTGCATGTAGGACAGTTAAAACAACAGTTAAAGTTGGCATATTTTCAGTTGGGTGCATATCAACAGGAATACCACGACCATTATCACTAACTATACAGCTTCCTTCAGTAGTGATTTCTACATCTATAGTATCACAATGTCCTGCCATAGCTTCATCGATAGAATTATCCACAACTTCATAAATCATATGATGAAGTCCGCCTATGTTTGTATCTCCTATATACATACCTGGGCGTTTTCTAACAGCTTCTAAGCCTTTTAGGACTTTAATATTACTCGCACCGTAATTTTCTTGCATATTTTTCCTTTATCTTTTACTTGTTTTATTACAAAATCATAGGCATGATAATCATTGATAGTCCTTGGGATTTGACTATAAATGCTGAATTAGGTTCATTTACACTTAAAGTGAATTTTTCTTCTTCTATAGAAGTTAAGAAATCAAGTAAATATTTGATTTTTATAGTAAGATTAAATTCTTCACTTACTCCTGTTTGAATTTCAAGTTCTGTTTTTGCTTCCATATTGTCTAAACTTATACCTTCAAAGATGATTTTATCTTTGTTAAAATGAAGTTTCATTTTTTCAGTTACAACGCTGATTTTTTTAAGACTATCTATAAAATCTTCAGTTGAAAAGCTGAGTTCTTGTTTGAAAGTTTTTGGTATAACTTTTTCATAATCTGGAAATTTATCGTTAATAAGTTTTGTAAAGAATTCAAAATTTTCATTTTTAGCGATAAGCATATTTTGATCATAAAAAATTTCTATTTTTTCATAGAAAAGTTTTTGCATTTCCATAATAGCTTTTTTAGGGATACTAAAACTAAATTCTTGATTATTTGCTTTTTCTAAAGTATAGATTGCAAGGCGTTTTGTATCAGTTCCTACGAAGTTAATTTTATCTGTTTTTATATCTAAAAATGCACCATTTAAGGAGTATTTTGGGTTGTTTGTATCAATACTTGGTAATATCTTTTTAAGAGAACGGCTTAAATCACTTGAATCAATGTCAAATTGGTTTTTTCCTTCTGTATTTGGAAAATTTGGAAAATCTTCATGATTAAACATAGGAAGTTTGTATTTTGTACTCTTTTGTCTTATAAATAAGAAATTATCAATGGTTTCTAAAACAACTTCTTCATTATTTAAGCTTTTAATAACATCTGCAATACTTTTTGCATTTGCAGTAGCAAAGCCACTTGATTCTACGCGGATTTTTTTTATCTTATAGTTGATACCTATTTCATAATCACTAGCTCTAATAAGAAGTTTATCTTCATCAGCATGAAAAAAAAGATGAGAAGTAATGGTGCTTGAGTCTTTTTTTTCTACATAAGCATTACATAAAATCACTGCAGATTCTAAAGTATTTTTATTGATACTTAACTTCATTTTTTCTCCTTGGTTTATTTTAATTTTAAATTCGTTGTAATAATAAGCTTGTTGAAATTGTGAAATTCTTCAAAGCGAAATAATCAAATTTGTATTTTATCATACTTTGCTTAATTTCTTTTTTTCACACTCTAGAATTTATTTTTCACATCCTTTCACTTAACTTTGACTTTTAACAAGAATTTTGTTTTTAAGTTCTTCGATTTTTGCTTTTAAAGAACCATCATTTTCTATCATTTCTGTGATTTTTTTAACATTATGTGAAATAGCTGTATGATCTTTCATTTCAAAATAATTCGCAAGTTGTGGCATAGTCAAAGCCGTAAGTGCCCTAGCTAGGTAAATCACAATGCGTCTTGCTGTGACTATATTTTGAGTTTTTTTATTGGATTTCACATCGCTTGGTTTGATGTTAAATTCTTTACATACCAAAGATAAAATGTCATCTATAGTGATATTTTCTTTCTTTTCTTTGATATGATCTTTCATCACACTTTTGGCAAGTTCGAGTGTGATTTCTTGTCCTAGTATGGTTGCATAAGCATTTAAACTTATGATGATACCTTCTATTTCTCTTATATTATCCCCTAAAGAAGTGGCGATATAGTTTATGATATCATTAGAAAGATTGATATCGTTAAATTCACATTTTTTTCTTATGATGGCTATTTTTGTATCTAGTTGAGGTGGAGTTATATCGGCTATGATCCCATGTGCAAAACGACTTTTTAAGCGTTCGGTTATACCTTTTAGCATGTTGGGTGGATTGTCTGAAGTCATGATGATTTGCCCGTCATTGTTTTTAATCTCATTAAATATAAAGAAAAATTCTTCTTGAATTTTATCGGTTTTTCCTAAAAACTGCACATCATCTATAAGTAAAACATCGCAGTTTCTATACTTTTCATGAAATTTATCTAAAGAGCCATTTTTTAAATTTGAAGTAAAATCATTGATAAAATTTTCACTCGTAGCGTAAATAACTTTTTTTCCCATTTCTAAGCTCGCATTTCCAACCGCTTGAAGTAAATGTGTTTTTCCAAGTCCTGTAGGTCCATAAACAAAGATTGGATTATAAAGTTTTCCAAGTTTGTCTTTATGTATTATAGCTTTACATGCTCCATAAGCGTATTTGTTAGAATCCCCCACAACAAAACTGTCAAAAGTAAAAGAAGGATTTAAAATTGTGCTTTGTGCTTTTATATGAGCTATGTCGATTTTTGTGCTTTTGTTGTTTTGTTTAGTACTTTGTGCTTGTATGTTTATGATGGCTTTATTTCCACTTTGCACTTCATAAAAATGTGCGATTTTTTTACCGTATTTTGTTTGTATGAATTTAGCCATGAGTTCATTTGGAGCGTTAAAAACTAAAAGATCTGCTTTGCTTTGTTTTTCGTTGAATTTTAAATTTGATAAATAATTTTCGTATTCGTTTTCGCTTAATTCTTTTTTTAAATTTTCAAGTATTTGGCTTGGATTCAT